>NZ_JBHUGZ010000007.1:0-847917 GCF_042682145.1 Mesorhizobium newzealandense | reverse complement strand
CCGCTTCGAGATGGCGCTGTCGGCCCGCGTGCTGCGCTATGCCCATGATGCGCAGAACGGCCGCGTTGAGCCCAACCGCATGACCGGCTACTATGATTTTCCGGCCAAGCCGATCGACCTGGTGGGCGTGCTGAAAACGCTGGCGCACACCCAGGAAGTGCGCACCTACCTTGAATCGCGGCATCCGCAGAATGCGGAATACCAGGCGCTGCGTGTCGAACTGGAGTCCCTGCAGGCCAGCGCCGAGAACGAAATCGTCGTCGACCCCAAGCTGTTGCTGAAGCCGGGCGAAACCAGCCCGGAATTGCCGAAGCTGCTGACCTTGATCGCACGCAATCTCGACGACGAGATGGGCGGCGCCTATGGCGAAGTCCTGTCCAGGCTGGCCACCAGCCAAGTCTATGACCCGGAACTGGTTCCAATCATCAAGGCTGTGCAGCAGAAGGCAGGCATGAAGGGTGACGGCGTCATCGGTCCGCGCACCGTCGCGACGCTGGCCGGGACCTCCAAGGCCGACAAGCTGCTGAAGGTGGAAGTGGCGCTGGAGGAACTGCGCTGGCTGCCCTCCGACCTCGGCAGCCCGCGTGTCTTCATCAACCAGCCGGCCTTCACCGCGAGCTATATCGACAATGGCGAGGAAAAGCTGAAGACGCGCGTTGTCGTCGGCCGGACCACCAACCAGACTGCCTTCTTCTACGACCAGATCAAGCAGGTCGATTTCCATCCTTATTGGGGCGTGCCCCAGTCGATCATCGTCAACGAGATGCTGCCCAGATTGCGCAATGATCCCGGCTATCTCGACCGGGCCGGCTACGAGGTGACCGACTCGCGTGGCAAGCGCATCCCGTCGTCCGCGGTCAACTGGGGCGCTTATGGCGCCAACATTCCCTACAGCGTGCGCCAGCAGCCGAGCGAGGCCAATGCGCTGGGCGAGCTGAAGATACTGTTCCCCAACAAGCATGCGATCTACATGCACGACACCCCGCAGAAGTCGTTCTTCAAGCAGGACATGCGCGCGCTCAGCCATGGCTGCGTGCGGCTGCAGGATCCGCGCGGCATGGCGGCGGCGGTGCTCGGTACCTCGGTCGACTATATCGCCGAGAAGCTGAAGCACGGGCATTCGACCGAGGATGTGACACGCAAGATCCCGGTCTATGTCGCCTATTTCACCGCCTGGCCTGACATGTCCGGCAAGGTTGAATATTTCGGCGACGTCTACGATCGCGATTCGCGGCTGAAGCAGGCCCTGGACGCCACCGAAGCGGTTCGCTCACCGTCGAGTTGAGCTAACGCTGCAACAGCGGTCGCCGGAAGCCGGCGTCCCGCCCGGCGATCAGCCAATAGACCAATCCGGCGACAAGGCCGGCAGCGGCGATGATGCCGATGTCGGCCCAGCGCTCGGGGTCCATGTCCTCCGCTGAACTTGGCCAGATCAGGACGAAACCGGCGGCGGCGGCCGCGGCACCGAAGACCATGTGCAACAGGACGTTGCGCAACGAAAAGAGCTCGGCAATCAGCGCGAAGATGAGCGTCTGCAGCGCGGTCACGACTATGGTCAGGAAATAGACGAACAGGCCGAGCGGCGGCACCACCAGGACCGCTATCGGCGAGACGCCCATGACGTCGAAATAGCTGGGCGCGTTGGGCAGGGAACTGAGCGCGGCGTAGATCGCCGCGACCGCGATCAAGCCCACCAGAACCGCCACCAGGTAGCCGGCCAACATCATCAGTATGCGCTTCAGCACGTGCTTCGCCGTCGCCATGCCCATCCCCCATGCGGCGCCCAAGCGTCCAGTCAGCCATCAAAGCGGGACTGACGCAAGGGGAGGCGCGCCTTCGTGGTAGGTCAGCTTGAAATCTGACGCTGCGCTTTTTGCCGGGCGGCGTTCTTCGCTAGGCTCTGGACATATTTGTCAGTTCCTCGGCATTTGGGGTGGCACAAGTTGAACGTACGGCGTCGTCGGCTCCTTATCAGAGCGAATGCGGCTCGGGGCCGGCTTCCCGTGTTTGCCGAGCGACCTAATGTATTGATAGAGCGATTGCATATCGCTCTCCTCCATCGCTCGGAGATTGTACCAGGGCATCGGCGGAGACGTTCTAATGCGCTTCAGCATCCCTACGAATCCACGCTCGGTCATTACCGAAGCATCTATCCGAAGATTGGTCGCATAGGTCGTGCCCCAGGGACCGCGCCAACCGACCGAGCTGCCCATTAAAGCCTTTTCAGGATCAATCTTGCCTTCTGTTTCGCTGTAGCCTTCGGTATGGCAATCGTGACAACCGCCGATGATTGATACCTGCAACCCTCGTTCGACCGAGACTTCGCCTTGAGCGAAGGCTGCAATTGGCATCGTGAGGCCGGCCAATAGGAAAAACAGGCTTGTGACACGCATCCTTCCCTCCCATGCGTTCCGCTAAGCATATATGAGCCAACGTCCGAAGGCGACGGCCGCGTCAAGGCCCTCAAATTTCAAACTGATGCACTACCCGCTCCTTGGCAGGCCGTCGCGGAACGCGAAGCGGGCTGCTCAGGCGCCGCCACACAGATGCTCGGAGTCCGGCAGCGCCCATGATCCTTTGACGGCGAGATCGATGCCGTAGTAGACGCGGCCACGCTCATCGTCCTTGGGACAATCCCTGGGAATCGAGATCAGACACATCTCGACCGGTTCGCCGACCTTCGAGGCGGCTAGGCCAGGTTCTCGATCATAGGAGACGGCACCGCCGTCATTGGTGAATGTCGCGGCACTGCCTGCATCCGGACTGGCCGTTTCCAGCGGATCGTCGCCAAGCCGCGTGGTCAGCGTCTTGATATGCGTGGACGCGCATTGTCCGATTGCCGAGGGCAGGGGTTGATCGGTCCCGTCCGGGTTCCGCGCGGCGGTTTCCAGCGCCTTCTTGCCGATCAACGCGATGTTGTAGTCCTGCACCCATGACGGCGCATTGCCATAGGTTTGCAGCGCGTTGTTCAGAGCACTGACGATGCAGGCGGTATCGCCCCCGCAGGCATTGCGGTCGGCAATCAGCCCGCGGGCTATCTTGCGCTTGTCGCCGCCGAACGCCGGCTCGAAATCCTTGAACGCCCTGGAGACCAGCAGATCGATGGCCGACAGCTGCGGATCGGCACAGATCGCCCTTTCCGCCGGCAGGCTTGCCTTGCGGCAGTCGAAGGACGGTCCATCGGCCCGCGCCGAAGCAGTCCCGAGGATGCCGCAGGCCAGGATGGTCGCGAGCACAGCCAAAAAACAGGGTCGAACGGAAGATCGCATGTGTGCCCCCAAGCCAACACCCCAAGGCGCGCTCAGCGCCTTGACTTCGACATCATACGCCGAGAGTGGACAATTTTAGGCGAGGACCCGCTGGCCATTGAGAATGCGCGAAGAGCGGGCCGGCGCATCCGCAAAGGGACAGGATGTCTGCCGACGAACCTTTATTTTGGCTCGGCGGTCACAGGGTCGTAGGTGATTTCGACCTTCGCCTTGTCCGACGTGTAGTAGGTGACGACGTAAGCGCCGCTGTCCCAGTCGACCTCTTTCACATAGCGAAAGCCGTCGCGCTGCTCGACCTTGGCGAGGATCTCCGACAGCTTCTTGGCATTGGGCGGCGGCAGCGCAGCATCGTCCGCGGCAAGGGCCGGCCCGCCGGCGAGAAGAACGGCGACGCTTGTCGCCAGCAGAAATCTGGACATGGCTTTCCCTCAAAGTTTCGTCGGACAGAAACTCGCTGCCATGCCGGTTTGTTCCGCAACTGGAATGGGATGGCCATCCAGTCCGCCCACAACACAAAGGCTTCAACGGTTCTTTGCGGCCAATCGGACTTCTGCCGGGCCGCATACGGTCAGCCGTCACTCCGGCAAGCCCGCGAACCGCATGTGTCCGATCCAGCGATCGAGGGCTCCGGGGGCGGTGTAATTCTTCTCCCACTGCTTGCGTTGTTTGCTGATGGAGTCGCCGGGCGAGTCTTTGAGGAAAACCGCAAGCGCCTCCTTCGCCTCCCGCTGGTTGCCCAGGCAGGCGTGGATCCCCGCAAGCATTCGGTGTGCGCCGCTCGGGATTCTGGACATTTTCCGCATCGCCGTTAGCGCAGCCCCGCAATCATGCTTTTCGTAGAGCGCCCAGCCCATCTGCCAGTTGAACCAGTCAGGATAGAAAGGATCGATGCCCATGGCCAGCTCGATCCGATCGATCGCTTCGTCGATGCGGCCAACATTCAGCAGCACGCCCGCACTGTGGACGAGGATATTCGGGTCGCTGGGGTTCAGGACGATCGCCCGATCGTACCGCGCAATGGCTTGCTCGACCTCTCCGGCTTCGGAGTGGATTTGGGCGCGGGCAAAGTGCGCGTTGGCATCGTCCGGAGCGAGCAGGATAGCCTTGTCGGCGTATTCGGCGGCGCGCTTCAACGCCTCGTCGGGGTCATTTTCCTGCTTGTGCCAGAATACCGAGTCATTGCGATAGGACCAGGCCATCCCGATGTAGCCGAACTGCGAGTTCGGATCCGCTTCGATCGCCTTGAGGCTGAACTGCCGTAGCCGCTCGTTCCCCGCTAAAGAGAAATCCTCTTTGGCGGCTCTCCCCATCAGGTAATAGCGGAGCGCGCTGACCCGGGCGGCACCGCTCTCTGGCAAAGGTCGCTCGATCCTTACTCCGACCCGATCCGCAAGCGTTCGGATGATTTCCTCCTGGACGACGAAAAGATCGGCAATCTCCCGGTTGTAAGAGTTGGCCCAGACATGTGATCCGTCATGCGCATTCAGCAACTGGGCGGTCACTTTCAGCCGATCTCCGACCTTCTGCTGGCTGCCTTCGAGCAGGTAGTCGACGCCGAGTTCATCTCCGATCTGCCTGGTGTCGACCGGCTGGTCGCGGTACCTGAAGCTCGAGTTCCGGGCGATGACGGCATAAGTCTTGCTCCGCGAAAGCTCGGTGATAATCCCCTCGGCGACGGCATCGCTGAGATATCCCTTATCCGCGCCGGTACTCATGTCGTCGAAGGGAAGGATCGCAATCCTGGGCATGTCGCTCGAACGAACGGGAGCGGCTCGCCATGCTTCCGCGCCGTAGTATGCGCCAATCGCGACAGCGAAGAGAACGATTGCAGCAAGAATGAAGCCGCGCTGCGAGAATCGTGTCTTGGCACGTTCCGTGCCGGCTGCGGCGTTTGGGTCCGCCGCGTCCGACGGATCGGCATTCAGTCGGTAGCCTCTCCGTGGGACGGTTTCCACGATCACGTGCGCGGCGTCGCCCAATGCGCGGCGAATATCGGCAATGCATTGAGTGAGGCTGTCTTCGGTCACGAAGGTATCGGGCCAAACCGCCTGCATGATCGCATCCTTGGACACGATTTCGCCCGGTCGCGCCGCGAGCACGGAGAGCACCTCGACGGACTGGCTGCGAAGATTGACCGCTTTGCCTTCCACGGTTCGGAGTTCGTTGCTGTTCGCAAGAAAAACAAAACCGCGGAACGTGACCGTTTCAGCAGATTTCGGGTCAATTTCAGGGGCCGTTCGGGACATTTCACCCTCTTGGCGCGCTTCCTAGCATAGCCCATTCGGCCGTCGCCTCCAAGCGATCCAAGCAGCACTGGATGGGACGGAGGCTGACATGAAGCGGACCAGGTTCGTCATCGCTCTCGCTTGTCTTTTGGCAGGGCAAACGGCTGCAAAAGCGGATTCCCGCATCGCGAGGTTCTGTGGCCCTGACCATGTCAACGAGGTTGCCTCAGACGACGCCCGTCCCAACCCCGACGATTATTGTGTCGCCAGCCTCAAGTCGATGGATGACCGCGCCATGTCCGCCGCTATCGCTGTCACAATCCATCTGACCAACCAGGGGGAGCTAGTCAGGCTCCCCCAGGTGAAACCCATGACCTCGATGGCCGAGTGCAGAGCTTGGACCCATCAACAGGAGTTCATGCGCGCAGTTCCCGGCTATCTCGCCACCTTCCATTACTGCGACTACGCATCAGTGGCTGACGTACGAAGCGGTCAGCGACCTGTCGGGCAAATGGCCGGTGAGACGAGTGCCCGATGAAGCCCCGGCCCCTCGAGCGACATAGCTGCAAAACAGAAAATTCCGTGCGGCTGGGCAGATGCCCCTTTTCGGCATCATCGGGACCCAGCAAACCCGGGAACCGGCCAGGTCGTTCGGCCGTGCCGCCTCGTCAACCTTGCTGAGCGAGGTATGGGAAGAGAGCAAGGGTCCGGGAAATCTCGAATGGCGCTACAAAGGTCAGGTTTGGCAGGGCACGTCTGAAGCTGCACATCTCACAGGCTCGACCGTTCCGCCTGCGGTGAGCAACGAGGTAAACATGTGCGCGTAGTTCTCCGCCTGCACGCTCCAATCCCACTCTCGGATCGTCTCGATCATGCGGACGGCCATCCGCGACCGGAGCGATGGCGTGCCCCGCAACAGGGCGAGCTTGTTCGCAAGCCCCTCCGCAGTTCCATCGAAGAACAGCCCGTTGTCGCCATCCCTAATCAGCTCGGGCATGTTGCCCACACGGGTCGTCACCACGGGGACACCGCACGCCGCCGCCTCCAGGCAAGGATTGGGAGTGCCTTCGCTGCGACTGGCGCAGACATAAACGTCGAGATCCCGATAGAAGTCGAGCATCTCGTCATGGCTACGCCAGTGTTGCTCCCGAATGGCAGTCAGTAGTCGCGCGCCCGGCACGGCAGCGACCGCGGGCTCAATGACGTCGTGGAAGCCGCGATGTGCCGGACCATGGTTGCCGAGACTTCCCGCCCATCCGACGCGGAGCTCGTCAGAACAGGGTTGTGGTTCTTGTGGCGGACAAAAGAATGTCGTGTCGACTCCATTGGGCGTGTAGTGGACCGGAACACGCAGTAGAGGAGCGTATTCGCGCTCGAGCCGCCGATTGTTGACAAAGACGGCGCGCGCCAGCCGGTTCAGGGTAGCGAGCCCGCGCTCGCGGAATTCGCCCTCCAGCTCTGCGTGGCTGCAGATCCCGATGACCAGCCTGTCAGACCGCCGGGCGAGGACCGATTCCGGCAGGGGCAGCTTCGCGATCTCGAGCCAATAGAAGATCAGCACGATGTCCGCCGCGTCTACGTCGGACTCAGTCACATCATGCTGAAATCGTTGGACGATCTCGAACTTTCTTGCCAGCACGCGCCGGAGATTTTGGGTCTTGCGATCGATCGCCCAGCCGGGTCGGTCAGCGATCGCCAGGATGCGGGGGAGGCGTACATCGCTCACGAGGCGTACCGCTCGAGCCAGTGCGCCGACCATGGATTGGCCTCGTCCAGATCGTCGTCCGTGACAGTGGCGCGCACCTGGGTAGCGTCCGGCAGCCGGATATCCTCTGATCGCAAGCGGGGTCGCCATCCGTGCCAACCAAGATCAATGACCTCCTCGCTCAGGTATCGGCGGCCAGCATATTTGCGCGCGGCGTGCTCTGCGCTCAGGAACAGATAATGCTTCATGCGAAAACGCTCGGGGTAGAGCCTCACCGGACCCCCGAAGCGTACGCGATGGCCGCCTGACCACGCAATCTCCATGGGGCCGTCCTGTTTCTTGTACGCACGGACGCAGTGTGGGGAGGACGGCCGGAACGGGTAGTAGGTGCGCAGCGTGTCTTGATAATTGAGATTGTCGTGATTGGGGGCTTCCCGCGTTGGAATGAACGTGAACTCGGAAAACTCGATCGCGTTGCAGCCGAGTGCGTCGGCCGCCGCAATGGCGGAGACCAACGATGAGTGCGAAGTCGGCGGAAGGTGGATCTCGTCAGCGTCAAGGTGCATGAACCAGTCTGCTTCGAGCGACTGAAAGAGTTCCTCTTTGCGACGAAGAAGGTCCTCCCAGCAATACCAGCCGTTATGCGGGATGCTTTCGACTCCTATCAATCCGGCCCCGCGGTAGCGCTGGACAATCTCAAGCGTTCGGTCCGTCGACTGATTGTCGCAGACGTAGACCTGCACGCCTTGACGAAAGAGGTTCTCGAGACATCCGGCGACGAACCGTTCTTCGTTCCGTGTTGTAAGAACCGCGACGACTCGCGGGGAACTGCGATCAAGCGCAGCATTTGCAATGTGGGTGTCGAGATCGACCAAGTCCCTCGATCCTTCGTCGTGTGTTTGCGGATTCAGCCTAAAGACTCAGAGCGGCCATGCCAAGGAAGTGCAACACGCGCTCATAGCGGTTCCCGTCGCGATCGCAAGCCATTCCGGACGCCCACCACCGATAGCCAAATCAGCATCGACGACTGGGGGAAACGCTTCGCGCCGATGCGCGTCGACCCCGGCTCGAACCAACGGGTTGCATAACACCTGCTATCCGTGCACCCGCTCAGCGCACTGCGCCGCTACTGACCAATATGCGACGCGACCGACATCATCGCCTCAGAGTTCGGGTGGGCGCCCAAGCCGCCATCGAAAACTTCGGAGAACGTCCAGCGAACGACGCCGTCGCGGTCGAGCAGGAACTGGCCCATGAGCTGGCCCACGCCGGTCGCCATCATTTGCTGGTCCGCTTCAGTGATATCGTAATTGTCTTTTTTGTTCAGATATTCGAGCGTGGCAAACGGATCCATCGGCTCAGGCATTTCGCCTGGCACGTTGAGCCGCATCGCCTTCACATCGCTCATTGAGACCTTGTGCGGCAGTGCGCTCTCGCCCTCGGTTATTTCCATATTGGGCAATCCAAAGGCGCGGTGTGAAACGCGCTCCGGATCGGATGCAGCAAGCAAGCCAACCATCGGATGGTAGCGGAGATAAAGGCGCGCCCGCTCGATGGGCGTGTTCACCACCGTGAGGGTTTCGATGCCCTTTGCGTTAAGGGCTGGTGTGAGCAGCGAAACCGTCGCGATATGACGCCTGCAAAACGGACAATGCAGACCTCGATACAGCCCAACCAGCACTGGCTTCTCGCCGCGGAAATCGTCGATAGCTACCTTGCCCTCGCGAGTAATTGCGTCGAGTACGAAATTGGGCGCTCGTTCACCCAGTTGCAGAGGGCCTACGTCGGCGCGGTCAGACATGCTTGATCCTCCTCCCGGGTCAATCCAGTAACGAAAGCGCGGCGGTACTTCCGGCTCCAGCCCGTGTTCGGCACACACTTCCTGTGCGTGTTGAAATTGCAATATAGCACAGAGATGGGCGGACGTTGGGACGCTACCTTGGTGTCGGCACTTTCCGAGCCTGATTTCCGGCCATTTTCGCGTCTTCATCACGGACGGCCTCGTCCGCGTGTTGTCGGAATCGAGGCTGTCGGGCTGCCGATTTACTGTGCCGGGATCATCGCGAACGCGCCGGCGCGCAATGGTCCAGGCACTGTCGGATTTCCGGTGGTGTTGGGAGGCGTGACTATCTCGCCGGGAGACATACTGGTCGGCGACCGCGATGGCGTCGCCGTGGTGCCACGCCTGGCGGCTGAGACAGTGCTGGCGCGGCTAGCCGCCGTCAGGGCGGCCGAGCAGGCTCTTGATGCCCAGGTGCGCCAAGGTCTGGAAATGCCCGACTTCGCTGAGGCCGTCCTCAAGTCTGACAGGTCGCGCTTCGTTGACTGAAATTGGTCGCCGAATTGCAAAAGAGATTTGAGGGCCGACGCAATAGCCCCACCGCCAGCGCGCGGAGCACTTAGCCCACCAAAACGTAACCTATGCGGCGCGTCGTTGAGCGGGGTGGAGGCCTGAACGGGTTCGACGAGGGTCGACGGCGGTCACGATGCTGTGGTGGTGATCGCAATAGACACGATCCTGCGAAGTTGGCCCGGCACAAAAACGGTAACCGCCGGGTACTGACGCGTCTTCGCTCACCGGGAAGCGGCACTGATAGACGCCCAGCTGAATGAGGGGGACGTCTCTCGAAGTTGGTCTGATTTTTTCAGGCATGGTTTTCAGGTTCCTGGTTAATGGCCATTGCCGGCTGACGGCCGCAGTGCGACAGCGTCAAGGCGAGCTTCTCTCGTTTTGGAGGGCTATGGATCACCATATGGTGTTGGTCGCGGCGTCGATGAAGCCCCGAGGCCCTGCTTTGGGAAGCCAGTTGTTGCGACTTAAGGCCACACTTGGCGCCGGGGTGCTGTTGACAGCGCGAAGGCACCCGGCGGGC
The DNA here is from genome assembly GCF_042682145.1 of Mesorhizobium newzealandense. Classification (NCBI taxonomy): domain Bacteria; kingdom Pseudomonadati; phylum Pseudomonadota; class Alphaproteobacteria; order Hyphomicrobiales; family Phyllobacteriaceae; genus Mesorhizobium; species Mesorhizobium newzealandense. The sequence goes on along the minus strand of NZ_JBHUGZ010000007.1, from coordinate 837,845 downwards.
GATGTTGTCGTCCCACCGATCGCTCCGCCCCGGGCTAATCGGCAGGCGGGGGTGAGGGGTGGGGGCCCATCGCGCTGCGCGCATCCGGTTTTCAAGGCCCTCAACCAGTCGGCCCGAGGAGGGCGGGCTGCGGGAGCGAATACATTTTGTCAGCAGACAGTTTTGTCAGCAGACAGCGTGGTCGCGTCCCAGGGCATCTCTCCGAACCGTTGCGCCGGTGCTATGGTGTGCCTTCATGATCAGACAGCAGGGATATGAGGCATGCCCGAAGTCACCCGCCGTACACTTCTTGCGTTCGCCGCCGTGGCCTCGGTCGTTGAACCGGCGTTTTCTGAAGGGGAAGGGGCCTCACCCGAATTGCGGGCGCTGATCGGAGCCCATGAAGCCAGCTATGTCGGGCTTCACAGGGTTGTTCATCAAGCCGGCAGCAGCAGCCACGAACGCAAGAGGGCAGACCGGGTTGAACAGGAAGCATTGCTGGCCATCTGCTCCTATCCGGCGATCAGCCGAGGCGATCGCCGGGCTAAGGCCGAGTACCTGTTGACCGCTGAGGCTCGGGGTGAACTCGACCTGGAAGAGCACATGCAGGCCATCCTGCACTCGATGAAGCGCTGATCGCGGCTCGACCGGCGCATCTCCACCAGACATCGCTTCACCACCATGGCGACAAGCGGGTCGGGCACGCCGTTGTGTTATCGACATCCTGATGGGAAGGCCGGGGCCAAACTGATGAACGACGCTTTCAGGGCGTTGGTGGAAGATTTTGATCGGCGATTGAGGCAGCCGCAAATCGACTGCGGTACGGAGTTTGGTGGGCGATGCAGGGATTGAACCTGCGACCCCACCCGTGTGAAGGGTGTGCTCTCCCGCTGAGCTAATCGCCCGCTCGTTGCCCGAAGGCCAAGCGAGCCGCGATATAAGGGAGGCAGGTGCGGGAAGTCAAGGCAGTGTCCGGCGTTCCGGCACAGATCGGATTGTCGCCCTTTCGGGCCTGTTTCCGACGTGACGCCCGGCCGCTTTCCCGTCACTATCCCGCTGCGGCAATCAGCCTTTGCGACAGATCGAGCGTCAGCGCGTCGAAATGCGAGATCACCGCGGAAGGCTCGAACTCCCGCACATGGCGGTCGGTGTAGCCGAAATCGACCGCCACCACCGGAATGCCGGCGGCCTTGGCGGTGTCGATGTCGGTCTGCGAATCGCCGACCATCAGGGCGCGGTGCGGGTCGCCGCCGGCCAGCTTGATGGTCTCGATGAGATGGCGCGGGTCGGGCTTGCGGAATGCGAACGTGTCCTGTCCGGCGATTGCGGCGAAGTGCCTGGTCAGGCCGAGCGCCTCGATCAGCGCCAGCGAGTTGGCTTCGTATTTGTTGGTGCAGATGGCCAGGAGATAGCCGGCATTCTCGAAACGCGCGATCGCCTCGATGACACCGGGGTAGGGGCGCGATTTGCCGGGGATGTTGTCGGTGTAGTGGTCGAGGAAAAGCTTCAGCAGCCGGTCGTGTTCGTCGACATCGAGCGATCGCTGCTGCGCTGCGTGCGCTCGCTCGATCATCACACGGCCGCCGTGACCGACATAGCGCTTGAAGCCGGCCTCGTCGACCGCCGCGATGTGGCTGGCGGCAAGGCTGTGGTTCAGGCTGTCGAGCAGGTCCGGCGCTGTATCGACCAGCGTACCGTCGAGGTCGAACACGATGATCGGGCGAGTCATGGTCTGTCCTGCGCAGATTTGTACAAGGGGGAGGCGATAAAGGCTGCGGCGCGTCAAGGCAAGCCGGCTTGGCAAAGCTCGCCCAGGCAGGCCTAGGGGCCGGACATTTCGCGGCGAGTCGCCAGACATGAAAAACCCGCCAGGGCGGCGGGTCGTTGGCGCAAATCAGCACCATGGACAAATATCTACCATAGCTGCCGTCACCAGGTCAAGAAAAAATTCCTATCGGGCTGCCCGCGCTCACTGTCCGCGCGTGCACAACATGCCTCTCGCCAACGGCAGCAGGCCACCGCCAAGGGCTTTGACCCCGCCGGCAAAAATGCTACGAGCCCGGCAGCGAATTTCCGGGGCAATAACCGACATGGATGCAAGACAGTTGAAGGTCGAAGCCGCAAGGGCAGCACTCGCCCATGTGAGCGACGGCATGCGGCTCGGCATCGGCACCGGCACCACCGCCGAAGAGTTCGTGCGGCTGCTTGCCAAGAAGGTTGCCACCGGCATGACCATCATCGGCGTGCCGACTTCGGAGCGCACCGCGTCGCTCTGCCGCGAGCTTGGCGTGCCGCTGTCGACGCTGGAGGAAACGCCGCAGCTCGACCTCACCGTCGATGGCGCCGACGAGGTCGACCCGGAGCTGACCCTGATCAAGGGCGGCGGCGGCGCGCTGCTGCGCGAGAAGATCGTCGCAGCCGCGTCCCAGCGCATGATCGTCATTGCCGACCGGTCCAAGATGGTCGAGACGCTCGGCCGTTTTCCACTGCCGATCGAAGTCAATAAGTTCGGTCTGCGCGCCACCGAAATCGCGATTGGCGCCGCGGCTGAAAAGCTCGGTCTTGCCGGTCCGGTCATATTGAGGATGACGGGGGACCAGGCTTTTGTTACAGACGGCGGCCATTTTATCCTCGATGCATCTTTTGGCCGCATTCCGGATACAAGAGCGCTTTCGAATGCTCTCCACGCCATTCCGGGCGTGGTCGAGCATGGTCTTTTCATCGGGCTGGCGTCAGCGGCCATCATCGCCGGCGGCGACGGTATCCAAACTGTCCATGCCGCCCGAAAACCAGGGAGTTCTACCGATCATGATGTTGCATAACCGGGTTCGCAGCCTTTGCGCCGTTCTGGCGGCTTCGGCTGTTTTGGCCTTCTCTTCGCCGGCGTTTTCGCAGGATGTCACGGACTCGCACCTGAAGGCCGCCCGCGCGGCGGTCACGGCGATCCACGCCACCGACCCGTTCGACAACATCCTGCCGCAGGCCGCGGCCGCGCTCGAATCGCAGCTGATCCAGAAGAACCCGGACATGCAGGAGCTGATCGGCAAGACCATCAACGAGAAGGCGCTGGGGCTGGCCTCGCGCCGCGCCGACCTCGAGAAGGAAGCAGCACTCGCCTACGCAAAAGTGTTCTCCGAAAAGGAACTGACCGACATCGCCGCCTTCTACAGTTCCGATTCGGGCAAGAAGCTGTTGGACAGCGGTCCGATCGTGACGCGCGAACTGGTGAAGGCAGCCGACATCTGGCAGAACGGCCTCGCCCGCGATCTCGCCCAGCAGGTCGGCGAAACGCTGGCCGCGGCCGCCAAGGCAAAGGCGCCGGCGCCGGCAGCACCTGCCGATGCGGCAGCGCCGGCAGACGGAGCAGCACCTGCGGATGGTGCCGCACCCGCCGACGGTTCGGCCCCGGCAGACGACACGCAGAACTGATCCTGCGTTTCCAAACGGCCTTGCGGCCATCGATGAAGCCCGGCTTGTCCGGGCTTTTCTTTTGCTGCCTGGCAGCCTACCTGTCTCTGGATTTCTGAAGCTTGAGGAGCCGCTCCATGGCCGGTTACGACTACGATCTTTTCGTCATCGGCGGCGGCTCGGGCGGGGTGAGGGCGGCGCGCGTGGCGGCGGCACTCGGCAAGCGCGTCGGCATCGCCGAGGAGTACCGCTATGGCGGCACCTGCGTCATCAGGGGCTGCGTGCCGAAAAAGCTCTATGTCTATGCCTCGCAATTTCCCGAGCATTTTGCCGACGCCGCCGGCTATGGCTGGACGGTGCCGGAGGCCAGTTTCGACTGGCAGACGCTGGTCGCCAACAAGGATCGCGAGATCAGCCGGCTGGAGGCGATCTACAAGAGGAATGTCGAGGGCGCCGGCGGCGAGGCCTTTCACTCGCGCGCCATGATCATCGATCCGCATGTCGTGCATCTCCTGGGCGAGGATCGCGCCGTCACCGCCGACCAGATCCTGATCGCCACCGGCGGCCGCCCGGCGGCGCATCCGGCGCTGCCCGGTCACGAACATTGCATCTTTTCCAACGAGGCTTTCGATCTCAAGAAGCTGCCCAAGGCAATCATGATCGAAGGCGGCGGCTACATCGCCGTTGAGTTCGCCAACATTTTCCACGGCCTCGGCGTCGACACCACCCTTGTCTACCGCGGCAAGGAGATCCTCAGCCGGTTCGACATGGATCTGCGGCGCATGCTGCACGAGACGATGGAAAAGAAGGGGATCAAGATCCTCTGCCATTCCGTGTCCGAATGGATCCGCAAGCGGCCGGACGGCCGGCTCGACGCGCTCGTCACCGGCGGCAAGGTGCTGACGGTCGACCAGGTGATGCTGGCCATCGGCCGCATCCCCAACACCGAGAATATGGGCCTGGAAGGCATCGGCCTAGAGATGACCAAGACCGGCGCGATCGCGGTCGACCAATACTCGCGCACCAACATCGACAACATCTGGGCGATCGGCGACGTCACCAACCGCGTGCAGCTGACGCCGGTGGCGATCCACGAGGCGATGTGTTTCATCGAAACCGCCTTCAAGGGAAATCCGACGGCGCCCGACCACGAGACGATCGCGACTGCCGTCTTTTCACAGCCCGAAATCGGCACGGTCGGCCTGTCGGAAGACGATGCCGTCAAACGCTTCCCCGACATCGAGATCTACCGCGCCACGTTCCGGCCGATGCGGCACACGCTATCCGGTCGCGACGAGAAGATGCTGATGAAGCTGGTGGTCGATGGCGCGTCGAAGAGAGTGCTCGGCGCGCACATACTGGGGCCGGATGCCGGCGAGATGGCGCAGCTTCTCGGCATTCCGCTGAAAGCCGGCCTGACCAAGGATGATTTCGACCGCACGATGGCGGTGCATCCGACAGCGGCGGAAGAACTGGTCACCATGTACAAGCCGACCTACCACGTGAAGAACGGCCAGCGCGTCTGAGCTTTCGCCTGTCGCCGGTTCGCTCGTCGTCAAGGGAGCAATCAATGCACGCAACCACCGCTCCCGCGCCCCTCGACCATGACTTTGGCCGACGCGTCGATCAGGTTGTCGACAGGGCCATCGAGCCGGAGCGCATCGTCGGCGCCGTGATCCTTGTCGCCCGACGCGGCGAGATCCTTTACAGCCGCGCCGCCGGCTTTGCCGACCGCGAATCGAAGAAACCGATGACGGCGGACGCGATCTTCCGGCTGGCGTCGGTCACCAAACCCGTCGTCGCGACAGCGGCCCTTGCTCTTGTCGAAGCCGGTGCGATCGGCCTCGATGATCCCATAACGAAGTTCATCCCTGAATTCCGGCCGAAGCTGGCGGATGGCAGCGAGCCCGTCATCACCATCCGACAGCTGCTGACGCACACCGCTGGCCTGACCTATGGTTTCCGCGAGGCGGCCGACGGACCCTACCATCGCGCCGGGGTCTCCGACGGCCTCGACCAGCCGGGCCTTTCCATGACCGAGAATCTCAGCCGCATCGCCTCGGTGCCGCTGTCCTGTGCACCGGGAACAGGCTGGGGCTATTCGGTGGCGATGGATGTGCTGGGCGAGGCCATGGCGAGAGCCACTGGCGCCACCCTGCCGGAGCTGATCGATCGCCTGGTCGTCCAGCCGCTTGGAATGGATGACGCAGCCTTTGTCGTGCGCGATCGATCACGGCTGGTGACGCCTTACGCCGATGGACCCGACAAGGCCATCGCGATGGGCGAGCACCATCGCGTGCCCTTCGGCGACGGCGCCATCTCATTCTCGCCGGGGCGTGTCTTCTCCCTCGCTTCCTTCGCCTCAGGCGGCACCGGCATGAACGGCTTGGCTGGCGATGTCCTCAAGCTGCTCGAGGCGCTGCGCGCCGGAGGTGGGCCCGCTATCCGCCCGGAAACGGCCGCGGCGATGACCACGGACGCGATAGCGGGCCTGGAAACCACCATACCCGGCTGGGGCTGGGGTCTCGGATTTGGCGTCCTGCGCGACCCGATTGCCGCGTCGACGCCCCAGGCCGCCGGCACATGGCGCTGGGGCGGCGTGTACGGTCATTCCCGGTTCGTGGATCCGAAATTGGACCTGACGGTGGTCGCCCTGACCAACACGGCGATCGCCGGCATGGTGGGCGCCTTCCCCGATGCACTGCGCGACGCGATCTATGGCCGGCAGGCCTGAGACGGGCAGGGCGAACCCCACCGCCGGCCGTTGCTGCCGGCGGCGGAGAATAGGGGAGCTGCTACAGCAGCGTGCCGCGCAGGATCACCAGCGCCACCGAGAAATAGATCACCAGCCCGGTGACATCGACCAGCGTGGCGACGAACGGAGCCGATGCGCTGGCCGGATCAAAGCCGATGCGTTTCAAGGCAAACGGCAGCATCGACCCCGACAGCGAGCCGAAGGTGACGATGCCGACCAGTGCCGCGCCGACCGTGGTGGCGATCAGCGGCCAGTGCGGGCCATAGTCGTAGAAGCCCATATATTGCCAGAGCGCGATGCGGCAGATGCCGACCACGCCAAGCATGGCGCCGAGAACGAGGCCGGTGGGCAGCTCGCGCAGCGCCACCCGCCACCAGTCGCCAAGCCCGATCTCGCGCAACGCCATCGCCCGGATGACCAGCGAGGTCGCCTGCGATCCGGAATTGCCGCCGGAACTCATGATCAGCGGGATGAACAGCGTCAGCACGATCGCCTTTTCCAGCTCGCCCTCGTAGCTCTGCATGGCGTTGGCCGTCAGCATCTCGCTGATGAACAGCGCGCACAGCCAGCCGCCGCGCTTCTTGATCATGGCGAGGAAGCTCATCTTCATGTACGGCTCGTCGAGCGCCTCCATGCCGCCGAAACGATGCGCGTCCTCGGTCGTCTCCTCGATCATCGTGTCGATGATGTCGTCGATGGTGACGATGCCGAGGATCTTGCCGTGGTCGACGACCGGGACGGCAAGCAGGTCGTATTTCGAGATCGTCTGCGCCAGGGTCTCGCGATCGGTCAGCGGGGAGACCGTCACCGGTGCGCGATCCGGCGCCACGGTCATGATCGAGTCCTCCGGCTCACCGGTGATCAGCCGGCGCAGGCCGGTCGACCGCACCAGGAGATGCGTTTGCGGATCGACGATGTAAATCGCGTAGACGGTTTCGCGCGTCCGCTCGACCTTGCGGATGTAGTCGAGCGTGCGGCCTACGGTCCAGTCCGAGGGCACGCTGACGAATTCCGTCGTCATGATCGATGCGGCGCTGCCTTGGGGATAGCCGAGAATGGCAAGCAGCGTGGCACGCAGCGGTGGTGCAAGCCCGCCGAGCAGCTCGGAACGGGCCGGTTCCTCAAGCTCGCGCAGGATGTCGGCGGCGCGGTCGACCGACATGGCGGTGAGCAGCTTGCCCGCCTTGGCGCGCGGCAGCGCCTCCATGAGCTCGGACGCGCTGTCGAGTTCAGGCTGATCGAAGATTTCGACCAGCCGCTCGAACGTCACTTCACAAAGCAGTTCCGTCGCGGTTTCTCGCGGCTCCCTGTTCAGGGCCTCGACAATGTCGGCGACGTGATCGTTGGCTAGGATACGGGCGACTGCGACGGCTTCGTCGCTCGCCACCGGGGCAAATTCGTTCATGGCTCACTCCTTGCCGCCCGGCAGGACGTGAACCATGTGAGGTCACGTCTAGGCGGACGGCGGTTGCGTTCGACTGTGACTGTCGCCAGGCATGGCGCGGTGACCTTTCCGCTTGCGGGTTCGCGTTTGACTATCTGCAAGCGGGCGCAACATAGGAGCGCGCCTTGCCGAGTCAATCGCAGTGAGGACGGAAAACGGGGCCGAACGGCTTCGATCGCGACACTGTGATCACGGGCCGCGGCATGAACCTGTTTGACCGAGGTTGAAGCGTCGTTATTTCTGCTTCAGCCGGCGCGAGAAGCGCAGCCACTTGTCCTCGACCGGCCTTGGCTGGGCGAGAATGGTGGTGAGTTCGACAGGCAGGGTCGGAACCAGGGGCTTCTTGGTGGCGACGCCGTCGGCGATCGCGACGATGCTGTGATAGAATTCGCTGCCGGTCTGCGATCTCGGCGCCACCGCCTCGTGCATGACGCTGATCACCGTGACATCGGGACAGTTGTCCTTGATCGCCTGATGGAAGGCAATCTTGCCCTCCGGATCGAGCGCGCCGGTCGCCTCGTCGAGGAACAGCAGCCCTGGCTGCTGCAGCACGATGCGTGCCACCACCAGCTTCTGTTTCTGGCCGCCCGACAGAACCTGGTCCCAGCTTTTGCCTTCACGGCTTCCTTCGGCCAAATGCGAGATGAAGTCGCCAAGGCCGGCCTTGTACAGCGCCGCCGCGACCTGCGCGTCGCTATGACCGTGCTCGGAGCCCGGCAGGCAGACCAGCTGTTTCAGCGATACCGGCTGCAGCTTGACCTCCTGGGCGGCATAGAAACTCTTCACCCCCTCGGGGAAGACGATGGTGCCATGGCCATAGGGCCACAGGCCGTTGATCGCCTTGATCAGCGAGGTCTTGCCGCAACCGGACTCGCCCTTCAGGAAGGTCCACTCGCCACGCCGGAAGCGCAAATTGGCGGCGCTGAGGAAAGGCGTCGCGTCCTCGCCCTGATGCGCCAGTTCGAGCTTCTGGATGGTCAGGCCGAAAACCGGGTTCTGGCTGGCGTAGTGGAAATCGGAGCGACCGGTCTGGCTGTAGAACTCCTGCGGGTGCTGGACATTCTCGATCGCCTCCGCGAGTTCGGTCACGCGCTGGCTGTTGGCACGCAGCGTGGCGATGGCCGGCATGACGTGGATGAACCACGAACATTGGCCGATCAGCGAATTGACCAGCTCGGAGCCGGTTATGTAGCCCTTGAGATCGAGACCGTTGTGGATGAATGGCACCAGGCCGGGTCCGTAGGCGACAACGCGGGCGCCGATGAAATTGTAGATCAGCTCGAACGACATGTAGATGGTGTTGACGATGTTCAGCCGCGTCCATGTGCCGTCGATATCGACATAGAGCCGGCCATGCATGGTCCTCTGCACGCCTTCGCCCTGAGACGCCGCAACATGGAAGCTGCGGCGCAGGAACGTCGTCAGCTCGCCGCGATAGCTGCCTTCGGCTTGTTGCATCCTGACGTTGAGGCGCTCGAGCAGGCCGCCGAGCTTGACCGCAATCCATGTGTTAAAGGGGACGTAAATGGCGACCGCCAGCAGAGCAAGGGCGGCGCTGCCATAGCTTCCCAAGAACTCAAGTCCCTTCACCTCCACCGAGTTTTTCAGCAATGCGCCGCCAACAAAGTAGAACGAGGTGAAGACACTGAATACGCCCATGGCAAGCCCGATGGCGCCGCCGGTCATGTCCTTGATGGATTCCTGGACGCGCTGGTCGATGTTGTCGGGCGCGGGCGTGCCGCTGCCGGTCGACGCGTGCTGGGCATGAAAATGCGTATGGTTGGTGTCCAGCAATGCCTCGTTGAAGCGGCTGTCCAGCCAGCCGCGCCATTTGCGGTGCAATGTCGCCGAGACAAGATTGCGGATGCCGGTAAAGCCAGCGTCCTTGAGCACGACCAGCATCACGAGGATGCCGGCATTGACCAGCAGCGTGTGAAGCGGGGTGGTGTTGGCGGCATCGTGGAAGAAGGCGATCGAGTTGACCAGCTCGCCGGAGGCTTCGGCGAACCAGACTCCGGCCTTGCTGGACAGCGCCGTGAGCAGCGCGATCACCAGCGTCAGAGTCCAGGCTTCCTTCCACCGGTCCGAGACCCAGTAAGCCCGCATCAGGCCCCAGAAGCTGCGCATCGACGATACCGGCGTCAGAAGCGATGGCCTTGCGGCATCGCGAGGTGTTTTTTCCGGTACTGACTCTTGCGATGGTCTAACGACCCGAATCACGATCCCGCCCAAACCTTTTTTGTTTTGTTACGGATGGTAACACCAATTGATCATTTTCTATTAATTTTTAAAGCTGGCCAAAGGGATTACCCTGGTAGCCGTTGCGCTGAGGCAACAGATTGCAGGAGTGCAAGGCTCTCAAACCGATCGGAAGAAACGGAATATCGCCATTGATTTCAAAACGTTGTTGGCTCGAGCGGGCTGTCGGAGAAGCTTCCCTTGGGGAAGCCTTCCACACAGTTTTGTGAACTTGAAAATCTCATGGAGTGGTAAATTTCCTCATCGGGGACGGACCGGAATCACCGAAAATGCGCCGTTCGCGCTCTCGCCAGGCTTGCCGTCCTGCCTTGTCGGAGGCTGAAAAGTGACTGGAAATGGTCGTTGCAGCGGCGTCTGTCGATCACCGCTTCGCCGATCTCGAAACGAACATGATTCACCAGGTCGTCACCCGCGCGGGGCGGCATTCCACCCTGGTCAGATCCGGAAACGCGTTTGACAATTCCTTGGTTCGGGATTGAACCTTGCCGGGTCCTGTCGGCACCAATGCATGTCCGGTTCTCCAAGCAAGGAAGCTTCCCAATGCTCGTACGCGCGGCCGCAATCCTGGCCCTCTTCGCCTGGCTGCCCCTGGCGCATGCTGCCGAACAGAGCATTCCGGCGGGCGCCGAGGGCCAGATCGAGTTCAACACGCCGTCCGGCAACATCGGCTGCATCTACACGGCGAAGGGCGGCACCAGCACCTATCAGCCACAGGACGGCGGCCCGGAACTCAGTTGCTCACGCGTCGAGCCGAGCTATGTCACCATCATCCTGGGCCCCAAGGGTCCGGCGACACTGATCAAGAACCCCGGCGAGCAACCTTGCTGCAGCGATGTCACCAGGCTCGCCTACGGCAACAGCTGGAGCGCCGGGCCGTTCTCGTGCCAGTCATCGACCAAGGGGCTGACCTGCACGGCCACAAACGGCCACGGATTTTTTATCAGCAAGGCCAAGGTGACGGTGAAGTGACGTCTGCTCTTGTCGCATGCGCAGGAGCGCAGGAGGGTGGTTGGCCTCAGCCGACCTTTTCCAATTCGCCGCGCGCCTTGGCAGCCGCCACCTGACGGATGGCATCGGCCAGGGTGTCGACGTCCTGCGCGCCCATGACCGCGTATTTGCCCTCGAGCAGGAAGCACGGCACGCCTGATATGCCCATGCGCGACGCGGTGGCGATCTCGGTGCGGACCGCCTCGACATCGGCCTCGGTCGGCAAGAGCGTGGCAACCACGGATGCATCCATGCCGGCCTCGCGCGCGGCTTCGACCAGCACTGTGTGGTCGCCGATGTCAGCGCCTTCCTCGAAATTGAGCTGGAACAGGCGGCGCACCAGCCTGTTCTGCACGGCGTCGCCGGCGACACCCGCCCAGCGGATCAGGCGGTGCGCATCGAGCGTGTTCGGCGCCACCTTGATGGCGTCGAAGGCGAAGGAAATGCCTTCGGCTTCGCCCAGCGGTTCGATGCGGGCATGAATTTCGCGAATGCGCTCGTCGCTGCCGAATTTGGCCAGCATGTACTCGTGCCGATCCTTGCCCCGCGGCGGAATGGTCGGGTCGAGCTGGAACGGCCGCCAGCGGACATGCACCTCGGTATCGCCGACAGCTGATATCGCCTTGTCTAGCCGCTTCTGACCGATGAAGCACCATGGGCAGACGACGTCGGACACCACGTCGACGGTGATGGCGTTCAGCTCGCCCATCTCGATCTCCTGAATCTTCAGTTCGGCTTGCGCCACCAGCTTGGCAGTTGATACCCAAATATGGGCGTCTTTTGCGGATGTTCCAGATAGTTCCAGTAGGCAATCCATTGCTGCGTGTTGTACTGCGTCGGCACCATGTAATTGCCGGAGATCAGCAACCGGTCGAGCACGCGGACGGCGGCGACGTAATCTTCTTTCGACCGGGCTCGCAGCATCGCGTCGATCGCCGCGTCCACCGCCGGATCGGCGACCCCGGCCAGGTTGAACGACCCTTCGGCCTTGGCCGCCTCGGATCCCCAGCGTCCTAGCTGTTCGATGCCTGGCGACAACGAATTGTTGAAGCCACTCGAACCGATCAAAGCCTCGAAATCGAAGCGCTGCTTGCGCGACTGGATCTGGTCGCCGTCGAGGCTGCGAATCGTCACATCGATGCCGATCTTCTCCAGCGTGCGCTGGTAGATGCCGGCAAGACGCTCCTCATCCTGCGAAGCGACCAGAATCTCGAAGCCGAAGGGTTTGCCGTCGGGATCGAGCATTGTCCCGTCCTGCACATGATAGCCGATGCTTTTCAAGAGATCGAAGGCCGCTTTCAGCACTTTGCGATCCTGCCCTGACCCGTCGGTGACCGGTGGCCGGTACGTGCCGTCCATGACATCGGCCGGTACGCGGCCGGGGTAGGGCGCCAGAAGGGCTTTTTCCCTGTCGTCGGCCGGGTGGCCGAGCGCGGAAAGCTCGGAATTCTGCCAGTAACTCATCGCGCGCGCATATTTGCCGCCGAACAGGTTCTTGTTGGCCCATTCGAAGTCGTAGAGCATGCCGAGTGCACGCCGCACCACAGGGTTGGCGAATTTCTGCAGCCGCATGTTGAACAGGAAACCGGTCACCACGGGCGGAATGCCGGTGTCGAAGGTTTCGGCAACCACATCGCCCTTGTGGAAGGCCGGAAAATCGAGATCGCGCTCGCGCTTGACCGGATCGCTGTCGTCGTCGATGGCGCAAAGGCCTTTCTTGAACGCTTCGAGCTTGGCGTTGGCGTTGAGGAAATACTCGATGGTGATCTGGTCGTAATTGTCGAAACCGCGCTTGGCGGGGATGTCCTTGCCCCAATAGTCCGGATTGCGCTTGAAAACGATGCGTTGTCCAGGCTGTACCTGCGCAACGGTGTAGGGCCCGCTGCCGATCAGCGGCTTCAGCGTCGTCTTGTCGAAGGTCTCCTTGTTGATGGCATGTTTCGGCAGGATCGGCGTCAGCGCAATGATCAACGGCGTCTCACGATTGGCCTTGTCGTTGAAGGTGAAACGGACACTGTGGTCGCCGGTCTTTTCCAGCTTGGCGATCAGGCTCATCCGCGCGCTGTAGGGCGGTCGACCCTTGTCGGTATAGACATCATAGGTGAACAGCACATCCTCCGGCGTCACCGGCTCACCGTCCGACCATTTGGCTTTCGGGTTCAGATGGAATTCGATGCTCTTGCGCTCGGGATCCATGTCGGCGGTGTCGGCAAGCAAGCCGTACAGGCTGAAAGGCTCATCGTAGTTGCGCTGCATCAGCGGCTCGAAGACGAGATTGCCGTAGTTTTGGTCCATCATGCCGCGCGCCGTCGTGCGCAGGCTCTTGAGGATGAAGGGATTGAGGTTGTCGAAACTGCCGACGACGCAATAGGTGATCGAGCCACCCTTCGGCGCATCCGGATTGACGTAGTCGAAATGCGTGTAGTCGGGCGGCAGCGCCGGTTCGCCCTGCATGGCGATGGCGTGCTTCGGCTCCGAGGCGGCCGGCTGATGCGAAAGGGCGAGAAATGATATCGCGGTGATCAGCCAAACAAGAACGCGGCCCATGACCGTCTCCTTACTGGGTCGGCTTGATGATTCGATGCGCACCCTAGCATGAGGCAGCTGTGCGCCGGCCAACGGCGTCATCAAGAATTACAAGTGGCGGGCTGGATTCGACATCGCTTGCAGTGTAACACGCCGTCCGAAGTCATCCTGTTGCCTCATTTCGGCAACAGGTAGCTGGACCGCACGGCACGAAGAAGCCGGTCCTGGGATCATTTGAGAGGAAATGCACGACATGACGAGCCTGAACAGCAACGCGTACCGCCTGTCGGTCATGGCCGCTGGCGTGGTCGGCTTTCTGGGCGCAGGACTTCCCGCTGCTTCCGCACAGCAGCAACAGCAGATTCCGCAAGGCTGGTTCAAAGCCTGCACCAAGCAGGAAGACGTCGACATCTGCAACGTCCAGAACATCACCACCGCCGGCAACGGCCAGCTGATCACCGGCGTCAGCCTGATCGAGCTGAAGGGCAAGGTGAACCGCAAGGTGTTCCAGGTAACGGTCCCGACCGGCCGTCTTGTGCCTCCCGGCATTGGCCTGCAGATCGATACCGGCAAGGCCGTGAAGCTTGATTACGTCATCTGCTTCCCGGATCGTTGCGTGGCTGAAGTGCCGCTGACCGACCAGCTTGTCGGTGCCTTCAAGAAGGGCCAGGCGATCACATTGACCTCGGTCAATTTCCAGAACCAGCCCAATCCGATCAAGATCGCCCTGCAGGGCTTCAGCGGCGCCTATGACGGCCCGCCGCTGCAGCAGTCCGACATCGAGGACCGGCAGAAGAAGCTTCAGGATTTTGTCGCCAAGAACAACCAGGATTTCGCCAAGAAGCTCAAGGAAGAGCAGGACAAGGCGAAGACCGCCAACTGATCGGCCGATATTTGTCGGCTCATAAAAAAAGCGGGGTCATGCCCCGCTTTTTTTGCGCCGGTCGCTCGGTCGGTCAATGCCTTGATTGCCGTTTCGGCTCGTAGCGCCCGTCCGGCCTCTTGTCGAACATCTCCTTGATCTGCGAATGCCGGACCGGCTCGCCCGACTGATCCTCGAGCAAATTCTGCTCGGAGACATAGGCGATGTACTCGGTTTCCGAATTCTCGGCGAGCAGGTGATAGAAAGGCTGATCCTTGCGCGGCCGCACGTCGGCGGGGATGGCTTCGTACCATTCGTCGGTGTTGGCGAATTGCGGATCGACGTCGAAAATGATGCCCTTGAAGGGAAACAGCCGGTGTCGAACCACCTGTCCGATTGCGAATTTGGCTGTTTTCATCGTACTCACCACTGAATTCCTTAGCTTTATCTGGCGCAGGCTGCGCGTCAATTCAATCCCGAAGCGCTTGAACGCATTGAAGCTACGCGCGAAGCGACGCAAAGGTTTTGCCGCATACTGCTGATGTCGACGATCGTCGATGATGCAGACTGTCGGAATGTCCGGGAGATCGCTGTCAGCGCGCTGGCCTTCGCAGGCCGCCCGCCAGCGCCGCGAAGCCGCTGCCGGGACGAAGCCCTTCGCGCATGAAAAAGGCGCGAAGCGGCGCGAAGCCGCCGAGCACGCCGAGCCCGGCAACACGGGCCATCTGGGCCGGCAGCATGTCGGAAAGCAGCGACATGTTGAGCAGATTGACCGCGCTGCTGCGCGCCAGAATATCGGGGCGGCGCTTGAAATCGTAGGCTGCAAGGGCCTTGGCAGTGCCGGGATCGGTACGGTTTTCACCAGCAATACCAACGAGATCGTCGATATCCCTGATACCGAGATTGAGGCCTTGCGCGCCGATCGGCGGAAATACGTGGGCGGCTTCGCCGACAAGCGCCACACGCTCCCGCGCGAAACGCAGCGGCGTCACCGCCGACAGCGGGTAGATCTGCCGGCCCGGCTCGACCGTCACCCGGCCCAGCATCGACTGCATCTGCCGTTCGACCCGCAGCGAAAGCGTTGCATCGTCCAATGCGGCGAGTTCCGTTGCGGTCTCGGGCTTCACCACCCAGACAAGGCTTGAGCGATTGCCGGGCAGCGGGACCTGCGTGAACGGACCGGTCTCGGTGTGGAATTCGGTCGAGGTGAAGGCGTGGTCGCCACTGTGACGAAAATTGACGACCAAAGCTGCCTGCGGGTAGGAGCGGGCCGAGGTCGAGATGCCGGCCGCCTCGCGCGCCGGCGACAGCCGGCCGTCGGCGGCGACCGCCAGGGAAGCATCCACCTTGCTGCCGTCGGTCAGGACGGCACGGACATACTCGGCATCGAGATGCCAACTCGCCACCATCGCCCGTCGCCATTCGATACCGGTATGCGCGGCAACAGTGCTGGCGAGCGCCGGATTGAGGACGCTGTTGGGCAGGTTCAGCCCGAACTGGTCTTCGTCGATCTCGCTGGCGCGGAAGGTGACGACGGGGCTGCGGATCAGCCGGCTGGTCGCGTCGACGATGCGCATCACCTTCAACGGCGCTGCCTTGGGCCTGATGGCTTCGAGCACGCCCAGCCGCGCAAGCACCTGCAAGGCAGGGTTCATCAAGGCCGTCGTGCGGCCATCGGGGGCAGAAGCTTCGGGCCCGACCAGCGTCACCGGGAAACCGGCATCGGCGAAAGCGAGCGCCGCGATCAGCCCTGCCGGCCCCGTGCCAGCAACCAGTATCCGCGCAGTTTTCTGATGCTCCAAGATCGGCTTCCGGCTTGCTATGCGAGGCAGCCCACCCGACCTGCCAGTCGATCAGCATATAGGTCAATTCATGCCGCTTGATCAACGTGGCGATTCGGCCCATTCGAATGTCATGACCGGCCAGCACGACGACTTCAGCCATCTCGACCGCGCCGGCCGCGCCATGGCGAACATCGCGCGCAATCCTCGCGTCACGGTAAATGTCGTTGTCGGCGCCTGTATCCTGCTTGCCTGGCTGTTCCTCGCCGCGATGGCGATCCGCAGCGCCGAAGGTCGGATTGCAGGCGCCGGCGCCCCTGGCGACGCGCTCCTGCGCAACCTGCCGCCACTGCCGTTGCCGGACTTCCTGGAGCGGTTCTTCGCGCTCTGCCTCTCGCCGGCGCCGCTGGACGGAAGTCTCGGTCAGCAAACCGGCGCGCTGGTTTTGATGTGGTTCCTGATGGCGATCGCGACCATGCTGCCTTCGGCCGCGCCGATGATCCGCACCTATTGCGAGATCGCCGACACGGCTCGAACCAAGGGCGAGACGGTCGCCCATCCCCTGGTGCTGGTTGCCGGCTACCTCAGCGTCTGGCTCGCCGCCTCGGCGATGTTCGCGGCGCTGACCTTGGCCGCCCATGTGTCCACCTCGTCAGGTGCTCTGCTCGACCCGTTCATCGGCTTTGCCGGCGCGCTCGCCCTGTTGATTGCCGGCCTCTACCAGTTCAGCGGCCTGAAGGAAGCCTGCCTGAAGAAATGCAGGAACCCGTTCTCCATCCTGTTCGCGAACTGGAGCACGAGGCCTGTCCGCGTCTTCCGGCTCGGCATCGTCCAAGGCGTGTGGTGCCTCGGCTGCTGCTGGGCGTTGATGCTGGTGATGTTCGCCGTCGGGGTGATGAACGTCTTCTGGATGGCGTTGATCGGGCTGTTCACCCTGATCGAAAAACAAACGGCAAGCAGGGTGCCAACCCGGCTGGCCGGTGCGATACTGCTTGTCTGGGCAGCGGCGCTGCTAGTAGTCTCGCTATGAGTGGGGGAAAATCGATGGCAGATCAGAGCTGGGCGATGAAGGGAGAGCTCGTACTCTCCTGCAATTGCACGGTTTTTTGCCCTTGCGTGCTCTCCCTCGGCAATCATCCGCCGACCGAAGGCTATTGCCAGACCTGGGCCGGATTTCGCATCGATGCCGGCCATTTCGGCGACGTCGACCTGTCGGGTCTCAATCTCGGGCTGATCATGGAAATCCCCGGTTACATGAGCCGCGGCAACTGGACCGCCGGCCTGTTCATCGACAAGCGCGCCTCGGTCTACGCGGTCAAGGCGCTGACGAAGATTTTCACCGGCAAGGCGGGTGGAACCACATCGTTGCTGTCCATCCTTGTCGGAAAGTTCCTCGGCGTCGAACAAGTGCCGATCACCTATGAGACGCGTGACAAGACACGCATCTTCCAGATACCGAAGATCATCGACGGTGCGGTGACACCGATCCCCGGCAAGGACCGCGACAAGGATACGGTGATCAGCAATTCGGAATACTGGATCGCGCCTGAGATCATCGTTGCCAGGTCCGACAAGAGCAAGATGCGGGCTTTCGGCCGCAACTGGAATTTCGCCGGCCGTTCGGCCGAAATCTGCAAGCTGGATTGGCGGGGCCCGTGAGCAAGAACACAGCGGCCAGGAAGATCACGGCCAAGAAGCTGACTGATCGGATTCCGCGACCGAAGAAGAAAGTCACCTGGCCGCAGGCGAGGGCGTTCTCCGTCCATCTGCTGACCGCCTCCGGCTCGTTCCTGGCCTTCCTGTCGCTGGTGGCGGCGAGCGAACAGCGCTGGACGGCGATGTTCTGGTGGCTCGGGCTGGCACTGTTCGTCGACGGCATCGATGGGCCGATCGCCAGAAAGCTCGAGGTCAAGGAGATACTGCCGACCTGGTCGGGCGAAATGCTCGACAACATCATCGACTATGTGACCTACGTCCTGATCCCGGCCTTCGCGCTTTACCAGCGCGGCTTCATGGGCGAGGGACTGTCATTCCTGTCGGCGGCGATCATCGTCGTCTCCAGCGCCATCTACTATGCCGACACCGGCATGAAGACGAAGGAGAATTTCTTCAAGGGATTCCCCGTGGTCTGGAACATGGTGGTGTTCACGCTGTTCGTCATCGAGCCGGGACAATGGGTTTCGTTCGCGGTGGTGGTGGTGGCCGGCATTCTGACTTTCGTCCCGATCAACTTCATCCACCCGGTGCGGGTGGTGCGGCTTAGGCGCATCAATCTTGCGATGACGCTTTTGTGGTGCGCTTTCGGCGCGCTTGCGCTGGCGCAGGCAGCGCTCGCTGCCTTCTACGATCAGATCGGCGTGCTGGGCGAGCAGGTCAGCACCTTCACCAAGATCGGCATCACCATTACCGGGCTCTATCTTGCCTGCATCGGTGGCATCATGCAGTTCTTTCCAAATCTCGGTGCCAAACCAAATCTCGGTGCCAAAAAAACCTGACCAGCCCAAGGAAGCCCAACCCATGCCCAAAGCGATCCGCATCCACGCGAATGGTGGCCCGGAAGTCCTGGCCTATGAGGACGCCGATCCGGGCCGGCCGGGATCAGGGCAGATCCTGATCCGGCATACGGCGATCGGCCTCAATTTCATCGATGTCTATCACCGCACGGGCCTTTATCCGCCGCCTGGCGGATTTCCGCTGATTCCGGGCAGCGAGGCTGCCGGCGTGGTGCTGGAAGTCGGCCAGGGCGTCGACTGGCTGAAGCCGGGCGACCGGATCGCCTATTCGACGAATGTCGGCGCCTATGCCGAACAACGCGTCATTGCCGCCGACCGGGTGGTGAAGATTCCGGACGGCATAAGCGACGAACAGGCGGCCGCGATGATGCTGAAAGGCATGACCGCCGAATACCTGTTGCGCCGGACTTTCAAAGTGAAAGCAGGCGACACGATCCTGTTTCACGCCGCGGCCGGCGGCGTTGGGCTGATCCTCGGGCAATGGGCGAAACATCTCGGCGCGACTGTCATCGGCACCGCCAGCTCAACCGACAAGATCGAGCTCGCCAAGGAGCATGGCTTCGATCATGTCATCAACTACAAGGAACAGGATTTTGTCGCCGGCGTCGCCGCTATCACCGGCGGCAGCAAATGCGACGTCGTCTACGATTCGGTCGGCAACGACACGTTTCCGGCTTCGCTCGACTGCCTGAAGCCGCTCGGCATGTTCGTCAGCTTCGGCCAGTCCTCGGGACCGATCCCGCCGTTCAGCATGTCGTTGCTGGCCCAGAAGGGCTCCCTGTTCGCCACAAGGCCGACCTTGTTCGTCTACAATGCAAAACGCGAGGACCTCGATGCCTCAGCGGCCGCCTTGTTCGAGGTCGTGCTCAGCGGCGCCGTCAAGGTCAAGATCAACCAACGCTATGCGCTCAAGGACGTCGGCAAGGCGCATTCCGACCTTGAAGGCCGCAGGACGACAGGGACGACCATTCTCATCCCTTAGTCCGTTCTGCCTTGCTATCCCTTGAATTTCCGCTGAAATTCTTGAAGCTCTTTCAAGACGCGTGCCGCTTTCCGATGGGAGCAGGCCGCGCCTACCATGCTTGCGGGAACACAGAACATATCTGGCTAACCAGATGGGAGGCACTGTGAGTGCAAATCAGGACGGTACGAACCTGCTCGAGGTCCGTGGCCTCACCAAGATATTCGGTACGCTGACGGCGTGCGATCATATCGATCTCGACATCGCCAGGGGTGAAATCCACGCTTTGCTCGGCGAAAACGGCGCCGGCAAGTCGACGCTGGTCAAGATGCTGTTCGGCTCTCTAGAGCCCAATTCCGGCGAGATCTTCTGGAACGGCCAGGCGGTCAGGATTTCCAGCCCGGGCTTCGCGAAAAAGCTCGGCATCGGCATGGTGTTCCAGCACTTCTCGCTGTTCGAGGCGCTCACCGCGGCCGAGAACATCGCGCTGTCGCTGGATGACGGTTCGCCGATCAGCAGCATCGCGGCGAAGGCGAGGGCGCTTTCCTACAGCTACGGCCTGCCGCTCGATCCTGAATCGATGGTTGGCGACCTGTCGGTCGGCGAGCGCCAGCGCATCGAGATCATCCGCTGCCTGCTGCAAACACCGCAGCTCATCATTTTGGACGAGCCGACCTCGGTGCTGACACCGCAGGAGGCCGACAAGCTGTTCGAGACGCTGGAGCGTCTGCGCTCGGAAGGCAAATCCATCCTCTACATTTCGCACCGGCTTGAAGAGGTCAAACGCATCTGCGACCGCGCCACCGTGTTGCGGCATGGCAAGGTGGTCGGCCACTGCAATCCGCGCGAGGAAACAGCCTCTTCGCTCGCCCGCATGATGGTCGGCAACGAAGTGCAGGCCGTGGTGCGTGCGCCGGTCGAGGGGATCGAGAAGGCGCAGCCGCTTCTCGAAATCCGCAACCTCAGCCGCAAACCGGCAACGCCGTTCTCTATACCGCTCAAGGGTATCAGCCTGAACGTCCGCGCCGGCGAGGTGATCGGCATCGCGGGCGTCGCTGGCAACGGCCAGGGCGAATTCTTCGAATCCGTCTCCGGCGAGGTGTTGCAGCAGGATGCTGCCTCCGTGCGCATTCGCAACAAGGACGCGGGTGGCCTCACCATCACCGGACGCCGCCTGTTGGGCGCTGCCTTCGTGCCGGAAGAGCGCCTCGGCCACGGTGCTGCACCGCGCATGAAGCTTTCCGAGAACCTGCTGCTGTCGCGCCATGCCACCGACGGCAAGGCCTTTGTCGGCACCGGCGGAATGGTCAAGAGCGGCGCCATCTACGCCGCCGCCCAACGCATCATCGAGGCGATGGACGTGCGCAAGAGCGCGCCGGATCCGGAGGCCGCGGCACTTTCGGGCGGCAATCTGCAGAAATTCATCGTCGGCCGTGAACTCGACCGCCGGCCAAGCGTCATGGTGGTCAACCAGCCGACCTGGGGCGTCGACGCGGGCGCTGCCGCCCACATCCGACAGGCCCTGATCGAATTGTCTCGCAGCGGATCGGCGGTGCTGGTGATCAGCCAGGATCTCGACGAGCTGTTCGAGATATCGGATGCGATCGCGGTCATGCACAATGGCGAGCTGTCCAGGCCGCTGCCGATCGCCGAGGCGACCTTCGAGAAGGTCGGCTTGCTGATGGGCGGCGCCGAACCCGGCCACGCCGAACACACGCTGGAGACGGCATGATGCGCCTCGAACTCGTCAAACGCCCGCAGCGCTCCGCGCTGTTCTCGGCCCTGTCGCCATTCATCGCCTTCGCGCTGACGATCATCGCGGGCGCCATCTTGTTCGCACTGCTCGGCGTCAATCCGTTGACCGCGTTCCGGATTTACTTCATCGAGCCGGTGAGCCAGGTCTGGCAGTTGCATGAACTGGCGATCAAGGCGGCGCCGCTCATCCTGATCGCTGTCGGCCTGTCGGTCTGCTACAAGGCCAACATCTGGAACATCGGCGCCGAAGGCCAGTTCATCCTCGGCGGCATCGCCGGCTCGATCATTCCGGTGCTGCTTCCACAGTTCGAAGGCCCGCTGGTCCTGCCGCTGATGTTGTTGCTCGGCATGGTCGGTGGTGCCGCCTATGCGGCAATCCCGGCTCTGCTCAAGACGCGCTTCGGCACCAACGAGATCCTGACCAGCCTGATGCTGGTCTATGTCGCCCAGCTTTTCCTCGACTGGCTGGTGCGCGGACCGTGGCGCGATCCGCAGGGCCATGGTTTCCCGCAAACGATTCAGTTCAACGACTCGGCCGTGCTGCCGGAACTGCTGCCGGATGCCGGACGAGCGAACTGGGGTTTTGTGTTCGCGCTGGTCGCCGCGGTGCTGGTCTGGATCCTGATGAGCCGCATGCTGAAGGGTTTTGAGGTGCGCGTGCTGGGCTCAAGCCCGCGGGCAGGGCGTTTCGCCGGCTTCGGCCTCAACCGCATGGTGTTCTTCGCCTTCCTGCTGTCGGGCGCCTTGGCAGGCCTTGCCGGCATCTCGGAAGTCTCGGGCGCCATCGGCCAGCTGCAGCCCGTCATTTCGCCCGGCTACGGCTTCACCGCCATCATCGTGGCGTTCCTTGGCCGCCTCAACCCACTCGGCATCGTTGCCGCCGGCCTTGTGCTGGCGCTGACTTATCTCGGCGGTGAGGCGGTGCAAAGCGCGC
The DNA here is from genome assembly GCF_042682145.1 of Mesorhizobium newzealandense. Classification (NCBI taxonomy): domain Bacteria; kingdom Pseudomonadati; phylum Pseudomonadota; class Alphaproteobacteria; order Hyphomicrobiales; family Phyllobacteriaceae; genus Mesorhizobium; species Mesorhizobium newzealandense. The sequence goes on along the minus strand of NZ_JBHUGZ010000007.1, from coordinate 815,681 downwards.
TCGGCATCTCCGACAAGGTGGCGCGGGTGTTCCAGGGCATGCTGCTGTTCTTCGTGCTCGGCTGCGACACGCTCATTCACTACCGCATTCGCCTAATTGGCCTGGCACTGACCAAACCGGAAGGTGCCGCGAAACTCGAAGCCGCGCCAAAATTGAAGGAAGCCCGTTGATGGACATCACCATAAACATCCTTCTGACCATAGCCACCGCGGCAACGCCGCTGTTGATCGCGGCGATCGGCGAACTGGTGGTCGAGCGCTCCGGCGTGCTCAATCTCGGCGTCGAGGGCATGATGATCATGGGTGCCGTCGGCGGCTTCGGCGCCAGTTATCTCACGGGATCACCCTGGATCGGCTTGTTGGCGGCAATCGCCATGGGCGCGGTGTTCTCGCTGCTGTTTGCGGTGATGACGCTGTCGCTGGCCACCAACCAGGTGGCGACCGGCCTGTCGCTGACCCTGCTCGGCCTCGGCCTCTCCGGCATGATGGGGACGAGCTTTGTCGGCCAGCCCGGCGAAAGGCTGCCCAACCTCGACATCCCCGGCCTGACTTCGATCCCTGTCATTGGCAGGTTGCTGTTCGGGCAGGACCCTATCTTCTACATCTCGATCGCCCTGACCGCCTCCGTGATGTGGTTCCTGTTCAAGACCCGGACCGGACTGACGCTGCGCTCGATCGGCGACAGCCATACGTCAGCCCATGCACTGGGCATCCAGGTCATCCGCTACCGCTATCTCGCGGTGATCTTCGGCGGCGCCTGTGCCGGTCTCGCCGGCGGCCATCTGTCGCTGGTCTACACGCCGCAATGGGTCGAGAACATGAGCGCCGGCCGCGGCTGGATCGCGTTGGCGCTGGTGGTGTTCGCGTCGTGGCGGCCATGGCGGGTGCTGGCCGGCGCCTACATCTTCGGCGCGGTGTGGATCGGCCAGCTTCATGCACAGGCTTTTGGCATTCCAGTGCCATCACAGTTTCTTTCTTCACTACCCTATCTGGCAACCGTCGTGGTTCTCGTTCTAATCTCGCGCAACAAGCGTCTGACGATGATGAACACGCCGGCTTCCTTGGGGCAGCCATTCGTTCCGGATCGTTGACAATAAAAAAACGGGAAGCTCCAAGGCTTAACACAGAGAGGTAACACAATGAAAAAACTGCTTATTGCCCTGATGACCACGACAGCGGCATTGTCGCTGGCGGCGTCCGCAGAGGCAGCCGACAAATTGAAAGCCTGTTGGGTCTACACAGGCCCGATCGGCGATTTCGGCTATTCCTACCAGCACGACCAGGGCCGTCTCGAGGTGGAGAAGGCGCTCGGCGACAAGGTCGAAACCGCCTATCTCGAAAACGTCTCCGAAGGCCCCGATGCCGACCGCGCTTTCGAGCGTCTGGCGCGCGAAGGCTGCAAGATCATCTTCGGCACCTCCTTCGGCTTCATGGACCCGGAAGTGAAGGTGGCGAAGAAATTCCCCAAGGTGATGTTCGAGCACGCAACCGGCTACAAGTCCGGTGACAATCTCGGCATCTACAATGCGCGTTTCTATGAAGGCCGCTATGTGCTCGGCCAGATCGCCGCCAAGGAATCGAAGGCCGGTGTCGCCGGCTACATCGTTTCCTTCCCGATCCCCGAAGTGGTGATGGGCATCAATTCCTTCATGCTCGGCGCGCAGTCGATCAATCCGAATTTCAAGGCCAAGATCGTCTGGGTGAATTCGTGGTTCGATCCGGGCAAGGAAGCCGACGCCGCCAAGGCGCTGTTCGACCAGGGCGCCGACATCATCGTCCAGCACACCGATTCGACCGCCGCCCTGCAGGTGGCGGAAGAGCGCAAGCTGCACGGCTTCGGCCAGTCCTCCGACATGATCAAGTTCGCGCCGAACGCTCAGCTGACCTCGCTCACCGACGAATGGGGCCCGTACTACATCAGCCGGGTCCAGGCTGCCCTGGACGGCACCTGGAAGCCGGACAATGTCTGGCTTGGCATCAAGGACGGTGCGGTCAAGCTCGCGCCCTACACCAACATGCCCGACGACGTGAAGGCGATGGCCGAAGCCACCGCAAAGAAGATCGCCGGCGGCTGGAATCCCTTCACCGGACCGATCGCCAAGCAGGACGGAACGCCGTGGCTGAAGGATGGCGAGGTCGCCGACGACGGCACGCTGCTCGGCATGAATTTCTATGTGAAGGGTGTCGACGACAAGCTGCCGCAGTAAACGGCACAGGATACCAAAAAAGAAAAGGGCGCCCGTGGCGCCCTTTTTCATTCGGCGGCTTGCGTCCCGGCGTGGGTGCGGCGAAATCTCGCCAACCCGACATCGACCGCACGGCCGAGCCAAATCCTGAGCAGCCGCTGCGCCGGGCGTTCGCAGCAGCGAAAGATCGCCCACGAAACAACGAGCATGAGTGCGATACAGCCAAAGGCGGCAAGCCATTTGCCGACTAGGGGTGCTGCGGCATTGATGGCGAGATAGCCGATGTTCTGGTGCAGGAGGTAGAGCGGATAGGTCAGCCCGCCGAGCGCCAGGGTGAGGGCCGATGACCGGACACGATGGCGCAACAGCACCGCGCCGGTGAGCGCGCCATGCATGACGACATTGGCGACGACGAGATTGGCCGACGAAACGGCAAGGCCGTAGTGGTCCAACATCCAGTGCTGCGTCACGGATAGTGTGCCGCATGAGATCAGGAACGCGGCTGCGAGCAGCAGCAAGGCGGGCAGGGAACGCCCATGCGCATGGAGGTGGTGAACCAGCACGCCGGCGGCGAAGAACGGCCCGAACTCGGTGATGAACAGCAGTCTTGCCGCGCCGCTGCCGAGGAAGAATTCGTTGAAAGCCGAGATCGCCAGCCAGATGAAGATCAGCTCCAGCTTGCGTCTCTGGAAGAGCCCGGTGAACAGGGCCAGCGTCACCCAGCCGTAGAAAACCAGTTCAAGAACGATCGACCAGTAGACGCCATCCATGAAGGGCTGGCCGAAGGCCGGCGCGAACATCGACAGATTGGCGGCATATTGGACAAAAGAGGCCGGAAGCAGCGGTGTGCCAGAAAGGATGATGATCGCGAAAGTGATCGTCATGCAGAGCAGGAAGCCCGGATAGAGGCGAACGAAACGCGCCATCGCAAACTGGTCCCAGCTGCGGTTTTCCGCCGACCAGGCAATGACGAAGCCGCTGATCAGAAAGAACAGATTGACGCCGAGGTAGCCATGGATGGCGAACCGCGCGGCAAGCGGATACCCGTCGGCGAGAATGCCTTCGGCGGCCGCACCACGAAAGAAATAGTGAAAGAGCACGACTGCCAGCGCGGCAGCCAGCCTGAGCAGGTCCAGCGTGGCGATGTAATCCAGCCTGGCGGGTCTGACGTCCATCCGAATTTCCGCATTTACGGTCGGGAAGCCATACTGCGGATCGTGGCGGAGTGGGTTAAGAGGCTGAACTATCGCAAGATGTAGTAAATGCGGACCCGTCAGACCGCCGAACCGTAGAGGTCATAGGCATCGGCACGGTCGATCTTGACGGTGACGATGTCGCCGGCGCGCAGCGGGCGGCGCGACTGGATGTGCACCGAGCCGTCGATTTCTGGCGCATCGTATTTGGTGCGGCCCTTTGTCGATGTACCATGCGCTTCATCGATCAGCACCGGCAGGCGCTTGCCGACCTTCTTGGCCAGTTGTGTCGCCGAGATTTTCTGCTGGCGCTGCATGAAGCGGTGCCAGCGCGCTTCCTTGATCTCCTGCGGCACCTGTTCGAGACCGAGGTCGTTGGAGCGGGCGCCCCGGACCGGCTCGTATTTGAAGCAGCCAGCGCGATCGATCCTGGCCTCGTCCAGCCAGTCGAGCAGCATTTCGAAATCCTCGTCCGTCTCGCCGGGGAAGCCGACGATGAACGTCGAGCGAATGGCCAGATCCGGGCAGACCTCGCGCCAGCCGCGAATGCGTTCGAGCGTCTTTTCGCCATGGGCAGGCCGGCGCATGTTCTTCAGCACCTGCGGGGAGGCGTGCTGGAACGGAATGTCGAGATAGGGAAGGATCTTGCCCTCGGCCATCAGCGGGATGACGTCTGCGACATGCGGGTAGGGGTAGACATAGTGCATGCGCACCCAGATGCCGAGCTTGCCCAGCTCCTCGGAAAGATCGAGGAATTTCGCCCGCACTTCGCGGTCGCCGAACATGCTGGTCTGGTACTTGATGTCGATGCCGTAGGCGCTGGTGTCCTGCGAGATGACGAGGAGCTCCTTGACGCCGGCCTTGGCCAGCTTCTCGGCTTCGCGCAGCACATCGGCCGCGGGGCGCGAGACGAGGTCGCCACGAAGTGCTGGAATGATGCAGAAGGTGCAGCGGTTATTGCAGCCTTCGGAAATCTTGAGATAGGCGTAGTGGCGCGGGGTCAGCTTGACGCCTTGTGGCGGCAGCAGGTCGATATAGGGATCGTGCGAAGGTGGCGCCGCTTCGTGAACGGCAGCCATCACGCTCTCATAGGCCTGCGGCCCGGTGATCGCCAGCACATTGGGGTGCCTCTCGCGAATGACGTCCGGCTCGGCACCAAGGCAGCCGGTGACGATGACCCTGCCGTTTTCCGAAAGCGCGGAACCGATGGCGTTGAGCGACTCGTCGCGGGCGGAATCGAGAAAGCCGCAGGTGTTGACCACGACCAGGTCGGCGCCGTCATGCTTGCGTGCGATCTCGTAGCCCTCGGCGCGCAGGCGCGTGATGATGCGTTCCGAATCCACAAGGGCCTTCGGGCATCCAAGACTGACAAAACTCACGCGAGGAGCGGACATATAGCGTTTCCGGGCTTTTCAGGATTGCCGGCGCAGTACCACACTTATTGCGGCATTGGTATGGGCACGCCTTCGATGCGGCAAAACGCACGGCGATTGCGCTTCGGAACATGCATGTTCGGATCGAAGTAGCGGCAGGCGGGCGGCCTCAGCCGACCGCGCCGTTTACATGCGGCCAGACTTCCACCGCGCCACGATAGACCATGTCCACCGCCACATAGAGAATGATCAGCAGGCCGATATAGGCGATCCAGCGGTGGCGATGCAGCAGCTTGGCAATAAACGTCGCGGCGAGCCCCATCAGCGCGATCGACAACACCAGGCCGATGACCAGCACCGGGAAATGATCGCGCGCAGCACCAGCGACCGCCAGCACGTTGTCGAGCGACATCGACACGTCAGCGACGACGATCTGCAACGCGGCCTGGCCGAGCGTCTTGCGCTTCGTCTTGCCGGCCACCATCTTGTCGCTGTCGAGATCGGAGTTCGACAGCGCCTCGGTCGCTTCCAGCTCGTCGGCATGGGACGTGCGCAGCTCGCGGTACATCTTCCAGCAGACCCACAGCAGCAAGATACCGCCGGCCAGCAGCAGGCCGACGATCGCCAGCAACTTGACGGTAACCGCGGCAAAGCCGATGCGCAGCACCGTTGCCGCCAGCACACCGATGAGGATCGCCTTCTTGCGTTGTTCGGTCGGCAGGCCGGCAGCAGCCAGGCCGATGACGATCGCATTGTCGCCCGCGAGCACGAGGTCGATGGCGATGACCTGGAGCAGGGCGGTCAGGCTGGCAGCGCTGAAAATGTCCATCGACCGGAAGCCCTTGCTGATTTGCCGAGTGTTCGTCGATTATCCAGACGGCCCTAACTTGGTGGTCCCTTGACGTCAAGGGATCACTCGTTACGACGTGACCAAACCATCTTTGCGCCGAAGCCGGATTGAGGATCCGCGGCGCTCGCCTGCAGCCGGGCAAAACCACTACTGCCGATCAAAAATCAGTCGTAGAGATTGTACTTTGCCCAATCGGCTTCCGGAATCTCGTCGCCGATCCGATAGCGGAGCTGCAAGACTTCCATGTGATCCGGCGCCGTCTGGCACTTGAATTTCAGCCGGTACCATTGCCCCTTGCTGCGAAAGGCGGCACCCGGGCTCCTGATTGCATCAGCGCCCATCTCTGGCGTTGCGAAGGCGTAGGCGACGACGCGATCCGCCTTGAACTTGCGATCGTCGTGGGTGATCCGGTCGAGCACTTCGGCGTCGCAACGCTGTTCGAGCCGGGTTTGGGGATCGAGTTTCAACAAGCCGGCACGCAATGCACTGTCCATTGCGTTGGCTGGAAAACTCAGTGTCACGGACGCCAGGGCGGTCATGCAGAGCTTCTTCATGGGCGGGAGAAGCAGCATATTTTGTCGGAGAAATCAACCAAGGGGATCGCCTCGGACCCGGCATGCATCCTCAATTAGATGGCCGGAGCGTTCAACATTACGTGTCGAGATTCATCATGCGATGCCTGCGGCCAACGGACCAGCGAGGCGCGGCCGGCATCCGTGAGATCATAGAGGCCGCGGTCGACGCGCGCGAACCAGCCATAGACATTGTGCCGCAGAATTTTCGGCGCGATCGGCGTCAGCGCCTTCAGATCACGCGGGCGCTTGGGTCCATCCACCATGGCGGCAGCGCAGGCGAGGGCGCTCTGGCGATAGGCCGTCATGATCGGATTGCGCGATCCTCCTCCCGCGACAGGATCGCCGCGACGGCGCTGGTGCTCGTCGACCAGGCGAGAGCGCCGGCGCGCATTCTTGCGCGGCGCCACGGCGATCGGGCTGAGGAGCACCTCGACCCGGTCATTTGCACTGACGCCAAGCAGGCCGAAGCCAAGCCGGCGGCAGAGATTGCGAAACCGCGCATCGCCTTCGCGTCCCTTGCCCCGGGCCGACAGGCGCGCGGCCAGCCACACCTCGTCGCAGGCCGTCGCGCGGTCGACACCTTGCAGCACCAGCTCGAGATTGAACTGCAGCTTCAGCTCGCAGATGACGACGATGGGCGGCTCTCCATCGCGCAGCGCGACGATGTCGCAGCCGCCGATCTCGCCCTTGACGACAAAGTCGAGGCTTTCGAGGAACCGCTTCACCGGCGCATAGAGTGAGGTCTCGTTCATGCCTCAAAGGCTTAGCCGATTCGGCGCCAAAAGCCTTCCAACTGTCAGGCTTCGGTGCTCGGCGCAGTTCGGTTCGACAGCTTCCTGCGGCGCAGCAGCGGATAGCCGGTCTGACCAAAGTAGGTCGAGGGGATCGGATCATCGACGCCGTACTTCTCCGGCACCTTGTTGCCGGTGGCGTTGTAGGTGCCGAACACCACGTCCAGGAAAGGCAACTGACCGGCGAAGTTCTTGTCATAGGCCTCGCGCTGGTTGGCATGGTGCCAGCGATGGAATTGCGGGCTGGCGACCAGCCATTTCAAGGGTCCGAACGGAATCCGCACATTCGAATGAACAAGCAGCGTGTGCCAGAAGTAGATGCCCGAAAAGACGGCGATCGAGGCTTCGGAGAAGCCAAGGAAAAAGATCGGTGTCAGCGATATTGCCTTCGTGAGGATGGCGTCGATCGGGTGGGAATGGAAAGCCCCGAGCCAGTCCAGTTCCTCAATGCCGTGATGAACTGCATGGAACTTCCAGAGCGCAGGGATTTCGTGGAAGGCCCTATGCGTCCAATAGACGCCGATGTCGGTAATCAGGATGATTTCGGCAACCTGCAGCCATATGGGCTGACCACTGACGGCCTGGGTTATCGATTGTGGGACAAGGATTGCAGCGGCGCCGAGGGCACTGGCCGCCATCATGATGATGGCTGCCTTTATGATGAAGCCGTTGAACAGCACATAGATCAGATCGACAGCCAAGCCCTTGCGGAAGGTCTTCTGCGGCCGCTCGGCAAACAGATGTTCGAACGGAATGAAGATCAGCGCGCAGATCAACAGCGACTTGATGCCAAAGATATCCATTCGCCCGCCTCTGTCGCCTTGTCTTCGCCAGTGCGCCACTTGCGCTTCAGCTCATGAGAAGAACCACATCTCCCTTTCAAAAGGCTGAAGCGGTCTCCCACCAATCAGCGTGCAAAGCCACGTTTGATACGATCGACCACCGCCCTTACCGGGGTAGATGCACGCCACGTCGTGCTCGACAACATGGCGTCCAGGCGAGCCTGCGCGTCCCGGCTCGCCTCTCGCGTACGTTCAATCTCCTCGGCCAACCGCGAATTGTCCGAGCGCAGATGCTCCAGCTCGGCATCATTTTGGCGCGAGTGCACGCTGGCTATGTGAGACCATAGCTGCCGTTGCCATCGGTCCAGGGAAGTCTCCCGGTCCAACGCGTGAGGCTGGAGCTGATCCCGGACCGCGGATGCGAGCCTGCCGAGGCCCATCACGGCCACGGTGTCTGGAAGGAACACCGTCTCGTGCGTGATGCCGAGACGATCGAGAAAGCGCTCCGCATTGACAATCGCGTCCGCGATCAGGTTGGCGTCGTGGAAGGAAACGATGCAGTCCGGTTTCATAAGCGACAGAACGCCGACAAAGTCCGAAAAACAGGCCTGGTTCGTGTGCTCTGCGTCGATCAGCGCGAGCGTTGCCTTGGGCTCGATCGACTCCGGAGGTACAGCGGAGACGTCGCTATCAATGGTGGTCAGTTTGGCCATTGCGGCGGGCGGAAGCCTGTCCGACAGCAAGGCGATCATCCGGGCCGCCGTGTTGTCAGGGTAGTGAAAAACCTCGGCACGTTCGTCGGGCTGGGTCGCTGGACGCAGATCGACCGATATCGCCGCCTCACAGGCCGGATCGATCAGGTGCGGTAACAGGCTGCCGCCGATATCCGAGCCAACCTCGAGGTAGACGTAGCGGCCGAGCATCGATCGGGCGAAGTTCTGCACGCGCAGGAAACTTGTTTGGTCACTGAGCGTGCTTCCGCTATTGACCTGGAAAACAGCAGTGTCGAGCGTCTCGATCATGCCCATCGCTTGATTGGCGGTTAGCATTCAGGCGGCTCCGTTGGACAATTATTTTGCAGCTCGCTTGCATGGCGCGGCTGGGCTGGATCGTTGCAAATCCTGTTGCACTTCGGCTGGATATCCGCAACAGCGTATTTCGATACGCAACCGGTGATGCCTTGAAAGGTCGACGATGAACCGCCTCTATACTGACCTCCTGATCAAGATCATCGCCAATACAATCTACGGCTCTGGTTCGCAGGTGATCCATCCCTCGAAAATGGGAGAGTCGACCCCTTTCAATCGCGAGGATCGCCTCGTGGGTCGCGATTGGCCGACGGTTGCTCATTCGATGGCGGGCGTCAGGCGTCTGACGAATTTGCGCGATCTCGTCCAGCGCGCCATCGATGAGAACGTGCCCGGGGATTTCATTGAAACCGGCGTCTGGCGCGGCGGCTGCTGTATTCTCATGAGAGGTGTGCTTGCCGCCAACGGGATCGAGGACAGGAAGGTGTACGTTGCGGACTCATTCGACGGTTTGCCGCCGCCGGACCCCGAGAATTTTCCGGCTGATCGGGGTGACACGCTGCACGAGTACCGGCAGTTGGCGATCGATCAGGCACAGGTCGAATCCAACTTTGCCGCCTATGACCTCCTGGACGACCAGGTGGTCTTCGTCAAAGGCCTGTTTGGAGACACCTTGCCTGGCCTGAAAGCCGGTCCATTCGCCCTGATTCGACTGGACGGCGACATGTATGAGTCGACGACGGACAGCCTCGATGCGCTTTACCCAAGGCTGTCGCCCGGCGGATTCGCGATCATCGACGACCTTGCGCTTCCTCCATGCCGGCAAGCGGTCGAGGACTACCGCGCGCGCAACGGCATCAAAGCCGAGCTCCACGAGATAGACTGGACAGGCGGTTGGTGGCAGAAGCCAATGGCCGACAACTGAGCCACGGAAAGCGCGATGAAAACGAACTACCTGTCCGTCGTCGTTGTCGCCTACAACATTCCCCGAGAATTGCCGCGAACCTTGCTTTCGCTCTCATCGCCTTATCAGCAAGGCGTGACGACGGACGATTACGAGGTCATCGTCATCGACAACGGATCATCACCGGCCGTTGGTGAGGGCCTGGTCGCGGGCTATGGGCCGAACTTTCGCCTGTTGCGCATCGACGACGCATCACCCTCGCCCGCGGCTGCCGTCAATCGCGGGATCAAGGATGCGAGGGGGGACAAGATCGGCGTGATGATCGACGGTGCGCGGATCGTGACGCCCGGGTTGGTGCATTTCGCTCGCATCGGCCTGGACATGGCTCCGACGGCAGTCGTGGCCGCGCCTGGCTGGTATCTTGGCAGCGACACCCAGGTCAATGCGCGCGGCAATGGCTATACAAAGGCCATCGAGGATTCGCTTCTGCAATCGATCCGATGGCCGGAAGATGGCTATCGGTTGTTCGAGATCGGGACGATGGATGAGTCGTCTGTCGATCCATGGTTCACGCCGATATCCGAAGCCAATGCTCTGTTCATGAGCCGGGAGAGCTGGCAGGCGATCGGTGGAATGGATGAGCGCTTCATCTATCCGGGAGGCGGCTTCGTCAACATCGATACGCTCGAACGTGCGATGGAGATGCCGCGGGCAAAGCTCATCCTCACTCTGGGGGAAGCTACATTTCACCAGTTGCACGGGGGCATCGCCACCAACGCAAGCGTCGAGCAGCCCAAACACTGGCTCCTCTGGAAGGCCGAAAGGGATGCATTGAGGGGTCGCGAGGACTTTACCTTTCACGCCCCCTCGGCGTTCGTGGGATCGCTGCCTCCAGCGCTTGCGCCGCACCTTGCCCGCGCCATGATTGCGTCTCCACACGGCGTCGGGCCAGCCACGGCCGCGGGTTTCAGGGCGCAATTGAGGCCATCGGAAGAACCCGCGCCGACGAACCAGGCAGCCGCGACGCTCGTCGAATTGGCCAAGACCCAGTTCGAGCGCGGGAATTACAAGGCGGCGGCAGACATCGCTCGCATGGCAAGCAGCCATGCACCCGCCGAGCTCGCAACGTCACGCCTGCTTTTGTCCGCCGGCATTCTTTCGCGCTACAGTCAGGATCGGGATGCCGCCTATTTCACGGCGATCGGTGATGCGCACCGTGCCATCGGCGAGAACGAAACCGCTGATAGTCAATACCGCAACGCACTGGCGCTTGCCGCTGATAGCGTGGGTGCCCATACCGGCTTGGCCAGCATGCGGATGTCGGGGCCCTTCTACTACGACTGGCTGGAGCACCTTTATGCAGAGCTGAAGCCCGCCGTGGTGGTGGAAATAGGCGTCTTTGACGGCGTATCGCTTTCCAAGATCAAAGCTCCAACCCTTGCAATAGGCATCGATCCCAATCCACGCGCCACGGTGGCGCTCAGCGCGCAAACGCATATTTTTCCGGAGACGAGTGACGCCTTCTTTGATCGCGGTGGAGCGGACGCCTTGCTTGTCGGCCGCCCGGTCGGTGTCGGGTTCATCGACGGTCTGCACACTTTCGACCAGGTGCTGCGCGATTTCGCGAACCTTGAACGCTATTGCGACGCCGGCTCGGTTCTGCTCGTGCACGACACCGCTGCCCTGGACGACGCGACGCAAAGGGTTCCGCCGACAACGCAGTTCCACACCGGCGATGTCTGGAAATTGGTTCCGGCACTCAAGACGCTGCGGCCGGACCTCGACGTGTTCACCATTGCCACGCCCTGGACCGGGCTCACCGTCATATCCGGCTTCGGCAAGGGCAGATACGATCGTACATGGATGGTCGACGCGGGCCAACGCTTTGCAAACATGGAGTTTGCCGAGTTCGAGGCAAATCTTGGCGAAGCGCTTTGCCTGGTTGCAAACGAATGGGAGCCGGTGTTTGCGCGGCTCAGAGCCAACCTCGCCGGCAAAGGCGGTGGCAATCACAATCAAGGCAACTGGCGGCGGCAAATTGCGAAGCTGATGAAGAGGCTATGATGGGCGGGTTCCTGCATCAGTACTTTTTGAACAACAGCGGCAAGGAGATGTACAAGTGGCTGCACTATTTCGACGTTTACGAACGCCACTTCGAACGGTTCCGAAACCGGAGGCCGGTCGTCGTTGAAATCGGCGTCTACAAGGGAGGATCGCTCGAGATGTGGCGTGCCTATTTCGGCGAGGGCGCGCGAATCGTCGGAATAGACATCGATCCTGCATGCAAGGCGCACGAGTCCGAAGGGGTTGAGGTCTTCATTGGAAGCCAAGACGACCCTCAACTTCTCGATCAGATCGTCGAGAAATATGGCCCCATCGACATCGTCATCGATGATGGCAGCCACATGATGGATCACGTCATCGCCACATTTGAGCATCTCTACCATCACGTGCAGCCGAACGGGGTCTACTTCGTCGAGGACACGCATACGAGCTATTGGGATGACTATGGCGGCGGGCTGCGCAATCCGGGATCGTTCATGGAATTCGCCAAGGGAAAGCTCGACGAGATCAACGCGCATCACACGCGCGGCGCCTTGCCGCCGAGCGCCTTCACCAATGCAACAGACTCGATCTGTGTCTATGACAGCATTGTCGTCTTTGAAAAACGGCCACAGGGCAAACGTCAGTCCCTTTTGACAGGACAGGGATAGAATCCGCTCACGGGCACACGCGTCTGCGGGTCGGTCCGAACTGAAGGCAATCTGCGCCTACGATCTTGGGGCAATTATTCCCTGAAGGCCCGGGAGAGCTGATCGGTGATGGGTTTCATTAGATAAGACCAGACAGTGCGGTCACCGGTCTGGATATGCAATTCGGCGGGCATGCCCGGGATGAGCCGGGTTGCCGTTTTCAGGCAGGTCGCCTCGTCTGTAATGTTGATGCGGGCCTCGTAATAGGCAGTCTTGTTGGCTGCGTCCTTGACCAGATCGGGGGAGATCCGATTTACCGTTCCATGACACTCCGGCGTGGTGTTGCGGTCGAAGGCCGAGAAGCGGATGACGACCGCCTGGCCAAGGCTGACATCGTCGATGCGCAAGGGCGGAACCTGGGCATCGATCACCAGATCGTCCGTCTGCGGCACGATCAGCATCATGGTCTCGCCAGACGCGACAACGCCGCCAACCGTGTGGATCGCAAGTTCCTGCACGACGCCCGATTGCGGGGCCTTTATCGTCATATGACCCAGCTGGTCTATGGCCACCTGCTTGCGCTCCACCAGTTCGGCCTCCTTGCCTTCGGCCTCGCGCAGGTCGGCATTGGCGCTTTTGCGAAAGTCGTTGTCGAGCTGGATCCTGGCCAGCGCGTTCTCGCTGATGCGGCCTTCTACTTCGGCGATCGCGGCCAGGAGCCTTCCGGCCTCGCCCTTTTGCTGGATCGTCTGCGTCTTCAAAGCGGTCAGGCGATCCAACGATGCGAACCTCTTGGCGTAGAGATCCTGGATGATGGTGAGATCGTTGGTCGCCAGGTCAAGAGCTTCCAGGGCTGCGGCGCGCTGGGCTTTGAGGCCTTCGATCTGTTCGCGATATTGATCGTTGCGGGTTCCAAGCTGCGCCTTCTGGCTTTCCAGAAGCGTCATGTTGCTTTGATGCAATGCGTTTTCACCCGCGATCAGGATCGCCATTGCGGGATCGCTGGCCCGGGCGGACAGATCGTCCGGGATGATCATCTCGTCGCGGCCAATGGTCTCTGCCTCCAGGCGGGTCATCTGCAGCCGCGCGCGGTCCAGCTGTTGGCCGACGATGCCGAGATTTGCGCGTGCCACCGTATCGTCGAAGCGAACCAGGACCTGGCCGGCCGCAACCTTGTCGCCATTTCGCACAAGGATTTCGCTGACGGTTCCGCCAGTCTGCTCCTGCACCTTCTTCACATTCGATTCCACCACCACCGTTCCGTTGGCGATGACCGCACCGGCAAGGGATGTGGTCCCGGCCCAGATGCCGATGCCGCCGACAAGTGCCGCGACAACGACAAGGCCGGTTCCAATGGTCGATCGAACTCCGTCATCGCGCATCGATCGTTGCAATGCGGGCAGGGTTGCTGCGTGCGATGCCGCCTGGCTCATCATGGCCGCCTGTCATGCAAAGTCACGACCGTTGGTGCACGCTCGCCGCCAGGGTTCTGTTCAGGCCGCACATTGGCTGGGCGCGTCATCTTCGCCAGCACTTCGTCCCGTGGTCCCATCGCCTGTACCGTTCCGCCGGCCATGACCAGCACGTTATCGATATTTGCCAAAGCTGCAGGCCGATGTGCGATGACGACGATGATGCCACCTCGATCGCGCACGCCCCTTATGGCGGTGCCCAAGGCGATGTCGCCTTCGCCGTCCAGATTGGAATTCGGTTCGTCGAGAACGACGAGAAACGGATCGCCATACAATGCCCTCGCCAGACCGACCATCTGACGCTGGCCTCCGGATAGCGCGGAGCCGCCTTCGCCGATACGCGTCTGGAAACCGTCGCTCAGCCGCAGGATCATCTGTTTGACCCCGGCAGCTTCGGCCGCGGCAACGACGGCATCCGCGCTCGCATTGGCGTTGAAACGGTTGATGTTCTCGGCAACTGTACCCTCGAACAACTCGATGTCCTGCGGCAGGTATCCGATGTCGCGTCCAAGTGCTTCTTCATCGAATTGATCAAGTGCGGCCGCATCGAGACGCACAGTGCCGCGAAGCGGGGTCCATGCGCCGACGAGCGCGCGCGCCAGCGTGGACTTGCCTGACGCGCTTGCTCCGATGACGCCCAGCCCGGCTCCCGCCTGCAAGGAGAACGCCACATTCTGGATGATTGGTTTTTGCTGGCCCGGAGCACCGACCGAAATAGCCTCGACCGACAGCGTCTCCCGCGGCCGCGGAAGCGTCAGAGGCGCTTCTTGTGCATCGGCATTGCGCAGCATCTGTTTGAGCCGGCCATAGCTCTGTCTGGCAGACACCCATGGCCGCCAATTGGCAATGACGAGATCGACGGGTGACAGTGCCCTGGCAAGCATGATCGACGTCGCGATCATGACGCCCGGCGATGCCTCGCCTTCGATCACCAGGTAGGCGCCAAGTCCGAGCATCAGCGATTGCAGGATCATCCGCCACGTACGCGACACGGTGCCGGTGGCGCCGACGACGTCGGTAATGCGCAACTGATTGGCAAGATACGCTTCGCTCCGGTCCTGCCAGAGACGGCCGATACGAGGCCCCATGCCAAGCGCGCGGACCACCTCCGCATTACGGCGCCCGGCATCGGAAAGCTGCTTGCGGGAAATGGACGATTCCATCGCTCGTTTGACGGGTCCCCGGCTTAGCCCTTCGGCAACCAGCGTCAGCAGCACGCTCACGATCGCGCCGGCTGTCGCAAGCGCCCCAAGCAGCGGGTGGAGGAAGAAGATGCCGACCAGATAGAAGGGCAGCCAGGGTAGATCGAAGAATGCTGTCGGCCCCGATCCCGAGATGAAGCTGCGTATCTGGTCGAGATCGCCGATCGGCTGAAGCCGTGTGCCTTCCTGGCCGGACCTGAGAGGGAGCGACACAGAGAGAGCAAAGACAGCGGGTTGCAGGCTTGTATCGAAACGCCTGCCGATCCGTGCAAGGAGCCTGAGCCGCAGGAGATCAAGCAAGCCATAGGCGATATAAAGACCCGCCATGGCGATCGAGAGCACCGTCAACGTTGGAATGCTATGCGAAGGCAAGACGCGGTCATAGACCTGAAGCATGTAGAGCGAGCCGGTCAGGCCAAGCAGATTGATCATTCCTGAGAACAGGGCAACGCAAACCAGCGCCGCGGCGCACGACCTCAGCGCCCGGCTGGGCGCGGACAGGCCCGTTGGGGCGGCACGGGAGCCGCCACGGTTCTGTATCTGAATTGCCACGTGCCCCCGCTTAACGTTCAGACTACGACGAAATCGGCATTCGTCATCGCCAGGTTTGCGGCCAGCGTGGCGAAATGGGTCGAGCCGCCCGCCGCACTGCCGTTGCTGTCATAATAGAGCCAGCCGGTGTCGGTCTCGTAAATGATGTGATCGTTGCCGTCGCCGGCAAGACCTGTGGTGTTCTTGATGAACTGGTCGGCCGTCAGCGTGCCGTTGCCGCCGAGCGCTGCAAAGATCAAATTGTCGACCTGGAGGGTGTCGTCGACCACCGAGAAGTCGGTGATGTGGTCGACATTGGTCGAGGCATTGAGCGCCGTGGTGAAGACGAAGGTGTCCTGACCCTGTGCGCCGGACAGCGTGTCGTTGCCGCCGAGCCCGTTGATGACGTTGTTGCCGGAATTGCCGCCGATGACATTGGCAATCGAATTGCCGGTGCCGTTGATGGAGGCGGGGGTACGCAGCTGCAGGTTCTCCAGCTCCTGGCCGGTGAGGTTGAAGGAGACATAGGCCTGCACGTTGTCGGTGCCCTGGCCGATGGTCTCAACCACATGATCGCTGGCATTGTCGACATAATAGGTGTCGTTGCCCTGTGCACCGCTCATGGTGTCGGCGCCGCCAAGGCCGTTGATGATGTTGTTGCCGGAATTGCCGCCGATGACATTGGCAATCGAATTGCCGGTGCCGTTGATGGATGCGGCGCTGCGCAATTGCAGGTTCTCCAGCTCTTGGCCGGAGAGGTTGAAGCTGACATAGGCCTGCACGTTGTCGGTGCCCTGGCCGATGGTCTCGATGACATGGTCGCCGGCATTGTCGACATAGTAGGTGTCATTGCCTTGAGCGCCGCTCATCGTGTCGGCGCCGCCAAGGCCGTCGATGATGTTGTTGCCGGAATTGCCGTTGATGACATTGGCAATGGAATTGCCGGTGCCGTTGATCGAGGCCGCGCCGCGCAGCGCCAGGTTTTCGATCTCCTGGCCGCTCATGTTGAAGCTGACATAGCTCTGCACGTTATCCGTGCCCTGGCCATTCACCTCAATGACGTGGTCGCCGACATTGTCGACCCAGTAGGTGTCATTGCCGATGCCACCCTGCATGGTGTCGGCGCCTGCGCCGCCATTCAGGGTGTCGGCGCCGCCGAATCCATAGAGCACGTCGTGCAGAGGCGTTCCGTTCAGCGTGTCATTGCCACTCAGCGCAAGATTGAGCAGGCCCATCGTGTCATTGTTCAGGACGAAGCTCACAACGTCGGTGGCTGCTACGTTCAGGCCCGTGATCTGCAACACCGTGCCGCCAGCCACGACATACAGGACGGATGTGATCGTTCCACCGGTAGGGACGCCGGCGCTATAAGTGAATCCAGAGCCCTGAAAGAGTGTGTAATTCGAGGCGTCGTCAAAAAACCTTGCATATTGAGGCTGCGGGTCCTCGAAGTCGTAGTCGAGCAGTGCTCCCACCTGCAGCGTATCGAAATTCAGCCCAAAAACCGTACCACCGCTGACCACAGCCATGACGTTCTCCCAGCCAAGATTAATACCCCACCGTATAACTTACGAGGTTTCCTGAAGCAGTACAACTGACCGTTTTTACTTGCAGTTGGCCGGCGAGGGTAGGGACGGAATCGTTGCGATGGACTTTGGCGGCGGCGGCCACGTCCGCTTCGGACGAACGGCAGACCTCATTACACCACGACGAAATCGGCGTTGGTCACCGTCAGGTTGGCAGCCAGCGTAGCAAAAACGGTCGAGCCGCCTACTGCACTGCCGTTGCTGTCATAATAGAGCCAGCCGGTGTCGGTCTCGTAGATGATGTGATCGTTGCCGTCGCCGGCAAGACCTGTGGTGTTCTTGACGAACTGGTCGGCCGTCAGCGTGCCGTTGCCGCCGAGCGCTGCAAAGGTCGCATTGTCGACCTGGATGGTGTCTTCGACCACCGAGAAGTCGGTGATGTGGTCGACATTGGTCGAGGCGTCGAGAGCCGTGGTGAAGACGAAGCTGTCCTGACCCTGCGCGCCTGACAGCGTGTCGTTGCCACCGAGGCCATTGATGATGTTGTTGCCGGAATTGCCGCCGATGACGTTGGCAATCGAATTGCCGGTGCCATTGATGGACGCGGCGCTGCGCAGCTGCAGGTTCTCCAGTTCCTGGCCGGAAAGGTTGAAGCTGACATAGGCCTGCACATTGTCGGTGCCTTGACCAATCACATCGACCACGTGATCGCCGGCATTGTCGACATAATAGGTGTCGTTGCCCTGTGCTCCGCTCATCGTGTCGGCGCCGCCAAGGCCGTCGATGATGTTGTTGCCACTGTTGCCGTTGATGATGTTGGCAATCGAATTGCCGGTGCCGTTGATGGAAGCGGCGCTGCGCAATTGCAGGTTCTCCAGCTCCTGGCCGGACAGGTTGAAGCTGACATAGGCCTGCACGTTGTCGATGCCCTGGCCGATGGTCTCGATGATATGGTCGCCGGCATTGTCGACATAGTAGGTGTCGTTGCCTTGAGCGCCGCTCATCGTGTCGGCGCCGCCCATTCCGTCGATGATGTTGTTGCCACTGTTGCCGTTGATGATGTTGGCAAGAACATTGCCGGTGCCATTGATGGATGCGGCGCTGCGCAGTTGCAGGTTCTCCAGATCCTGACCGGAAAGGTTGAAGCTGGCATAGGCCTGCACATTGTCGGTGCCCTGGCCGATGGTCTCAACCACGTGATCGCCAGCATTGTCGACATAATAGGTGTCGTTGCCCTGAGCACCGCTCATCGTGTCGCCGCCGCCGAGGCCGTCGATGATGTTGTTGCCGGAATTGCCGTTGATGATGTTGGCGATGGAGTTGCCGGTGCCGTTGATGTTCGCTGCACCGCGCAGCTGCAGCTTCTCGAGCTCCTGGCCGGACAGGTTGAAGCTGACATAGGCCTGCACATTGTCGGTGCCCTGGCCGATGGTCTCAACGACACGGTCGCCGGCATTGTCGACATAGTAGGTGTCGTCACCGAGGCCGCCCCGCATCGTGTCGGCGCTGGCACGGCCATCCAGGACGTTGTTGGCGGAATTGCCTATCAGCGTGTCGGCGCCGAAACCGCCGTTGGCATTCTCGATTGTCGCCCCGAAGGCAATTGAAACATTGCCGTGGAGACCGCCGATGTTGGAGAAACTGCCTGCCGCCAAACTGATGAGCTGGGCTTGGCTGAAGCCGGACGCATCCAGTGTATCGACACCACCCGCATCCCAAATGCAGATCGCAGGCGAGGTGTTTATGGCGAAGTTGTACACGTCTCCTGCATTGGAACCAAAACCGTAGACGGAGTTGCCCGTGCGCGTCGTCATATTGGCGCCGTAGAGCTGCTGAACCGCCAGAATGTCATACAACATCAGCGTGTCAGGGTAGTCATTTAAGTCCGATGTCCCATAGGCCGAAGCCCCGGTGTTGGTTTCGTCAAAATAGCTCATCACGCTGTATTGGTTGCTGTCCTGGATGAACTGGGCATCGTTGTCGTAGGTAGGCCCTGATCCAGACCCGGCATTGTATTCGCCGGGATGTGACAGGCCGATCGCGTGGCCTGTTTCGTGCAGGATCGTCTCATAATCGTAAGAGCCGATCGGCAGACTTGCCGGGTTGACGGCGTCGGTGTTCAAATACACATCCCCGGAAATGTCGCCCGGCGCCGTCGTTCCCGGATAGATTCCGTAGGCTCCAGCAGGATCTGTTTCCGATGTGTAGTTTCCAAACAGCATCGTCGCGTTGTTGCTGGTGCCGCCGGGATTGACTTGCGTGAAAGTCAGGCCGCAGACCGACGAATAGAAGGCAAGCACCGACTTGACGGCAGCGACTTCCGCGGCGGTCAACTGGCTGAAGGGGGCAGCAACTAATTGCGAGTCCGTGCAATTGACGTCCGACGTACGCACGGCCCATGTCACGGTCGCCGCTTGCCCGGGCGCGCTGCTCCAACTGCTTGCCGGCCTCAGGATTGCGCCGGCCCCCATCAATTCGTCATAGCTGGCCCGGGTTCCGCTCACTACGGAAACGCCGTATTGCCCCGCGTAATCATCGTTAAATGAGCCGGCATTGATGAAGTAATCGCCGGTGGTCAAGGCCGTGTAGGTAATCGTCGAATAGCGGTACTCGCCCGAGATGACGTCATCGTTGGACGCAACCAATGTTCCAGATGCGTTCATGAGAGCCAAGAACGTATCCTCGACATTGTCGCCGACGGTTGAACTGACACGCGCGCCTTCACCGACTTCCGCAAATGTATAGGTCTGGCCCGCCACCAGGTGGACCCGGTACCAATCATGGTCGCTGCCCGAAGACAGATGGCCGGTCGCTGTCTGGCCGACTGCCAGGGTGTAGCTCGTGGCGGTGGATGCTGCCGCATCCGTTGTTTCGGTGACGTTTGGCATTGCCTTCCCCGTTTGCCCTTCCAGCGGCCGTACCGCTCAATATCCACAATGGCCGCGAGGTTCAGAACCTGCGCCTGTCCGACTGCCTTATTCGCTGCCGTTCACCTTGCCACTTCGAGTGCCCTCCGAAGAGCTTCCTGATTTTCCGCTGCCGGCGCTGCGGATCCGCGGGACAGGGTTGTGCTTGCTGAGGTCCGACAAATGCCACGACGATAGCGCCTTTCCGTGGACCGGCCTGGCCTTGACCAGGCGACCGCCCAAAATTTCTCGGCTTGGTGACAGTAGCGACCATCCATGCCTGCCGCCATCATGATCGGCCATAGTCGCATTCCGAAATATACAATCGTTTTCCGCGCAGCAGAACGCTGCCGGTCAACTGCTGAGCATCTGTTTTCGAAATCCTATGCCCAAAGCCCGCTAAATTGGTACTGTATGTCGTGCATGCGTTCAACGCGGTTCTTACTGACAGGCTGAAATTCTGCTTAATTCGCCCATGTACCGGCGCGCTTTGACGGTATTGGTTTGTTGTTGCGAACGAGCTGGGTAGTCCGTTGCCCCTGCGAGAATCTGAACGATCCAGTCGCAATTCTTGCGCATCACAAATTCTGAACCGTTGAGGAAACCGGCGGCTTCCTGCTTCTCATTGTTGGATTAGGCTTCCCTCACACCACGACGAAATCGGCGTTGGTCAGCGCGAGGTTGGCGGCCAGCGTGGCAAAATGGGTGGAGCCTCCAGCGGTGCTGCCGTTGCTGTCATAGTAGAGCCAGCCCGTGTCGGTCTCATAGATGATGTGCTGGCTGGTATTGGCAGCGGTGCCCGACGCGTTGGCGACAAACTGATCGGCCGTCAGCGTGCCATTGCCGCCAAGAGCTGCAAAGATCAAATTGTCGACCTGGATTGTGTCGTCGGCCACCGAGAAGTCGGTGATGTGGTCGACATTGGTCGAGGCGTCGAGAGCGGTGGTGAAGACGAAGCTGTCCTGACCCTGCGCGCCGGATAGTGTGTCGTTGCCACCGAGGCCATTGATGACGTTGTTGCCGGAATTGCCGCCGATGACGTTGGCAATCGAGTTGCCGGTGCCGTTGATGGACGCGGCGCTGCGCAGCTGCAGGTTCTCCAGCTCCTGGCCGGAGAGGTTGAAGTTGACATAGGCCTGCACGTTGTCAGTGCCCTGGCCGATGGTCTCAACGACATGATCGCCGGCATTGTCGACATAGTAGGTGTCGTTGCCTTGAGCGCCGCTCATCGTGTCGGCGCCGCCAAGGCCGTCGATGATGTTGTTGCCCGAATTGCCATTGATGATGTTGGCAAGAGCATTGCCGGTGCCGTTGATGGACGCTGCACTGCGCAGCTGTAGGTTCTCCAGCTCCTGACCGGACAGGTTGAAGGAGACATAGGCCTGCACATTGTCGGTGCCCTGGCCGATGGTCTCAACGATATGGTCGCCGGCATTGTCGACATAATAGGTGTCATTTCCTTGAGCACCGCTCATCGTGTCGGCGCTGCCAAGGCCGTCGATGATGTTGTTGCCCGAATTGCCATTGATGATGTTGGCAATGGAATTGCCGGTGCCGTTGATGTTCGCTGCACTGCGCAGCTGCAGGTTCTCCAGTTCCTGACCGGAAAGGTTGAAGGAGACATAGGCCTGCACATTGTCGGTGCCCTGGCCGATGGTCTCAATGACATGGTCGCCGGCATTGTCGACATAATAGGTGTCGTTGCCCTGAGCGCCGCTCATGGTGTCCGCACCGCCAAGGCCGTCGATGATGTTGTTGCCGGAATTGCCATTGATGATGTTGGCAAGAGCATTGCCTGTGCCGTTGATGGACGCCGAGGTGCGCAGTTGCAGGTTCTCGATCTCCTGACCGCCCAAGTTGAAGCTGACATAGGCCTGCACATTGTCGATGCCCTGGCCATTGGCCTCGATGACATGGTCGCCGGCATTGTCGACATAGTAGGTATCATTGCCGATGCCGCCGCTCATCGTGTCGGCGCCGGCCTTGCCGTCCAGGAGGTCGCCTCCCGAGGAACCATGTATGGCCTGGGTGCCGTCGGTGCCGGTCAGCGTCAAGGCGTTCGTGCCAAGTCCAAAAATGGTCGAAATGCCGTTCACAGCTGTCACCGATACTGACGTGCGGATTGTCGATTGGCCCATCAGGTCGATCTTGGCATTGAAGCCAGCAGCGATCGTCGCAGTGAGAACCACCGGCGTCACCTGATCGCCACCAGAAAACGTGATGGTTTTGAGGCCGGCCGTCACCTCTTCGGAATAGCCGCCGGCGCTGCCGCCGACCGTGCTCGGTCCGCCGCTAACGGAAACCGTTATGCCGGCGCGCCCTTCGCCGATCGAATAGAACTGGTCGGCAGTCACGGTGTCGTTGAAGGCGACTCCGGTAAGAAACTGGCGGTTGGCGCCTGGCCGGCCAAAATCTTCGGTCAGCATCGTCGCGTTCAAGCCCTCATAGAGGCCTTGGGCCTGGCCGACACCAACCTCCTGAAAGTCCGGATTCATCAAATTGACGCGGTGGCCACGGCCATCGATGCCTGCGTCGACAAACAGATCTTCATGGAGCTGCAGCGTCATCGCCGGTGTGAGAACGCCGGAAGTCGATCGAAACGCGATGTTTTCGCCTGCCCGATCGAAGCTGTAGCCAGCGGCCGTCATCCGTTCGAATGGATCGTGGCCGCCCAGATCGTCATGCGCGAAGTAGTCGTTGTCGATCATGTCCTGGCTATGAGCCCGCGCCACACTGAGCAGCGTATCGTTCATCGCCAGCGGCTGCTTCATCGCCGTGGAGATGGTCTCGTCGGACGGGACCCCCTCATTGAGGGCAATGCCGTATCGTGCGGCTTCCGCGGCTGGGTCGAGCCGCGCGCGATTGACCAGTTCAAGGATTGCCTGCTCGACAGCACTCTGATTGGCCATGGCCTGTCCCATTCAATATTGTCCGAGTATTATTTTAGGCAAAATATTGCCGAGCACCAGTCGGCTCGGAGCGAGCCTGCGCAAAAGCCTTGCCGTCCAACGCGTGAACCGGCGCTGACAGAACTGACTGGTGGCGGGCGTCCTCGACTAGGGCAGCTGGCCGACCACGCCGGCTCATGTTCTTGTTGGTAGCTATTGATCTTATTGCTTTTCCTTCAATTTTCATGGCGGAGGAAGTGCCCGCCGGTTTTGGCGTATTTGTCGCCTCTAACCTCTTGTAAAAGCTCCTACAAACCAGATAGTCGCAATCTTGGCTGTGAACGGTCGGCGGAGCAGCGCCGCTAGCGCTATCCATACCGTCAGTTTCACCTTGTTCATAGCAGGCAGGTAAGCAGCTACGGCCCGCGCCGAAATTCAAATGGCCGCGAGAGCGATAGCAAAAACTAGGGACTTCAGTCTTAGTTGAGCTATTGCTAATGTGTCTATAGTTTAGGCAGTGCGGGGGGACATCACACCTTTCCCGAGTGGCCGGTGCGGCGAGCTTCACCCAAGCATCCGATCGCACCGGCCATTTCAGTGTCGATATCGGGAATTGTCAGATTGGATGCTGCACGCATTAGCTTCGAGGCCAGGCGACGGGCAGACTCGGTTGCGCCGCCGCCCAGACTTGATCCTTTCTGGGCAAGTGCGGCGGAGGCGGCGATAGCCGGCAGCGTGGTTGCTGCTTTTTGTTGGCTTGGCGGCGGCAGTCACATGGCGGGTGCGATCGGCATAAGTATGATTTTGGCATTTGCGCTGCCGTATATCTATCTCCGGAGAAAGCAGCGGAAGAACAGTGAGGCCTTTGATACGGAGTACATCCGCTTGTTGGAACGAGAGAGGGCAAGAGAGAAAAGCTTGGCTGCCGCCAACCAAGTCGCTTCCGGTAAAACAAAAGCTCGCCTGACGAGGTGAGGGGTGAGGAGATTACGCCGAAGGCGGAGAAGCGAGAGTCTGAAGCCGATTGATGACGAGGCTTGGGCGGTGTGTCTATTGACGCCAGCAATGGCTGCCGAACTCGCAGCCTGATTGCGGACAGCCAAGCAACGAAGAGCCCGCTTCCAGCGGGCTTTTTTATGGTTAGGGCAGGGGTTATGATATACCCTAAATATGCACCTAAATAATTGATTTTATTATAGGTGTGGCGGAGGAAGTGGGATTCGAACCCACGGTGAGCTTGCACCCACGCCGGTTTTCAAGACCGGTGCCTTAAACCGCTCGGCCATTCCTCCGTCGTGATTTTTCAATCACTTAGGATCATCGCGCATCGGCCGTTTCTGGCAATTGGTACCGAAATGGTACCGGAGTCTTTGCCGACCGTTCGCGCTTCATTCCTCTAGGGCGCTGCGCAATGCGATGTCAACCACGGCGGCGGCGCCTTCCTGCTGCCCTGGCAGCATGTGCGCATAAATGTTCAGCGTCACCGATGGATTGGCGTGACCGGCGCGCGCCGAGACGACATGCACCGGAACGCCGCTGCGCAGCAGGTGAGTGATGTGAGTGTGCCGCAAACCGTGGAAAGTGACGTGAGGAACGCCAGCGACGGCGGCTTCGCGGGCAAACTCTTTCGAGAACGGGCGAGGGGTCCGAATGCGACCGTCCCAAGTTGGAAACGCCAGATCCTTGTCATCTTTGCCTTGGCCTAACTTCAGGCGATGCTCTGCAAGTTCCTTGCGATGCCGACGCAGCTCGACGACCAGACGCGCGGGCAGGGCGATGGTCCGCCGGCTGCGATCGGTCTTCGGTTCCTTGATCGCGAGGCCGGCTTTCGTTTCCTCGACGACCTGGGAGACCTGCAGGCTGCCGCGGTCAAGGTCGATGTCTTTCCAGCGCAACGCCAGCACCTCGCCGCGCCGCATACCGGTGGAAGCCGCCACCATGACAGGCATATAGATCGATCGGCCTTTCAGGTGCCGCAGGAGGCTCGCCAATTCGTTGTCGTCAAGAACCTGTATTTCCTCCGCGCGAACCTTCGGAGTGGTCTGGACGCCTGCCATGGGCGAAATGCGCAGCTTCCGTGCCTTCACCGCCGACGACATGATTTGCGACAGCAGCCTGTGGATATGCTGGACGGTCTGAGGCGAAAGCCCGCCCTTGCCATCGCGCCGGCCGGCGGTCCTTAGGTGCTGGTAAAACTCGTCGATCTTGGTGCCGTCCAGCTTCTGCAGAGCAGTCGCGCCGAGGCGCGGGATGATGTGCTGCTCGACAATCTCGCCGTAGCGTTCGAGTGTCTTCGCCGACGCCTTGGCCGGGGCGATCGTCGATATCCAATGCCGGCAATATTCCGCGACCGTGGCGACCGACCTTTCAACGAAGGTTCCTTCGTCGACCTGATGTAGGCGCCGGTTCAATTCGGCTTCAGCCTCTTTCTTGGTGCCGCGCACCGTGGCAACTTGGGTTAGGCGCTTCCCGGTAACGGGATCGGTGCCGAGGTCGAACTTAATGCGCCAAGATGACTTGCCGCGACGAGTGATGTTACCGCGCATCGCTGCCTCCCTTGGTGCTATCTGCCCGCACGCGCAGAAGCACTATTTCGCGCACCATGGCGGAGATGTTGATAATCAGCGCTCGCCTCGTTCCATGCAGCCGAATTTGCCGTACCTCCTTCCATTGGTAGTCGAAAGCTTTGCCATCGCCAGTGATCGGCGCGGCCATGAACCGGGGCTCGCAATAGAAGCAGAGTTCGTCCGCGCCCTGACGTCCAAATGCCTTCTTGAAGTGCTCGAAAATGTCGGGCCACGACTCTCGTATGAACGTCACGACAGTCGTAGGGTCGATGCCAAATTCCGCCAACTCGAGGCAGAAGGCCCACTGATACACCTGCTCGTCGTGGTACCAGATCTTGGTGCCACGCCCTGGGTGTGAGCCGAGTGGCACGCCCAGCCGCTTGAGGTGCTTCAACCTAGCCCTGAACGCTTTCCCCTGAACGTCCGATCCCAGCTTGTACATTCCGGCGAGCACGGCTTCGGCGGCTGCGTATGTGAGCATTTCAATTTCCCCGGTTGTCGCGGCTCATTCCGCTTTATCCCTGTGAGTAGTGTAAGTGTGCACTTGACGATTGTAAACCCCGTCCGATATCTATTAGTGCATCGGTGCACTAGTGGTTCGGGATGGTCCCGACCGGCACCGCGATAGGAGACTGGAATGGTCGAAGTCACTCGCCAGACCATCACGATCGCCGAGGCCGCCAAGGCTTTGGGGATTGGCCGCAACGCCGGCTATGAGGCCGCACACAGGGGAGAGATTCCCACGATCAAGATCGGCAAGCGGATCTTGGTTCCGCGCGCGGCCCTGGATAAGATGCTGCGCGGGGAGGCCGCGTAGATGGCTCCCGAGCGCGAAATCCAATTGATCCTGGCGGCGGCGGCATGGTTGGCCGCGACGCCGAAGAGCCAGAGGCCGAAACCCGTCATTGTCGAAATGCGTGAGCGGCACGGTTTGACTGCCGCCCAGGCGATTGTGGCGATCCGCTACTGCCAAGATTTTCAGAGCAAGGAGGAAGCAGTCAATGACAACTGCGCATTCTCCCTTTGAAACGCGAAGCTCGACCGCCAGGGCAGCGGCCGAGCCATCAGGAGAGTCGACGGGCGGGCAGCAAATCGACCGTTATAATGTTACATCACACAGCCCTGAGCAGCAAGCCGTGCCGGCGCCCGTCCTTTCGTCCGTCCGGATGGCGCGCGGCCACCTCCTGAACGCCGCGTTTCGTTTGGACGACGAAGGCTATAGCTGCCGCCTGCTCAACAGCCTCAACGATGGAACCGCCACGCTGCTCGCAGAATGGCATGGCCGGCGCCGGCCGAGCATCGCCGAGGAGCTGCCGTCCTATGTCGTCGCCGCCGCGATCGAGTGGCGAGCGCTTCGTGACAGGAGGCGCGCATGATGGAGGCCGACGACTTCGCCGCCGAACTGCTCGATGAGGTTTACAACTTCGTCGGCCGGTTCGTTGCCTATCCTTCCGAGGCCGCGCACGTCGCGCATGTCCTATGGCTGGCTCATTGCCACATGATGGACGCATGGGAATCGACACCCCGGATTGCGTTCCTGTCGCCGGAGCCGGGATCCGGGAAAACGCGTGCTCTGGAGATTTCCGAGCTGCTCGTCCCCAGGCCAGTCGAGTCGGTGAACGTCTCGCCGGCCTATCTATTCCGCAAGGTCGCGGACGAGGCCGGTGCGCCCACAATCCTGTTTGATGAGATCGACACGATTTTCGGCCCGAAGGCCAAGGACAACGAGGAAATTCGTGGCTTGCTCAACGCCGGCCATCGTCGCGGCGCGACCGCCGGCCGCTGCGTCGTCCGGGGCAAAATCATCGAAACCGAAGAACTGCCGGCGTATTGCGCGGTGGCGCTGGCTGGGCTCGGCGATCTGCCCGACACCATCCTAACCCGCTCGGTGATCATCCGCATGCGGCGCCGGGCTCCAGACGAGGCGGTCGAGCCGTATCGCCGCCGCGTGCATAAGCCGGCTGGCGATGTAGTGCATAAGCGCCTGGCAGGATGGGCCGAGTTCATCTCCGCAGACGTCGGCAATCAATGGCCGGAAATGCCGGCAGGCATAAAGGATCGCGATGCCGACGTCTGGGAACCGCTCCTGGCCGTCGCCGATGCTGCTGGCGGACATTGGCCGGCACGTGCTCGTGTTGCGGCTGTTGCGCTTGTTGCGCTCTCTAAGGAGAGTACACCCAGCCTTGGTGTTCGACTGCTCTCCGACATCAAGACCATCTTTTCGGATAGCGAGGTACTGGCAACCGAATCCATATTGACCCGGCTTTGCGCGCTCGATGAATCGCCGTGGTCAGACATGAGGGGAAAACCTCTCGATGATCGACAACTGGCACAGAAACTGCGCCCTTACGGCATCAAGCCAAGAGTTGTCAGGATAGGGACTGCAACACCACGCGGCTATCACATGGCCGACTTCATTGATCCGTGGCGCCGCTACCTGTCTACACCTCCCCAAGAAAGCGCAACAACCGCAACAAGCGCAACAGCGGTGGCGGCATGAAACCCGCCGACCGCGTTCCGTGCCTCGCAATTACATGCGCTTTCGTTGACAATGCAGGCAGATTGTTCACCAAACGGCAGGTAATTCTGAGGGCGAGGCCATGACGGTTCCCGCCCGCCTCGAGCCGATCGCCTCCCCGGCCGCGCATCTCATCTCGGCCTGCATCGCCGCCGCGACCGTCCGTCTTGTCCTGGCCGATCTCGGCGAGGATGAGCGTGTGGCCCTCGCATCAGTCGAGCCCGAATCCCTGCTCGCCTTCGCGGCCGCGCTCTCGCCAGCGCATCGCCAACGCGCATCTCTCGACGTCCGCGACGGTGCAATCCGGCAAATAGCCGTCTTGGGCTTCACTGCATCCGACATAGAGCGGGAGATGCGCAACTATGCCGGCAACGGCTGGCGCCGCGATCGGATTCTCGGCGAATGCCCGGGTCGCTACGCCGGCAGGCCGCAGGCCTGGCTATGGCTGGCTTTCAAGGCGCACCCTGTACCTCTCAAAAGGGCACGTATCTCCCAAGTCATTGAAAACGTTCAATCTACATGGCACTCCGTCACCCCTTCGGATTGCCAGCAATAGCTCGCATAGTGGGTCCAACAAACAATTTCCCTCAACCGGAGCCGCGCATCATGGCCTTCGCAACTCGGAACTTCGGCACACCAAGCGACGTCGCCGATCTGCTGCCGGCAACAGCGTGGGCGAGACTGGTGGCGCTGCGCGAAGAACGCGAGGATCTCCACGCGGCATTGATAGCAGTGACGGACGCGTACCAGGCAGCCTACAAGGCCAAAGGCGAGGCAAAAGGGCGCCTCGACATCCTCACGATCAAATCGGTCGCTGATCGCTATGGGCAAACCATCCTCCATAAGGACGATCATCCCTCAGTCGTCGCGGCCAAAGCCGACCTCGCCAAGGCCACAAAAGACGTGGAGCGGGCCACCGAGAAGCGCGACGCACGGTCTTTTCGCTGGAAGCAGGTGGCGAGTCTGGTCACAGCGGTAGAGCAATATCTGTCCTCGGCGCCTGGACCTCTTGCCGCCTTCACAGGCGCGGTCAAGAAGCCGGCCAGCATCGAGGCCGCACGCAAGACAATCGCAACACTCGTCGCCGATCGGCAGGAAGTGAAGGCCGCTCCAATCCCGTCCGCCAAGGTCAGGGCAACCATACGCGCCGAGATAGACTCTCTCGCCGAAAAGGGCAGACCGTCATTGTTCGGCGCCGTCGAATACGGTGAAGCCATCGGCTGGCCTAAGCTCGACCTGCCTGTCTCAACGCTCGGTCTGATGGTCAATAACGAGACCAACACTCACATCATCGGACGCGCCAATGCGGAAGGGCCGAACACCTTGGCCCTGTTCGCCTGGTTGCATCGTGATGCTTTGCTCGCCGCGCTCGACAAGGAGATCGCCGAGGTTGCTGACGATGGCGCCGCGCTCGACGACGAGACCAGGGGCAAGAAGCTGGCACAGATTACGGACGCTCTCCTCGACGCCGAGCGAGGCGAATGCGCCCTCATCGATGCCGACGGCGACACCGCAACATATCGATCCGACACCGATCCCCGCGCGATGTTGGCCATCACTGGCCCGGCACCGCGCGACGAATGAGGTTAAGCAAGGTGGTGGTGATCCTTCCCCCACATGACAAGGGACCGGGCGGCACACAACGTCGGCCGGTCTCATCTCATTGGCCGCGTGTTTCTGTCAGTTCGCGCAGCCATAGGGCCGGGAACTTCTCAGCGGTTGATCCCGGCCCGCTCAATTGCCGCGAGGAATACTGACCATGGACGATCAGGCAGCAGCCTTCCGTGAGCGCTTCGGCGACTTCGAAAGCCGCCGTGCGGTCGGCATCCACATAGGGCCGGGCCCTCGCCCTGGTGACATGATGGGGCTGATCTTCGACCTCGCCGGCGGCGGTACCGTGAAGGTGGCAATCCATACCGACATACTCATTGATGCTCTGCAATCGAATGGTCGATCGAAGGTGACGGTGTCATGAGCAGAATGGCGATGCTCTGCTGTTGGGTTGCATACGGCCCGCGCCCTGCAACTATGGCGGGTCCTAGTCAGACCGCTGCACGTATGCGGGGCGGCGTAGCACGAACCCTCTCTAGGCACAGGTGTCCAGAACTTGTGCATGACCACATGCAACCAGCTCAAACCCTTTTGCATCGCGACTTCCCGCGCAATGGAGAAGTAAAGTCATGTCAACCTTGATGAGCTTTTCGCAATATGCGGATGCGATCGGCGTAAATCCGTCAACGGTGTCGAGAGCGGTCGCCAAGGGCGCGATTCCGGTTGTGAAGTTGGCAGACGGCAAAAGGCTGATCGACCGCGCCGCTGCCGATTCCGCGAGGCGTCGAAATGGGAACATCAGCAGTGGCCA
The DNA here is from genome assembly GCF_042682145.1 of Mesorhizobium newzealandense. NCBI lineage: Bacteria > Pseudomonadati > Pseudomonadota > Alphaproteobacteria > Hyphomicrobiales > Phyllobacteriaceae > Mesorhizobium > Mesorhizobium newzealandense. The sequence goes on along the minus strand of NZ_JBHUGZ010000007.1, from coordinate 785,335 downwards.
TGGGGGCCGTGCTGACCGGACTGTTCGCCGGCACGCCACATGGAAAGCAAGGACAGAGACCGGATTCGAGCCGAGTGTGTTGGCGATCTTGAACGTCATGCGCAGCTTGTGGCCGCCGCTCATGAAGCAGGCAATGAGCGTGCTCGGCGCCGCCGAAATCGACCAGGCGCGGGCAGTGTTAGCTCTTGCCGAAATGTCCGCCTACCTCGCCGCAATGGTGCATCAGGAGTCCTCCAAATGTTGGGATTACCGCAAGGTGCTGGAGCCCTCGGCGCTACCGACATTCGAGGATGAAGAGGCACGGGCTTTCTACTTGAAGTGGTGCGACACGGAAGGCGCCGGCGCGGCCTGGATCGACGAGATCGAAGGCGATGGCCTGCCGGGCGGAATGGAAGTCGCCGACCTCATGTGCGACGCCGGCCATGCGGCCCGGCCATGATCCCAATTCTCACCCCGGCTTTGGTCGAAGCCTTGAGCCTCATCGATCCGCGAGTCCGCGTGATGGTGCGCTTGGGGAATATCGGCGCGGCGAGAGTTTGCGTGCGCCAGATCCTGGCCGACACGCCGATCGAAGCGATCAACGAAACGGAGCGGCGCCTTGCCGCGATCAATGGCAGGAAAACAAATCGATGAACGTTTTGCAGAATGGCGAAATCTGGCTTTACGGAACGGTTGGCGTAGGCGTTTCCGAAGATTTCGAGGGCTTTATCGCAACCGATGTCCGCGATGCGCTGGCGCAGATCGGGCCTTCCGACGTGACCGTCAGACTGAACTCTCCCGGCGGATGGTGTGTCGACGGCATAGCGATTTACAACCTCCTCGATCAGCACAAAGGCAAGGTCTCCATGCTGGTCGAGGGCGCCGCGGTTTCAGCCGGCTCTATCATCGCAATGGCAGGATCGGAAATCGTTCTCCGCACCGGCTCGTTCATGATGATTCACGACTGCTCGGGCTTGACCTACGGAAACGCGGCGACCCACGAAAAAGCGCTGGAGGAGTTCGAGGTCATCAATGCTGCCCTGGCCTCGATCTACGCCAAGCGAACGCGCCGGTCTGTATCGGAAATCCGCAAGGAAATGCGCGACGAAACCTGGATGACCGCAAGCGAGGCCGTGCAAAAGCGCTATGCCGACAGGGTTGAAACCGGTCGCGCCAAACAGCCTATGGCGGCCTTCGCCAACGTCTATTCCCATATGCCTGCACAGATGGCCGCGACGGCCACCAAAGCGCGACCATCGCCCGGATTCCTTGCCGCTCAGGCCAGATGCGAATCCGCGAAGAAAGCCGCGACCAATGAGGCCGTCACCGCGTTCTTGCGCGAATTCTGCCTCGGCCACGAACAGGATTCGGCCGTGGCGTCGATCGTGCAGCGGATGAAGGTGGAGGCACCGGCCGCCCATGCTCTGGCAATGAAGCTCGGGCCATCGGTTCGCGTCGATCGACATCCCCGTCGAGACGACGAGATCAGCGCTCGCCACAACGCGACCAACGGTCGAGACACTGGCTGGGTGTCGGCAATCGCCAAGGCGAACAAACTCCGGGGGATGAACTAATGGCCGGCAAAAACAACACGATCCAGCAAAGAATTTCGCTCTCGGGCGGCGACGACATCAAGTCACAGCTGCTCGCGCTTGGTGCTGCCGGCGAGAAAGCGTTCAAGCAACTGAAGACGGCGGTAGACAAGGCGAATTTCGCCAAATTTTCCGCGTCTCTCAGTAAGGCCCGGTCTGACCTTGCGACCGTAGGCAAGAACCTCGCTCTGTTGGGCACAGGGCTTGCTGCAGCGGCCGGGGGCGCAGGCGCGGCGGTGCTCGGCCTCGCAAAGTCCGGCTCGGAAGCTGCTGATGCGGCGGGCAAGGCAGCACAGAAAACCGGCCTGCAGATCGACGCATATGGAAAGCTCGAATTCGCCGCCAGCCAGGCCGATGTCAGCCAGGAACAGTTCGTCTCTGGCATGTCGAAATTGAACAAGGCGATCAGCGAAGCGGCGGCGCAGGGCACCAAGGCCGGCAAGGCGATTGAGGACGTCGGCGTTCATGTCACCCGCTTCGGCGCCAAGGCGAAGGATGCGGCGGCGGCGGCAAAGCCAGTTGCCGACATCTTCACCAAACTCGGCATCAGCGTCCGGGACGCCTCAGGAAAACTGAAGACCAATGAGCAGATCTTGCTCGAAGTCTCGGATGCCTTTGCGCGGATGCCGGACGGCGCGTTGAAATCTGCACTCGCCATTGAGTTGTTCGGCAAGGCCGGCGCGGAACTGCTGCCGTTCCTGAATGCGGGAAAGAAGGGTCTGATCGATCTTGGCAAGGAAGCCGTGGCCTTGGGAATTGTTTTCAGCCCGGAACAGGTCACGGCGGCCGAGAATTTCAACGACACCGTTGCTTCGCTCGGCAAGTCAGTACGCGGTACGCGCATCCAATTGGGCCTGCTGTTCGCGCCGCTGTTCACCGCGCTTGCGGGCGGCCTTCGCGATGAGATCAACAACAACCGGGTCGCCATTGTCGCCTTCGGGCAGAAGGTCGCGCAGGTCACGGCCGGCGCGCTCGGCGATCTCTTCCATTTGCTTTCCGGCAACACGCAAAACATCAAAAGTCCATTCATCCGGGAATGGGGCGCCGCCATCGTCCAGTTTGGCCGCGACGTCGCAGGTGTGGTCAACGGCTTGGTGATTCCGGCTTTCAAGGCGTTGCGGGAAGGCGCGCAGTTTGTCGCCGATGCCATCAACAAGGTCTTTGGCACAGACATCACTGCCGGCGAGCTTGCGCTCGGCACTGCCATCCTATCGGCCGTCGGGGCATTCACCTTGCTCGCCAGTGTGGTCGGTGTCGTCGTGTCCGGCATCGGCCTTCTGGCCGGCCTTGTAGGTGGCATCCCTCTGGCGATCGCTGCGGCGGCAGTTACGGCCGGCATCCTGATCGGCGTTTTTTGGGAAGACATCAAAGCCGGTGCGGCCGGCGCATGGCAGGTCGTTCAGGACGGCGCGGCCACGGCCTGGCAAGCGATCGTACAGGGCGCGACGGACTTGTGGTCGCAGATCGTCGGCGCCTTCCAGGCAGGCCAGCAGATGGCCGTGGATGCCTTCAATGCGATTGTCGAAAGCATTGTGTCAGTCTGGAATGGCCTTATCGATCGCTTGGGCTCGATCGCGCAGCAGATCGTCGACCGGATCGCTACTTGGTTCGGGACGTTGCCGCAGCGGATCACCACAATATTCAACAGCCTGGTGAGCATTGCCAGCAGCGTCCTCAACCGCGTGTCGTCGCTGGTCGACAGCATCGTCTCGAAGATCAAGTCGGCAATCGCGTTCGCGAAGCAACTCGCCGGGCTTGGCGGTGGCGATAGCGGATCATCCGGCGGCGGCTCGCAGGGCGGCTTTGCCCGAGGCGGCTTCCTGGCCCACGGACCGGGGACGTCGACTTCCGACAGCATCATGGCGCGGTTGAGCGTCGGCGAATTCGTGATCCGGGCGAAGGTGGTCAAGGCACTCGGGGCTGATTTCTTCCATGCCCTGAATAACGGCTTCCTGCCGTCGCTCAAGGGCCTTCAGGGCTTCAGCCTCGGCGGCGCGGTCGACCAGTTCAATCGCTCGATGTCGGTCCAGCGTTTCGCCAGTGGCGGCCTTGCAAAAACCAATCTGGCGCCGGCCTCCGGCTTCACTGGCAAGACGGTGGCGGTGAAACTCCAATATGGCCCAACGGTGCAGGATGTCATCGACCTGATCGGCCAGGCCGACCCGGTGACCCGGTTCCAGCAATTCGCCTTGGCCGAAGCGACGAGCAGCGCCGGCCGGAGGCCCCGCTGATGAGCGATCTACCCGAGTTCGACCAGAACACCATTCCCCACGCCTACAGCCCGCAGAATCCCCTCGTGCGAGCCAACCAGGCGGAATTCCAGCAAGAGTTTGGGGACTTCAAGGTCCACCACATCGCGGGCTTTCGTGTCGGGCCGGCGCCGAAGGGCGAGTGGGTCGGAATGCGCTTCGATATGGAGGACGGCTCAACGCTCAAAGTATCGATCCCGCTCACTCTCTGGCAGTCGTTCGGCAACGAATATGTTTGCGCGATGATGTCGGCGGGCGAGATCGTGCAGGCCGCCTATGGGCAAGAGGGCGCGGCATGATCGTCGCCTGGCTGGCCCTCATCGCTTCAATCGGCGTCGTCGGCGCGCTGGTGTTTCTGCATGCGTGACAGCGTCGCCACTGCTTGGCGGGTAGAAAGACCGGGCGAGATCGCCTCGTCGTCCTTACTAACTACTGACGCGTCGGCGGATCAGTCATACCGGTTCGACTTAGTGACGGCTCCAGTTGAAGCGCCGTTGCGAGCGATTCAAGTAGCAACCGAGCGCCAATTCTATCCACCTCAAAAGCCATGTGCTGGCCGGTCCGCGTGACGAAGTCGAACATAATTCCGTCCCCGGTGGTGGTGCCGATAGAGCCCTGCTTAATTTGAAAGACGCGGCGCGGGTTGCCTCCTTCCCGGCGCCGTTCGCATTCGCCGGCCACCTTCATCAGGACAGGCAGCATCTTATCGAGAAGGTCGGCTGCTAGCTGGACGGGGATTTCTGTTTTGAGATCGCGCTCAAGGAACACGATGCGCGCTAACCGGCCATCCTCGCTGCTACCGATGTCCTTAAAGCCGAAAGCTCGCGGCTCGTCGCCGGTTGCGTGGATAATGGTTGGTTCTTCTGCCAATTTGAAAATCCCCTGCACAATTTGCTACCCAAGGTGTGCAGGATGAGGTCGTGAGGCCTCTGAGTCCATCTCGTGCTCACTTAAGACGCTGGATGATCGGCGCTTCCAACTTCGTCGTAAGACCCCGACACCAGCCGAACCCGACCGCGCTTGTCGAGTTCTTTCAAAACGTCGGACCACACCATGACGGCGAGCGAAGCGAAGTTTTCGACCTTCGCCACGCATTCCATCATCATGTCGTCGTAGCCTTCCAAGGACTCTAATGTCATCGCATCTGCATGGATTGCGCGAAACGGCGTCATCCCACCGTCCTCTCGATCGTCACTTTCTTCCCGCGCGAAAGAGCGACAAGCAGCCCCAGAATGATATCCCCGAACAGCCAGAGCCAGAGCAACATGCCTACGGCGATCGTTCCGCCGATCGCGGTACCAGCTTGTGAAGCGGCATCGGCCGTTGCTTGGTAGTGCTCACTGGAGATTTTCACGGCATAGAATATCCACAGCCCCATCAGGGCGTTGAAGGCCAGGAACATCCACCAGAACAGCATCCCGAAAAAGCCACGCTTTCTCGTCTCGACGCGCTCAATATGCGGCATAGTAAAACCCCCTCCCTCTGTTTCCCCAATACAGCATTGCGCAACTGGCGCGCGCACGCAAGCGGCCTCCCCGAAGGGAGTGGCTTGACCATTTGGACGAATAAGAGGAACGTGCCAGGCGGAGCCTAGAAACTCCCGCGAATGGCCTTTGCCGGGCCATTGGCACCCCAGAGCGTAGGCAGGGCGATCCCTGCAAGGATCTTTCAGCCTACGAAAACGAACGCGCGCACAAGCCGTGAGCGCGACCGGCTGCACTATGTCGGGAAGGCCACGGCTATGCAATACCCGAAAGGGAAAGGCCGTGGCGCATCGTCTCTGGCGATGTTTCTAGCTTCCCGGCGCCAGTGCTGACCGCTGGCAACCGGCCCTAGAAAGCCGTAAATCCAGAGACCAAAACCATGATGAGCTACCTAGCAATATGCTTGCTGCTTGCCGCAGCAAGCCTCCGCACGCGCCTTGTGCGCCTGCACCTCGCCCTGAGGCTGCTTCGCCTCTCCAATGCCCTGCACGACGCTGGCGCCCGTATCATCGAACGGGAAGAGCGGAGGGTGGGCCAATGAACGCGATCAGCACATTGCAGCCCTTCGCCATGCCGGCTGGCATGGACCCGCGCACATGGCGGCAGGAAGTCGGGAAGCGCATCAACGAACTGCTCGACCAGTCGATGGCGCTGATCACCGCGCTGGACGTGATGGAAAGCGATTGCGACCTCGAAGACGGCGCCGACGCCGAGCCGTCGCTAGGCTGCCTCGATGATCTGGAGCTAGACAATTCCGACGACGAGGACGACGGCACCGCAGAGCCTATGCACGGGGCCATAGAGGGCCATCCCACGTCCAGAGACACAAACCCATATACGGGCGTAGCCATGCCTCGCAGCGGCGAATTGACGGTTCAACTCCTTGGCAGCAACTCGCAAGCGCATTGGGGTGGCGACAGAGCCACGGCGCCAAGCCATGACGAGTGCGAGGCCGAAAACGAGCATGGCGGCGACGTGCTGGACGAGCCGCACGACGAGGACGTCGACCGGGAGCCGTCGCTCGGCTGGACCACTGGCATCGACCAGCGCTTCACCATGAAGGTGGACGACACCGCATGGATCGAGGACGGCGAGCAGGACGGCGGCGACATGCGGGAAGGCGACGACGAGCGGGAAGCCGACTGCGCAGAATATGACGGCCCTGGCTTGATGACGGGAGGCAACGAAGATGGCCGCTGATCGTCCCCTGAACCCAAAGTATCCCGGCTCGGAAGCCGTCGACGAGGTTGACCATGCGCTCGATCTGATCCGCGTGGCACGGCTGGCAATCTGCGCGCATGAGGCAGACCCGACCAACGTCTCGAACGAGGATATGGCGGCGATCGGCTATGTCCTGATCTACGCGATGGACATTCTCAAGCCGGTGCGGGAGGCGCTGAACCGTGGCGTCGCCGAGGAAACCAAGACCGCTCTCCACGCTGCCGGCCGAGCCTGATCATCCGCAAGCGTAACGACAATGGCCCGCTGCCTCACGGTGGCGGGCTTTCGATCGCGGAGTTTTTCGTTTGGATCAACACCTTGCCGCGCCCGCACGGCAAGGATCAGCTCCTAGTCAAGGCGGGAAGCCACGAGCTTGTTACCCACGACAGCTACATTGATCTTTCACGAGTGGTCATACATGACGGTTGGGAGTTCGATGGCGCGAAAGAGTTCAATCAGATTCACAAGCCACTGTGTGCTTCAATTTTGGCGGCGATAGAGGCCGGCCTTGAAGTCATGCCACCGAGACACTCGGCAGCTATCCACCAGAGTCTTTCCGCCTTGGTGTGAGCCTTCCCGCAAAAATGACAGAACTGGTACCGCAATTGGTACCGGACGGGCAGGGAAGGGGCGGGACTGGCCGTGATAGCGAACCGCTTGCGGCAAAGAAAAAGCCCGGAAAACCGGGCTATTCGGGACTGTCAACGATCAGTCGGGACGGCTTTCACCACGTTTCAAGACCGGTGCCTTAAACCGCTCGGCCATTCCTCCGGCAGTCGCGGTCCACTGCTCTAGTGTGCTCGGCAAAGTCCTGTCAACCGGCAGGCATGTCCCGGCAGAGGTGGGGGAGGAGCCCTGCGGCAGGGGACGACATGACTTTTGCGCAGCAGAACGAAAAAAATCGTGACTTTTCAGGATGCTCAGCTAGGAGCCGCGCCACAATCTTGCCCGGTTCCGGCCACAATCGGTTAATACCGTGATAAACAATTCCTGCGCACAAAGGATCGGGGTTCAAGGCGTCGTTGATTGATCGAGAGAGTGTATTGGCATCCTCTGATGCTCGAGCGGCGTCTTGGCTGAGACTGTAGGGGACATCAGAAAAATGCAGGCTATGACGCGCCCGCGTCTTCGTCGCGCTGCTACTGTCGCATTGTTGGCGGTCTCGGCTGCCTTGCTGGCGGCTTGCGCGTCGCAGCCTGAACCGAAAGCGATGGTCTACAAAAAGACCCGCTCCAAGGAATATTTCTCCGAATCCGAATATGGCGTGAAGGCAAGCCCGCGCGTGGCCTTCCGGGGCGGGCGTCTGCAGCGTGGCGGCGGCCGGGACCAGCTCGGCAAGCCCTATCAGGTCCGGGGCCGGTGGTATTACCCCAAGGAAGACAAGCACTACGCCAAGGTCGGTCTGGCCTCCTGGTATGGCGATGCCTTCCACGGCCGGCTGACCGCCAATGGTGAAGTCTACGACATGACGCATCTGACGGCGGCGCATCCGACGATGCCGCTGCCAAGCTATGCCCGCGTCACCAATCTCAAGACCGGCAGCTCGGTCATCGTTCGCGTCAACGATCGCGGCCCCTATCATGAAGGCCGCATCATCGATGTGTCGGAGCGCGCTGCCCAGATGCTTGACTACGCCAATATCGGCACTGCGCAAGTGAAGGTCGAATATGTCGGCCGCGCACCGCTCGACGGCGATGACGACCAGTATCTGATGGCTTCCTACCATCCCGGCAACAGGGCGCCCGATCCGTCGGATGGACTGCCGACCGGCGTCATGGTCGCCATGAACGGGCCGTCGCCGAGCCTGCCTGTCGGTGCCGCTGCCGTACCGTTTCCTGGCCAGCTGACCGATTCAGGCCAGTCGACCGATTCAGGGATGGTTCAGCCGGTCATGTCGGCGCAATCGCCGGCCTATGGCGATCTGGTGTTGCCCGATTTCGGCCCGATCGTACCGGAACGCCCGGAGATCAACCTGCCGCCGCAATCACCGTTTGCCGTGGCCTCGCTGTCCTATGCGGACGAGCGGGTAGAACGGGCCACCAACGCCTTCGCAGCGCTCGGCGGCGACGGCATGTCACCGGCCGACCTGCTTCAATCGTGGAAGCGGCAATCGCCACCGGCGGGTTCCGACTATGTCGCGGCGGGTTCGTTCGAGGATGCGGCGGAGGCCAGGCGCATTGCCGCTCAGCTTGCCGCATTCGGCAAGATCGAGATCCAGCGTTCAGAACTCGATGGCGAGGATTGGTATTCGGTCAATCTCTATCCCGATGGCCACCGCAATCTGGATGATTTGCTGCAGGCGGCCTGGTCGCATGGCGCGCCGGACGCACTGGCCGTGCGCAACTGAGCGGAAGCCGGTTCGGATTTGCGCTGCGCGGTTGATCCGCCGCGGAAAAAGCCCGATACTTTTTGTGGGCTTGCCGGACGTTCCGGCCAACGGGTCGAACATCATGCAACTGCGCTTGTTCCAGCCTTTCGCCGGGCTTCTGGTTTTTTGCCTGCTCCTGCTTTCCCTGGCTCCAGCCAGCGCGCAGCTTTTCGAGACCAAGGCCACGCAGGTCTTCATGATCGACGCCGAGACCGGGACGGTGCTGTTTTCGAAAGATGCCGACAAGCCGATACCGCCGGCTTCGATGGCCAAGCTGATGACCATGGAAGTGGTTTTCAACGCCATAAAGTCCGGACGCCTGAAGCTCGACGATACCTTCGTGGTCAGCGAAAACGCCTGGCGCAAGGGCGGTGCGCCTTCGGGAACATCGACGATGTTCGCCAAGCTCAAATCGTCGATCCGGCTCGAGGACCTCATCCAGGGCGTAACGGTGCAGGCGGCCAATGACGGCTGCATCGTCATCGCCGAAGGCATGGCCGGGTCGGAGGACAATTTTGCCGCGCAGATGACCGAACGCGCCCGCCAGATCGGCCTCAAGACATCGACCTTCGTCAATTCGACCGGCCTGCCGGCGGACGGCCAGCAGACGACCGTGCGCGAGCTGGCGCTGCTGTCCGTGCATCTGTGGCGCGATTATCCGGATTTCTATCGCTACTATGGCCAGAAGGATTTTACCTGGAACAAGATCTCGCAGCGGAACCGCAATCCGCTGCTGGCGATGGACATCGGCGCCGACGGCCTGGCTGTCGGCGCGAGCGAGGCCTCAGGCTTCGGCATCGTCGGTTCGGTCAGTCACAATGGCACGCGGGTGATCGCGGCGATGAGCGGACTGGCCAGCGACAAGGAACGTGCTGAAGAGGCGCGAAAGCTGCTCGACTGGGGTGTTCGCTCTTTCGAGAAGACCGAAATCTTCGCCAAGGACGAGGTGGTCGGCGAAGCCGAGGTTTTTGGCGGCGCCAAATCCGGGGTGACGCTGAAGGCCAGGGGCCCGATCGAGATCTTCCTGCCGATCACCAACCGCGACAAGCTGACGGCCAAGATCGTCTACAACGGCCCGGTTGCAGCACCTGTGGAGGAAGGACAGCCGGTGGGTGCGCTGCGCGTCTGGATTGGCGACACGCTGAGCCAGGAGACGCCGCTTTTCGCCGCCGAGTCGATCGGCGTCGGCACATTGCCGCAACGCGCGCTCGACGCCGTCAAGGAACTGGCGGTCGGCTGGCTGCGCTAGCGCCGACGGCATAGACGTTTCCCCCGACGCGGACTATCTAGAGCGCTATAACACCCGCAAGCATGGCAGAGGCTTTTCGATTGGCGCGCGGATTTTTCATCACCTTCGAAGGCGGCGAAGGAGCAGGCAAGTCGACGCAGATCGAGCGGCTGGCCAGGAAGATGCGCGCCAAGCGATATGATGTCCTGCTCACCCGTGAACCAGGCGGCTCGCCGGGCGCCGAGGCGGTCAGGCATGTGCTGCTTTCGGGCGCCGCCGAACCATTCGGGCCGAAGATGGAGGCGCTGCTTTTCGCCGCCGCGCGCTCCGACCATGTCGAGCAGGTCATCCGGCCGGCGGTCGAGCGTGGCACCATCGTGCTTTGCGACCGCTTCCTGGATTCCTCACGCGTCTACCAGGGCGTCACCGGCGGTATCGACCCCGCGTTCATGGATACGCTGGAGCAGGTCGCCATCAACGGCATGATGCCCGACATGACGTTGATCTTCGACATCGATCCGGCGGAAGGCCTCAGGCGCGCAACGCTGCGGCGCGGCACCGAAGCAACCGCCGATCGCTTCGAGAAGGAGACGCTGGCGATCCATCAGGCCCGCCGAGAGGCGTTTCTGGCGATCGCCGCGGCCGAGCCGGAACGCTGCATCGTCGTCGACGCAGCCGCCGATCCCGATACGGTCGAGAATGTCGTCACCGCCGCCGTGTTCGCGGCCCTGGAGGCAAGAACGCCGACGCGCAACAGGCAGGTAACGCCGGCATGATCTTCGAGCGCATCGCACCGGAGCAGCACGATACGCTGGACGGCGTGCCAGAGCCATCCGAGACACCACGTCTGGTCGGACACCGGCAGGCCGCGGAGATGCTGACGGCCGCCTATAGTGCGGGAAAGCTGCCGCATGCGCTTATCTTCTCCGGACCGGTCGGCATCGGCAAGGCCACGCTCGCCTTCCACCTTGCGCATCATCTCTTGCGGCACCCGGACTTCGCGCAGGCGCCCGAAAGCCTTGCCATTCCCGATCCGGCTTCGTCGCTGTTTCGCCAGATCGCCACCGGCGCGCATCCTTCGGTGCTGCATCTGACCCGTCCGCTCAACGACAAGACCAAGAGCTTCAAGACTGTCGTCACCGTCGACGAAATCCGCAAGGTCAGCCGCTTCCTGTCACTGACCTCGCATGACGGCAGCTACCGGGTCGTCATCGTCGATCCGGCCGACGACATGAACGCCAATGCCGCCAATGCCTTGCTGAAGAATCTCGAGGAGCCGCCGGCACGAACGCTGTTCATCCTGATCGTCCATGCGCCGGGCAGCCTGCTGCCGACGATCCGGTCGCGCTGCCAGGTGGTGCGGCTGACACCGCTCGATGCCGACGACCTGATGGCGGTGCTGGAAACCGCCGAACCGCCACCGCCAAACGATCCGGCGGCGCGGGCAGCGCTGGCCGAGCGGGCAGGGGGCAGCGCGCGCAGCGCGATCCTGTTGACGCAGTATGGCGGGCTGGAGATCGCCTCGACGCTCGATGCCCTGGTGGCGGCAAGAAAGGGCGATGTCGGCGGCGCGTTTCGCCTTGCCGAGGCTGTCGCCGGCCGCGACCTGGCGATCCAGTTCGAGATCTTCAACCGCCGGGCGCTCGACCTTTTATCGGACGCGGCAAGCCGGGCTGCCTTGGCCGGCGATCTCGCCCGGGCCAAAACGCTGTCGGACACCTGGCATGAGGCGCTGGACGCCATATCCGAGACCGACACCTACAATCTCGACAAGAAGCAGCACGCCCTGACCATGATCGAGCGCCTGAATTCCGCAATGCGGATGTGACGATTTCTATGTGCATGCCGTTGCCCCAAAACCGGGGCCACTTTTGGGCGGCATGCATGGCCTCGGGATGGGCGGCCGCTTTCAGGCGCCGGTCGTGTTCTCCTCCAGCAGTCGGATCGCGCCTATTCGGGGCGCCGTGCGTGCTGGCTCGCTCGCTGCACCGCCAGCGCGGCATCATACTTTGCGCGATTGGCCCAATAGATGGTGGAAAACAGCAGCGCCTGGTCGCGGAAAGGAACGTGGTCCACCGTATCCGTGGCGGCCTCGGCTTCGATCCAGTCGGCGTGAAAGTCGGCGGCTCCCATCCTGTCGCCACCGAGAGCCATCTGCTGGAAGCGATACATATGGTCCTCGATCTCGAGATAGCGATCGGCCCAGACGATCGACCATTGCCGGTTTTGCATGGTGAATCTGCGAATCCAGCGCTCGCTCAGGTCCATGTCCCCTTCGGGTTTGGAATACATGACGTTCCGGCGCGCTTCGAGCAGTGTGTTGGTGGCGACGACTTCATTTTCGCGCCACAGAAGCCGCATGGCCGGATCGTTCAGAAATCGGTCTGCGTAAATGGGATGAGGAAACGCGCTTTCTCTCAGCCCATCTATCTTGAAATAAACCAGCAGTTCGGAAGCCACGCTCGCTTCGAGTTCGTTGCGCTCCATCTTGCCGTGGAAAGCCTCGAATCCGATACCCGGAATGAAGGGCATGTGCGCGGCGTGCCAGATTTCGTGCAGGAGGTAGAGATCCTCGATGGCCGCAGCCGCATAATCATCCCGGCGCATTGTCAGCCCCCACCAGGTGCAGAAGTGCGCGCGCTCCAGGCGGTCGTTGGTGGTCTCGCAGCTGAAGCGCGGCAGGCGGGCGTACTGATCGACAATGCTGTGAATATAGCCGCCTTCGCGATGCGAGGATCGGAATGCTTCCGTTTTCCAGTGCACCAAGCAGTGAGCGTGGACATCGTCGCTCGACACGAGCGGGATCAAATGTTTCATGAAAACGACCCCGAATTCGGACTGGCCATGCCGATCCGCTCCGCCATGCCTGGCGTCAGGCATACGCGTGGCCGGGCATCGATCGCGCCGGGCGCGCGCGTGAGATAGGAGACCAATTCCGGATCGACGTCCGCGCCTGGCGACGCCTGGGCAAGAATGAAGACGTCCGCCGGCATCAAGGTTAGGCCGAGAGCCAGGCCTACATGTTCGGCTACGCTCTGTTGAACACTGGCGTAGCGGCGCGCCATGGCGAAGACGTCGAACCGCTCCATGAGCCGGATACCCAATTGCAGCGATGTCAGATTCTTGAACCATTGATTGCCAAAAAGGCCGAGATTCTCCGATCGGCAGAACACCCCGCCTATGCGGTCGTAATAGGCGCCGAACGGCTTGGACAGGCTGATCACCACGGCGGTCACGCAAGGCGCGCCGGCGAGGATCGTCTCTGCCGGCGGTTCGGCGGTTGCCCCGACATAGGTCAGATCGAGGACAATTTGGGGCGGGTTCGCGCGCTCGCTCAGCCGGTGCAGAAAGGCATTGGCCTCCGGCCACACCATGCCGTCAATGGCCGAGGGTTGGCTGAGACAGAGCAGGTCCTGGGGATCAATGGTGTCGGCGACATCGCGCCAAGCGTGACGCTCTTGTTCCGTCACGGGAACGCCGCAGGCTTCCGCGTAAGCTTTGTAGCCTTCATACTCGCCCCGAAAGATCACAAGCCGAGGTGAAAACCGCTCGACCCGTGCGCGATTGCCGTAGTCGGAAATCAGGTGAAAAAGCGGCTCGCTTGCACCGGCGGTCGGATAGGTGAATGGAAAGTCAGCCGCGTTGAGAGGTACCATCGGCTTCGCCCAGCCGAGCCATGTGTCGAAGAACCGTCTGTGCAGCGCGTTCTGCTTTCCTGTCCAGGCATGGCGAAACTGATCGAGATAGGCGGCGCGGATCGGATCGGGGCCATTTCCCCCGCTATTGCCGAACAACTCGGCCTTCACTGTTTCGATCTCGGGGGTGACGAGGGCGTAGACGGTCTTGCTCGCGCCGGCCTGACGCAAGCGCAAATCAAGGTTCTGTCGCGGATCGTATTGAGAGGTCGTGGCCATGCCGGTCTGCCTTTGCACCGCCACGAAACTACGGGATCGTGGCCTCTCATTGCAACGGGTCCCACTGGAGGTGGTCGACGGGTGCCAGCGAAGCGATGCTGGCTGGAAACATCATCAAGGCCAGAACGCGCGATCCGGGACTTGGCATGGGGCGCTGGACGCTATATCTGAGACTGATACCGACAATCTCGACAAGAAGCAGCACGCCTGACCATGATCGACCGCCTGAATTCTGCAATGCGAATGTGACGGGGCCTCGGGATGGCAATCGCCGCCCCGATGCGATATCCACCGCCACGCCTTTCCATTCAGACATTCATGACGGTTCATTCATGTCACGCGACAAATTCTACATCACGACCGCGATTTCCTATCCAAACGGCAAACCGCATATCGGCCATGCCTACGAGCTGATCGCAACCGACGCGCTTGCCCGCTTCCAGCGGCTCGACGGCAAGGACGTGTTTTTCCTAACCGGGACCGACGAGCACGGCATCAAGATGCTGCAGACCGCGAAGCGGGAAGGCATTTCGCCGCGCGAACTGGCCGATCGCAATTCGGCCGATTTCAAGCGCATGGCGGAGGCGCTCAACGCCTCCAATGACGATTTCATCCGCACCACGGAAGAGCGGCATTACGAGTCGTCGCAGGCGATCTGGAAGGCGATGGCCGCCAATGGCGATATCTACAAGGGCGGCTATGCCGGCTGGTATTCGGTGCGCGACGAAGCCTATTACGGCGAGGAGGAGACGGAGGTCCGTCCCGACAATGTCCGTTACGGGCCGCAGGGAACGCCGGTCGAATGGGTCGAGGAGGAGAGCTATTTCTTCCGCCTCTCGGCCTACCAGGACAAGCTCATCGCGCTCTATGAAAGCCAGCCCGACTTTATCGGCCCGGCGGAGCGTCGCAACGAGGTGATGAGCTTCGTCAAGTCGGGCCTGAAGGATCTGTCGATCTCGCGCACCACCTTCGACTGGGGCGTGCCGGTGCCGGGCGACGAGAAGCATGTGATGTATGTGTGGGTCGACGCCCTGACCAATTACATCACCGGTGTCGGCTATCCCGATGAAAATGCTGACGATTGGCGTTTCTGGCCTGCGGATGCGCACATCATCGGCAAGGACATCGTCCGCTTCCACGCGGTCTATTGGCCGGCCTTCCTGATGTCTGCCGGAATCCCGCTGCCGAAGCGCGTTTTCGGCCACGGCTTCCTGTTCAACCGCGGCGAGAAGATGTCGAAGTCGGTCGGCAACGTCATCGACCCGTTCACCATGATCGAGCATTACGGTCTCGACCAGGTGCGCTACTTCTTCCTGCGCGAGGTGCCGTTCGGCCAGGACGGCAGCTACAGCCATGAAGCGATCGTCAACCGCACCAACGCCGACCTTGCCAATGGCCTCGGCAATCTGGCGCAGCGCTCGCTGTCGATGATCGCCAAGAACTGCGGCGGAGTGGTGCCGCTACGCAGCGCCCTGACGGATGAGGACAAGTCGATTCTGGATCAGGCAAGCGACGTCCTCACGGTGGCGCGCAAGGCCATGGCGGAGCAAGGCATTCATCTGGCGCTGGCGGCGATCTTCGGCGTGGTGGCGGAAGCCGACCGCTACTTCGCCGGACAGGCACCATGGGCGCTCAAGAAGAGCGATCCGGCCCGCATGGAAACCGTGCTGTGGACGACCGCCGAAGTCGTCCGGCGCGTGGCATTGCTGTGCCAACCCTTCATTCCGGGATCGGCCAACAAACTGCTCGACCTGCTGGCGGTGCCGGCGGACAGCCGCGATTTCGTGCATGTCGCGGCAGACCACGCGCTTGTCTCCGGGGTTGCATTGCCTGCGCCGGAGGGGGTGTTTCCGCGTTACGTCGAACAGCCGGACGCGAACGCCTGATGCTCGTCGACAGTCACTGCCACCTGGATTTCCCAGATTTCGCCGAGGAACGGGCGGCCATTGTCGCCCGCGCCAAGGCGGCCGGAATCGGCCGCATGGTGACGATCTCGACGCGCGTGAAGCGGTTTCAGCAAATCATTGAAATCGCTGACACTTTCGACGAAGTGTACTGTTCGGTCGGCACCCATCCGCACAATGCCGCGGAAGAGTTGGACGTGACCTCGGCAGATCTCATCCGTTTGGCGGCCCATCCGAAGGTGGTGGCAATCGGCGAGGCCGGTCTCGACTATTTCTATAACAAAGCGCCGCGCGAGGCACAGGCGCAGGGGTTTCGCGCCCACATCGCCGCGGCGCGGGAAACGGGGCTGCCGCTGGTCATCCATTCACGCGATGCCGATGATGACATGGCAGCCATTCTCGAAGACGAAACAGGGAAGGGCGCCTTCCCCTTCATCCTGCACTGTTTTTCCTCGGGGCGCCGGCTGGCCGAAATCGGCGTCGCGCTCGGCGGCTACGTGTCGTTCTCGGGTATCCTGACCTTCAAGAACTCGGCCGAGTTGCGCGCCATTGCCGCCGATGTGCCGCATGATCGCTTGCTGGTCGAGACCGACGCACCCTATCTGGCGCCCGTACCGTTTCGCGGCAAGCGCAACGAGCCGGCCTATGTCGCGCACACGGCAAAAGTGCTGGCCGAGACGATTGGCGTCAGCGAGGCTGAAATCGCTGATCTGACGACGAACAATTTCTTCCGTCTGTTCGGCAAGATGCCGCGACCTGCCGAGCAAAGCGCCTGAACGATGACTGACCGGCTGCGCCTCACCATTCTCGGCTGTGGCTCGTCGCCAGGTACGCCGCGCATCACCGGCGACTGGGGCAATTGCGACCCGGATAACCCGAGGAACCGGCGCACGCGCGCCGCCGCACTCGTCGAGCGGGTTGCCGCCAGCGGCAGCCGCACCAGCGTCGTCATCGACACCGGGCCGGATTTCCGCCAGCAGATGCTGCTGGCCTCGGTCAGACGCATCGATGCGGTCGTCTATACGCATCCGCATGCCGACCATATCCATGGCATCGACGATCTGCGCGGTTTCGTCCTCGACCAGCGCCAGCTGATCGATATCCATGCCGACAAACCGACAATGCTTCGGCTGCGGGAAGCGTTCGGATACTGCTTCGAGACGCCGCAAGGCAGTTCCTATCCGCCGATTGTCAGGCCGCATCTCATCGACCACGCCAGGCCGGTGGTCATCGAAGGAGAGGGGGGTGCCCTCACCCTCGAGCCACTGCCGCAGGTGCATGGCGACATCATATCGCTCGGCTTTCGCATCGGCGCGCTCGCCTATTGTCCCGACATCAGCGATTTTCCGGATGCCACCGTCGAACGGCTGCGCGGCCTCGACGTGTTGATCATCGACGCGCTGCAGTACCGGACGCATCCCAGTCATTTGTCGCTTGGCGAAGCGCTGGAATGGACCGAGCGATTGGCGCCAAGACACGCCGTGCTGACGCACATGCACGTGCCGCTGGACTACGCGACGGTGATGGCCGAGACACCTGCCAATGTCGAACCCGCCTATGACGGCATGGTGATAGAAATGCCTTATGAGTCAGCATGATAGGAAGGAGCTTTCATCACAATGCTGCGCTCCTTGGGCCAAACATGAACAGCGTTCCGATCCGCTCATAGCCAACGCGAGGGTATAGAAGCGCCCCTGTGTGGGTAGCGGTCAGCACGGAGCATCTCGAACCATGGGCCTGATCGTCCCACAACATTGCGAGGAGCAGCGCCTGGCCGATGCCACGGCGCCGGTGCGAGGGATCGACAAACATGTCCGCGCACCAGGTAGCGCCGACAGCCTCCACGCTGCGCACACGCCCAACAATGTCAGCTCGGTCGATTGCCACGTACTGGCGGAACGGAGCGTCATCGCCGAGCAAATCGTCCGGGATCGGCTGCCTGCGCGTGGTCTTTCCCAACCGGGCTGCCAGGTCAGCCGTGCGCACGCGTTCGATCGAAATCGCGGTCGGTGGCGGCTTTGGAATCTGGCCCAATTGCTGCACGAAAAAGCCTTCCGTGCCGAGCAGCCGATAGCCGAGTGCCTTGTATGCGCATCGCGTCGGCTCGTCCGGCTCCGCTGTCGCGATCATGGCGCCCACATAGAATCTTCCGCGCGCATGTTGGCGAGCAATCGCGTCGACATCCTCGGCGGCGACGTCATACGCTATCCATTCCTCCTTGCGGTAGTCGCGAGGGTTCTTGCGCGAAGCGTCGCGCATCAACCACAAAGGCCCGACGCGACTTGCCTCGTAGGGAAAGATACGGCTCTTGCCGGCGCTGTGTCCGTGCACGAACACTTCGATCGCAGACTCAATCGCTTGGTTTGACCTCGTCATCGCAGCAGCCTAGCGTTGCCGGACGGATCAAGGCAACACGCCGGCTGGCATCAAGCCGATGAAAAACATCGGCAATTTCCAGCTTCAGCCCAATGCGCCAGTTCCATAATCTATCTTATGCGACTTTTGTATGCCGTCGTTGATGTGTGGTTGGCTGGACCTCTGGTTATTCGTCGCACCGACAAAGCGGCGCGCAGTTTTGCGCCCAACCTCACTTTTGCGTAACGGCGGCCCAAGTTATTCTGAAAGATCTCAGGTTGGAGATCTTACAGCATGGCGAAGCTCATTTTCAGAATGAACCAGTCCCTCGACGGCTACGTCGACCACCTGGAAATACCGTCAGGCCCCATGATCTTTCGTCATTGGTTAGAGCAAGTGCGCGACTTGACCGGCAGTGTGTACGGTCACGGCATGTACGAGGTAATGCGTTATTGGGACGAAGACCGTCCTGAGTGGAGCGCGGAGCACCATGAATTCGCGGCTGCGTGGCGGAGCCAACCGAAGTGGGTTGTGTCGCGCTCGCTGAAGTCAGTTGGCCCCAACGCCACACTTGTTTCGGATGACATCGAGGCGGTGATACGTGGGCTGAAGACCCAGCTTGTTGGGGAGATTTCAGTTTCTGGACCAGACCTGGCACAAAGCCTGACCGAGCTTGGTCTTGTCGATGAGTATCAACTCTACTTCCACCCGGTCGTGCTTGGTCACGGCAAGCCATTCTTCGCTGGCCCCCGGCCGCCGCTTCGCTTTGTGGCCAGCGATCCGATTGGCTATGACGTGATCAGGTTGACCTACGTACCTACCTAATCACGCAATTCGCCCTACGAACCGGGTCTGCGCCGACGATCGTCGCCTCGGGATCATCCCGCGAGGGTACATCCCTGCCCTACACGACGTTCGGCGCAGGCAAATTGCGAGCGCGCGCCTCTCGGCGACGCGTTCGACCCGTTTCAATTCGAGCGATCGGGCCAAATGCGCCACCCCGCTATTCCAGAATGACGGTGGCTCCGACCTCGAAGAGCATGGGGTCGATCGCAAGCTTGGGAACAGGAACCAGAGTCTGCGCCGGCAGCGCCTCGCCGAACATTTTCCTGACGTTCCTGGTCAACACCTCAAGCTTGGACATGTCGTGGTCGACCACGAAGACCGTGAGCTTGGCGACCTGGTTCGGTTGCGCACCGATCCCCTCAAGCGCGGTGCGCAGGTTCGCGTATGCCTGTTCCACCTGGACAGCGAAGTCGGGGGACAAGGCTCCCGTGCTGTCTTGGCCGCCCTGCCCGGAGATGTAGGCCACGCGGCCTTCGCGGGGCGTGATCACCGCCGTGCTGTAGCCATTCGGCGACGGATCGTAGAGGTTTTTTGGATTGACGATGGTCAGCTTCAGATCATTCGCTGTCGTCACAGTGGGAACTCCCATGATGATTAGCCCTCCGATAAGCAGATGCTTGATTGCGCACGACATGATTTTTCTCTTGGCTCTTTGGACTGCGAACAACGTGCCCTCTCGGCCGACATGATTGAAATGAAACCACATCGTCCATACGATGAATCGTGCGATGTACGAGTAATCGTATGGTACGTCGTACGAGTCAAGCGCTCAAGATCGACATTCGTCGCGTTGCCGGTCAATATCGACGCTCTGAACAGTGAGGAAGACGGATGGCAGCCAAGCGTAGCGGCGCCCAGAGCAAACGGTCTCAACGGATCAGCGGGACGCTCCAGCCCACGCATGCGGCGAGCGATGAACCGGCTCTCTCTCGGGAACGCATCGTGGCGACCGCGGTGGAACTGCTGGACGCCCAAGGTCTCGACGGATTGACGATGCGTCGGCTGGCCGATCGCCTCGGCTCCGGCGTGATGAGCCTGTATTGGCATGTCGACAACAAAGAGGATGTCTTTGATCTGGCGCTCGACTCGGTGCTCGAATATCGCGGGCCGACGCAAACAGTTGAGTCTCAAGACTGGCGCGGAGACGTCGTTCATGTGCTCGAAGACTGGCGCACCAGCATGTTGCGCCATCCTTGGTCGGCATCGCTGTTGCCGCGCCGGGCGCTCGGCCCGAACATCCTCGGTCGCCTGGAACTGCTGAGCAAGACCTTGTCCAGGGCCGGTGTGGCGGACGCAGATCTGAACGTCGCGATATGGTCGCTCTGGAACTATGTGATGGGCGCCACCATCACCCGGGCGAGCTTCGACCTCTCGGACGAGGACCGGGCCGCCGCGCAGCAGCGCCTTGAGCGTCTCAGCGGACGCTACCCAGCAATCGAACGCTCCCACCTGCTATTGGATGACGATTGGGATGGCGCTTTCCGCAAAGGCCTCGACTTCCTGCTCGATGGCCTCGCCCCGAGATAGTGAACGCTCCTTCACGCCACACAAAGATTTCACCCAGACCCGCCGTCAGGACCAAATGACCACCTCGCCTCGCTTTCTCGGCTTTCCCGATCGACTTGCCGACGGCCGTATGCTCCGTGCGGTGATCTTCGGAGCCGGTCACGGCAGCACCTATCCCGGCAAGGACAGCAGCGGCCATGCCTTGGCCGCCAATACCATCCGCGCTGCGAGCCAGGACGATGCCACGCTCGTCGAGCACTGGGATTTCGATCTCGGCGGCCCGCTGTTCGACGGCAAGCCGGTCTGCTGCATCGACGCCGGCGATATCCAGACCACGCTGCATGACAATGCCGGCAACCGGGCCCGGATCGAGGCGAAGACACGCGAGGTCCTGGCATTGCCGACTGTTCCGATCCTGCTGGGCGGCGACTGTTCCGTGACCTTTCCCTTCCTCGCCGGCTTTGCGGATCACGGGCCGGTCTGGATCCTGCAGATCGACGCCCATATCGACTGGCGCGACGAGGTGTATGGCGAACGCCACGGCTATTCGAGCCCGATGCGCCGGGCGAGCGAGATGCCGCATGTCGCCGGCATGGTGCAGGTCGGCCTGCGTAGCGTCGGCAGTGCGCGCTTCGCCGACATTGAAGCGGCGCGGCAATATGGCAGCCGCTTCGTGACCGCCCGCGAGATTCACGCCCAGGGCGTCGAAGCCGCACTGCGGCATATTCCGGAAGGAGCGCGGGTCGTCGTCACGCTCGACTGCGACAGCCTCGATCCCGGCATCATGCCGGGCGTGGCCGCGCGGACGCCCGGTGGCCTCACCTACACGCAGGTGATCGACCTGATCGCCGGCCTCGGCAGGCGGGCCAGGATCGCAGGAGTCGACCTTGTCGAGCTCTATCCTCCCGCCGACATTGACGGCCTGTCGGCTTTGACCGCCGCGCGCATTCTGGTCAATGTGATCGGCACCATCGTCCGGCAGGTTTGAAAGCCGGCTTCCTCTCTCGTAGCACGATGGCAGACGGCACGGGCCAGACGCAAATCCGCTATAGGTTCAAGGCGTCATCTTCGAAGCAACTTCCCAAAGCGCCCAGGCTTTGCGGCGCGGGTGCCCCACCGCCTGCGTAAATTGCAGCGCTTCGGACGGTTTGCCCGGCGCGAGACGCTGCCTCGACCATGCTACCGTAGGGCAAGTTCTCAGTCGTTAGCGGTGCCGCAGTGCGGATCGCGTCCGCAGCCATGTCGAGCGCGCAGGATTGTGTCGGCTTGGCCTGGCACATGAGCGCGGTCAGGCTTTCCTGGGCTATGCCGGCGTTGGGCGCGGCAAGCAGCAGAGCGGCAAGAACCAAACGACGCATCGAATGCCTCCGGAAAGTGCGCCTTCACCGCATGGGGCTTGGCCCGACTGGGTTGCACGCGACGATAAACCTAGGCAGAGATTCGTTGGTTGGCCAACGGATCGCGGTTTCGTTCTGAATTCAAGGCGGCGACGGCGCTGAAATGACTTGGTCGCTGTAGAAGACGGCATTGATCATATGGAACTGTGGCGCGATGCCAGCCGTGAGTAAACTGCCAACACGCCTCGCCCTTAGCTCGCTGTCTCCGTTTGCGGGACCGGCGGCAATTCAGGCGCCTCCAGTCCCCTGAAGGGATCGCGCCAGGCGTCGATGTCTTCCAGCCGGCGATACCAGCGGCCGACAGAGGGATAATCGTCGAGCGGTAGTCTGGCGGCATCGTTGAACGGCAGAAAGGTCGCCATTCGGAAGTCGGCATAGGAAACCGAATTCCCGACCAGCCATTCCCGCTTGAAAAGCTCTGTCTCGAGTATTGCGGCGGCCGTGCGGAAGAGTCCCAACCCCTCTTCCACGCGCTGCTGATCGATCGGGCCTATGCCGTACCGCTGTTTGGTGCCACGTTCGAAATGCACCGTGTCGCAAGCGAATGCGAAGTGCTCCTTGCCCCAACTGAGCCACCGGATCATGTCGGGTTCGTCATCGCCGGCGCGCCAGAAATCGGAATGTGCGTCGCGCGAGAGCCGGCAGGCTATGGCGTCTGCTTCCCAAAGACTTTTTCCCCCGCCTTCTACAAGTATGGGCAGTGAGAGATTGGGATTTAACGGGCGATATTTCTCTGCTTGCCCCGGGGCGAATGGCGAGGCGAATTCAAACTCGACTTTCGCGTCGAGATAGCGTGCGACCGCGACCGCGAGCCGAGGATTGGGGTTGCGGCTGAAGTAAAGCTTCATTCCGTGTCTGCCCTGGCGCCAGAGAATTCTACGTGAAAGCTCAAAGCAACTGGATCTGATAGCTCAGCACGCGCTGCGCGCCTGGTGGAATCAGCATCAGGCCGGGCTTGTCGACAAAGTCGCCGTCGAAGTCCGCCGGACTTGCGATACCGTGCCAGGGCTCGATGCAAAGGAACGGCGCGCCGCCCGGCTTCGACCAGACGCCCAATTCCTGAAATCCCTGCCACTCCATTTCGATCGCCGGACCACGCTCGGCGGCATAACGTACGCTGGTGCTGGCGGGCCGGTCGAGAATGACCGCGTCCTCGTCGAACAGCCGCTCGGAGAGCGCGAGGATGTTGCCTTGGACGGGCGTCGGCCGCGGCGCTTTCAGCAGCAGGCCGTCCTTCAAGCGACGGATCGGAGCAGGTTCGGCATCAGCAAAGGTCAGCTGGTAATCCGACTTGGCCAGACCTGGCAGCAACGGCCAATTGAATGCCGGGTGCGCTCCGATCGACGCCGGCAGCGGCTCTTCGCCGGTGTTGCTGATGTCGAAGGTCACGCCAAGCTGATGGCGGTCCAGCGTGTAGGTCACGGCGAGGCGGAAGGCGAACGGATAGTGGGTGCGAGTATCGGCGTCGTCGGTGAGAACCAGCGTGCACGATCGAGGGTCCCTCGCCGCCCAGGCAAACGGCTTGTCGCGCGCGAAGCCGTGTTGCGTCATCGGGTAGGCCCGGCCCTGATGGCGCAGCTGATCTCCCTTCAGCCGGCCGACGATCGGAAACAGCACCGGCGAATGCCGCCGCCACTCCGGCCCGGCTTGCCACAGAAACTCTGTTCCTTCGGCATCGCGCAGGGAGACCAGTTCGGCGCCCTGCCCGACGACGGTCGCCGAGATGCCGTCACCGTGAATCGTCAGGCTGTCTTGTTCCATGCGTCCTCGCGGCTGTCTGACGTGGCCGGGAGGCTAGCAAAAGGCAACGCCTGAACTCAAGCAGACTTGTATCGCACCTCACTCAGCTGTGATGAACGATGCACCGCACACATGACAAATGCTGCCTCAAATGAAAACCGTGGCCGGAGGTTGCCCTCCGGCCACGGCAAGATGCGAAGTGTTGCCTGCTACGGTCCGGATTACTCGCGTTCGCCGGTGAAATTCAGCAGCAGCTGGAAGATGTTGATGAAGTTCAGATAGAGCGAGAAGGCGCCGAAGACGGCGAGCTTCTGGCGCGATTCCCCGTCGAAGTTCTCGGCATACTGTTCCTTGATTGTCTGCGTGTCCCAGGCGGTCAGGCCGATGAAGACGGCAATGCCGATCACCGAGATGGCGAACTGCAGCGCAGTCGAGCCGAGGAAGATGTTGACGATGCTGGCGATCACCACGCCGATCAGGCCCACGATCAGGAACGACGAGAACTGGGTCAGGTCGCGTTTGGTCGTGTAGCCGTAGAGGCTGGTGGCGCCAAACATGGTAGCGGCGATGAAGAAGGTGCGGGCGATGCTGGTTCCGGTGAACACCAGGAACACCGACGCCAGCGACAGGCCCATGACCGCGCAGAAGGCCCAGAACATCGCCTGGGCGCTGGCCGCCGACATGGTCTGCATCTTGAACGAGAACAGCATGACGAAGGCGAGTGGCGCCAGCATCACCACCCACTTCAGCGGGCTGGAGAAGATCGGCACGTAGAGCGCGGGCGTCGATGACACCATGAAGGCAACCAGACCCGTGACCACGAGGCCAACGCCCATGTAGTTGTAGACGCGCAGCATATGCTGGCGCAGACCCTCATCGTAGACGGCTCCGGTTCGGGCGCCAGCGCCCATGCGGTATCCCAGATTGGGGGTGTTCATTTGAATTCTCCTTTGTGGATCGGTCAGTAAAGCGTTTGGGCGAGTGTCTCGGCGGCGCGGTCGAGGTCGTGGACCTCACTTCGTCCGACCACCGCATAGGCGACCTCGCCGATCTGGAAATAGGCAGAGGAAATATCGCCCGAAGGCGCGACGGTCGGCTTGACCACGTCGAAGGTTCCCGGCCGGATCGCAAACAGCGAGACCAGCCCCATCTCCTTCGTCTCGACAGCCATCTCGACGCTCGGGCCAAAGCGCGACGGGTAGATCTGCACGTCGCGTACCTTCCAGTCCTTGGGCAGTGACGGCATGACGATGGCGGTCGCGGCGCGGATCTCGCCGGCATTGTAGTTGGGCGCCTCAGGCTGCGACGGCATGGTCTCGCGCACCAGCGTCGTCCTATGGGCTCGCACCGCCTCGTCGACATAGGCGGGCGGCTGCGGCGAGGCGACGACCTTGGTCACGGACATCGGCCCGACGATGCCGTTCGCCAGCCAGCCGACGGCGATGAAGGCGGCCACCGCCGCCGCGCGCTGCAACACGCCGAAGATGCGGCCACGGGCAAGCCCCCTCTCCAGCCGCCGCGCGGTGTCAGCGGTTGCCGGCCGCGCCATGCCCTTGGAGCCGGCAAGCGCCACGCGCAGTTCATCGCGGGTCCTCAGATCCGACATCACGCGCGCCGCGGCCTCCGGACGGGTGGACAAAAACGCCTCGACCTCGATGCGGCGGGTGACGTCGAGCTGGTCGTCGACATAGGCGTCGAGGTCGGTATCGGCCACGGGATCGACAGTTCCAGTCATGACGGTCCTCCAACGATCCTGAGGTGGTTTTTAGCCTTCGAGGGCGCCGCGTCCTCCATCTCGCGCAGTGCGGCGCGCGCCCTGCCGATGCGCGACATCAGCGTTCCCAGCGGCACGCTGCTGGCATCGGCCGCCTGTTGGTAGGAAAGCCCTTCGATGGCAACGAGATGCAGCGCCGAACGCTGTTCTTCCGGCAGGCTGAAAAAGGCTTCACGCACCTGAGCCAGGCGCACCGAATGCTCCTGCGGCGCCGGCGTGCAGCCGTCGGCCAGATATCCGGCCTGTTCGACGCGTGACGATTCAGACCTGCGGGACCGAATTTTGTCGATGAAGGTGTTGTGGACGATCGACAGCAGCCAGGCGCGCAAATTGCCGCCGGAGCGGAACGTGCCGCGCCGCTCATAGGCGCGCACCAGCGCGTCATGCACGAGATCCTCGGCATCCGTGCTGTCGCGCGTCAGCGATCGCGCGTAACGGCGCAGCGACCCGAGCTGTCCTATGATGTCAAAGCGTGGCATCGACCGTTTCATGTCCTGTTTACGGAGCATGTGGGGATTTTAATCCCTGCCCTGCCAATTTTTTCGCTTCGAACTGGCGGCGGGTGGGGCACCGAGAACATGTAGGGTCGCGATGCGGATGAGGCTGGCACGGGTTGCCACCACAGCTTTGCGCGGGCTGAAGCGGCAGGAAAAGCGCTGGCGAAATGCGTTCGATTTGCGTATCACTCCGCCGCGTCAATGGAACCATTGCCAATGTTTGAAGATCTGCAGCCAGCCCCCGCCGACAAGATCCTTGCCCTGATCGGCCTCTATCGCGCCGACCCGCGCCCGGACAAGGTCGACCTCGGCGTCGGCGTCTACAAGGATCGCGACGGCAAGACGCCGGTCATGCGCGCCGTGCGCGAGGCCGAAAAGCGCCTGCTGCAGGGCCAGGACACCAAGACCTATCTCGGCCTTGCCGGCGATGTCGGCTTCAACACGGTCATGGCCAAGCTCGCCTTCGGTCCAGGCGCCGACATGACGCGCATTCGCGCGGCACAGGCGCCCGGCGGCTCCGGCGCGCTGCGGCTGGTGGCGGAACTGCTGAAACGGACACGATCCGACGCGACCATCTGGCTGTCGGACCCGACATGGCCCAACCACATGCCGGTCATGCGCGCTGCCGGTCTGCAGATCCGCGAATACCCCTATTTCGATGCCGCTTCGGGCGCTGTTCGCTTCGACGACATGCTGGCAGCGTTGCGGATGGCGAAGAGCGGTGACGTGGTGCTGCTGCATGGCTGCTGCCACAACCCGACCGGCGCCAATCTGGATAGCGTGCAGTGGGCGGCCGTTGCCGATCTGGTCGTCGAGCAAGGCCTGCTGCCGTTTGTCGACATCGCCTATCAGGGCTTTGGCGATGGGCTTGAGGCCGATGCCGTCGGCTTGCGCCTGCTGGCCGCGAAGGTTTCGGAAATGGTCGTCGCCTCGAGCTGCTCGAAGAACTTCGCCGTCTACCGCGACCGCGTCGGCGCGGCGATGATCCTGGCCAGGGACGGCGCCCAGGCGGATGTGGCGATGAGCCAGATGCTGTCGGCGGCGCGCGCCATGTATTCGATGCCGCCGGACCATGGCGCAGCCGCGGTGCGCATCGTGCTGGAAGACGCCACCTTGCGCGCCGACTGGGAGGCCGAACTCGAAGAGATGCGCTTGCGCATGCTCAGGCTTCGGGTGCAGTTCGCCGAGGCGCTGCGCCGGCAGTCCAATTCCGACCGCTTCGATTTCGTTGCCAGCCATCGTGGCATGTTCTCCCGTCTCGGCCTCACGGAAGCGCAGGTCGAGCGGCTGCGCGCCGAGCACGGCATCTACATGGTCGGCGACAGCCGCATCAACGTCGCCGGCCTGCCCGAAAATGGAATGGATGAACTCGCCAAGGCGATCATCTCCGTGCTCGACTGACGAAGCTGGTACCGCGCACCTGTGGACAATGCCCCCTCGCCGGCTGACAGCGTTGGCCGCGCGAGCGGCCGCGCGATAGCATCCGCCGCATGACGCCATCCAAAGACATTTCGCGCCTGATCGAGATCATGGCGGCGCTGCGAGCGCCGACGACCGGTTGTCCCTGGGACATCGAACAGGACTTCTCGACCATCGCGCCCTATACGATCGAGGAAGCCTACGAGGTGGCGGATGCCATCGCACGCGGTGATCTCGGCGATCTGCGCGACGAACTCGGCGACCTCCTGCTGCAGGTCGTCTACCACGCGCAAATGGCCGAGGAAGCCGGCGAGTTCGCCTTCGGCGATGTGGTCCAGGCGATCACGACGAAGATGATCCGCCGCCACCCACATGTCTTCGGCGACGAGAAGGCCCGCAGCGCAGGCATGGCCAAGGGCATGTGGGAAAAGATCAAGGCCGAGGAGAAGGCGGAGAAACGAAGCGCCCGCCTCGCCCGCGGCCTCGACCCCGAGGACAATGGCAAGGGGTTTCTCGACAGCGTGCCGGTCGCCCTGCCCGCGCTGACGCGGGCGCTGAAACTTCAGGAGAAGGCCGCGAGCGTTGGCTTCGACTGGAGCGAGGCAGCGCCCATCCTCGACAAGATCGAGGAAGAGATCGGCGAGTTGCGCGAGGCACTGGCCAAAGTCGAGACGGCGTCGATCAAGGACGAGTTTGGCGACATGCTGTTTGCCGTGGTCAATCTCGGCCGTCACCTCAAGCTCGATTCGGAAGCAGCGCTGAGCGGCACCAACGAGAAGTTCCGCTCACGCTTCCATTATGTCGAGCAGGCCCTGGAAAAATCAGGCAACACACTGGAAAAGGCGAGCCTGGCTGAGATGGAAGCGCTCTGGCAGGAAGCAAAATACGCGAAATAAACAACGTTAGACGTTGTTTTTACGACGCAATCTGCTTTCGATCTCCTCGCGGGCGATTTGCGTGGCCTTGAGCGCGATGGTGGCGCTGCCGTCGTCATTGTCGGTTCGCGAAACGACGTCGCCATTGCGGTAAAGCCAGTCGACGAGGCCGAACTGTGCCGGCTCGATCGTCACCGTCAGGTCTTCGAGCTCGCCCGCCATCCGCGTTTCGATGATCGCCTTCAGCGCATCGATACCCTCGCCGGTCACCGCCGACACCGCAACCGGTGGCGCCTTGCTGGCGTCGGCGCCATCGGCAAGCAGCCGGTTCCTGTTGCCTTCGTCGAGTCGGTCGATCTTGTTCCACACTTCGATCACCCGCTTGGCGTCGCCCGCGTCGACACCAAGGTCGGCGAGGATGCGCTCGACATCCTCGGCCTGCGCGGCCGTGTCGGGGTCGGAAATGTCGCGCAGGTGAATGACGAGATCGGCCTCGACCACCTCTTCAAGGGTGGCGCGGAAAGCGGCGATCAGATGCGTCGGCAGGTCCGAGATGAAGCCGACCGTGTCCGAAAGGATGATCGGCGTCCCGTGCGGCAGGCGCACGCGCCGAAGCGTCGGATCGAGCGTGGCGAACAGCATGTCCTGCGCCAGCACGCCGGCTCCGGTCAGCCTGTTGAACAAGGTCGACTTGCCGGCGTTGGTGTAGCCGACGATCGCCACCACCGGAAACGGCACCTTCTTGCGCTTGGCGCGGTGCAGGTCGCGCGTGCGGCGCACGGTTTCCAGCTCATGCTTCAGCTTGATGATCTTGTCCTGGAGGACGCGCCGATCCGACTCGATCTGCGTTTCGCCGGGACCGCCGAGGAAGCCGGCGCCGCCGCGCTGGCGCTCGAGGTGGGTCCAGCTGCGCACGAGGCGGCCCTTCTGGTAGTTGAGGTGGGCGAGCTCTACCTGCAGCGTGCCTTCCTTGGTGCGGGCGCGCTCGCCAAAGATCTCGAGGATCAGCCCGGTGCGGTCCAGCACCTTGGCGTTCAGTTCCTTCTCGAGATTGCGCTGCTGCACCGGCGTCAGCGGATGATCGACGATGACCACTTCCGCATGACCCTCTTTGACGATTTCGGCAAATTCCGCGACCTTGCCGCTGCCGAGCAACGTCGCCGGGCGCGGATCGTTGACGGTCACCACCGCCGTGTGGATCAGATCAAGATTGATGGCGCGGGCAAGGCCGACCGCTTCGTCGTGACGGGCGTCAGCCGAACGCGTCAGCCGCGGACGGTTGGTATCGTCGTCGCCGCGCGGCTGGCGCGTAAGCACCGGCACAATGACAACGGCCCGGGTCGGACCCTTGGCTTCCGTCCCGGGATGATGCGTTGGTTTTCCGCGAACTGGTGCGTCCGCGTCTTTCTCACGTGCCAATCAGGCGCCCTGGCTTTCCTCGCCATCGAACATCTGAACCGGCTGGCTCGGCATGATCGTGGAAATGGCGTGCTTGTAGACGAGCTGGGAATGACCGTCGCGGCGCAGCAGGACACAGAAATTGTCGAACGAAGTGACCACGCCGGTCAGCTTCACACCGTTGATAAGGAAGATGGTGAGCGGGTTCTTGCTCTTGCGAACTGAATTCAGGAACAGGTCCTGAAGATTTTGCGATCGTTCCGCCATTGTTCTTGTCTTTCGCCGATCCCCTTCGGTTTGCAAGCCAATGCGCCAAATTAACCGGCACATGTCAAGCGCGCAAACACCCTCTTGTCGTCAGTAACGACAAGCAGAACGAGATATATTGATGTTCATTCCACCTGTGCGGTTATCAGGCTGGACTTTTTTCCGCAATGTCAAAAAAGGCCTGCCGCAAGGAAAGTGTTATTGAGCCGGGGTGTCCATTGGCGACCGGATCGCCATCGATGGCCACCACCGGCATGGCGATTGTCGTTGCGGAACTGATGAAGGCCTCGCGTGCCGACTTGGCCTCGGCGACGGAAAAGCCGCGCTCCTCGATCTTCAGGCCGAGCTTGGCCGCCACTTCGAACATGGTCGTGCGGGTGATGCCGCGCAGGATGCCATGCTCGGCCGGCCTGGTGACCAGAACGCCATCCCTGGTGACGATCCAGGCGTTCGACGAGCCGCCTTCCTTGACGACGCCGTCGCCATCGACGAACCATGCCTCCTGCGCACCGGCTTCCTTGGCCTTCTGCTTGGCCAGCACGTTAGGCAGCAGCCCGACGCTCTTGATGTCGACCCGGTCCCAGCGATTCTCCGGCACGGTAATGACCGCAATGCCGGTTTCGGCGCGCTTTGCGCCCGCGGCAGGATCGGCCTTTCTGGCGGTCACCACCAGGGACGGCTTGGTGTCCGCCGATGGGAAGACAAAGTCGCGGCTGGCAACGCCGCGCGTGACCTGGACATAGACCAGGCCGTTGGCGACGTGGTTGCGATTGACCACTTCGCGCAGGATGAGTGGCAACACGCCGCGGGTGACCGGCCAGGCGATCGACAACTCGGTCAGAGAGCGGTTCAGCCGGGCGAGATGGCGCGGCATGTCGACGATGAAGCCACGCGCCACCTCGCAGACCTCATAGACACCATCGGCGAACTGATAGCCGCGATCCTCGATATGCACGGAAGCGTCAGCGTGAGCGACGTAGCGCCCGTTGACATAGGCAATGCGCGGCATTGGCGACCCCTGGATAACTCTCGGGCTTTCTTATGCGATTCCGCCGTTGCCGTAACCGGCAAATGCTTGGCCCAGCGCGGCTGAACGAACGCCGCGCCTGTCAGACGCCCAGCGACTTCAGCTTGCGATGCAGAGCGGAGCGCTCCATGCCGATGAACTCGGCGGTCTTTGAGATGTTGCCGCCAAAGCGGTTGATCTGGGCGATCAGATAGTCCTTCTCGAACTGTTCACGCGCCTCGCGCAGCGGCAGCGCCATGATGTGCTGGTCGGATTGATTCGGCGTGCGCGGCATCACATCGCCGATCTCGGCGGGCAACAGATCCGCGGTGATCGGCGCATCGACATCGTCGCCGCGCGCCAGGATCATCAGACGCTCGACATTGTTGCGCAGCTGGCGGACGTTGCCCGGCCAGTTGTGCGCCTGCAGCACGGCCAGCGCATCATCGCCGATGCGGCGCGGCTTGATACCGGCCTGACGGGCGATCTGCTTCATGAAATTGTCGACGAGGTAGGGAATATCCTCGCGCCGCTCGGCCAGTCCCGGCACCGTGACCGGAACCACTGCCAGGCGATGATAGAGATCTTCACGGAACCGCCCGTCGGCAATCATCGCCTCCAGGTTCTGCGAGGTCGAGGAAATGATGCGGACGTCGACCTTGACCCGCTTGGTGCCCCCTACCCGCTCGAACTGCTGCTCGACCAGCACGCGCAGGATCTTGTTCTGCGTCTCGCGCGGCATGTCGGCCACTTCGTCGATGTAGAGGATGCCGCGATGGGCCTCCTCGAGCGCGCCGACCTTGCGCTCGACGCCGTTCGATTCGGTGCCGAACAGCTCGATCTCCATGCGCTCCGGCGTGATGTTGGCGGCGCTCAGCGTCACGAACGGCGCGCCCTTGCGCGCCGACAGCGTGTGGATGGCGCGCGCGGCCAGTTCCTTGCCCGAACCGGAAGGGCCGATGATCATGACGCGGCTGTTGGTCGGGGCGACGCGCTCGATGGTCTGGCGCAACTGGCTCATTGCCGACGACATGCCGATCAGATCGAAGGTTTCGCCGCTGCGCAGTTTGAGGTCCGAAACCTCGCGCCGCAATTTCGAGGTCTCGAGCGCACGTTCGGCAATGAGGATCAGCCTGTCGGCCTTGAACGGCTTTTCGATGAAATCATAGGCGCCGCGACGGATGGCGGAGACCGCCGTTTCGATGTTGCCATGGCCGGAGATCATCACCACCGGCAAGGTCGGGTGCATCGTCTTGATCTCGTCGAGCAGCGCAAGTCCGTCCAGACGTGAGCCCTGCAACCAGATGTCGAGGAAAATCAGCCGCGGCGCCCGGTCGGCGATCGCCGCCAGCGCGCTATCGGCATCGAATGCTGTACGGGTTTCGTGACCTTCGTCACTCAGGATGCCCGCGACGAGTTCACGGATGTCTTCCTCGTCATCGACGATGAGAATATCAGACGCCATTACCGACCTTTTCAGTTTCTCGTTCGTTTTCCGCCCTGCTTTCGCCGCGCGGGGACGCGGCGGCGGCAGGCGGCAGGATGATGCTGATCATCGCGCCGCGCCCATCGTGGAAATCCGCTGGGGCATCATGAAGTTCCAGCCTGCCACCATGGTCCTCCACAATCTTCTTGACGATAGCGAGACCGAGCCCGGTGCCCTTCTCGCGTGTGGTCATATAGGGCTCGAGCAGCCGTTGACGATTCTCGCGCGGCAGGCCTTTGCCATTGTCGATGACGTCGATGCGAATCGCGCCATTTTGTCGCCCGGCTTGAATCCGGATTATGCCGTGCGAACCATCCTTCTGTTCCATTCCATCGATCGCTTCGGCGGCATTCTTGATCACATTGCCGAAAGCCTGTGCCATCAGCCGGCTGTCGAACGTGCCCTTGAGCGGTTCGGTGCCGAATATCCGCTCGAAGGTGATGTCGGCGCGGCTGACTTCGACCAGGAATGAGGCCTCGCGCAGCGATTCGCGCAGGTCGATGGCCTTCATCTCGGGCTTCGGCATGCGCGCGAAAGCCGAGAATTCGTCGACCATGCGGCCGATATCCTCGACTTGCCGGATGATGGTGTCGGTGCACTGATCGAAAATCTCGCGATCCTCGGTGATGACCTTGCCGTAGCGGCGCTTGATGCGCTCGGCGGACAGTTGGATCGGCGTCAGCGGGTTCTTGATCTCGTGCGCGATGCGCCGCGCCACGTCCGCCCAGGCGGAGGAGCGCTGCGCCTGAACCAGATCGGTGATGTCGTCGACCGTCACGACATAGGATTTTTCCTCCGAGCCGTCGTCGCCGGCCTCGATGGTGATCTGCACGTTGAAGGTCCGCTCGGCACCGGCGCGATAGAAAGTCACCTGCTCGCGATAGACGGGTTTGCCGGACTTGCGGCCGATCTCGAAGACGCGGCCGACATGCGGCAGCACGGCGGAGAGGTTCTGTCCAAGTGCCGCGCTGGCGGATATGGCCAGCATCGCCTCGGCCGAGCGGTTGACGATGGTAACGATGCCGTAGGGATCGACGCCGATGACACCGGCGGTGACGCCGGCAAGCACGGCTTCCGAGAAGCGTCGCCGTTCGTCGATCAAATCCTTGGCGGACAGGATCTCGTTGCGCTGTGATTTCAGTTCGAGCAGCATCTTGTTGAAGGTGTCGCCGAGCGAAGCAACGTCGCCGTCCGAGGGCCGGACGGGAACCGCGACGTCGAGATTGCCGGTCGCCACCTCGTCGGCGGCACCGATCAGCTGCCGGATTGGCCGCACCAGGCGATCGGCGACGGCGATGCCAGTCCATATCGCGGACAGGATGATGATCAGCGTCAGCGACAGGTAGGGCAACGCGAAGGCCACCTGCGAGGTGCGCCTGTTATCTTCCAGCCCGCGATATTCGTCGGTGTTGGATCTGACGATCTGACGCGCCTTGATCACTTCGGGATCGACGAGGCGAATGGTGTAGAGATAAAGGCCTTCGATCTCGCGCAGCTTGACGATGGCACCCATGATGTTGCGCGTCTTCGGTTCGATCAGCACCGGCTTGCCGTCGACAGCGCTGGCCACGGCGCCTTCCGGCGGCTCGGGCATGGCGAAATCCGTGTCGGTCTTGGCGCTCATGACAAAAGAGCCATCCGGCTTGATCAGTGCCGCATGGGCCAGCGACCGACCCACGGCTTCCTTGTTCATCAGGTCGAGAAAGCCAGTCCGATCAAGGCCATAGAGCGTCCTTGACGCGTCGAGATCATAGGCCATCGACAGCGTCGTGCCTTGGAGGTTGCGGGCGTTTTCCTGGACATAGGCATCGGCGATCGACAGCGACGAATTGACGATCGTCTTGGTGCGGATCTCGAACCAGCGGTCGAGGCCGATGTCGAGCGTGATCGACGCGATGATCGCCACCATGATTGCGGGAATTGCCGCAACCAGGGCAAACATGGCGACGATGCGCACATGCAGCCGCGAGGCCGCCTTGCCGTGCCGGCGGGCCATCAGGATGCGGTGCACTTCGCGTCCGACCAGCGCGATGAGGAACAGGACGAAAGCGGCGTTGAGGGCAATCAGCGCCAGCGTTGTCGACTCGTTCGGCGTGATCGGCGTCGCGCCGACGAGGATGGTGAACGAGATCGCCGCCGTCACCAGCGCGCCGACAACCGCGACCACACCGGGCAGCGCCAGCAGCCGGCGCCCGTCGCGTGCGCCGGGTTCGCTGAAAAGCGGTTGGTTGAGTGTCGGTGCCTGCGGAGCCATGTCGCCGTCTAGAGCCATGATTGCGTCGGATGTATGCAACGCATTGTGGCGATTATGCAACAAGCGTGACCGAGACGGAAATCTTTCGCGCGCCCGTCCCCCGAAAAGCGCCTCAGGCTCAGATCGGGCTCAGCCCTGTCGTGATGATTTGTAGACGTTGACGCCGAGTTCGCGAATCTTCTTGCGCAGCGTGTTGCGGTTCAGGCCCAGCAATTCCGCGGCCTTGATCTGGTTGCCGCGGGTTGCCGTCATCGAGGCCAGGACCAGCGGATATTCGACCTCGGACAGAATGCGCTGGTACAGCCCCGCAGGCGGCAATTCCCCGGCAAACGACGTGAAATAGCGCTGCAGGAAATGCTCGACCGCCTGGCCGATCGAAAGGTCGTCGGGAATGAGATTGCCGCCGCCCGGCACCACCGGGCGCTCGCCGGTCTTGAGTTCGGCCTCGATGATCTCGGCCGAAATCTCGTCCTGCGAATAGAGCGCGGCGAGCCTGCGAACGAGGTTTTCCAGTTCACGCACGTTGCCCGGCCACGGGTAGCGCTTCATCAATTCGATGCCGCCCGAGGAGATGCGCTTGGTCTGCAGACCTTCCATCTCGCCGAGCTTGAAGAAGTGCCGGACGAGGTCGGGCACGTCCTCGGAGCGCTCGCGCAGCGCCGGCAGCCTTAGCGGCACGACGTTGAGGCGATAGAAAAGATCCTCGCGGAAAAGCCCCTGATTGATCAGCGTGCGCAGATCCTTGTTGGTGGCCGCGACGATGCGCACATCGGTCTTGATCGGGGTGCGTCCGCCGACGGTGGTGTACTCGCCCTGCTGCAGGACGCGCAGCAGGCGCGTCTGCGCCTCCATCGGCATGTCGCCGATCTCGTCGAGGAACAGCGTGCCGCCCTCCGCCTGCTCGAAGCGACCGGTGGAGCGGTTCTGCGCGCCGGTGAAGGCGCCCTTTTCGTGGCCGAACAGTTCCGATTCGATCAGATCGCGGGGGATCGCCGCCATGTTGATGGCAACGAACGGGCCGCCGCGACGGCGGCCATATTCATGCAGCGCGCGCGCCACCAGTTCCTTGCCGGTGCCGGATTCGCCTGAGATCATCACCGTCAGGTCGGTCTGCATCATGCGCGCCAGCATGCGGTAGATGTCCTGCATGGCCGCCGAGCGACCGACCAGCGGCATCGCGTCAGGCTGTTCTTCCGGTCGCGCATCGATCTTCGGCCGCCGTGGTTCGGAAAGCGCCCGGTTGACGATGTTGAGAAGCTCGGTCAGGTCGAACGGTTTAGGCAGATATTCATAGGCGCCGGTTTCGGATGCGCGGATCGCCGTCATGAACGTGTTCTGGGCGCTCATGACGATGACGGGCAGCTCCGGCCGCGCCTTCTTGATGCGCGGCAGCATGTCGAAGGCGTTTTCGTCCGGCATCACCACATCGGTGATAACCAGATCGCCCTCGCCCGCTGCCACCCAGCGCCACAGAGTCGAAGCGTTGGAGGTGACGCGCACCTCGTGGCCGACGCGCGAAAGCGCCTGGTTGAGGACGGTGCGGATCGCCGCATCGTCGTCGGCGACGAGAATATTGCCGCGAACGGTCATTTGCGCTCTCCTTCACCGTCTTCATCGGCGCCGTATGGCGCTTCTTTCCAGGCCGGCATCAGGATGCGGAATGTGGTCCCGCGCGGCGTCGATTCGCATTCGATAATGCCGCCATGCTCGCCGACGATCTTGGCGACCAGCGCCAGACCCAGTCCCGAGCCGTTCGGCTTGGTGGTGATGAAAGGATCGAACAGGATCGGCAGGATGTCTTCCGAGACGCCGGAGCCATTGTCGCGCACGCAGAATTCCAGCGGCAGCGATACGCGATCCTGCGTGCCCGGAACGGAAACGCGGATGCCCGGGCGGAAGGCCGTCGACAGCACGATCTCACCCTGCGGATCGCTGCCGATCGCCTCGGCGGCGTTCTTGACCAGGTTGAGGAAGACCTGGATGAGCTGGTCACGGTTGGCGAACACCGGAGGCAATGAAGGATCATAATCCTCCATTATCTTGATTCTCTTGGCAAAACCGTTCTTGGCGATCGCCTTTACATGATCGAGAACGACATGGATGTTGACCGGGTAGCGATCGATCGGCCGCTCATCGGAAAACACCTCCATGCGGTCGACCAGCGATACGATGCGGTCGGTCTCGTCGGTGATCAGCCGCGTCAGCGCGCGGTCCTCGTCGGAGGCCGACAGTTCGAGCAGCTGGGCAGCACCCCGGATGCCGGAGAGCGGGTTCTTGATCTCATGGGCTAGCATCGCCGCCAGACCGGTCACCGAGCGCGCGGCGCCGCGATGCGTCATCTGCCGGTCGATCTTGTCGGCCATCGACCGCTCCTGGAACATCACCACGACGGAGCCCGGAAACTCCGGCACCGGCGCGACATAGAGATCGACGACCTTCTCGATGCCGAGGCGCGGCGACGACACGTCGACCCGATACTCGTTGACCGGAGCGCGACGCTCGCGCACCTGATCGACGAGCGTAAGCAGCGGGCTGCCGAACGGGATCAGCTTGG
This sequence comes from Mesorhizobium newzealandense, assembly GCF_042682145.1. Lineage (NCBI taxonomy): Bacteria > Pseudomonadati > Pseudomonadota > Alphaproteobacteria > Hyphomicrobiales > Phyllobacteriaceae > Mesorhizobium > Mesorhizobium newzealandense. Next base: position 748,022 of record NZ_JBHUGZ010000007.1, on the reverse strand, counting down.
ACAGCGTGTTGCGCGCCAGCATTGTCGCGCTAGAGCGAAAAAAATCCTCGGCATCGGCGTTGGCGAAGGTGATGAACCCTTGCTCGCTGATCATGATCACCGGGCGGCGGATCGTGTTGAGCACGATCTGCGCGGCATTCGCCGTTTCAGCACCCTGGCCAGCGACGGCGTTCATGCGGCGCTCCGCAGGTTCAATGGTTGCGGATCGCGCGAAAACACATCGCGCAGCAAGGCAATGACGCGCGTCGGCTCGAATGCGGTCAGCATGGCCTTTCGGCTGTCGTCAGCGACGCCGCCGGCATGGCGGTCGAGATACCAGCCAAGATGCTTGCGCGCCTGGCGCAGGCCACTTTCGACGCCATAGAGTGCCAGCATGTCCTCATAGTGGGCCACGACATAGTCGGCCAGCGCCGTCGGGTCCTGCGGGATGTTGGGCGCCGCCTCGCCAGTAGAAGCCGCCGCGATGCTGCCGGCGATCCAGGGCGCGCCGTAGTGCGCGCGGCCGACCATCACGGCATCGGCGCCGGATTGATTGAGAATGGCAGCCGCTTCCGATGGCGAAGAAACATCGCCATTGGCGACGACCGGGATGGACACGGCTTCCTTGACGCGGGCGATGGCGCGCCAGTCGGCCTTGCCCTGATAGAACTGGCAGCGCGTGCGGCCGTGCACGGTCACCATCTTGACGCCGGCCTGCTCGGCGCGGCGCGCCAGCAACGGGGCGTTCAGCGCGCCTTCGTCCCAACCCAGCCGCATCTTGACCGTGACCGGCACGTCGACCGCACCGACCACGGCGTCGATCAGCGTCAGCGCATGGTCGAGATCCAGCATCAGCGCCGAGCCAGCATAGCCACCGGTGACCTTCTTGGCCGGGCAGCCCATGTTGATGTCGATGATGTCGGCGCCCTCGTCGGCGGCGATTCGCGCGCCTTCCGCCATGTGCGCCGCCTCGCGGCCGGCAAGCTGAACCATGTGAACGGGCAAGCCGGAATGACGGATGCGCAGGTCGCAACCGGCCCTGCCCTTGGCAAGCTCGCCGCTGGCCACCATTTCGGACACGACAAGGCCCGCGCCATGCGCGTGGGCACGCTGCCGGAACGGCTCGTCGGTAATCCCCGACATCGGCGCGAGAAACACGCGATTGCGGATTCTCACGCCGCCGACGTCGAGCGGCGCGGCCAATTTGGTCAAATCAGGCATGCACAAAAACCAAGCATGTTCATTCGCTGCTCATTCTCTAGCCAGAACTGCTGCAATGTGCAACGCGGAATGACGCCACATTAAGGCGCATTTGGGAAAATGCTGGCCATCGGCTTTGGCCGTGACCAAAGCGCCGCGCGTGCCTGAGGACGCGCGAAGGACGCTTTGAACGTTCATATTTGGCGCACGATCTTTTCCGAAAACCGATTACACTTTTCGGGATCGTGCGCTAAGCCAATCGGCATGACTGACGCAAGTGAAAACTCGAGTGCGGATGACAAGGTCGCGGTGGTTATCGTCGCCGCCGGCCGTGGCGCGCGCGCCGGGCAGGCCAATGGGCCCAAGCAGTATCAAAGCATAGGCGGCCACGCTGTCATCGCCCACACGCTGGAGATTTTTCTGGCCCACCCACGGACCAGCGAGGTTGTTGTCGCCATCCATGCCGACGACCACGAACTGTTCCGGCAAGCGGCAGGCGCCAACGCCGAACGGGTCATCGCCATCATGGGCGGGGCGACCAGGCAGGCTTCGGTGCGGCTCGGACTGCTTGCACTGAGAGGCCACGCGCCGGGACGGGTTCTGATCCATGATGCGGTCCGTCCGTTCGTCGACGCGGATTTGATCGACCGCACCATCGCGGCCATCGGCGATCGCGAAGGAGCGTTACCCGCCCTGCCCGTCGCCGACACGCTGAAGCGCGAGTCGGCCGCTGGCGTGGTCGGAGAAACCGTTTCCCGCAATGGACTTCATGCCGCCCAGACGCCACAGGGTTTTCCGTTCTGGCCGATCCTTGCCGCGCACGAGAAAGCCCATCACCTGGGAAAAATGGACTTCACCGACGACGCCGCGATCGCTGAATGGGCGCATATTCCGGTAAAAATCGTTCCGGGCTCGCCGGACAATGTCAAACTCACCTGGGCACGGGATATTGCGATGGCGGACCAGCGGCTTTCCGGCGAACGTGCGCGGTTTCCCGACATCAGAACCGGCAACGGCTACGACGTGCACGCCTTCGAACCCGGCGACCATGTCACCCTGTGCGGGGTCGCCATTCCGCACGACCAGAAACTGTCCGGCCATTCCGACGCCGATGTCGGCCTGCACGCGTTGACCGATGCGCTGCTGGCGACCTGCGGCGCCGGCGACATCGGCACGCATTTCCCGCCGTCCGACCCGCAGTGGAAAGGGGCTGCGTCGCGTATCTTCGTCGAACACGCGGCAAGGCTGGTGCGCGAGCGCGGGGGCCGCATCGCCAATGCCGATATCACGCTGATCTGCGAGGCGCCGCGCGTCGGCCCGCATCGTGAGGCGATGACGGCAGCCCTTTCGCAGATGCTGGCAATTTCCCCGGACCGCATCTCGATCAAGGCGACGACCAACGAAAAGCTCGGCTTTGTCGGTCGCCAGGAAGGCATAGCGGCAATCGCCACCGCCAGCGTGGTGTTTCCAGGCGAGGTGCCGGAATGACCAACAACGATCTGGCAAATGCGCTGCTGCAAGCCTGCCAGGAGCACGGCATCATGCTGGCGACGGCCGAAAGCTGCACCGGCGGCATGATCATCGCCGCCTTGACCGACATCGCCGGCTCCTCTGCCGTCGTCGACCGTGGCTTCATCACCTATTCAAACGAGGCCAAGATGGACATGCTCGGTGTGTCCGCCGCCACGCTTGATGCGCATGGCGCGGTTTCCCGCGAGACGGCGATCGAGATGGCAAAAGGTGCGCTTGCCCGTTCGCGCGCCGGGCTCACCCTGGCGGTCACCGGCATCGCCGGTCCAGGCGGCGGCTCAGCGGAAAAGCCTGTCGGCCTGGTCTGGTTCGGCGTCGGCATGGACGGCGAGACCGTGACCGCCGAACACAGATTGTTTGCCGACGAGGGTCGCGATTTCATCCGCCGTGAAACGGTCGGGCATGCGCTGGAACTGGGCTTGCGAACGCTCGGTCAGCGTTAAAGCGCGGCGCGCCGCGCTATAAGCCTTTGTATTGATGCATGTCGTTGGTCCCAAAACCGCTGCGCACTTTCGGGCGACATGCGTCAGCCTGACGGCGCTGCACCATAGATGACGTCGGCGCGTTTCTCGAAAGCCTCGGCGAACATGCGGAAGGCGCGATCGAACATGGTTCCCATCACCGCGCCCAGAATGCGGCTCTTGAATTCATAGTCGATGAAGAAGCGGACGGCGCAGCCGCTGCCGTCGGGTTCGAAACGCCAGACATTGCTCAGATATTTGAACGGACCATCGATGTACTTCACGTCGATGGTGTTCTCGTCGGGTTTCAGCAGCACCTGCGTCGTGAAGGTTTCACGGATCGCCTTGTAGCCGATGCTCATGTCGGCGAGGAGAACAGTGCGTCCGTCACGTTCCTTGCGCGAGCGAACCGCCAGCGCTTCGCAAAGCGGCAGGAATTGCGGATAGGCCTCGATATCGGCAACCAGCGCGAACATCTGTTGCGGCGTGTGGGCAACGCGGCGAGTGGCTTCGAATTTCGGCATGAAACCGGCTCTAAAGCGCGTCGCGTCGAAACGGATTCATGCGACGCGCTTTAGATTCTTTGTTTTTACGCATGTCGTTCTCCCAAAACCGAGGTCACTTTTGGGCGACATGCATCAGAGCGATTTCTTGAGAAGCGCTTCCCGTGCCGCGCGCAGCCGGGCGAAATCGTCGCCGGCGTGATGCGACGAGCGCGTCAGCGGGCTCGACGCCACCAGCAGAAACCCCTTGGTCCGGCCGATCGTCTCGAAGGACTTGAACTCCTCCGGCGTGACGAAACGGATCACCGGATGGTGCTTCTTCGACGGCTGCAGATACTGGCCGATGGTCATGAAGTCGACATTGGCCGACCGCAGATCGTCCATCAATTGCAGGATCTCGTTCCGCTCCTCGCCGAGGCCCACCATGATGCCGGACTTGGTGAAGATCGACGGATCGAGCTCCTTGACCCGCTGCAACAGCCTGATCGAGTGGAAATAGCGGGCGCCCGGCCGAACCGTCAGATAGTTCGACGGCACGGTTTCCAGATTGTGGTTGAAGACGTCGGGCTTGGCCGCCACGACGATCTCCAGCGCGCCTTCCTTGCGCAGGAAATCCGGCGTCAGGATTTCGATCGTCGTCAACGGCGTCGCTGCCCTGATGGCGCGGATCACTTCGGCGAAATGCTGCGCACCGCCATCGGCGAGATCGTCGCGGTCGACCGAGGTGATGACGACATGGGTCAGGCCCATCTGCTTGACCGCGTGCGCGACGCGGGCCGGCTCATCGGGATCGAGTGCGGTCGGAATGCCGGTGGCGACATTGCAGAACGCGCAGGCGCGCGTGCAGATCTCGCCCATGATCATGAAGGTGGCGTGCTTCTTCTCCCAGCACTCGCCGATGTTGGGGCAACCGGCCTCTTCGCAGACCGTCACCAGCTTGTGCGATTTCACGATTTCGCGGGTCTCTGCATAGCCCTTGGAGACCGGCGCCTTGACGCGGATCCAGTCGGGCTTGCGCAGCACGTCCTGATCGGGCTTGTGTGCCTTTTCCGGGTGCCGCAAGCGCGGTGCGTTGGCGATCGTGTCGAGGACAGTGACCATCTGAACCCTGGCTTGTTTCGCGACCACCCGTTGGCGATCGTCATCTCAACGTCATCTAGGACTTTTCAGCTCAAAGAAAAAGGCGGCGGCGGCGCATGCCGCTGCAACCGTTTTCGCATAGCGGGAACGATAACGACTAGCGGCGCACCAGGCGCCCTGCCCAGATCAGCAGGCAGGCTCCGATAAAGCCGGTGATCAGATAGGCAGTCCAGCCGACGCCAAACGGGCCGAAATTGAGCGCCCGCAGAATGGCGTTGAGGACCACGGCCCCCACGATGCCCAGGATAACATTCATGAAGATCCCGGTGTTGCTCTTCATGAACATCTCGGCAAACCAGCCCGCCAGGCCGCCGATGATGATGGCTGCGATCCAGCCCACGCCATTCACGTCCATATGCCCTCTCCTTGCACGCGCGAAAATGCATCCGGAAACGAACACCCTTGCCGCCGAGTTCCCGCAGCTTGCGCGTTTGAGTCTCGTGCGGCCAATCTATCATGCGTTCAGCGCGCGGCCATAGGCGTCGAGCACGCTTTCCTTCATCATCTCCGACAGCGTCGGGTGCGGGAAGATCGTGTGCATCAGTTCTTCCTCGGTCGTCTCTAGGTTCATCGCCACGACAAAACCCTGGATCAGTTCGGTCACCTCGGCGCCGACCATATGCGCGCCGAGCAGCTGACCGGTCTTCTTGTCGAAGATGGTCTTGATGAACCCCTGGTCTTCGCCGAGCGCGATGGCCTTGCCATTGGCGGCGAACTGGAAGCGCCCGACCCTGATATCCTTGCCTTCGGCCTTGGCCCTGGCTTCGGTCAGGCCGACGGAGGCGACCTGCGGATTGCAATAGGTGCAGCCGGGGATCTTGAGCTTGTCGGTGGCATGCACGCCGGGGACATTGGCGATCTTTTCGACGCATACCACGCCTTCATGTTCGGCCTTGTGGGCGAGCATCGGCGGGCCGGCGACATCGCCGATGGCGTAGATGCCCTGCACATTGGTCTTGCCGTAGCCGTCGACGACGATGCAGCCGCGTTCGGTTTTCACGCCGAGTGCCTCAAGCCCGAGATTCTCGATGTTGCCCTGCACGCCAACAGCCGAGATCATGCGGTCGGCGGTGATCTTCTCGACCTTGCCGTCCTTCATCTCGACATGCGCGGTGACCGAGTTGGCGCCTTTCTCGACCTTGGTCACCTTGGCCTCGAGGATGATCTTCATGCCTTGCTTCTCGAACTGCTTCTGCGCGAATTTCGAGACTTCGGCGTCCTCGACCGGCATCACTGCCGGCAGCAACTCGACCACCGTCACGTCCGCACCCATGGTGCGGTAGAAGGAGGCGAACTCGATGCCGATGGCACCTGAACCCATCACCAGCAGCGATTTCGGCATCTCCTTTGGCACCATCGCCTCGAAATAGGTCCAGATCAGCTTGCCGTCCGGCTCGATGCCGGGCAGCGCGCGCGGCCGGGCGCCGGTCGCCAGGATGATGTGCTTGGCAGTGTAGGTGCCCTCGCCCTTGACGCCTTTCGGCACTGGCGGCTGCGGCTCCATCGGCTTCTTGGCCGTCTTGGAAACCACGATCTCACCGGGTTTGGAGAGCTTGGCTTCGCCCCAGATCACATCGACCTTGTTTTTCTTCATCAGGAAGGCAACGCCGCCATTGAGCCGCAGCGACACCTTTCGCGAGCGGTCGACCACGGCTGACGTGTCGACGCTGACCTTGCCGTCGAGTTTCAGCCCGTAGTCCTTCAGGTGATCCGAATAATGCATGATCTCGGCCGAGCGCAGCAGCGCCTTGGTCGGGATGCAGCCCCAGTTGAGGCAGATGCCGCCGAGATGCTCGCGCTCGACTATCGCCGTTTTGAAACCAAGCTGGGCGGAACGCACCGCCGTGACATAGCCGCCGGGGCCGGAGCCGATGATGATGACGTCGTAGTTCTCAGCCACGATTTTTCTCCCTGATTCACAATTCGAGCATGGCGCGCACGACGGGCGTCAACGCCTTGCCGATGTTTCGTGTGTTTTCGGCATCGAGATGGACGCCATCGAGCGGTGTACATCTAGCGACGCTCGCGGCATCAAAAAAGCCGCAGCCCATCTCGGTGGCCGCGGCTTGATAAAAGCCGGCGAGCTTGGGCGACTCGATTGCACCCGTTCCCAACATTTCGGCGTAGTCCGCCTTGCGGGTTTCCACGATATGCGGCGGCGCAACCAGAACAATCCTGGGGGCGACACCGCCGAATGGATAGGCGTGCCCCCGCACGATCTCAACGAGGCGTTGCATGCCATAGGACGCTATGACTGCGCTGCCATGAATCGACGGTTTCATGTCGTTAGAGCCAAGCATGATGACTATCAGATCGATCGGCGAATGCGTGCTCAGGATCGTCGGCAATATCCGCGCGCCGTTTCGGTCCGCGCCCGACAAGAAGTCGTCATAGGCCGTGGTGCGGCCGCCCAGTCCCTCGGCAATGACGTGGAAGCTCGGTCCGAGCCCTCTCGCCAGTGTGGTTGGCCACTGGTCTTCATAATCATGTCGACACAAAGTCTCCGGGTTGTGTCCCCAGGTCAGCGAATCGCCGTAGCACAGAACAGTCTTCATGCACCCACACCCACCTGTGCCTTGATCAAACCGCGTCTCACCCGCCAGCGCACGAACAGCCAGTGAAGAATGATCGTCACCAGACCCGGCAGACCAAGGCCGGCAACCATGGGAATGTCATTCTTCACCACCGCTGCACTGCTGTCGGCGTAGAGGATCAGCGCGACAAGCAGGGCAAGCAACACCGCAAACACAATCAGCAGCCACTTACCCGTCATGGCAACTGCCGCGACCGGATCCGTCATGAACTGCGCCACGAAGAAGATGAAGGTGACGATGCATGTCACCAGCACCGAGAACATGAAAACGAGGATGTATTCTTCCTCCGCGCCAGTGGCGATGGCCAACCATTGCGCCACCAGCCCGCCTGCCAAACCGGAAAGAATGAAAGCGAAAAGGCTGGTGAAGAATGTCCGCACCGCCTTCTCCCTTCCTAGACCAGCATGCCCATCGGGTTCTCGATCAGCCGCTTGAAGGCGACCAGCAGTTCGGCACCCAGCGCCCCGTCGACGGCACGATGGTCGGTCGACAGCGTCACCGACATCACGGTGGCTATCTTGATCTCGCCGTTCTTGACCACCGCCCGCTCCTCACCTGCGCCGACCGCCAGGATCGTCGCATGCGGCGGGTTGATGACGGCGGCAAAGTCCTTGATGCCGAACATGCCGAGGTTCGACACCGCCGTGGTGCCGCCCTGATACTCTTCCGGCTTCAGCTTGCGGCTGCGCGCACGGCTGGCCAGGTCCTTCATCTCGTTGGAGATCGTGGACAGCGTCTTTTCGTCCGCCTTGCGGATGATCGGCGTGATCAGGCCACCCGGGATCGACACGGCGACACCGACATCGGCATGCTTGTGCTTGACCATGGCGCTTTCGGTCCATGAGGCATTGGCATCCGGCACCGCCTTCAGCGCCAGCGCCATCGCCTTGATGACCATGTCGTTGACCGACAGCTTGTAGGCTGGCACGTCGCCCTTGTCGGTCTTCTTCACCGGGGCTGCGGCGTTGATCTGCGTGCGCAATGCCAGCAGTGCGTCGAGTTCGCAATCGAGCGTCAGGTAGAAATGCGGGATTGTGGTCTTGGCCTCGACCAGGCGCCGCGCGATGGTCTTGCGCATGTTGTCATGCGGGACCAGTTCGTAGGAGCCTTGCTCGAACAGTTTCAGCACCTGATCGTCCGACATCGCCTTCACCGGCGCGGCAGGAGCAGCAGCCGGAGCCCCGGCAGGCGCCGCCTTGGCGGCAGGCTTGGCGCCGCCACCGGCAATCGCCGCATCGACATCGGCCTTCACCACCCGGCCGTGCGGACCGGTGCCGGTCACGGCAGAGACGTCGACGCCGGCCTCCTTGGCGATACGCCGCGCCAGCGGTGACGCGAAGGTGCGCTCACCAGCCGCATGGCCGTTGGCGGCCGGAGCCGCCCCCGCCTTGGCTGCGGCTGCAGGCTCGGCCTTTGGTGCGTCAGCCTTTGGTGTTTGCGCCTTGGGAGCATCCGCCTTCGGCGCCTCGGCTTTCGCTGGTGCGGCAGCGCCACCGCTTTTCGCGGCAGCGCCGGCGTCCTCGCCTTCGGCAGCGAGCACGGCGATCAGCGCATTGACCTTGACGCCTTCGGTGCCGGCCGGAACGACGAGCTTTGCAACCGTGCCCTCATCGACGGCTTCGACTTCCATCGTCGCCTTGTCGGTCTCGATCTCGGCGATGACATCGCCCGGCGAAACCTTGTCGCCTTCCTTGACAAGCCACTTTGACAGATTGCCCTCTTCCATCGTGGGCGACAGGGCCGGCATGGTGATGTTGATTGGCATTTAGTCCTCCCGCCCGGTTCAGCGATACGCGACGGCTTTGACCGCCTCGATGACTTCGCCGACATTTGGCAACGCCAGTTTCTCGAGGTTGGCCGCATAGGGCATCGGCACATCCTTGCCGGCAATGGTGATGACCGGAGCGTCGAGGAAATCGAAGGCACGCTGCGATACCTGGTTGGCGATATGGTCGCCGACCGAGCTCTGCGGGAAGCCTTCTTCCACCACGACCAGCCGGTTGGTCTTCTTGACTGAGGCGATGATGGTGTCGAGGTCGAGCGGGCGGATCGTGCGCAGGTCGATGATCTCGGCATCGATGCCCAGGCCGCGCAGTTCGGCTTCAGCCTTGACCGCGTAGGTCATGCCGATGCCGAACGAGACGATGGTGACATCCTTGCCTGATTTGTGGATGCGCGCCTTGCCGATCGGCAGCACGAAATCATCCAGCTTCGGCACGTCGAAGGACTGGCCGTAGAGGATTTCGTTCTCGAGGAAGATGACCGGATTGGGATCGCGGATCGCCGCCTTGAGCAAACCCTTGGCGTCGGCCGCGGTGTAGGGCATCACGACCTTGAGGCCGGGAATGTGGCTATACCAGGCTGCATAGCACTGCGAGTGCTGGGCGGCGACGCGGGCGGCGGCGCCGTTCGGTCCACGGAACACGATCGGCGCACCCATTTGACCGCCCGACATATAGAGCGTCTTGGCGGCGGAGTTGATGATCTGGTCGATCGCCTGCATGGCGAAGTTGAAGGTCATGAACTCGACGATCGGCTTCAGGCCGGCCATCGCCGCACCGACGCCGACGCCGGCAAAGCCATGCTCGGTGATCGGCGTGTCGACGACGCGCCGCGGCCCAAACTCCTGCAGCAGTCCCTGCGTGATCTTGTAGGCGCCCTGGTATTCGGCGACCTCCTCGCCCATGACGAAGACATCGCCGTCGCGGCGCATTTCCTCGGCCATCGCGTCACGCAGCGCTTCGCGCACCGTGGTCGAGACCATTTCCGTGCCGGCCGGAATGTCCGGATCGGCGGCGATTTCCGTCTTCGGGGCGGCTGCGACCGGCGCAGAGGCCTCGCTTTTGGCCGCCGCCGGCGCAGGCGCCGCGGTATCAGCCTTGGCAGGCTCTTCGCCGATGCCTTCGCCAGCCTTGTCGACGTCTTCGCCCTCAACCGCGAGCACGGCGATCACTGCGTTGACCTTGACGCCTTCGGTACCGGCAGGAACCACGATCTTGGCAAGCGTGCCTTCATCGACGGCTTCGACTTCCATCGTCGCCTTGTCGGTTTCGATCTCGGCGATGACGTCACCGGCGACGACCTTGTCGCCCTCGTTCTTCAACCACTTGGAAAGATTGCCCTCTTCCATGGTCGGCGAGAGAGCGGGCATGAGAATTTCGATCGGCATGTCCTTGCCCTCCCGTTACAATACGATATCGGTCCAGAGCTCGGACGGATCCGGCTCCGCGTCGTTCTGGGCAAATTCGGCGGCATCGGCGACGACGTCGCGAACCTCCTTGTCGATGGTCTTGAGTTCGTCCTCGGTCGCCCACTTCTTCTCGATCAGCCGCGCCTTGACCTGTTCGATCGGGTCATGCTCGGAGCGCATCTTCTGCACTTCTTCCTTGGAACGGTACTTCGCCGGATCGGACATCGAGTGGCCGCGATAGCGATAGGTCTGCATTTCGAGGATCAGCGGACCGTTGCCGCCGCGGCACCATTCGGTGGCCAGATCGCCCGCCGCCTTGACAGCGCGAACGTCCATGCCATCGACCTGGATGCCGGGAATCTTGAACGAGGCGCCGCGATGCGAAAAGTCCGTCTCCGCCGACGAGCGCGAGACCGAGGTGCCCATGGCATAGCGGTTGTTCTCGATGATGTAGATCACCGGCAGCTTCCACAGCGAAGCCATGTTGAAGCTTTCATAGACCTGGCCCTGGTTGGCCGCACCATCGCCGAAATAGGTCAGCGAGACATTGTTGTTGTCGCGGTAGCGGTTGGCGAAGGCAAGGCCGGTGCCGAGCGACACCTGCGCACCGACGATGCCGTGGCCGCCGTAAAAATGCTTCTCCTTGGAGAACATGTGCATGGAGCCGCCCTTGCCCCTGGACAGGCCGCCACGACGCCCGGTCAGCTCAGCCATGACACCGCGCGGTGAAAGCTCCATCGCCAGCATGTGGCCGTGATCGCGATAGGCGGTGATCATCTGGTCGCCTTGGATCAGCGCCATCTTCATGCCGGTGACGACAGCTTCCTGACCGATATAAAGATGGCAGAAGCCGCCGATGAAACCCATGCCGTAAAGCTGGCCGGCCTTTTCCTCGAAACGGCGGATGAGCAGCATGTGCCGGTAGGCGGCAAGCTCTTCATCCTTGGTGAAGTCGGCAGGCTTGGGGGCCGAAAGCCCCGATTTGCCGTCGGATTTGGATTTGGCAGGCGCTTTTCTGGCTGCGGTGGCCATGCATCACTCCCTGTTGGCGTCTCTTTGCGGACATTAGAGCAGGATCAAATCTGCTCTGGGGAGATCAGCTCCTCCCCACCGATTTCAGGGAGGCTAACACGCGTCAGGGCGTTGCGCCATGCCGAATTTGCATAGCTGACATGCGCCTAAGCGATTAAAATCATTGAAAATATTATCGATTAACTGAAAAGTGGTTACTTCACCGAGGCCGGCAACATGATGGTGATTTCGTCTGCCTGGGACAGATTGAGCGCCTTGCGCGCCTGCTCGTCGAGCATGTCCTTCTCAAGCGTGCCTTCATGCATGAGCCGAACGCGGCGCTCAAATTCCATCCGGCGTGCCTTGATCGCATCGAGTTGACCTTGCAGCGCAACCGTCTGGGCTTCCAGCTGATATTTCGAATTGATGCCGAATTCGCCATGGTAGGCGTGGAAGCCGAAATAGGCCAGGAATGCCACGCAGAGCGAGGGGACGATCAGCCGGCCGGTGTTTCGCTGCTTGTGCTGACGCGTCCACATGATCCAAATCCTCGCGGCCGCGGACTCATGCGGCTCCCGATCTTTTTCGCCCGATTGTGCTTAACGGACGGTTACGGATGACCGGTCTTGCGACGCCGAAATGAAAAAGGGCGGGAATGCTCCCGCCCTTCCGTCCAATATTCCACATCCGAATGTTCCGGATCAGCCCTTCACCACCGACTTGCCGGCGTAGCTCGCCTGCTTGCCGAGCTCTTCCTCGATGCGGATCAGCTGGTTGTATTTGGCCATGCGGTCCGAGCGCGACAGCGAGCCGGTCTTGATCTGTCCGCAATTGGTGGCAACCGCGAGATCGGCGATGGTCGAATCCTCGGTTTCGCCCGAGCGGTGCGACATGACCGCGGTGTAGCCGGCCTTGTGCGCGGTCTCGACGGCGTCGAGCGTTTCCGTCAGCGAGCCGATCTGGTTGACCTTGACCAGGATCGAATTGGCAACGCCCATGCGGATGCCGTCGCGCAGCCGCGCCGTGTTGGTGACGAACAGATCGTCGCCGACCAGCTGCGTCTTCTTGCCGATAAGATCGGTCAGGTACTTCCAGCCTTCCCAGTCGTCCTCGGCCAGCCCGTCCTCGATCGAGATGATCGGATAGTCGGCGGCAAGCTTGGCCAGGTATTTGGCCTGGGCCTTGGGGTCGCGGGTCTTCTTCTCGCCCTCATAGACGTAGTTGCCATCCTTGAAGAACTCGGTCGCCGCGCAGTCGAGGCCGAGCGCGATCTCTTCGCCCGGCTTGAAGCCGGCCTTCTCGATCGATTCCATGATGAAGTCGAGCGCCACCGGCGCGCTCTTCAGGTTCGGGGCAAAGCCGCCCTCGTCGCCGACATTGGTGTTGTGGCCGGCATCCTTCAGTTTCTTCCTCAGCGTGTGGAAGATTTCCGAACCCCAGCGAACACCTTCGCGCAGCGTCGGCGCGCCGATCGGCAGGATCATGAACTCCTGGAAGTCGATCGGGTTGTCGGCATGGGCGCCGCCATTGATGATGTTCATCATCGGCACCGGCAGGACATGCGCCTTGGTACCGCCGACATAACGGTAGAGCGGCAGGCCGGCGGCTTCGGCCGCGGCCTTGGCCACCGCCAGCGAGACTCCGAGGATGGCGTTGGCGCCGAGCCGGCTCTTGTTGGGCGTGCCGTCGAGCTCGATCATGGTCTGGTCGATGTGGATCTGGTTTTCGGCTTCCATGCCGCCGATCGCCTCGAACAGTTCGCCATTCACCGCCTCGACGGCCTTGAGCACGCCCTTGCCGAGATAACGGGCACCGCCGTCGCGCAGTTCGACAGCCTCGTGGGCGCCGGTCGAGGCACCCGACGGCACCGCCGCGCGGCCCATCGAGCCGTCTTCGAGAATGACATCGACCTCGACGGTCGGATTTCCACGGCTGTCCAAGATTTCACGCCCGACAATGTCGATGATGGCGGTCATTGCGATATCCTCGATTGATCTGAAAAAGCGTCGCGCACGTCTTAGCCAAAGCACCGCAAAACGCAATCGGCCCGCTCGCAATTATTGCCGTGGCGTCAGCCCAAGGCGCGTCGCGTTTGAACGTATTCAGGCGCCGCGCTCCAGGTCTTTGCTTTTATGCATCTCGTTCTCCCAAAACCGGGGCCACTTTTGGGCGACATGCATCAGGCGATTCACGAAGCACAAATCGCTGTCATCATAAGTCATGTGCGGCGGACCAGCTTCCGGCTATGGTGCAGGTGCGCGGGGCGAAACAGGAGGAGTTTCGCCATGTCCCAGTTGAGCGGTATCGTGAGTCTGTTCCTGATCGCGGCGGCGTTTCTGACGTCGTGCGACAATCAGCAGTCGCCACCCAAGGCAGGAGTGCTATCAGCCTTGCACAGCGAATAGGCGCCGCATCGAAGCCAAAAAAGGCCCCGTCTCGACGGGGCCTTTTTTTGCAGGCGTCAATGCCAGTAAGGCGTGACCTTGTAGTAATCATATGACGCGTCGCGCGCCGTCTCGCCATCCGCGCCAGCCAGTTCGTTGATCGAATAGGCGGGCGCAGCCTTCAGCTGGTCCTTGGAGAACGGCACGACATAGCCGCCCTTATCCTCGTCATAGTCGAGGCTTGCCCATGGAATGGCGTGGTACTTCTCGCCGATGCCGAGAAAGCCGCCAAAACCGATCACCGCGAACATGATGCCGTTCGAGGTCTTGTCGAGCATGATGTCCTCGATGCTGCCGATGCTCTTGCCTTCGGTGTTGTAGACCGACGTGCCGATGACTCGCGAAGCGGCAATGGCTTCGGTGTGGCCTGTCTGGGTTGTCATGATGTGCTCCTCATTGTCGTTGATCGGTACTTTGACAATGAGGGGCGCGGGCGAAAGTTCCCGACTTTTTCGGCGGCAGCCGGTCACTCCGCGAGGATGAAGGTGACCTTCATATTGACGCGATAGGCAGCAATCTTGCCGTCCTCGACGACGATCTTCTGGTCCTGGATCCAGGCGCCTTCGACGTTCTTCAGGGTCTTTGCGGCACGCGCAATTCCCTTTTCGATGGCGTCCTGAAAGCTCTTCTTCGACGATGAGGTGATTTCGGTGACGCGGGCGACAGACATGGCTTCCTCCTGCCAAAACGCTCATTTGCCGGTGAAGCGTACAACCGGCCCATGCCGACCACAAGCCAGCGCCCCCGGCCGGCGTCGCTGACGCTGGAGCCGTCCCTCAGGACGTTTCAGCGACCCTTGGCGATACGGTCGAACGCCATCAGCCTTTCCAGGAGTGCCGGCATGTCCTTCAGCGGCAGCATGTTCGGGCCGTCCGAAGAGGTCGAATTGTCCGGATCCTGATGGGTCTCGATGAACACGCCGGCAACGCCGACGGCGACGGCCGCACGGGCCAGCGTCTCGACGAAGCGGCGTTCGCCGCCCGAGGAGCCGCCCTGCCCGCCCGGCTGCTGTACCGAATGCGTGGCGTCGAAGATCACCGGCGCGCCGATCTCGGCCATGATCGGCAGAGCGCGCATGTCGGACACCAGCGTGTTGTAGCCGAACGACGCGCCGCGCTCGGTGGTCAAAACATTGGCGTTACCAGAACCGGTGATCTTGGCGACGACGTTCTTCATGTCCCAGGGAGCAAGGAACTGCCCCTTCTTCACGTTGATCACCTTGCCGGTCCTGGCGGCGGCGACAAGCATGTCGGTCTGGCGCGACAGGAAGGCCGGAATCTGCAGGACATCGACATGCGGCGCGACGATCGCGCACTGTTCCTCGGTGTGGACATCGGTCAGCACCGGCAGCGAAAATTCCTTGCGCAATTCGTCGAAGACGGGAAGTGCCGCGTCCATGCCGGCGCCGCGCGTCGCCGACAGCGAGGTGCGGTTGGCCTTGTCGTAGCTGGTCTTGTAGACGAGGCCTATCCCGAGCTTGCCGGTCAGTTCCTTCAGCGCGCCGGCCATGTCGAAGGCATGCTGGCGCGATTCAAACTGGCAAGGGCCAGCGATCAGCGACAAGGCCGCGTTGTTGTCGAAGACGACATTGCCGACGGTTACCGACGAATTGGGCGCCAGGGGCTTGCTCATTGGATCTCCCGGAAGATGAAAGCCGCGCCCTGTGCGGATGCCGGCTGCACGACAATATCATTGCCCGCTATATCGTGTCTGATGGAATTGGCTGCAAGCAGCCTCGCAGTGACATCGGCGCTAAGGACCGCAAAGACCACCGCGGCGAAGCGAAGGTCTGCCGGCGCGCCGGCAGGCAGGCCAAAGCGTGCGGTGAAAGACGCAGGGTCAAGCACGCTCAAACTTGCATTCGGCAAGTGAAACGCGCCGCCCTGCCCGCTGGCGGTCGGATCATTCACCGCCAAGGAAATCAGCCGGTGCTGTTCGGCAGGCCGCTCGCTGACCGCCACCACTTCGACAATGCCGGTGGCGCCGTTGGCGTGGGCCTGCAAAGCCGCGCGGTCCACTTTCGGCGCGTTGACCCGTTCGCAGGCAAACAGGAAAGCGTCCATGACCTTGCTGCTCGATGCAAAGGCGAGCTTGAACGATGCCATGTCGCTTTTGCCTGCCGTGTCGGTGAAGGCTCGCGAAAAGCTCAGCATGTCTCCCGCAGAGACGCCGGCTTCGACATAGCGTGCCTGGTCGGCATCTGCGTTGCTGGTGCCCAGCACCACGGCGGAAAATCCCTCGTCGCCGTGGCGGCTGCGATAGATACGGTCGCGCGCGACGAAAACATTGCCCTCGGCGATGGCCGTCAGCGCGGCCTGTTCATCGCCGACCGCCAGCGGCTCGAGATAGGTGCCGTCGGCGAGGAAGACGCAACAGTTTTCCGTTCCGAAGGGATGGATCCCGGTCGGGGCAACGACGAAGCCAAGCGCAGTGAGCCGGGCTCGCGCCACATCGAGGTTCTGCGTCGGCAGCACCAGATGATCGAGCGGATGAGTGCCGACGGTGTTTGTTCGGGTCATGCAGGCGCGATGTGCATCATTCCGCAAACCGGTTCAAGCCTCGATCAGCTGCCGGTCACCACATCGGCGGAATAACGCAGCTCGCGCAATGGTTTGACCTTGCTGGTCGTCTGCGCATAGAGCGGGTGCGCCTTGTAGGCGGCCAACGCCGCGGCATCGGCGAACTCCGCGTAGACGACCACATCGATCTCTTCCGATAGCGGATCGACCTTGGTGTTGAGGGTCACCTCGAACAGACTGGAATGGGGAATGTTGCCGAGCGCCTGCAGGCCGGTGCGCACGGCCTCCACATCCTCTTTACGCCGCGCGCTGAAGAAAACGATATGCCGGATCAACCCCGCCTCCTCGATCTAAGTGCCGGGGTCTTTTGTGACGACAGGACGGTCGCGTCAATCGACAAGGATGTCGCGGCAGTGAGTCGTTCGGATGGATGCTAGATCTTGCCGGTGATCAATCGCACGACGTGCGAGACACTCCTCACCGTGGTGTCGAGATACCGACCCTGATTGTAGAGGCCATCCCAGATCAGGAAAAAGGCGATGGCGGCAATGACGATTACATAACGCATGGCTAAAACTATCTCACAAGCACGGTTGCAGCCATAGGCGTTTGTGGCGTGTTCGGCCTTTGCTGTGTAAAAGGCAAACCCACGCAGGCGGGAGCCGGCCACGTGGCACAGCCCAGCTTGCAGCCTGCCTCTTGATGTTCTCCCTCATGACGTGGAAGATTGCCGCAGGGATTCACTGGGAAGCGCTGAAGCTCTGGTAAAAGGGCGCGCGCTTTCGTTCGAGCCCGCCCGTCACCGAACCGGTCCGCTGCCGGGATCAGGCAACGGCGCTCGAACCTGGCGAATGAACCGCGAGAACCGAGGCTCGGCAATTGGCGCCGACACCGCGGAAGTCCAGGGGCGTGAGATGGCACACCGTGAGATGGCACACAAGGAACATCATGGCGGAGCGTCAGGCGACGCGGTCAGGCTTGACGAATTCAATTTCGCCGAGATCGTCAAGGGCCTGCCGGCGAAGGCGCGCATGGTCCTGTCGGCGGCGATGAACCTGCCGCGCGGGTCGCTCAAGGTCAGGATGCCGGACGGCCGCGCCGTCCTGGTCGGCGGCAAGGGACCCGGACCAGACGCCGAACTTGTGCTCAAGAATTGGCGCTTGCCCGGACGCGCCTTTACCGGCGGCACGATCGGCGTTGCCGAATCCTACATGGACGGCGATTGGGAAAGCCCTGACGTCACCAGCTTCCTGGAGCTGTTCGTGGTCAATTCGGCCATCGGCGAACGCGTCGCCGGCGGCGCCAGCTGGCTCATCAACACCGTCCAGCGCATCCGCCACTGGTTCAACGAGAACACGCACACCGGCTCGAAGCGCAATATTTCGGCGCATTACGATCTCGGCAACGCCTTCTACAAGGAATGGCTCGATCCGAGCATGACCTATTCCTCGGCGCTCTATGCCACCGGCGCCAACGACCTGGAAAGCGCCCAGGCCGCCAAATATCGCGCACTGGCCAAGGATACGGGGATCGGCCCGAAGGACCACGTGCTGGAGATCGGCTGCGGCTGGGGCGGCTTCGCCGAATTCGCGGCACGCGAGATCGGCTGCCGTGTGACGGGGCTGACGATCAGCCGCGAGCAGCACGACTTCGCCACGGCGCGTATCGCCAAGGCCGGGCTTGCCGACAAGGTCGACATCAAGCTGCAGGATTATCGCGACGAAACAGGCACTTACGACCGCATCGCCTCGATCGAGATGTTCGAGGCAGTCGGCGAGAAATACTGGCCCGTGTTCTTCAGCAAGATGAAGGCTTGCCTGAAGCCCGGCGGCACTGCCGGCCTGCAGATCATCACCATCAACGAAGCTTCTTACGACACCTATCGCGCAAGGCCGGATTTCATCCAGCGCTATGTTTTTCCGGGCGGCATGCTGCCGACGCCGTCGATCCTCAAGGCGCTCGGCAAGGATCATGGCCTTGCCCATCTGCGCGAGCGCGTGTTTCCGGACGACTATGCACGCACGCTCGCCGAATGGCGCCAGCGGTTCTGGGCATCGTGGGAAAAGATCGTCCCGCTCGGCTTCGACGACCGCTTCAAGAAGCTCTGGGAGTTCTACCTGCACTATTGCGAGGCCGGTTTCCGCGCCAGCTACATCGACGTGCGCCAGGTGGTCTACAAGGCATAGGTCCACGCCGCCGTGACGGCGCAGACCTAAGTCTATATGGCAACAATCAGAGAAGGATGCGGTATTTCGCGAATCCCGCTTCGCCCTCACCCACCGGTTCGATCTTCAGCGACTTCACCTCGGCAATGAAATCCTTCGCCTTAGCGCCGGTTTCGAATATGGCGCTGGTTCCAGGCAGCGGCGCGAACGACCAGTTGTCGTCGGCCGACGGGTTGATCGTGCCCTCGCTGACGATGTAGCGAACGATGACGTCGCGATTGGTGTCCGGCGCCTCGTAGATGATCTTCGAGGCATTGATGTCGGGGAAATTGCCGCCGCCGCCGGCACGGTAATTGTTGGTCGAAACGACGAATTTCTGTTTTGGATCAATCGGTTTTCCATCGAACATCAAGTCGACAATACGATTGGCGCCGGCATTAGCCAGCCCGCCCTTGGCGTCATATTTCGGCGGCTGCGACAGGTCTATTTCGTAGGTGACACCGTCGATGACGTCGAAATTGTAGGACGGGAAGTCGGTGTTGATGAGTGGCTGGTCGGCCTTGCCAGGCTCGATCCTATTGAAGATGCCGGCCGACATTTCCAGCCATTCCTTGACCTGCGCGCCGGTGATTTCGACGGCCCGAACGGTGTTCGGGTAGAGATAGAGGTCGGCGACGTTCTTGATGGCGATATCACCCGCCGGCACGTCGGTATAGTAGTCAGCGCCGTTGCGCCCGCCGGCCTTGAAGGGAGCGGCGGCCGACAGCAGCGGCACATCCTTCCATTGCGTGTTCTTGAGAATATCCTTCAGGTACCAGGTCTGCGCCTGGCTGACGACCTGCACCGACGGATCGTCGGCGACCAGCGCGAAATAGGAATAGAGCGGCGCGGAAGTCTTGCCGACGGGACGCCGCACATAGGCCAATGTCGCCTGGTGGTCCTGCTCGAGTGCGGCGATGATTCGCTTGTCGTCCGGCACGGTCGGCTTGTTCTTGTTGTCGACGCGTTCGAAGATCGGCCGCGCTTCGGAAGTGGCGGAAACGACCTTCCATTTCGACCCGTCGCGCTCCAGCATCAGGTCGATTAGCCCCATATGCGAGCCCCAGAAGCCGCCCATGACGGCGGGTTTGCCCTGCAGCGTGCCTTTTTGCGAGTCGACTCCATCGAGCGACTGGAAATCCTTCTTGCCGGGGAAGACCAGATGCTGGTGACCGGTGAACACCGCATCGATGCCGTCGACACCGGCGACGAAGAACGATGCGTTCTCCATCATGTCGCCCTGCTGCTTCACGTCGATGCCGGAATGCGAGAGCGCAATGACGATGTCGGCGCCTTCCTCCTTCATCTGCGGCACCCAGGCCTTGGCCGCCTCGACGATGTCGCGCGTCTTGACGTTGCCTTCGAGATTCTTGAGGTCCCAGACCATGATCTGCGGTGGCACGAAGCCGATGATGCCGATCCTGATCGGCTGCTCGGCGCCTGAACCGTCCTTGATCTTCTTGTCGAGGATCACATAGGGCTTGAGGTAGAGCTTGTCGTCGCGCGGGTTCGCGGCAAGCTCGGTGCCGCGGATCAAATTGGCGCAGACGAAGGGAAAATTGGCGCCGGTTAGCACCTTGTCCATGAACGACAGGCCGTAGTTGAACTCATGGTTGCCAAGCGTCGAGCATTCATAGCCGAGCAGGTTCATGCCTTTCATGATTGGATGCAGGTCACCATCCTTCATGCCCCTCTCATAAGCGATGTAGTCGCCCATCGGATTGCCCTGCAGCAGGTCGCCATTGTCGATCAGCATCGAATTGACGGCTTCCTTGCGCACCGCGTCGATGAGAGACGCCGTGCGCGACAAGCCCATCGTGTCGTTCGCTTTGTCGGCGTAGTAATCATAAGGCAGCACGTTCACATGGATGTCGGTGGTTTCCATGATCCGAAGATGCGCCTGGTTGGCCTGTGCGCGGGCGGAGAACGGATGCAGCATGATCAAAGCCCCCGCGGCGGCGGCACCGCCAAGGAGATCACGGCGGGAGATGGGATGGAGCAGTCGCGACATGAGTTCTCCTTCTTCGACAACGTGACAGCCCTGCCCGGAAGCGAACTTCGCGCTGAAACCCATCTGAGTCCATTCAACAAGTCGCGCGCATCAAGCCACCAGTCGATCAGGAACAGATGACGTGCGGATGAAGGGCCTGGGTGACGAAATCAGCCCTTGTCGTCGTCGCCCTGGGTAATCAACCGCGCGCTGCGCTGACCCGTCGCGTAGATCCACAGCCAACTCAGCGACACCGCAAGCCGGTTGCGAAAGCCGATCAGGAAATAGATGTGCGCAATTCCCCACAGCCACCAGGCCGCCCAGCCTGTCAGCTTGATCCAGCCGAAATCGATTACCGCGGCGCGCTTGCCGATCGTGGCGAGATCGCCGTCATGCCTGTAGCGGAATGGCCGTGGGCCGGTGTTGCCGGCAAGCCGCGCCTTCAGCGTCGCCGCAACATGCCGGCCTTGCTGCTTGGCGGCCGGCGCAACGCCGGGAACGGGCCGCCGATCCGGCCGCAGCACATGCGCGGCATCGCCGACGACGAAAATCTCCGGGCTGCCCGGCACGCTCAAGTCACGCTCGACCAGCACCCTGCCCGCCCGGTCCGCCGCCGCGCCGAGCCATTCGGCGGCTGGTGAAGCGGCGACGCCCGCCGCCCACAGGATCGTGCTTGCCGCCAGATGCTTGTCGCCGAAGACGACGCCCTCGGCGTCGCACCGCGTAACAGCCCGGCCGAGTTCTATCGTCACGCCGAGCCGCTCGAGCGCCTTCATGGCATAGTCGGAAAGTTTCGGGGCAAAATTGGCCAGAATTCGATCGCCGGCCTCGATCAACACGACGCGCGTTTGCCGTGTATCGATGTTGCGGAATTCACTGCGCAGCGTGTCATGCGCCAGTTCGATGATGGTGCCGGCAAGTTCCACGCCGCTCGGCCCGCCACCGACGATCGCGATGGTCAACAGCGCCTGGCGCTTGGCGGGATCGGTCTCCCGCTCGGCCTGCTCGAAGGCCAGAAGTATGCGCCGCCGAACCGTGGTCGCGTCCTCCAGTGTTTTCAGGCCGGGCGCGAAGGGTTCCCATTCGTCATGGCCGAAATAGGCGTGGCGGGCGCCGGTGGCGAGCAGCAGCGTATCGTAGGCGACCGCACTGCCATCATCGAGCAGCACGCGCTTGCCGGCCCGGTCGACGCCGACGACATTGGCGAGCAGCGTCGTCACATCCTTGCGCTTGCGCAAGAGGTGGCGGATCGGCCAGGCAATCTCGGACGTCGCCAGCGCCGTGGTCGCCACCTGGTAGAGCAGCGGCTGAAAGAGGTGGTGGTTGCGCTTGTCGATCATGGTGATGCGGACCGGCGCCCCGGCAAGCGCTCGAGTGAATTCGAGACCGCCGAAACCCGCGCCGACAACGACGACATGATGGCTGGCCTGGTTCATCTCATTCACCCCAATGCATCTGACCTGATGTAGGTATTTTTGTGCACCGCAACAACGTTCCGTCCTCTGATGACTGCCTGGGAGTCGCCTTCGAATGTCGTGAATGCACATGTCGGACCCCGTGGCCGGGTATAGCGTTCTCGAAACAGCACGACGAGGCGAGGCATGGCTACCGATCATGACGACCAATGTCCGGCGCAGTATTCTTCGCCGCCCTGCTTCATGCATGAACTGGATCCGGAGTTTCGCGCGCCGTTGAGCGACTGGACCGACGTGAGACGCTGGCGCAAGGCCGAGCGCGAACGCCTGATCGCCGCGCGTCTTGCCGTTTCGGCCGACGCGCGAACGGTGATGTCGCAACGCATTGCGGGAGGCCTCGATGCGATTGTCGGCGAGGTCGCCGGCCGCCTGGTCAGTCTCTACTGGCCGTTTCGCGGCGAGCCCGACCTGCGGCCATGGATGGCCTCCATCAATGCGCGTGGCGGCCGCACCGCCCTGCCCATCGTTATTGAGAAAGGGCAGCCGCTGATCTTTCGCGCCTACGCGCCGGGTGACCGGCTGGAAAAAGGTGTCTGGAACATCCCGATCCCGGCCGAGGGCGATCCGGTGCTGCCGGACATCGTCATTGCGCCGATCGTCGGCATCGATCCCGGGAATTACCGCCTGGGCTATGGCGGCGGGTTCTTCGACCGCACGCTGGCTGCGATGCCGTTCAAGCCGCTGGTGATCGGCGTTGGCTACGAACTGCAACGCATCGCCACAATCTACCCGCAGCCGCACGATATCCCGATGGATCGGATCGTCACCGAGGCCTAAGAGCCTTTTTGGAAAATGAGACCGGCTGGATTTCTGTTTCGCTGCGAATATGATTCGCCCTTGAGATGGACACGACAGTAGCGACGCCGGTTGGCCGGGATCACCCGACGTAAAAACACCTCAGGTACGGACCAACGCGTTTCAATCGAAACATACTCCCGCCGTGTAGCAGCGCAAATGTCACATGACAAAAATCCGACCTGGTCGATAACCATGCTGCGGCGGACCGTTTCGACATGCGCTCTGGGCGGATCCAACAGTGTCCGGTCGTTCTTTAGATTGGCTGCTTCGCGACAGATGATGATCGGACGAACTATTGCGGCTACCCTTGCAATTGCGTTTTCCTTTTCGCCTTCGCATGCGCAACCACAGCATCGTTTACCGGGCGGTTATAAGTGGGGCCGCTGCCTGCTTGTTGTTAGCGGTCAGACTCGCATAACCGGAAGATGCTCTTATCAAATCGAGAAGGGTGGCGATTTTAATATCCAGGGGCCTCGGCAAGTTTTTGCAGGTATCGACTATCCTGATACGAATAGTGGGGCTGGTGAAATGTCCGAAGATTACTGGGCCGTTATCTACAAGGACGGTGATTTTTGGGAAGGCTATGGGAACTCGGACATTCGCGAAACTCACGGTGAACCAGGAGATTGGGGAGAACTTCGCCGCGATGGCGCATGCTATGTTGGGAAGGACGTCCGGGTGTGCCTTTGGCGTTAAGCCATTTCCGGCTTCATGCCCATCGCCGTGCGGTCGACGATCTCGCGCAAGGCGAACGACGAGTTGATCTTGGTCACATGCGGCATCGCTGACAGCCACTCCTTGTGGATGCGCTCATAGTCGACGAGATCCTTGGCCGCGATCCTCAGAATATAGTCATATTCGCCCGACATCAGGTGGCAGGACAGCACGTTCGGACAGCGTTTGATCGCCGCCTCGAAATCCGACAGCGTCTTCTCGAACTGTCCCGACAGCGATATATGCACGATCGCCGTCATCTGATGACCAAGTGCGGCATTGGAAAGCCGGGCGTGGTAGCCGCGGATGGTTCCGGATTTCTCCAGATTGTCGAGCCGGCGCGAGCACGCCGATTGCGACAGGCCAACCTTCTCGGCCAGTGCCGCATTGGGTATCCTGCCATCCTTCTGCAAAGTCTCGAGAATGGCGATATCGATCCTGTCGAGCGGCATTTTTGGTGAATCCTGCGAATATCCTACTATTTCGCGCAACGATTATCGAAACGCGCCCCTTGGCGCAAGCGCATTCGCAAACACCTGCGCAACGATTCGTGGTTCACTCCATCAATACAGGGAACGAGCCCAAAAGGGCCGGATCAGGAGAAGAAAATGCGCGTCGGCTGCCCCAAGGAAATCAAGAACCACGAATACCGCGTCGGCCTCACACCCGGCTCGGTCCGCGAATATGTCGCCCATGGCCATGAAGTGCTGGTCGAGACCGGCGCAGGGGCCGGTATCGGCGCTGACGACAACGCCTACCGTGCCGCCGGCGCCACGATCGCCAAGACGGCTGCCGACGTGTTCGCCAAGTCGGACATGATCGTCAAGGTCAAGGAGCCGCAGCCCAATGAATGGGCGCAGCTTCGCGACGGCCAGATCCTGTACACCTATCTCCACCTGGCTCCGGATCCGGAGCAGACCAAGGGCCTGCTCGCCTCCGGCGTGACCGCGATCGCCTATGAAACCGTGACCGACGACCGTGGCGGGCTGCCGCTGCTGGCGCCGATGTCGGAAGTCGCCGGACGGCTGTCGATCCAGGCCGGCGCCACGGCGCTGCAGAAGGCCAATGGCGGTCGCGGCGTGCTGCTCGGCGGCGTGCCCGGCGTGCTGCCGGGCAAGGTCACCGTGCTCGGCGGCGGTGTCGTCGGCCTGCACGCGGCCAGAATGGCGGCGGGACTTGGCGCCGACGTCACCATTATCGACCGCTCTATCCCGCGCCTGCGCCAGCTCGACGACCTCTTTGCCGGCCGGGTGCACACCCGTTACTCGACCGTCGAGGCGCTCGAGGAAGAGTGCTTTTCGGCCGACATCGTCGTCGGCGCCGTGCTTATTCCGGGCGCCGCCGCACCCAAGCTGGTTTCGCGCGAAATGCTGTCAGGCATGAAGAAGGGCTCGGTGCTGGTCGACGTCGCCATCGATCAGGGCGGCTGCTTCGAGACCTCGCATGCCACCACCCACGCCGAGCCGACCTATGAGGTTGACGGTGTCATCCACTACTGCGTCGCCAACATGCCCGGCGCGGTGCCGGTCACGTCGGCCCACGCGCTCAACAACGCGACGCTCCATTATGGCCTGCAGCTCGCCGACAAGGGCCTGAAGGCGATGGTCGACGACCACCACCTGCGCAACGGCCTCAATGTCCACAGAGGGAAGATCACCAACCGTGCCGTCGCCGAGGCACTCGGCTACGAGCTGGTTGAGCCGAAAGCCGTTCTCGCGGCCTGATTTCACCTTATGGCGACCTCCCGTCAGCCCGCCGGTTCATTCCGGCGGGTTTTTTCTTGACCTGACGGCGGGCAACAAAAAAGCGGAGCCAAAGCCCCGCTTCCTCGATATCGAGATTTCCCGCCGGTTCATCCGCGGTCGGCAAATCGATCGACAATCGCTTTCTATCGCGACTATGCGACAGGAGTACGACAGCCCCTCCGCCGGCGGTCTTAACGCCTCAGGCGCGCTCGATGCGGCACTGGTAGCAGTTGTTGCGCGCTGAGCGGACATGGACGTAGGCGATATCGTGGCGTTCGAACAAGGTTTCGGCTCGCGCCGTGATCGCTGCGGTCGGGATGACGCCCCCGCTGCCATAGACGATACGATCATCGCTGCCATAGCCGCGCACGATATAGTCGGGGCTTTCGAGAACCTCGGGCAGCGCGTCGGTCTCGGCGGCGCGGTCGCATGCTTCGGCATGCAGGAAGATCGGTCCGGTTTCGGCATAGGGCTGAAGACCCGGGAATGGCCGGTAAGCCAGAATGAGGTAGGCGTCGCCGGCGGCGATGTTTTTCAGACAGTGCCGGCAGGGCATGCCGTCACCGTCGGAGATCTTTCGCTCGGGCGTCTGGCCGTAGGCATCGGGGCCGCCGCGCTGCAGCGCCCTGACATCTTCGGTCGGCAGAGCTTTGAACTGGATGGTCATGATGAAATCTCCGGTGTCGTCGACCGGAAATTATACGCCCACGCCGCTGCTTCCCACCCGATTCCTGCCAAGTCTCGAAGGACCGAACGGACCAACTGATGTCACGGCCGCATGACGCTGGCCGAGCGCTCGGCGAAAGGCAGCGGGTGCACGATCTCCTTCTTCTGCGCCACCGGTGCAAAGCCGAGCTTCTGGTAGAGCGGCAGAGCCGCCGGATGATCGAGCGTACAGGTCTGCACCGTCACCCGCTTCGGCCCGTACGACCATGCCGCGGCAATCGCCGAGCCCAGGAACCAGCGGCCGATGCCTTGCCCCGTCGCATGTTCCATCATGCCGAAATAGGCGAGCTCGACTTCGTCCGGCAGATGCGGCTTGAGGTCGAAGAAGCCGGCCGGCGCGCCGTCGAGATAGAGCACCCTGACGTCGCGGTCCTCGCGGTGGATACCGGCTGAAAGCTCGTCGTCATCCAGCCTCAGCACATTGACCCAATGCCATTTGCGCCCCACCCGATCCATCAGGTAGCGGTAGAAATGCAGGGGAATTTCCTTGGTCTTCAACAGCGCGACCTGGCGGTTGTAGGGCACCGGTGGCGAATAGGCCGGCGGCACATGCATCTCGAGAAACGTCACCGTGACTTCGATGTCTTCCAGAGCGCCGTTTTCCATCGTCCTCATTCCTTGCCGGTCACGACGGGCGTGTCGGAGAGCCCACCCCATTCCGTCCATGAGCCGTCGTAAAGCCTGTTTTCGGTATGGCCAAGCGTTTCCAGCGCCAGCGTGACCACCGCGGCTGTAATGCCGGAACCACACGAGGTGATGACGGGTTTCGACAGATCGATGCCGGCCCCCTCGATCACCTTGCGCAGGCGGTCCTTCGACAGCATCTCGCCATTTTCCGACAGCGCCGAATAGGGCAGATTGCGCGCGCCAGGCATATGGCCGGAACGGATACCCGCGCGCGGTTCAGGCTCCGTGCCGGCAAAGCGGCCCGGTCCACGGGCATCGGCGATCTGGCTTTCCCCGGTGTCGACGATCCGGCGCACGTCGGCGAGGCTGGCGACGCGACCGGCGTCGAAATCCGCATGAAACACACTTGGCGCGATCTTGGTCGGTTCGGCCGTTACCGGCCGGCCGGCAGCTTTCCAACCATCAAAGCCGCCGTCCAGAATGTAGGTCTGGAAGACGCCCATGACCCGGAACATCCACCACGCCCGAGGCGCAGAGAAGAAACCCGGACCGTCATAGACGACGATGGTGTCGTCGGCCGAAACGCCCATAGAACCGACATACTGGGCAAAATGCTGCGGCGACGACAATGTATGCGGCAGCGCCGAAGCCGGGTCCGAAACCGCATCCTGATCCAGAAATCGTGCGCCCGGGATGTGGGCTGCCTCGTATTCGCCGCGCGCATCGCGGTTCTGCGCCGGCAGATACCAGGACGCGTCGACGATCGTCAGGCCGGGTTCGCCGAGGCGCTGCTGCAGCCAGTCCGCATCGACGGTGAAAGGGCTGTCCTCGGCCATCTTGTTCTCCTGCACGCCTTTTGGCGGTGACTGTCTGATTGAAGCGCGTCGCGTTGAAGCGGATTCAGGCGACGCGCTTTAAGTCTTTGTCGTTGTCCCAAAACCGGGCCACTTTTGGGCGACATGCATCAGGTCACCGGAATCGGGCCGAAACGGATCCGGAAGCGCCGGTTCTCGCGGCCCTTCTTCTCGATCTTGCCGATATGGATTTCGCCGACTTCGCCGGTGCTTTTGACATGCGTGCCGCCGCAGGGCTGGCTGTCGACCGAGGCGTTGTAACCGATGCAAACCAGGCGGATCTTGCCGGTGCCAACCGGCGGCCGGACGTTCTTGGATTTCACCAGGCCAGGGTTGGCGGCCAGTTCCTCGTCGCTGATCAGCCTGGTGAAGATCGGGTGATCGGCCCGCACCAGATCCATCAGGCTGGCCGTCACCTCTTCCTTTGAGAAGCTGGCATCGGGAATGTCGAAATCGACACGGCTGTCGTCCTCGGAAACCGCCGCACCCGTGATCGGGAACGGGCAGACGACGGTGAGCAGGTGACATGCCGCGTGCATGCGCATCAAGAGATGCCGCCGCTCCCAATTGATGGCAAGTTTCATTCGCTCGCCAACCTCCGGTACCGCTTGCTCCAACGCCGGCACATGGATGATCTCGTCCTTGGTCTCGCCGGTGATGGTGGCGGCAATGGCGATGCGGCTGCCATCGGCGCGTTCGAGATGACCGGTATCGCCCGGTTGGCCGCCCGAGGTGGCGTAGAAGATCGTCCGGTCGAGAATGATGCCGCCGCGGTCGTTGACGGCTATGACTGTGGCGTCCGCCGCGCGCAAATAGGCGTCGTCGCGAAACAGCGCTTCCGTCTTGTGCGCCATTACGCGACCTTTTCGAACGGTACCGAAATGGTGCTCTGCTGTTCCATCCAGCCCGGCACCGGCAGGTTCTTTTCGCGCAGGAATTCCGGGTTGAACAGCTTCGACTGATAGCGCGTGCCATAGTCGCAAAGAATGGTCACGATGGTGTGGCCGGGCCCAAGTTCGCGCGCCAGACGGATCGCGCCGGCAATGTTGATGCCGGTCGAGCCGCCGACGCAAAGGCCTTCCTCCTGGATCAGGTCGAAGACGATCGGCAGCGCATCCTCGTCCGGGATCTGGAATGAAAAATCCGGCGTGAAGCCATCGAGATTGGCGGTGATCCGCCCCTGCCCGATGCCTTCGGTGATCGAGCTGCCTACGGACTTCAACTCACCGCTGGTGTAGAAACTGTAGAGCGCGGCGCCCAGCGGATCGGCGAGCGCGATCTTGACGTCCTTGCTCTTGGCCTTCAGCCCGAAGGCGACGCCGGCCAGCGTTCCGCCCGAACCCACCGCCGAGACAAAGCCGTCGACCTTGCCACCGGTCTGGTTCCAGATTTCCTGCGCCGTGGTCCGGATATGGCCGTCACGGTTGGCGACATTGTCGAACTGGTTGGCCCAGATGGCGCCGTTCGGCTCCGTCCGCGCCATCTGCTCGGCCAGCCGCCCAGACAGTTTCACGTAATTGTTGGGGTTCTTGTAAGGCACCGCGGGCACCTCGATCAGTTCGGCGCCGAGCAGCTTGATGGTGTCCTTCTTTTCCTGGCTCTGCGTGTCGGGGATGACGATGACGGTGCGGTATCCCAGCGCCTTGGCGACCAGCGTCAGCCCGATGCCGGTATTGCCGGCCGTTCCCTCGACGATGACGCCGCCGGGCTTCAGCAGCCCGCGCTGCTCGGCGTCGCGGATGATGAACAGACCGGCGCGATCCTTGACCGATTGGCCCGGGTTCATGAATTCGGCCTTCCCCAGGATCTCGCAACCGGTTTGTTCAGACGCTTTGTTGAGGCGGATCAGAGGCGTGTTGCCGATCGCGTCGATCACAGAACGGGGCATTCAGGATTCCTTGTGTAGGTGCGCCGAAACCCTAGAAACCCGAAGCTTCGGTTTCAAGGCAAGAATTTGTCTGGTCCAGTCGCATTTGCGGCACTGTTATCGCGCCAACGCTCTCAACATCGCCTTCATGCCCCACAGTTCATTTCCGCCCGGCGATGAAAAGCACTCTTTTCATTCGATTTCTTCATCGCTAGAGCAAGACACGAACAAGTCGACAGGGCGCAGCATGACACTCTATCGGGCCAACCCGAAGCACGGCGTCGCCTGGATCACGGGCGGCAGCAGCGGCATCGGCCGTGCGCTGGCCAGGGACCTTGCGTCCCAGGGCTATGCCGTCGCGGTGACCGCACTCGACGACGATCCTATCGACACGCTTGTCGTCGAGACCGCGCAGATGCCGGGCAGTGTCACGGCCTTTCCCTGCGACGTCACCGACGAGCCGCGCATGGCAAGAACCGTCGCCGCGATCGAGAAGGAACTCGGTCCCATCGTGCTCGCCGTCTTCAATGCCGGAAACTACATATCGACACCGGGCGAGAATCTCGCCGTCGCCGACTTTCGCCAGTCCTTCGAGGTCAACTATTTCGGCATCGTCAACGGCCTGGTGCCAGCGGTCGAGCGCATGCGTGTGCGAGCGCGCGGCCACGTCGTGCTGGTCGGCTCGGTCACCGCCTATTTCGGCTGGCCGACCACGGCCGCCTATGGCGGCACCAAGGCGGCGATCAACATCCTGGCGGAATCGCTGAAGTATGATTTCGACAAGATGAACGTGCGCATCCAGGTGATCAATCCGGGCTTCATCGACACCCCGCTGACCGAGAAGAATATGCTGCCGATGCCGGGATTGATGCCGGTCAGCCGCGCGTCGCGCCTCATGGCGCGTGGTATCAAGTCCGGCGGCTTCGAAGTCACCTTCCCGCGCCGGTTGAGCTGGCCGCTGAAGCTGCTCAGCCTGCTGCCGAGGCCGCTGTGCAGAGGCGTGATCAGCCTCATGACCAGTTGGAAGGCGCGGCCGCTGCACTACGACCGCAAACCGCCAAGCGAGTAGAACGGCATCGCGATCGGCGAGCTGCCCGCCTCGGGCCGGCCCGTTGCCTGCTTGTGGTGCCGCCATAGGCTCAGAAATTGTTCGTTGGAGTCTGCGATGGAGCGACGGATCGTGCTTGCTGTGCTGGGCCTTGTCGCAGTCCTTTCATTGGCTTTCGTGCTTGGTCCGCGCGTTCCTGTCGACACCACAATCCGTTTCGATCCCTCGGTCATCGGCGACGATCCGCAGACCTATGTGGCGAAGACGGAAGCCGCCATACCCGGCATCCGTGACGGGCTGGAGAAGGAGATCGTCTGGGCCAATCCGATGGTGCATGCCAGGACGCCGCTGTCGATCGTCTATATCCACGGCTTTTCCGCCTCGAAGGGCGAGGTCCGCCCGCTGTCCGACGAAGTGGCCGATCAGCTCGACGCCAATCTGTTCTACACTCGCCTTACCGGTCACGGGCAGGACGGCGCGGCGATGACGCAAGGCAGCGTCAATGCCTGGATCAACGACTATGAGGAGGCGCTCGCCATCGGCCGGGCGATCGGCGACAAGGTGATCGTCATCTCGACCTCGACCGGCGGCTCGCTGGCGGCATGGGCGGCAACGCAGCCGGGCGCGTCGGACGGGGTGGCGGCGATTGCATTCATCTCGCCGAATTTCGGCGTCAAGGCTTCCGGCGCCGAGATCCTGACCATGCCGTGGGGCAAACAGATCGCCCAACTCGTCGCCGGCAAGGAGCACAGCTTCCTGCCGCGCAACGCCCTGCACGAGAAATTCTGGACCTATAAATATCCGATCGACGCGACGCTGCCGATGCAGGCGCTAACCGAACTCGCCTACGCCGCGCCAGTGGAGAAGGCGACCATACCGGCTCTCTTCATCTTCTCCGATTCCGACAGAGTGGTGCGGGAAGACCGCACCCGCGAAATCGCCGCGCGCTGGGGCGCGCCGCATGAACTGGTTCCGGTCGACGACACCGGCGATCCCGACAACCACGTCATCGCCGGCGACGCGCTGTCGCCGTCGACCACGGCCTTTCTGTCGCAAAGGATTGCCGTCTGGGTCGAGGCCGTGGCCAAGTAAGCGGACGAAAAAAGGGCGACCGAAGCATCGCTTCAGCCGCCCTTTCTTTGTCAGTCACGAGCAATCAACCAGCCTAGGCTTGACTGATTGCGAAGCGGTCTGGCTTACGCAGCCCGCGCCGCCGGACGCTTGCCGCCGAAGCGGCGCTTGTTGTTACCCTTGAAGGGCTTGGCGCCTTCCGGCTTGCGCTCGCCAGCGAAGGCCGGCTTGTCGCCGAAGCGCTTCTTGCCAAACCCGTTGCCCTTGTTCTCGCCACCGGGCCGCCTGCCGTCGCGACGACCATTGCCGTTGCGATCATTGGCCGGCTCGAAGCGCTCGTTCTTTTCAGCCGGATTGCGCTGCGGATCGGGGTTGCCGAGATGGTCGGCAACGATCGGCAGCTTGGTGCGGATGATGCGCTCGACCTGACGCAGCTTGCTGTTCTCCGAAGGATCGCAAAGCGTGATGGCGATGCCGTCCATGCCGTTGCGGCCGGTGCGGCCAATGCGGTGGACATAGCTTTCGGCTTCGTCAGGCAGGTCGAAATTCACGACGTGGCTGATGCCGGGCACGTCGATGCCGCGCGCCGCGATGTCGGTCGCCACGAGAATGCGCACCGAGCCCTCGCGGAAATCGTTCAGCGCCTTCTGGCGGGCGTTCTGCGACTTGTTGCCGTGGATGACGGCGGCCTTGAAGCCGTCGCGCTCGAGGTCCTTGGTCACCCTGTCGGCACCATGCTTGGTGCGCGAAAAGATGATGACGGACTTCATCGCCTCGTCGGCGAGCATCGTCGACAGCACCTGGCGCTTCTGCTTGGTGCGGGCGAAGACGACGCCCTGCACGATCTCGGCTGCCGCCGTGCTGTGGGGGGCGACTTCGACGCGGATCGGGTTCTTCAACAGGCCTTTCGCCAGCTCGGCGATTTCGGCCGGCATGGTTGCCGAGAACAGCACCGTCTGACGGTCCGGAGCGGTCGCCTTGGCAATGCGCTTGACGTCGTTGATGAAGCCCATGTCGAGCATGCGGTCGCCTTCGTCCAGCACCAGCCACTTGGTGTCGGCAAGCACGAGGTCGCCCTCACGCACCAGATCGGTCAGCCGGCCTGGCGTGGCGATCAGGATGTCGACGCCGGGCGCAACTTTCTTCACCTGGCTGAAGCGCGAGACGCCGCCGAGCACGAGCGCGGTCGAGACATGCGCGCCCTTGGCGAGCAGCTTGATCATGTCCTCGATCTGCACGGCGAGCTCGCGCGTCGGCGCCAGAATCAGCGCACGCGCCGTCTTCGGCCGGCGCTTGGTGCCGAGAGCGATGATCTTCGACAGGATCGGCAGCGCAAAGGCCGCGGTCTTGCCCGAACCGGTCTGGGCGATGCCGAAAATGTCACGGCCTTCCAGCTGCGGCGGGATCGCCTGGGTCTGGATCGGCTTCGGCTCGGTGAAGCCGGCGGCATGGGTCGCCTTGAGCAGCGCGCCCGTAATTCCAAGTGCTGCGAAACCGGAGAGTTCCCCTGTACCGAGCAAAGTGTTTTCGTTGGTCAAAATATTCTTCTTTCACGCGGCTCCTGGCCGCAAACATCAATGGCGGCAGGGGCGCAACCTGCCGTCGGATAAATTGTCATGAAACGACAAGGCGGGCGGACGGTTTCGTCCACTCGGCTGCGCTGTCGTGCCCGCAGGCATCATGCCACGGGGCTTTTTCGCCGCTTTGTGATGTACCGGAAAGAGGGGCCGATATACCGGAAAGAGGGAAAACAGACGCAACCAGTCTCATTTGTCGAGAAGGCCGGATTGTTCCCGGCCCAAGCGCCTATGTCGCCGCATATGGCCCAGTTCGCTGCCAAATGCAAGGGGCGTCATGCTGCAGCGCAACAAAACCGCAGCGCAAGCGGTGCTTGCACTCGCTTGCCGGCACGATTACCACGAAATGCCGCTGGCCTGGGAGGATAACCGATGAAGGACGTGCTGAAGGAACTCGAGCGCCGCCGCGACATCGCCCGCATGGGTGGCGGCCAGGCCCGCATCGATGCCCAGCACAAGAAGGGCAAGCTTGCCGCGCGTGAACGCATCGAGGTGTTTCTCGACGAGGGCTCGTTCGAAGAATTCGACATGTATGTCGAGCACCGCTCGACCGACTTCGGCATGGAGAAGACGAAGATCGCCGGCGACGGCGTCGTCACGGGCTGGGGCACCGTCAATGGCCGCCCGGTCTATCTCTTCGCCAAGGATTTTACCGTCTTCGGCGGCTCGCTGTCGGAAGCGCATGCCGAAAAGGTCATCAAGGTGCAGGAGATGGCGCTGCGCAACCGCGCGCCGATCATCGGCCTCTATGATGCCGGCGGCGCGCGTATCCAGGAGGGCGTCGCCGCACTCGGCGGCTATGCCGAGATCTTCCAGCGCAACGTGCTGGCGTCCGGTGTCATTCCGCAGATATCGCTGATCATGGGTCCTTGCGCAGGCGGCGACGTCTATTCGCCTGCGATGACCGACTTCATCTTCATGGTCCGCGACACCTCCTATATGTTCGTCACCGGACCGGATGTGGTGAAGACCGTCACCAACGAGACCGTGACCGCCGAGAGCCTTGGCGGCGCCTCCGTCCACACCACGAAATCCTCGATCGCCGACGGCGCCTACGACAATGACGTAGAGGCGCTGCTGCAGATGCGCCGGCTGGTCGACCTGCTGCCCGCCTCCAACACATCGGAGCTCCCGGAGATCGAATGCTACCAGTCGGTCACCGATCACGACCTGTCGCTCGACCGGCTGATCCCCGACAATGCCAACAAGCCTTACGACATCAAGGAGTTGATCTTGAAGACCGCCGACGAAGGCGACTTCTTCGAGATCCAGCAGAATTTCGCCAAGAACATCGTCACCGGATTCGGGCGGGTCGAGGGCCGCACCGTCGGCTTCGTCGCCAACCAGCCGATGGTGTTGGCCGGCGTGCTCGACTCGGACGCCAGCCGCAAGGCGGCCCGTTTCGTGCGCTTCTGCGACTGTTTCTCGATTCCGATCGTCACGTTTGTCGATGTCCCTGGCTTCCTGCCCGGCACGGCGCAGGAATATGGCGGGCTGATCAAGCACGGCGCGAAACTCCTGTTCGCCTATGCCGAAGCCACCGTGCCGAAGATCACCGTCATCACCCGAAAAGCCTATGGCGGCGCCTATGACGTGATGGCGTCAAAACACCTGCGCGGTGACATGAACTACGCCTGGCCGACGGCGCAGATCGCGGTGATGGGCGCCAGGGGAGCGGTCGAGATCATCTATCGCAAGGACATTGGCGATGCGGAAAAGATCGCAGCCCATACAAAGGCTTACGAGGATCGCTTCCTGTCGCCCTTCGTTGCCGCCGAGCGTGGCTATGTCGATGAGGTGATCATGCCGCACTCGACCCGCCGCCGGATCGCGCGCGCGCTGCGGATGCTGCGCAACAAGGATATGCAGAACCCCTGGAAGAAGCACGACAACATCCCGCTGTGAGGCATCCTAAGCCGCAAACGGCGGTATCTCAGTCGGCCGCACCAGCAATCGCCAGGGGGGTTATTCTACTTCCGCCGCACCAAACCCCGCTCCCATGGTGGCACGGACGGAACTGCTCCAGGGCGTCGCATGGTTGTCGATGCGCATCTGGAAGATGAAATAGGTCGGCGAACAGAAGCCGATGCCCCTGATCTTGCCGATGCCAGGCGTATCGGGCGGCAGCGATTGACACATATAGTCCTCGCGGCAGAAATGATCGGCCGAACAGGCCGGTCGGTTGCCGCGATTGACGGCGCCGCCAAGGCATTGGTCGAAATTGTTGGTGGCGACGCAGATGTCGAATTTCTTGCCGCCGACCAGCCCGCAGATCTCGTTCGGCATCGGCTTGCCGGCTTTGAAGGCCGCGAAGACACGGTCCTTGTCGTCGCAGCCGCGATAAGCAATTCCGGCAGGCACACCGATCTTCGGCGGACGGCAGGTGTAAGCGGTGCGGGAGACGTCCGGTGCGAAAGCCGCGAACTGGCCCGATATGCTGTAGCGGTCGTTGAACGGCTGCGCTTCGTTGCTGGCGATCGAGCCGGTCAGGCAGGGATGGCCGGAAAACATCTTTTCGCTGTCCTTGGGCAGCAGGCATTGTGCCAGCTTGGTCCGCACCCCCGATGCCGTCGCCAGCGGCGTGCAGACCGTGCCGCTGCCGCACTGCCAGGTGGTGCCGAAGCGGGCGGCATCTTCCGGCATCAGGCACGGCATTGCCATCTCTGCCGGCGCGTAGTCGACCGCGCCGGCGTCCGTCCAGGCAGCCGGCGGTGCAAAGGAGAGCGGACGGAAGCGGTTCGGCTCCTTGCCTTGCGCCATGGCGCGCAGCCAAGCCTGACGGCGCGGGATTTCGGCGTGAAGATGCGGCGAAATGCCGACCTCGATGCGGTTCAACGGCGACGTCGTCTTGTCGTCGAGACCAATGAAGTGGAACCCCGCCGTCGAACCAGCCTGATGGCACCCCTGGCAGGCGCCATTATCCAGCCGCTCGACCAGCGCTTCCGGCGTGCGCACCAGTTTCAGCCCGGAATAATCGAGCGACGCGAATTCCCCGGGTTGGAACAGCGGCGTGAACGGGTGGTTGGCCTGCCGCGCACTGCCGAAGGTCGACCAGGAGATCACCTTTCGGGCCAGGAACTCGTCGGGGATTTCGTAGACGCCTTCATCGATCGCCGGCAGATTGGCGGTGACATAGGCGGCGAGCTGTGCCTTCAGCGCCGCGTCTTGCGAGAGCCTTGCGGTGTCTGGCGTATTCTCCAGCGGCTTCTCGCTGACCGTCCCGCCATCGATACCCAATATCCGCATGAGATAGGCGGCCTGGCCACCGAACTCGGTTTCCTGGCCGGAGGGAAAGCGCACCACCTGTGCGTTGAGTTCCAGCTGCTTGAAGGTCAGCCCGGCTTTCTCCAGCGGTCCGCCGGTCAGCCAGCCGGCATCGACGGTCTCGTCAAGCTGTGGCGTCCAGCGTCCGGCAATGCCGACGCAGCCGCCGTCGGCATCGGGCGCCGCGCTGTAGACGGCGTTGAAATTGAACGGCAGGCGCGACGCCAGCAGCTTGCTGTTTTTCCGGAAACTGTAGGCAAGGCGGTAGATGAAGCGCACCTCGCCGCAGCTCTTGTCACCGAGCACGGCGGCGAAGTCGCGACGGTCGAGCCGGTTGACGACGCCGACCAGCCGGAAACGCGCGGCATCGGTCTTCAGCCAGCGCATGTCCATGATGCGGCCGACATTGCCGTCGGTAACCTCGTAGAGCGGCCGCCCGCCGGCCTTCATGTCGGCGCGCAGTGCGGCAACATCGGCCGCTACCGTGTCGACGACAGCGTGATAGGCCGGCGCCTTGTCGTAGAGGGCTTTCAGATCGCCCTCGCCCGCTGCGCCAAAAAGATCGGCAAAGCCATAACCCTTGGCATCAAGTGCGGCGAGCACGGCCGGATCATCCACGATCGTCACGGGACCTTCGGCGCGCGCTGCATGCACCGCGAAGACGACAAGGACGGTGGCGAGCAGCCGAGCCAGGGCGCGGCTCATCGAAGGTCCGGTTGGTTTTCGACCAATTCGCGCAGCACCGGCACCATTGCCATCGGCAGGTCCTCGGCAATCAACCCGGGACCGAAGCGGCGGCCGGCTTCAGCGTGGATCCAAACCGCGGCGCAAGCAGCGTGGAAAGGCGCCATGCCTTGCGCCAGCAGCCCGGCAACGATACCCGACAGAACGTCGCCCGATCCAGCCGTGGCGAGCCAGGGTGCGCCATTGGCGTTGATCGCCGCCCGGCCGTTCGGCGCCGCGATCACCGTGTCGGCACCTTTGTAGACGACAATGGCATTGGCACGCGCTGCGGCTGCGCGGGCCTTGGCGAGCTTCGACAGAGTTTCGTCGCCGGCGATATCAGGGAACAGCCTGGCGAACTCACCGTCAT
This sequence comes from Mesorhizobium newzealandense, assembly GCF_042682145.1. Taxonomy (NCBI): domain Bacteria; kingdom Pseudomonadati; phylum Pseudomonadota; class Alphaproteobacteria; order Hyphomicrobiales; family Phyllobacteriaceae; genus Mesorhizobium; species Mesorhizobium newzealandense. The sequence continues at coordinate 710,398 of NZ_JBHUGZ010000007.1, read as the reverse complement.
GCGGCGTCATCACCAGGGCAGGAGCGTTCGGTTGGCGAGAAGCTTCAAACATGACGTCGGGCGCCTCGCGAAATGAGGTGATCGCGTCGGCGTCGAACACGAGGCCGTCAATTCGGGTTGACGTATCCCGTAGGTGGCCCGAGGTAAGCAGCGCGAGTGCAAATTTCCGCGTCCTTTCGCCAACGCCGAAACCTGGCCCGAGAACAAAGGCCGACGGCCGGCGTTCGCCGATGAACGCGTCGATGTCGACGCTGTCGTCGGCCTTGCGCAACATGACTGATGTGAGATGTGCAGCATTTACCTGCATGGCATTGGCTGGCGACAGCACGGTGACCGCCCCTGCCCCGCTTCTCGCCGCGGCAAGTGCCGACAGCCGCGCCGCGCCCGTTGCGCTGGGACCACCGGAAAAGACGCCGACATGGCCGCGCTTGTACTTGTGTGCGTCGACCGCCGGCACTGGAAATTCCTGCAACCACAGGTCCGGCCCGTTCTCGAAGGTCGACACGGTCAACTGGGCAATGATGCCGTCGCCGATGCCGATATCGGCGAGCACGATTTCACCGCATTGCCCGCGTCCCGGGAGCAGCAGGTGCCCAGGCTTTTTTCGCGCGAAGGTGACGGTGACTTCGGCGCGAAACGCCCTGCCCATTATTTCACCGCCGGCTCCCGAGACACCCGACGGCAGATCGACCGCGACCACCGGCAGGTGCAGGGCTGTTGCGGTATCGACGGCTTTCGCAGCATCGCCGGACAGCGGCTTGGACAGCCCTGCCCCATAGAGCGCGTCGACCACGATCGAGCCGGCCCCGGCATCGAAACCAGACAGAGGCCGAGGCTTGAGCGGACATAGCGCGGCGGCGAGCGCCGCATCGCTTTCCGGCCTCGGCGTGCCACTTGCCCAGATCGTCGTGACGACGCCGCTGCCGGCCAGGATGCGGGCAACGACATAGCCATCACCGCCATTGTTGCCAGGTCCGCAGAGCACATGGACATGCGTGGCCGCCGGATAGCGCTTGAGCACCTCGGCCGCGACCGCTTCGCCGGCACGGCGCATCAGGCCGATACCGTCGGTTGGACCGGCGGCAATCGTCAGCCGATCGGCCTCGCTCATTTCGGCCGGGGAAAGAAGTTCGTTGCTCATGGATTGCCGATCCGCATTCGATCAAGCATTGTCCAATTTTCGATCCGAAGCAAACAAAGGGGAGTTGGCAAAATTTACCGCCATATTGTCGGGAGGAAGGCATCGCAGGCACAAAACTGCCCGCCGAATAGGCGATATGCCTAATTGTTATGCGGACGCAGGTGCTAGCGCTGTGTCGGCTCCAGCAGCCCATGCCGCACCTGATGCAGTGAATGACGCGAATTTGCATCCCGGCGCGGTGAGGCTTTGAAATCGTATGAGCCCGCTTCGAATCCATCGAATTGGCACAGTTCGTGCTTGATGGAGGCGCAAGCGGGGGCTCACAACCCGTTTTTTTGGCAGTGGAGGCCACTTTTTACATGAAAAAGATCGAAGCGATCATCAAGCCATTCAAGCTGGACGAAGTGAAGGAAGCGCTTCAGGAAGCCGGACTGCAAGGCATCACTGTCACCGAGGCCAAGGGCTTCGGGCGTCAGAAGGGCCATACCGAACTCTACCGCGGCGCCGAATATGTCGTCGATTTTCTGCCCAAGGTGAAGATCGAGGTCGTGCTTGGCGACGACGCGGTCGAAGGTGCGATCGAGGCCATCCGCAAGGCGGCCCAGACCGGCCGTATCGGAGACGGCAAGATCTTCGTCTCCAACATCGAGGAAGTCGTGCGAATCCGCACTGGCGAAACCGGCATGGACGCGGTCTGATCCACCCCGGCAATCTTCTGAAAACGTCATCATCAAAAAACGTCATCACACAGGGATAAATGACATGACGACAGCCAAAGACATCATGAAGCAGATCAAGGACAACGACGTGAAATTCGTCGACCTGCGCTTCACAGACCCGAAGGGCAAGCTGCAACACGTGACGATGGATGTCATCGAGGTCGAGGAAGACATGTTCGCCGATGGCGTGATGTTCGACGGCTCTTCGATTGCCGGCTGGAAGGCCATCAATGAGTCCGACATGGTGCTGATGCCCGATCCGGACACGGTTCATATGGATCCGTTCTTCGCGCAGTCGACCATGGTCATCCTGTGCGACATCCTCGATCCGGTGTCGGGCGAATCCTACAACCGCGATCCGCGCGGCACTGCCAAGAAGGCCGAGGCCTATATGAAGTCGGAAGGCATCGGCGACACCATCTATGTCGGCCCGGAAGCCGAATTCTTCGTGTTCGACGATGTGAAGTACAAGGCCGACCCGTACAATACCGGCTTCAAGCTCGATTCCACCGAACTGCCGTCGAACGACGACACCGACTACGAGACCGGCAATCTCGGCCACCGTCCGCGCATCAAGGGCGGCTATTTCCCGGTGCCGCCGATCGATTCCGCACAGGACATGCGCTCCGAGATGCTGACCGTGCTCGCCGAGATGGGCGTGCGCGTTGAAAAGCATCACCACGAGGTGGCTGCTGCCCAGCACGAACTCGGTATCAAGTTCGACACTCTGGTCCGCAACGCCGACAAGATGCTGATCTACAAGTATGTCGTGCACCAGGTCGCCAACGCCTATGGCAAGACAGCCACCTTCATGCCGAAGCCGATCTTCGGCGACAACGGGTCGGGCATGCACGTCCACCAGTCGATCTGGAAGAACGGCAAGCCGACCTTCGCCGGTAACGAATATGCCGGCCTGTCGGAAAGCTGCCTGTTCTACATCGGCGGCATAATCAAGCACGCCAAGGCGATCAACGCTTTCACTAACCCGCTGACCAATTCCTACAAGCGCCTGGTTCCTGGCTACGAAGCGCCGGTGCTGCTCGCCTATTCGGCGCGCAACCGCTCGGCGTCCTGCCGCATCCCGTTCGGCTCGTCGCCCAAGTCCAAGCGCGTCGAGGTCCGCTTCCCCGATCCGGGCGCGAACCCCTACCTCGCTTTCGCCGCCATGCTGATGGCCGGCCTCGACGGCATCAAGAACAAGATCCATCCCGGCCAGCCGATGGACAAGGATCTCTACGACCTGCCGCCGAAGGAACTGAAGAAGATCCCGACCGTCTGCGGTTCGCTGCGCGAAGCGCTGCAGAGCCTCGACAAGGATCGCGGCTTCCTGAAAGCCGGCGGCGTATTCGACGACGACCAGATCGACAGCTACATCGAGTTGAAGATGGCCGAGGTGATGCGCTTCGAAATGACCCCGCACCCGGTCGAGTACGACATGTATTACTCGGTCTAAGATTCGCCATACTATGCAAGCCCTTGAAAGATTTACCTCTTTCAAGGGCTTTTTGCTGCGCTCCGATAGCCGCATACCGCGATCGGTCGCGCTGCCGATCGGTCGCGCTGTTGTCGCGCAACAGTTGGGCCGAGCATTGCGTTTTGATTTTTCGACGATCGTTCGCATGCCGAGGCTTATGAGCCCTTTGGCAGGCCCAGCACGCCAGTCTTGATGACGCGTGTCCCAGGCTAAGCAATGTTCGGTGGACGATGAAGGGTGGCCATTCGGTCGCCAACATTAGAGCCAGGAGCGAGCGGAGCACTGCCTCAGGCTACAGTGACCGCTCGTCCGGCGCCCACGCCTATGCCGCCGTTCAAGTAAACCCCGCCCGTCCGAACAGCATTGCGTGACGTAACCCCAAGACTTGCGAAGTCGCATGCTGCACTGCGATCTGTCAACGCCGCTCAGCGGGGGTGCGGATCGCCGATTTTGACGCTTGAGCAGAGACTTATGCAATGGAGCGCAAGTACGCAGAGTCGCCGAAACAGGCTGTTTTCTGCGGTTTTTTGGGCTTTCGTGGTCCGCGACACGGCCTCACAGGAAGCCGCGCACCAGCCCGGATCGTCACCTCCCGACGGTCCTCGCAGCGATCTTTCCGCCTGACTTTTTTTGGGGGCTTTTGTCCAGCAAGGGCATCCCCACAAAAGAACCCCGGCCTGGGCCGGGGTTCCTACAGGAGCAGACCGTCGGAGGGACGTGGATCTACCCTGCAAGCTCGTCGGGACCATGCAGGTTCCAGTCCGTTCGCCTGGCCAGGACCAGCAGGTAATAGACCGCCGCCACGACCATGATCAGACCCGTGGCGATCAGACTCGAACGGCCGAAGCCGACGTCCAGGTAGTTCTGGTAAGCGACGTAGATCAGCGACAGGAGGGCGAGGACGGCCGGGACCGGGAACAACGGCATGCGATAGTGCCCGCCATCGGTGGTGCCGCTGCGGCGGCCGACAAACGCCGCCACGCACAACAAGGCATAGATCACCACCAGCGACGTGCCGCTGACGAGCAGCAGCAGGTTGATGTCGATGAAGCAGGCGGCAGCCGCCAGCACCGCAACGACGCTGGTGGCGATCCAGAGGGAAGCGTAGCTGCCATGGACCGAGGCAACGGCAGCGTTGATCGGACCGAACCAGGTCGCCAACCAGGAGATGATTGGACGCGACGGCAACCTCACACCTGCCCTGCCCCATGCGAAGGTCGTTGCTGCACTGAAGGCGCGTGGCATTGTCGCCGGCTGAGGTCGGACACACCGCGCCTTTCCCGCTCGATCCGGCAGCTGCAACAAAAAAGCCCCGGCGCGAACGCCGGGGCTTTCTTCATCTATGCCGAAACGCTTACGCTGCTGCCGAAACCTGGGCGCTCGCCGGTACCGAGGCGATCGTCTTCAGGATCTGCGAGGCGATCTGGTAGGGGTCGCCCTGCGAGTTCGGACGGCGGTCTTCCAGATAACCCTTGTAGTCGCTCTTGATGAAGGAATGCGGCACGCGGATCGAAGCACCGCGATCGGCAATGCCATAGCTGAACCTGTTCCACGGCGCGGTCTCATGCTTGCCGGTCAAACGCTTGTCGTTGTCCGGGCCGTAGACGGCGATGTGATCCATCAGGTTCTTGTCGAAGGCTGCCATCAGCGCTTCGAAATAGGCCTTGCCGCCGACTTCGCGCATATAAGCGGTCGAGAAGTTGGCGTGCATGCCCGAGCCGTTCCAGTCGGTGTCGCCGAGCGGCTTGCAATGGTATTCGATATCGATGCCGTATTTCTCGGTCAGGCGCTGCATCAGGTAGCGGGCCATCCACATCTGGTCGGCGGCCTTTTTGGAGCCCTTGCCGAAAATCTGGAATTCCCACTGGCCCTTGGCCACTTCGGCATTGATGCCTTCGTGGTTGATGCCGGCGGCGAGGCAGAGGTCGAGATGTTCCTCAACGATCTGGCGCGCGACAGAGCCGACATTGGAGTAGCCGACGCCGGTGTAGTACGGGCCCTGCGGCGCGGGATAGCCGCTCTCGGGGAAGCCGAGCGGGCGGCCGTCCTTGTAGAAGAAATATTCCTGCTCGAAACCGAACCAGGCGCCCTCGTCGTCGAGGATGGTGGCGCGCTTGTTGGAGGCATGCGGCGTAACGCCATCGGGCATCATGACTTCGCACATCACGAGCACGCCGTTCGTGCGGGCCGGGTCCGGATAGACCGCGACCGGCTTCAGCACGCAGTCGGAGCTGTGGCCCTCGGCCTGCATCGTCGACGAACCATCAAAGCCCCACAGTGGCAACTGCTCGAGCGTCGGGAATTCGGCAAACTCCTTGATCTGCGTCTTGCCGCGGAGATTGGGGACCGGGGTGTATCCATCGAGCCAAATGTACTCGAGCTTGTATTTCGTCATTCTAGCCTCTCGTTGCTTGATCACCGAACACTGGACGGCGTCGACATGCGTCTGCCGCCAGCAGCCGGCCTGCCGGATTACTAAAATGCAATTCGTGTGCCACTCTTGGTCTGGAGGGTGCGGCAAAATTGACGCGGCATTCGGTTGAAGTCGGCAAGCCGCCTAAGCAATGCGTCCTGATCAATCACAGTCGCAATGCGCACAAATAATGGGCAAATGCTGATCTTTTCGTAGGCATATTGCCTAACTTGATTGCAGACCTTATCTTCGAGACAAGTTGAATCGACAAGGTTCGGCAGAAGAAAGGAGCCCGACAATGGAAATCATTTCCACGCGTCCGTCGGCCAAAATTCTGATGTTCCCGGCGGCAGCGCGCATCTCTGCCTCAAATTTAAGCGGCAAGGCTAAGTTTGCAGCAGAGCTTGCCTCGCTGCGCGGTGTTCGGGCGGATTTCGGCGACGGCTGGTATCACGAGGCGGCCATAGAGGACGCGAGGCAGGACCGGCAAAGCTAACCGCCTGTCCTCGTCGCATATCGCCATGCATTGAAAAACCCGGCGCGATCGCTCGCGCCGGGTTTTCTATAGACTAGGGAGTGGTCGGTTACTGCTTGGTGTTCAGATCGGTTCCAAGCGTATCCCTGACGAAGATCATGCCGATGACCAGCGACATCGCGGCGATGATCACCGGATACCACAGACCATAGTAGATATCGCCCTTGTAGGCACTGAGTGCGAACACAGTCGCCGGCAGCAGACCGCCGAACCAGCCATTGCCGATGTGATAGGGCAACGACATGCCGGTGTAGCGGATGCGGGTCGGGAACATCTCGACCAGGATCGCGGCAATCGGGCCGTAGACCATGGTCACGAACAGGACCAGGACGAACAGGATGCCGATCGTCATCGGCCAGTTGATCGCCGCCGGGTCGGCGAACATGGCGAAGGGGCCGCCACCCGGTATGTTGTAGACGGTGACTTCAGGGGCGCCCGCGGCCTCATCCTTGGTCAGGATCTTGTCCTTGATCGCCTGGTCGACCGGAACAGTCGCCTTCTCGCCGGCGCGGATGGCGGCGGCATCGAGCTTCAACTCCGGATTGGCGGCAACAAAAGCATCGAGCTTCTGGTCCGACACTTTGATCGCCGCGCGCTTCAGCGGATAGCCGCCATCCTGCAGCGACATGTTGACGGCCTTGACGAAGGCGGCATCCTTGGCTTTCGCCTGATCGCCGGCGGCGATCGCATCGTAGGAGTCCACCGTTTCATTGCCGATCTTGACCGAAGCCGCAGTTCCGGCCGCAGCCGTCGACACCACGTCATAGGGAACCGAGTTCTTGGTCAGGAACGAGGTCGCGATGTCGCAGGACGTCGTGAACTTCGCCGTGCCGACCGGATTGAACTGGAATCTGCAGTCGCCGGGTGCCGCCGTCACCGTTGCACGCGTGTTCTGCTGGGCCTTGGCGAGCGCCGGATTGGCGGACCAAGTCAGCGCCTTGAACAGCGGGAAGGTGCAGACGATCGCTAAAGCGAGACCCGCCATGATGATCGGCTTGCGGCCGATCTTGTCGGAGAGCCAGCCGAAGACGACGAAGAAGATCGAGCCGAGGGCGAGCGCAATGGCGATCATGATGTTGACCGATTGGGCTTCGACCTTGAGCACGTTCTGCAGGAAGAACAGCGCGTAGAACTGGCCATTGTACCAGACCACGGCCTGACCGGCGGTAAGGCCGAGCAGCGCCAGGATCGCTATCTTGGCATTCTTCCACTGGCCAAAGGCTTCCGAAAGCGGCGCCTTGGAACCCTTGCCTTCGTCCTTCATCTTCTGGAAGGTCGGCGACTCGGAGAGAGACAGCCGGATCCAGATTGAAACGGCAAGCAGCACGAAGGAGACGATGAAAGGAATGCGCCAACCCCAGGCGGCGTAGTTTTCCTTGGTCAGTGACGCCTGCACGATCAGGATGACGATCAGCGACAGGAAAAGGCCGAGCGTCGCCGTCGTCTGGATCCATGACGTGTAGAAACCGCGGCGGTCATCAGGCGCGTGCTCGGCGACATAGGTCGCCGCACCGCCATATTCACCACCGAGCGCCAAGCCCTGCAGCATGCGCAGGATAATCAAGATCACGGGAGCCGCGATGCCCAAAGTCGCATATCCAGGCAGCAGGCCGACCAGGAAGGTCGATAGGCCCATGATCGTCATGGTGACGAGGAATGTATATTTGCGGCCGACAAGGTCGCCGATGCGGCCGAACAGCAGCGCACCGAACGGGCGGACCAGGAAGCCGGCCGCGAAAGCCAGCAGCGCGAAGATGTTGCGCGTCGCCTCCGGAATGGTTGGACTGAAAAAGGTCGAACCAATGAACACCGCCAGCGAGCCGTAGAGATAGAAATCGTACCATTCGAAAACGGTTCCGAGCGAGGAAGCGAAGATGACCTTCTTCTCTTCCCGCGTCATGCCGCGGCTTGCTCCGCCGGCAGTCGATGCCATTGCCATAGAATTGTCCTCCCGTGAGACCCATTGCCTCGATGCTGCGTGTCATTGTCCGCGTTCTCCTCCGAACACAGACTCAAGCACAGCGATCACGGAAAAAATGACAGAAAGCGCGCGCCAATGTCAGCGCGTCTTTGGGATTATGACTTTGGTATTAGGTGCACTGCGGGATGCAACGGGGCAAGCGGTGGAGCGTCAGCCCTTGAGCGCTTCCAGCAGACTGACGGCAGCCATCATGTCGCGCTTGCGGGCCGAGCGGCGCGCGACCGCCTCGGCGTCCTGTCCCCAATGCTCGATCTGCCAGTCCTCGTCGACATGGCCGGCGGCCCAGGCACCCTCGGCATCGAGTTCGCCGAAATCGACAGCCAGCGCCAGCAGCGCCGAACCGGTCAGCGAGGTCATGACATGGATGGCGGCGAGCCGCAGCGCGTCGGCCCGCTGGGCAAGGTGGCTGCCCAGTATGGCAATGGCTTCGCGCGGCTGCTCGACATGGATGATCCCCTCGGCGAGATTGAACCTTGCCCCGAGGCTGCCGCGCGCCCAATCGAGGACCGGGTCCCAATGTTCGTTCTGCCGCTCCACCAAGCCTTGCGGCACGTCGGCGCGATAGCAGAGCAGATCGGACGACGCGAAGCGCAGGATGTCCTCCAGCACCGCCTGCGGATCGCTGGCGACACCGTCGATGGCGGTGTTGACGAGGCGCATCACCGGCATTGTCACCGGGTTGATGGTTTCGCCTTGCGCGGCGAACTCGTCGGCGACGAGCGCAGCCGCCGCCTCGGTGGGCAGTGCCAGCAGCGCCTTGCCCGGCGTACGCACCGGCTTGCCGTCGAGATGCACGGCAAAGCCGTCTCCCACTGGTGCGACCGAGACGGTCTTGTAGAAGCGCTTCGGCAGATGCGTCTTCATCTGGATCTGGGCGCGGCGGACCGGATCCGGATCGGAAAGATATTTGCCCGCTTCGAGGTCGTTGAGGATGTCGCGCATAACAGTCTCTCTTACACGGGCGTCAGCTTGCGCCCCGGCCGGTTGACGATGATCAGGCCGGCGGCAATCAGGCCCAGAGCCAGGAAAATGCGCATGGTCAGCGGCTCATTCAAGAACATGGCGCCGCACAGCACGCCGAAAACCGGCGACAGGAAGGTGAAGCTGGACAGGCCTGACGCCGGATAGCGCCGCAGCAGCCAGAACCAAAGCACATAGGTGAAGGCGACGATGTAGACCGCCTGGAAAAGCAGGGCCAATGTCGACAGCACGCTGGGGTCGCGAACGGGCGGACCGGCGAGAGGCAGCACCAGCACGCCGACGATTGCGGCCCCGGCGAGCTGGTAGAGAAGCAGCTTCTCGGCGCTCGTCTCGACCAGCTTCGAGCGCTTGATGAGGATGTTGGTCAAAGCCCAGAAAAATCCGGAGCCGAGGCTCAGGAGGTCGCCGAACAGCATGTCCCCGCCACCGCCAAGCTTGTCGGAAAAGACCGCGGCAAGGCCGGCAAAAGCCAGCAGCAGACCGAGGAACTTGCGCAAGGTGATCTGCTCGCCCAGCAGGAAGTGGCCGCCGATCAGCATCCAGAACGGCATTGTGTTGACCAGCAGCGTGTTGCGGGCAACGGTCGTGTGCTCCAGGCCTACATAAAGAAAAAGGAACTCGACGCCGAAAAGCGCGCCGACCGCGATGCCGGCGAGCAATGTCCCATCGCGCGTGAAAAGCGCGATGCCACGCCAGCGGCACCAGGCGAAGACGCACAAGCCGCCGATGATCGAGCGCGCGATCGACAGGAAGACAGGATCGTAACCGGCGTAGGAGATCTTGGCGGCGACGTAGTTCAGTCCCCAGGAAAACGTCAGGCCGACCATGATTGCGGCGGCCGCCATGTCGACCGTGTCGCGCCGGTCGAGCGTATCGGTGGCGCCGCTCACGATCAGTCCTCCGCGCTGGCGTCGTCAAAGCCGATCAGGTTCCAGCTCTGGCGCATATGCGGCGGCATCGGTGCGGTGACATCGATAACGCCCTTGTCCGGGTGTGGAATGATGATGCGGCGCGCATGCAGATGCAGGCGGTTTTGTATGCCGCCGGGAAAATCCCAGTTGGTGTCGGCCTCGAAATATTTCGGGTCGCCGAGGATCGGGCAGCCGATATAGGCGGCATGGACACGAAGCTGGTGCGTGCGGCCGGTATAGGGCTCCATTTCAAGCCAGGTCATCGTCTGCGCCGCCTGCTCGATGATGCGGTAGTAGGACACGGCGTGGTCGGCGCCCTTTTCGCCATGCGCGGCGACGCGCACGCGATCGCCATCGGGCGTCGGCTCCTTGATCAGCCAGGTCGAGATCTTGTCCTCGCGCTTGGGCGGCACGCCCTTGACCAGCGCCCAATAGGTCTTCTTGGTCTCGCGGGCGCGAAACGCTTCGGCGAGCTTCATGGCGGCTAGCCGGGTGCGGGCGACGACCAGCACGCCCGAAGTGTCGCGGTCGAGCCGGTGGACCAGCCGCGGCTTCTCGCCCTTCTGGTTGCGCCAGGCCTCCAGCATGTCGTCGACATTGCGGGTGACGCCCGAGCCGCCCTGCACCGCAAGGCCGGCCGGCTTGTTGAAGACGAAGACCTTGGGATCTTCATGGATCAGCATTTTCGCCAGAACGTCGGCGTCGCCCTGATTGCGGATCGAGTGACCGGTCAGCGCACTCTCGCCCTTCTTGTCCACTTCCAGCGGCGGAACGCGGACCATCTGGCCGGGTTCGACACGGGTGTCGGCCTTGACGCGGCCGCCATCGACGCGGATCTGGCCGGAGCGCAGCAGCTTTTGCAGGTGGCCGAAGCCGAGGCCCGGGAAATGGGTCTTGAACCAGCGGTCGAGCCGCATACCCGCCTCGCCGGCCTCCACTGTGATCTGTTCAACGCCTGCCATATTTTTTCGCTTATCCGTTTCCCGAGCAGGGTTCGGCCCGCTCTCGGCGCGGCAATAACATTATGAAACGGTTCTTGCGAGCCAAAGTCCCAGAAACAGGGCGATAATGGCGCCAATAACGCTGGCAAGGGCATAGGCTAGCGCCGGCAGTGTGGCTCCCCGTTCCCACAAGGTGGCGAAATCGAGCGAAAACGCGGAAAAGGTGGTGAAGCCGCCAAAGATGCCGGTGGCGACGAACAGCCTGAGCTCGTTCGAACCGCCGCGGCGCGCCAGGGTGGCGATGAACAGGCCCATGGCGAACGAGCCGACGATGTTGATGGCCATCGTGCCCCAGGGATAGTTGGGGCCGACAAGGCGCAGCGCGCCGATGTTGGTGAGCTGACGAATGCCGGCGCCGATACCGCCGCCGACCACAACGAGAAGCAGATTGAACATAACCGTTTACTGCCCCCACAAGGGCGGTCTGGTCAATCCCCAGTGCGTGCGGCCGCCGGCACGGCGCAGACAATCGAGCGCGTCAGGAACCGCCTCTCGCGCCCATTGTCGAGCGAGAACATGCCGCCCCTGCCCGGCACCACGTCGATGATGAGATCGGTGTGCTTCCAGACCTCATATTGCGAGGCGCTGATATAGATCGGCGTCTCGCCGATTTCGCCCAGCATGACATCATGGTCACCGACGATGAAATCGCTTTGCGGATAACACATTGGCGAGGACCCATCGCAACAGCCGCCCGACTGGTGAAACAGCACCGGACCATGGTCGGCGATGATTTCGGCCAGAAAGGCCCGGGCCGCCGGAGTGGCCGAGACTTTTCCCAGGGAAACCTTGTCGAGCATGCCGTCCTCCACCACGAAGCGCCCTTGTTCACGAAGAGACAGGGGCGCGGCCATGTCAGCCGCGCCCCTTGCCTGGATCACGCATGATCTTCGGAAAGCATCATGCGCCGCCTCGGCAGGCGATCAGAAGAAGCCGAGTTTCTTCGGGCTGTAGCTGACCAGCATGTTCTTGGTCTGCTGATAGTGGTCGAGCATCATCTTGTGGTTCTCGCGGCCGATGCCCGATTGCTTGTAACCGCCGAACGCCGCATGCGCGGGATAGGCATGGTAGCAGTTGGTCCAGACGCGGCCGGCCTGGATGGCGCGGCCGAAACGATAGCAGCGGTTCGCGTCACGGCTCCAGATGCCGGCGCCGAGACCGTAGAGCGTGTCATTGGCGATCGCCAGCGCTTCGTCGTCATCCTTGAAGGTGGTCACAGACACCACGGGTCCAAAAATCTCCTCCTGGAAGACACGCATCTTGTTATGGCCCTTGAACACGGTCGGCTTGACGTAATAGCCGCCGGCCAGATCACCCGGCAGATGGTTCTGCTCGCCGCCGATCAGCACTTCGGCACCTTCCTGGCGGCCGATGTCGAAGTAGCTCAGGATCTTCTCCAGCTGCTCGCCCGATGCCTGGGCGCCGATCATCGTCGCCGGGTCGAGCGGATCGCCTTGGACGATCGCCTCGACGCGTTTCAGCGCACGTTCTATGAACTTGTCGTAGATCTTCTCATGCACCAGCGCCCGGCTTGGGCAGGTGCAGACCTCGCCCTGGTTGAGCGCGAACATGACGAAGCCTTCAATCGCCTTGTCGAAGAAGTCGTCGTCCTCGGCGGTCACATCCTGGAAGAAGATGTTGGGCGACTTGCCGCCGAGTTCGAGCGTCACCGGGATGAGGTTCTGGCTGGCATATTGCGAGATCAGCCGGCCGGTCGTCGTCTCGCCCGTGAAGGCGATCTTGGCGATGCGGTTCGAGGACGCCAGCGGCTTGCCGGCCTCGAGGCCAAAGCCATTGACGATGTTGAGCACGCCGTCGGGCAACAGGTCGCCGATCAGGTCCGCCCACAGCATGATGGTGGCGGGCGTCTGTTCGGCCGGCTTCAAGACGACGCAATTGCCCGCGGCAAGTGCGGGCGCCAGCTTCCACACTGCCATCAGCAGCGGGAAATTCCACGGGATGATCAGGCCGACGACGCCAAGCGGCTCATGGAAATGATAGGCGACGGTGTCATGGTCGATCTCGGAGATGCCGCCTTCCTGGCTACGCACGGCGCTGGCGAAATAGCGGAAATGATCGATGGCCAGCGGCAGGTCGGCGGCGGTCGTCTCACGGATCGGCTTGCCATTGTCCCAGGTCTCGGCGAGCGCAAGGAGATCGAGATTGTCCTCCATGCGGTCGGCAATGCGGTTGAGGATTAGCGCGCGAGCGGCAACACTTGTCTTGCCCCAGGCATCCTTGGACTTGTGCGCGGCGTCGAGTGCCGCCTCGATGTCCCTGGCGTCGGAGCGAGCGATCTCGCCCAGCGGCCGGCCCGTGACCGGCGATATGTTGTCAAAGTATTTTCCGGAAAGCGGAGCGACCCATTTGCCGCCGATGTAGTTGTCGTAGCGCTTGGCAAAGGGAACCTTGGCCGTGCGGGAAAATTCTACCTTGTTCATTCGTCTTCCTCCCAACGAGCAGCGCCGCGGGATGCGGCGCGTCGTTGGCAAGAGTTGCGGATGGGGTCGGACTTGTCAGCCCCGGCCAAGCACTCGCCGGCGCCAACTGTCGCAGATCTGCGACAGTTGCGAGTTGGAAAGCTCAGTGCGGCCGGCGGATGCCGAAGCGGGTGAGCTTGCGATGCAAGGTGGCGCGAGAAATTCCGAGATTGCTGGCGGCAGCCGACACATTGCCTTGGGCGCGCGCAATGGCACGCTGGACCACGCCGCGCTCTGCTTCGTCCAGGTCTTCGGCGGGTCTGGCCGAGTCGCCAAGAATATCAGCGGCCGGCAACCCCTTGGCCAAGGCCTGCTGGGTGATGCCGAGAGCGAGGCGCGCCGAACGCGTCGCGCCCACCACCAGATCGTCGGCATCGACGGCGATCAGCGCGCCGGTGCTGCGCTCGGCGACCGGTGCCAGCAAGATGCGGGCGTTGGCAAACCTCAGGCGAAAATTCTCGGCTTCGATGCGGCGCGCGGCATCGCCAACCGCAATGGCGATCAGGTTGACAAAGCCTTCGGTCAGGTCCGACCGGCAAGACGAGACATCGAGTGCTGCCGCCAGATTGCCTTCGTGATCGTAGATCGGCGCGGTGGTGCAACTGAGCAGCGTGTTGCGCGCGAAGAAATGCTGATCGCGGTCAATGGTGAGCGCGCGCTGGTCGGCAAGGCAGGTGCCGATGCCGTTGGTGCCCTCGGAGTCCTCGCTCCAGACGGTGCCGGTCCACAGGCCCCACTCGTCGAACGTGTCGTCGTCGGCGACAGCGCCGCGGCGTTCGACCGGGATGCCTTCGCGATCGGCAAGCAGCACGCAGCAGCCGACACCGCCAACGGCCAGATAGAGACGATCCAGGCTCGCATCGGCGGCGCGAAGCAATGGTTCCATGCGTTGCCTTGCTTCGCTCAGCTCGCCCGCGGTCAGGCGTCGTGGCGCCTTGCGCTCGGCCGGATCGAGACCGTGCAATGTGAACGAGCGCCGCCAGGAGGCGACCAACGCCGAGCGCGCCGCATCGCTGCTGGCGAGGGACGCCTGGATGTAATCCGCATGATGACCCGTCGGCTGCCGTCCGCTCACCTTATCCTCCCAAGGCGACTGTCGCTCCAACTCAAACGCTGCGTTATATCCGTTTAGATATATCCGCCGCATTGAGTTGTAGGGATCACGCGTCGATGAGGCTATAGGACGATGGTCCAACGACAGCCCCGGGGAGTGGCCGCACAGGCCCTGCCCGGTCGCGATCGCCCTGGTCGTCACCACTCAGGCGTTGTCCAGCCCGGGTATTTTTTCCGGAACTCGCTGTAAAGGGCGTCGATTTCCGCTTTGCTGACCGGGCGCACCTGTTCGTAAAGGTAGCCCTTGACGTCGTCGGACAAGCGGTATGCCGCAATGCGCTTGTAGGCGGCACCAATGCCTTTCCCTTCGACAATGTCCTGGTCCGGTATCGTAACGCAGATCTGCGCACCCGGTTGCAGATGCGTCACGGGAGGATCGGTTACGACGACATATCTGGATTTCAGCGCTTCCGGCCTGAATCGATCGCGACTGTCAACCTGGCAAGACCATTCGATACGAGGGTAAAGGTCCTTGTCCATTTCAAACAACAGCGAGTCATTCATGACCGCGCCTGAGGCAAATACCGAAAACCGGTCCTCAGGTCGCATCTCCCTGACAAGATCGTCGGTAAGGCGCCGGTATTCAGGAAGATTGTCGAGGTGGAGAGGAAGCGTGGCTTCCCGGGCAAAAACATAGCCGACCGGTGACAGCACTTGGCGGCCGAACGGGAAAAAGGTACCCAAATAGGCAGACCCGGCGACAACGGCTATGGCGACGGTTGACCATCGCGATCTCAGCGCCGGCATCGAAACGATCGCAACGATTGCCTGGGCGTATGCCGGAAAGAGCCAAAGAAACATCGGCATTGAATGGTGGCGGTCCGGATCCTGCGTCCGGGTAAAGATGAGGAAGGTCAATACCGAGGCAACAGCACAGAACAGAACAAAGCTGTTGCGCCGTATGACTGAGATATAGAAACCGAATAGGATCAACAGCCAGTTCACATAGCTGAGCCGGGATCCCACCTGGTCAACCTGCGAAACGAAGTCCGTTTTGTAGCCGCTGTAAAGGTCACCATAGCTGGTCCCCAGGATCTTGAGGATCAGGGGTTGCTGGAAGGCCAATGCGGCTCCGGCAATAACCAAAATCGCACACACACCGCCTAACACGGCGTTCCGGAGTGCCGCAAAATCGCGGTCCTTCGCGACCTGCAACAAACAAAACGCAGCCGCCGAAAGTCCGAGCCCTATGACGGAAAACGCATACCAGCGGCGCAGCATGAACGCCAACCACAGGGACACACCGACGCGTATTCCGCTGATCACCGGTTCCCGAGCGAGGAACCTTGAGTTCCAAAGAAAGTAGGTTGCCGCGGAAAGCGCGAGACAACCGGCGACATCCGGCAAGCCACGAAGCGTCGCCGCCCAGAACGGTGTGTACAGAAAGGCCGCAATCCAGACGGCAGGCCAGCCTCGGGAAGAAGATGTCTCGGAGGCCGCCTGCACATAGCTCATTCTTCCTATGAAAAGAGCGGTGGGGACCAGGTAAACCGTGACTATTCCGGCGACGTATGAAAGCCTTGAACCGCCAAAAACCATGTGAAACGGCATCAGGGGCACCAGAATTGCCACACTGTAATCATCCGTTCCGATTGAGGTCCTCAATTGGCTCAGCCACTGGAGAGGACTCTCGACCAAGAGAGCGCCTTGCCGATTAAACGTGTCGAAATAGGCAGCGAAGTCCCAATAGTAGACTGACTGTTCGAGGCTTATGTATAGGGCGGCAAAAGCAACGCCTAGCAAAACGGTGCATATGTAGATTCTTTGCCAGAATCCGAGGATTTCGTTCTTCGTCACTTGAGGCCGCCAAGGAGGGAAGAGGCAGGACTGTCGAGGTCAAACCGGGACCCCGCCGATGCAGCCAAGGGCCGTTCCGGCAAATAGAAATCCCACGCGATTCGTATCGGGAACTATTGAGCTTGACGGGGATGTATACTTGAACGGGTGGCCACCGCAAGCGTTGAGAGCGCCTTCAGAAGCCCGCGAGGATAGCGTTTTCCAAACCGGCTTTCAGTATATCAAGGCTTGGCGATGCACGGGGCGGTGGCATGAGTAGCGCGCAAACATGGCTAATTCTTGGACCTATAAGCCCCCCAAATGCGGCCGGCAGCGCCGGCAGCATTGATGATTTCAACCTCAGGTCGTCCCGACTTTCTTCGGCTTGCTCGAACCGATCATCTTCCAGTTCTTGTAGAACATCGAGTTGATGCGCTCGACGCTCACCGAGACGACAGCCAGCATGCCCGCGATCAACCCGGGAACCGGGGATGGGCGAATGATGTCCATGAACACGCAGTAGCGGCGGCCGTCATACTCGTTGACCGAGCGATGCAGCAGCGTGTCGTCGAAGATGAACAGCGGATTGTCATACCAGTAGTTCTTGACGTTGCCGCATTCGACGAAAATCTCCGACTTCACCGGGATGAGATTGTAGAGAATGCGCAGGCTGAGCCGCAGCGGCCCGAAGTGCCATGACGTCGATTCGCGCTTGCTGAAGACGGAAACAGCGATCGTCTTGATGTATTTGAAATCCTTGTTGAACTCGGCGACGTTGTCGATCTTGTGCTTGCCGTACCACTGATAGACATACATGCCGCGTCGGCCGGCGCCGAAATTGGCGTCGATATCGGCGATGATCTCGTCCTTGCGCGCCTTGAAGATGTCCAGGACCTCATTGACCTCACGCTGATAGTCGGCGGGAAATTGCTCCAGCTTCCAGACGCCGGGATTCCTGTAGCACAAGAGATCGACCAGCAGGTTGAAGGGCGAAAGCAGCCAGGTGAACAGGCCGTTGCCGAGGAAATAGCCGCTGAACAGCGACAGATCCTTGCGGTCGTTGCGCAGGACATCGATGAGGCCGAGGACGATAAAGACCGAAGTCAGGATCGGGATGAAATAGAAGCCAAGGGCGAGAAGCGGGATGGCAATGGCGAATTTGCGAAGGGTTTTGCGAAGGGTTTTTGTCATTTTTCCACGCGCGAAGCGCGATCCTGTTGCGAAAGAGTAGCGCCAAAATCATGGCATCGACCACCGCCCGGCCGTGCGCCTTGATAAGGTTTTTTGGGTCCCCGCACAACGCCCCCATCGCGGCCGACGCTCCAGCGCCTTGAGCGTTTTGGCAGTGCGAACGCGATCCGGGGCTAACGTCGGTCAATGCACCGCCGGCAAACCAAGTTCGTCCCATTTCTCCTTGGCCACGGGATCACCGACCAGAAACTCGAAGCCGATGACGCTTTCGCCGTCTTTCGCGAGCTGGCATTTGAACTTCAGGCCGTACCAGTTTCTCCGGCTGCGGAAGGCAGCACCATTGGCGGCGATCGTCGTGCCGGCAATCTTTTCTTCGACTGTGGCGTAAGGCACCACCCGCTCGGGCTGGAAATCCGTACGCCATTTGCGGATCTGATCCATGGCTTCGAGATTGCACAGCTGAACCATGCGCTCGTCGGAAGCAAAGGTAGCGAGGTCGGCGCGCGCCTGCCGGCTGCGCGGATCGGCCAGCGTCTTGGCCGACAGCATTTCGGTCGGGCGGATCATCGCCGGAGCTGTGGGCGGTTGCGCCCTGAGCGTGCCTAGAGCAGGCGGAGGCACCGCTGCAGGCGCCTCGGGCTGTGCCGGTGCCGCTGGAGCAGGTGGCGGCCTGGTCGCCGCCTCGAACTGCCGAGGCGTCAAGATGTCGACCGACACCCGCTCCTCCTCCAGCCGCTTTGGCCGCTTTGGCAACGGCATCAAGGCCAGCATCGCAGCCAGCAGCGTGTGGAGTACGACCGAAGCGGAAATGCCCCAGGGCGAAACCTCGTTTCGAAGCGTGACGACGACCGGGCCACGCAAGCCAGCTATTCCCGCTCTTTGCGCAGCTTCGCCCAATAATCGAGCCGCTTTCTGATGTCGCGCTCGAAGCCGCGTTCAGGCGGATCATAAAAGGTCTGTCGGCCCATCTTCTCGGGAAAATAGTCCTGGCCCGAAAAGGCATCCGGCTCGTCATGGTCGTAGCGGTAGCCGGCGCCGTAATCCTCCTCCTTCATCAGCTTGGTCGGCGCGTTGAGGATGTGCTTCGGCGGCAGCAGCGAGCCATGTTCCTTCGCCGCACGCGTGGCTGCCTTGAAGGCGGTGTAGACGGCATTGGATTTGGGCGCGGTGGCGAGATAGACGGTGGCCTCGGCAAAGGCGAGTTCGCCCTCGGGCGAGCCGAGATAATCGTAGGCGTCCTTGGCGGCGTTGGCGATGACCAGCGCCTGCGGATCGGCGAGGCCGATGTCTTCCATGGCCATGCGCACCAGCCGGCGGCCGAGATAGAGCGGATCCTCGCCGGCATCGAACATGCGCGCGAGATAATAGAGCGCGGCGTCGGGATCGGAGCCACGCACCGATTTGTGCAGCGCCGAGATCAGATTGTAATGGCCGTCCTGGCCCTTGTCGTAGATCGGCGCCCGGCGTTGGACGATACGCTGCAGACCCTCGGGATTGAAAATCTCGCCTAGCTTTGCAGCCCGCCACACCTCTTCGGCAAGCGTCAGCGAGGCGCGGCCATCGCCGTCGCTCATGCGGATGAGCATCGCCCTAGCCTCGTCATCAAGCGGCAGCGCCCTGCCCTCGGTCTCCTCGGCCCGCGCCATCAGCTTGGCGATGCTTTCCTCGCCCAATGAGTGGAAGACCAGCACGCGGGCGCGCGACAGCAACGCGGCATTCAGTTCGAAGGACGGGTTTTCGGTGGTGGCACCGACGAGCACGACGGTCCCATCCTCCATGACCGGGAGAAAGGAATCCTGCTGGGCGCGGTTGAAGCGATGGATCTCGTCGACGAACAGCAAGGTCTGGCGTCCATTGGTGCGGCGCAGCTTGGCAGTTTCGAACACCTTTTTCAGGTCGGCGACGCCTGAAAACACCGCCGATATCTGCTCGAAGGCGAGGCTGGTTTCACCGGCCAGCAACCGCGCCACAGTCGTCTTGCCTGTGCCCGGCGGCCCCCAGAAGATCATCGAGCCGAGCGAACCCGAACCAATCAGCCGGGTCAGCGCGCCGTCAGGGCCGGTCAGATGCTCCTGGCCGACGACCTCGCCAAGATTCTTCGGCCGCAGCCTGTCGGCCAGCGGCCGCCCGGGCGGCGCCCTTTCAGGTTCATCGACGCTGAACAGATCGGCCATGCACTTCTTTTTGGTTGGAGCATGAGCCCGAAGGGACCTGCCCTAATAACGCAACACCTGACGCAGTATCTGCCCGCCGCGCTCGACGGTAAAGCGCCACCAGCGAGTATCCGCCTTGGCGGCTTGCTCCAGGGTCGCCGCGGTATCGATGGTGGTGCCGTTCACCTCGCGCACGATGTCGCCCGGCTGGAAGCCGAAATCGGCGGCCGGCGAATCGCGGTTGATGTCGACCACGGTGACGCCCTTGATGTCGGTGCGCAGGCCAAGCTTCTGGGCGAGCCGGGGCGACAGTTCGGCGACCTTGGCGCCGGAGAACGGGCTGCGGCCGTGCAGCGTGACTTCAGCAGCCTTCATGCCTTCCGGAGCGCGTTCCAGCGCGATGTCCATGGCCGCCTGCTGGCCCTTGGTCAGAACCGCGAAGTTGGCATTGGTGCCGATCGACAGCGTCGCCATCCGGTAATCCAGCGCTTCGATGCTCTCGACCGGCTTGCCGTTGAGCTGCAGCACGACATCGCCGGGCTTGAGCCCCGCCTTGGCGGCCGGTCCGGTCGCCTCGACCGACGAGACCAGCGCGCCGGTCGGCTTCTCCATGCCGAGCGATTCGGCGATCTGCGGCGTCACCGCTTCGAACTCGGCGCCGATATAGGGCCGTTCGAAGAAATCCAGTCCGGCCTTGGCCGCGTCGGCGAAGGCGCGCACCATGTTCGCTGGAATGGCAAAGCCGATGCCGATCGAGCCGCCACTGCGGCTGTAGATGGCCGTGTTGATGCCGACCAGTTGGCCGCCCATGTTGATCAGCGCGCCGCCGGAGTTGCCGGGGTTGATGGCAGCGTCGGTCTGGATGAAGAAGCTCGAATCGGACACGCCGATATGGCTTCGGGCAAGGGCTGAAACGATGCCGCTGGTGGTGGTCTGGCCGACACCGAAGGGATTGCCGATGGCCAGCACCAGATCGCCGACCTCAAGCGCGTCGGAATCGCCGATGGCGATGACCGGAAACGGCTTGTCGGCGGAGATCTTGAGCACCGCGAGGTCGAGCGTCTCGTCCTTGAGCATCACCTTGCTGTCGAATTCACGACCGTCAGCGGTCGCCACCTTGACCTGATCGGCATCCTTGATGACGTGGTAATTGGTGACCACGATGCCGGTCGGATCGACCAGCACGCCGGAGCCGAGCGAGGACTGGGCGCGCGGCTGCGAGCGGCCGAAGAATTCCTCGAAGAACGGATCGCCGTCGAAAGGCGATGTCACCTTGGCGGTCTGCGAGGCATAGACATTGACCACGGCCGGCGCCGTCTGCTTGACCAGCGGTGCGAACGACAATTGCACTTCCTCGCGGCCGAACGGCACGCGCTTGTCGGGACCGGACGTGGAGTTCTCGCCTTCGACGCCATGCAGCAGGTCGGTCAGCACGTCGGACAGGCCGGGATCGGTCTTGGTTTCTTCGGCCAATGCCTGCCTGACCACCGGTGCGGCTGCGAACGCCATCATGGCGCAGAGCAGAACAAGGGACAGTCGGTTGGCGCGCATTCACGAATCCTCCAAAGCAAGTTCGGGGGCATTGTCCCGACGATTGTGCAAAATGAAAGGCTAAGCCGCTGAAATCCGATTATTTTGTGCAGCAAAGCAGCTATAGGTCGACCTGAACCTGAAAACCCTCGTCAGCCCTCATGAAAAGACAGTTCGTTTCATTCCGTGACTTTTTGAGGACCGGCAAACTGGGCCCGATGTTCCATGGTATGAAAATGATCGAGATCGCCGAAGTGCTCGGCACACCTGATCACGCCGATCCAGATTATTGGACTTTCGGAAAGCTCGAGATTTCCTTTGATGACGAGGCGCCGTGCCGGATGAACTGGTTTCAAATCGAAGAAGCCGCTTACCTCGAAGGCGATTTCGAGGTTCTTACCGAGACCCTTGCGCTTTCGCTAGATGGCTTCAATGGAAACACGAAGCCATCGGAATTCCTGGCTGCAGCCTTGTGGCCGCCAGAAGAGGTCATGCTCTTCTATACCGCGGCGGGCGGCGATATCGAGCTGAACATATGTGGCGGTCCCATCCAGATTCATTTCCGGGTTGATGCGGATTTCATCGAAGATCGGGACATCGGAAAATATCTAAACAGCGTGACGGCTTCCCAATTGATCAGCGATATCGACCGTCGAACGGCGATGAACAGCATCTACTCCTACCCGCATCCGGCGGTGGAACAGATTACACAGGCGATCGATTGGAAGCCGATTGGCGGTCGAGACTATCTCGACCTTGCCCGGTAAGGGACAAAGCCCCTTCAACAACAAAAAGGGGCCAGCAGGCCCCTTTAAATTCATTCCGGAAAGCCAAGCCTTATGCGGCAGCAGCGTCCGCGTCAGTGCCTTCGGCTTCGATGCGGGCGCGGTCGCCGGCGCCCTTGGCCGAGGTGTCGCGATCGACGAACTCGATGACCGCCATGGCGGCGTTGTCGCCGTGGCGGAAGCCCGCCTTCATGATGCGCAGATAGCCGCCGTTGCGGGTGGCGTAGCGCGGGGCGATGGTGTCGAACAGGCGCTTGACGACGCCTTCATTGCCGATTTGCGCGATCACCTGGCGGCGGGCGTGCAGGTCGCCGCGCTTGCCCAGCGTCACCAGCTTCTCGACGATCGGACGCAGGTCCTTCGCCTTCGGCAGGGTGGTGACGATCTGCTCGTGCTCGAGCAGCGACACGGCCAGGTTGGCGAACATCGACTTGCGGTGGCTTATGCTGCGGGCGAACCGGCGGCCCTTAAATCCGTGGCGCATGGCTCTTCTCCTTCATTGCGGGTTCAAGAGGCCTCAGCCTCAATACTGATCTTCGTAACGCTTGGCGAGGTCTTCGATGTTTTCCGGCGGCCAATCCGGCACTTCCATGCCGAGGTGCAGGCCCATCGCCGCCAGGACTTCCTTGATCTCGTTCAGTGACTTGCGGCCGAAGTTCGGGGTGCGCAGCATCTCGGCTTCGGTCTTCTGGATCAGGTCGCCGATATAGACGATGTTGTCGTTCTTCAGGCAGTTGGCCGAACGCACCGAAAGCTCGAGCTCGTCGACCTTCTTGAGCAGCGCCGGGTTGAAGGCGAGCTCGGTGACGGCTTCGGCGGCGACTTCCTTCTGCGGCTCGTCGAAATTGACGAACAGGCCGAGCTGGTCCTGCAGGATGCGGGCGGCGAAAGCCACTGCGTCCTCGCCGGTGATCGAACCGTCGGTATCGATCGTCATGGTCAGCTTGTCATAGTCGAGAACCTGGCCCTCGCGGGTGTTCTCGACCTTGTAGGAGACCTTCTTGACCGGCGAATAGAGGCTGTCGACCGGGATAAGGCCGATCGGCGCGTCTTCGGCGCGGTTGCGGTCGGCCGGCACATAACCCTTGCCGGTATCGACGGTGAATTCCATGCGGATTTCAGCGCCTTCGTCCAGCGTGCAGATGACGTGGTCGGGGTTGAGGATCTCGACGTCGCCAACCGTCTGGATGTCGCCGGCGAGAACCGCACCCGGTCCCTGCTTGCGCACGACCATGCGCTTGGGGCCATCGCCTTCCATGCGGATGGCGATTTCCTTGATGTTCAAGACGATGTCGGTCACGTCCTCGCGCACGCCGGCGATGGACGAGAATTCATGCAGAACGCCGTCGATCTGCACGGCGGTAACAGCCGCACCGCGCAGCGAAGACAGAAGAACGCGGCGCAGCGCGTTGCCGAGCGTCAGGCCAAAGCCACGCTCGAGCGGCTCGGCGACCAGCGTGGTCAGCGTCTTCTTCTTCGACGAGAACTCGATCTTGTTCGGCTTGATCAGTTCCTGCCAATTTTTCTGGATCATGATGCTTTCCTTCCGTTGACCCGCCACCATCCAATCGTGGCGGGCGACCTGGAATGCCGTGGAGGAGCGCCCCAAGGGGCGCTCGCGCGGCGTTCGGTAATTTTCTTAGACGCGGCGCTTCTTGCGCGGGCGGCAGCCATTGTGCGGGATCGGCGTCACATCACGGATCGAGGTGATGGTGAAGCCGGCCGCCTGCAGGGCGCGCAGTGCCGATTCACGACCGGAGCCGGGTCCGCAGACCTCGACTTCGAGCATGCGCATGCCGTGTTCCTGGGCCTTCTTGGCAACGTCCTCGGCAGCCATCTGGGCTGCGAACGGGGTCGACTTGCGCGAACCCTTGAAGCCCTGGGCACCGGCCGACGACCAAGCAATCGAATTGCCCTGCGCGTCGGTGATGGTGATCATCGTGTTGTTGAAGGTCGAATTGACGTGGGCAACGCCCGACGAGATGTTCTTGCGTTCACGACGGCGAACACGAGCGGCTTCCTTGGCCATGATAGTCCTTTCAGTTGATCTCTACACCGCCGTAATGCCAGCGGCTCCACCTTGCAAAAGCGAGTAGTGAGTAGCGAATAGTGAGACGACCCCCTATTCGCTACGAGCTACCCGCTATTCGCTTACTTACTTCTTCTTGCCGGCGATCGACTTGGCCGGGCCCTTGCGGGTGCGCGCATTGGTATGCGTGCGCTGGCCGCGAACCGGCAGCGAGCGGCGGTGACGCAGGCCGCGGTAGCAGCCGAGGTCCATGAGCCGCTTGATGTTCATCGAGACTTCGCGGCGGAGGTCGCCCTCGACCTGGTAGTCGCGGTCGATGGTTTCGCGGATCTGCAGCACTTCCGCGTCGGTGAGCTGGTTGACGCGACGCTCGGCCGGGATGCCGACCTTGTCGACGATCTCCTGGGCGAACTTCTTGCCGATGCCGTGAATGTACTGAAGCGCGATGACGACGCGCTTGTTGGTCGGAATATTAACGCCGGCTATACGAGCCATGTTCTTCTCTTCTCCATGTGGGCCGGACGAACCGGCGCTATCTTAAGTTGCCCCGCGTCCGGTGGAGGCCGGCCCATGCGGGAGTTTCCAGTTCAAAGCGGCTGCCTTGCCCTTGCGGACAAGCAAAGCCGATGCCTGATAGGAAGACGGGCCGCCATACCGCAGCGAACCGCTCCCGTCAAGTGCAATCGTTAAGTTCCCCGCGTTGCGTCCTTGAGCACCGCTTCGATCTGTCCGGTCACAGCATCGATATCGGCCATGCCGTCGACGCTCCGGAGCTTGCCCTTGGCGTAGTAGTAGCCAATCAGCGGCGACGTCTTCTTGTAGTACTCCCTCAGGCGCTCCTCGAAGACGACCGGATTGTCGTCCTTGCGGACGGGCAGACCGGCAGCCTGTGCCTCGTTGGCGCGCTTGACGATACGACCGACCAGCGCCTTGTCGTCGACGACAAGTTCAACGACCGCATCGAGGCCTTGCGAGCGATCCGAAAGCATCTGCTCTACCGCGTCCGCCTGCACCAGGGTTCGCGGGTATCCGTCGAGGATGAAGCCCTTCGCGCAGTCAGCCTGATCGATACGTTCGGCGACGATGGCGTTGACGATGGCGTCGGAAACCAGCTCACCGGCATCCATCACCGCCTTGGCGCGTTTGCCGACTTCGGTGCCAGCCTGGACTGCAGCACGCAGCATGTCGCCCGTCGAGAGCTGGGGTATGCCGTGTTTTTCTACCAGTCTTTGTGCTTGTGTCCCCTTGCCCGCCCCTGGCGGCCCAAGCAATATCAACCTCATCTGGCTTTCTTCCCCCCGCGCAGCTTCGACTTCTTGATCAGGCCTTCATACTGATGCGCGATCAGGTGGCCCTGAATCTGCGCAACCGTATCGAGCGTGACACTGACCACGATCAGAAGCGATGTGCCACCAAGGTAGAATGGTACGCCAGTCGCCGAGATCAGGAACTCCGGCAGCAGGCACACCAGCACCAGATAGATGGCGCCGACGACGGTGATGCGGGTGAGAACGTAATCGATGTAATCGGCGGTGCGCTCGCCCGGACGATAGCCCGGGATGAAGCCCGAATGCTTCTTGAGCTGGTCGGCGGTGTCCTTCGGGTTGAAGACAATCGCAGTGTAGAAGAAGGCGAAGAACACGATCATTGCCGCGTAGAATGCCATGTAGAGCGGCTGGCCGTGGCCGAGCGACGCCAGGACGGTGCTCGCCCAGGCCGGCATGTTGGTCGTCTGCGAGAAGCCGGCGACGGTGGCCGGCAGCAACAGTAGCGACGAGGCGAAGATCGGCGGAATGACGCCTGACGTGTTGAGCTTCAGCGGCAAATGCGAGGTATCGCCCTGGAACATGCGGTTGCCGACCTGGCGCTTCGGATACTGGATCAGCAAGCGGCGCTGGGCGCGTTCGAAGAACACGATGAGCGCAATGACGACGACAGCCAGAACGATGATCGCCAGGATCAGGCCGGTCGACAGCGCGCCGGTGCGGCCAAGCTCCAACGTGCCGGAGATGGCGTGCGGCAGGCCGGCGACGATGCCGGAGAAGATGATCAGCGAGATGCCGTTGCCGATGCCGCGCGCGGTGATCTGCTCGCCGAGCCACATCAGGAACATGGTGCCGCCGACCAGCGTGACGACGGTCGAGATGCGGAAGAACATGCCGGGATCGCTGACGATGCCGTTGCCGCCCTCCAGGCCGACCGAAATGCCGTAGGCCTGAACCAGCGCAAGCAGCACGGTGCCGTAGCGCGTGTACTGGTTGATGACCTTGCGGCCCTGTTCGCCTTCCTTCTTCAGCGCTTCCAGCGACGGGATGACCGAGGTCATCAGCTGCATGATGATGGAGGCGGAAATGTACGGCATGATGCCGAGCGCGAAGATCGCCATGCGTTGCACGGCACCGCCGGCGAACATGTTGAACATGCCGAGCACGCCCTTGCTCTGCGAGGAGAAGGCCTGGGCGAAGGCGTCGGGATTGATGCCGGGAAGCGGGATATAGGTGCCGAGACGATAGACGAGCAACGCGCCGATGGTGAACCAGATGCGTTTCTTCAGGTCCTCCGCTTTGGCGAAGGCCGAGAAATTCAGATTCGAGGCTAGTTGTTCAGCAGCCGAAGCCATGCCTGATTCTCCGCTTGGTAACGCTTGATGGCCCTTGAGGTCAGGCGGCGCGTTTCACCGAAGCTCACGAGATAAGCTCCGGGCTCTAAACATGCAAGCGGCCGCGTTGACGCGGCCGCCCAATTGAACAGATCAAAGCGCAATCGTGAGCCAAACGGATCCCGCTCGCGCTTCAAATTGCTGTTACTCGGCAGCTGCCTTTTCGGGCAGCTTGACCGAACCGCCGGCCTTCTCGATCTTCTCGATCGCGGCCTTGGAGGCGCCGGCAACGTCAAAGGCGAGCTTCGCCTTGATCTCGCCGTCCGAGAGGATGCGCACGCCGTCCTTGACGCGGCGGATGACGCCGGCGGCGACCAGCGATTCAGCCGTCACGGTTGCCTTGGCATCGAGCTTCTTGGCGTCGATGGCCACCTGGATGCGGGCCAGCGAGACGACGGTGAAGCTCTTGGCGAAGATGTTGTTGAAGCCACGCTTCGGCAGGCGCCGGTAGAGCGGCATCTGGCCACCCTCGAAGCCGTTGATGGCGACGCCGGAGCGCGCCTTCTGGCCCTTGACGCCGCGACCGCCGGTCTTGCCGGAGCCGGAACCGATGCCACGGCCGAGACGCTTCTTGGAGTGCGTCGCGCCGTCCTTGTCACGCAGATCGTTGAGTTTCATCTGGGTTCTCCTGCGCTCTGGCTCAGCCCTCGTCCACGACGCGGACGAGATGCTGGACGGCAGCGATCATGCCGCGCACGGAGGGTGTGTCTTCCAGCGTGCGCTGCTTGTGCATCTTGTTGAGGCCGAGCCCGACCAGCGTCGCGCGCTGTTCCTTCGGGCGGCGGATCGGCGAGCCGATCTGCTCAACGGTGACGGTCTTTGTTGCTTTCTTGGCCATGGTCAAAATCCCTGGTCAGATCGACTATTCTTCAGCCGCAACGGCGGTGCCGCGGCGGGCCTGAAGGGTCGAGTACTTGATGCCACGAGCAGCAGCCACATCCTTGGGATGCATCTGGCTCTTCAGCGCGTCGAAGGTGGCGCGAACCATGTTGTAGGGGTTCGACGAACCCATCGACTTGGCGACAACGTCATGCATGCCGAGCGTCTCGAAGACAGCGCGCATCGGGCCACCGGCGATGATGCCGGTACCTTGCTTGGCAGCGCGCAGCAGCACGCGTCCGGCGCCCCAGCGTCCTTCGACGTCGTGGTGCAGGGTACGACCCGAGCGCAGCGGCACGAAAATCATGTCGCGCTTGGCCGATTCAGTTGCCTTCCGGATAGCTTCCGGCACTTCGCGCGCCTTGCCGTGACCAAAGCCGACACGGCCCTTCTGATCGCCGACGACAACGAGTGCTGCAAAACCGAAGCGACGGCCGCCCTTGACGACCTTGGCGACGCGGTTGATGTGGACGAGCTTGTCCACCATGCCGTCATCGCGTTCTTCACGATCGCGGCCGCGGCCGCCATCCCTACGTTCCTGTGCCATATCCTGTTCCTTGTTTTTTTCCGGAAGCACGGTTGCTGATAAGATCCGGCGCCTCTGTGGGTCACCGGGGGCGAAATTTATTTTTTCCTTTGCATGATCTTATCCGAAAAGTCTGCAACTTTTCGGGATCAAGCATTAGAAGCTCAAGCCACCTTCACGGGCAGCCTCGGCGAGCGCCTTGACGCGGCCGTGATAGATGTAGGCGCCGCGGTCGAAGACGACTTCCTTGACGCCGGCCTTGGTGGCGCGCTCGGCGATCAGCTTGCCGATCGCGGCGGCAGCGGCGGTGTCGGCGCCGGTCTTGAGCGAACCCTTGAGGTCCTTCTCGAGCGTCGAAGCAGCAACGATGGTGTGGCCCTTGGCGTCGTCGATGACCTGAACATAGATGTTCTTCGACGTGCGGTGGACCGACAGACGCGGGCGCTCGCCGGCGACCTTCTTTATCTGACGGCGGACGCGCTGCGCACGGCGCTGCGTGGATTCCTTGGTACCCATGATAGTCTTCCTTGCCTTCAAAAAACGGGGGCCGCCATATGCGGTAGGCGAAAGCGCCTCCCGCGACCGCTCCCCGCGGCGTTACAATTACTTCTTCTTGCCTTCCTTGCGGACGATCTTCTCGCCAGCGTAGCGGACGCCCTTGCCCTTGTAGGGCTCGGGGCCGCGATATTCGCGGATCTCGGCGGCAACCTGGCCGACCTGCTGCTTGTCGATGCCGGTCACGGTGATTTCGGTCGGCTTCGGCACAGTGATCGTGATACCGGCCGGCGTCTCGTAGACGACGTCATGGCTGAAGCCAAGTGCCAGTTGCAGGTTCTTGCCCTGCATGGCGGCGCGATAGCCGACGCCGGTGATCTCGAGCTTCTTCTCGAAGCCGTCCTTGACACCCTGCAGGATGTTGACGATCTGCGTGCGCGACATGCCCCACTTGGAGCGCGCCGTCTTGGTCTGGTCACGCGGCTGGACAGCGATCTCGCTGCCTTCCATCTTGACCAGCACTTCTTCGTTCACCACGAACCTGAGCTCGCCCTTGGGGCCCTTCGCCGTCACGGTCTGGCCGTTGACGGTCGCGGTCACGCCCTGCGGCAGCGAAACGGGTTTCTTTCCAATACGAGACATTTTGTTGTCCTCGTCACTTCTCTTGTTTCAGGTCTCTGTCTTCGGGCATGATCCCGAAGACCGGATTCCGATTTTGCCGGACACACGCCAGATCAGAAGATCTGGCAGAGGATTTCACCACCGACGTTCTGTTCGCGCGCTTCGTGGTCGGCCATCACGCCCTTCGGTGTCGAAAGGATGGCGATGCCGAGGCCGTTGGCGACGTGCGGGATCGACTTGGCCGAAACGTAGACGCGGCGGCCAGGCTTCGAGACGCGGGCGATTTCGCGCACGACCGGCGCGCCGTCGAAATACTTCAGCTCGATTTCGATCTCGGACTTGCCGTTGTCGAAGTCGGTCTGGCTGTAATCGCGGATGTAGCCTTCAGCCTTCAGCACGTCGAGGACGCGGGTACGCAGGCGCGAAGCCGGCGTCGAGACGCTCGACTTCTTGCGGCCGTAGGCGTTGCGGATGCGGGTCAGCATATCGCCGAGAGGATCGCTCAATGACATGTTATATCCTCCTTACCAGCTCGACTTGACCAGGCCCGGGATCTGGCCGTTGTTGCCGAGATCACGGAGCGCGATGCGCGATACTTTGAGCTTGCGATAGTAGGCACGCGGACGGCCGGTGACTTCGCAGCGGTTGCGGATGCGGATCTTGGCCGAGTTGCGCGGCATGGCGGCAAGCTTGAGCTGAGCGCGGAAGCGCTCTTCCATCGGCTTGGACTGATCCATGATGATCGCCTTCAGGGCAGCACGCTTGGGACCGTACTGGTCGGCAAGCTTGCGGCGCCTGTTGTTCTTCTCGACTGAGCTGGTCTTTGCCATTTCAGATTTTTCCTTTTCTCGCTGCCGTTACTGGCGGAAGGGGAAGTTGAAAGCCTTGAGCAATGCCCTGGCTTCGTCGTCCGTCTTCGCAGTCGTACAAACGATGACGTCCATGCCCCAGATCTGATCAACCTTGTCGTAGTTGATCTCCGGGAACACGATGTGTTCCTTGATGCCCATGGCGTAATTGCCACGGCCATCGAAGCTCTTCGGATTGAGCCCGCGGAAGTCGCGGACGCGTGGCAGTGCAATGTTCACGAGGCGGTCGAGGAACTCGTACATGCGTTCCTTGCGCAGCGTGACCTTGGCGCCGATCGGCATCTTCTCGCGGACCTTGAAGCCGGCAATGGAGTTGCGGGCGCGGGTGACGACGGCCTTCTGGCCGGCGATCATCGCCAGATCTTCGGCCGCGATCGAAGGCTTCTTCGAATCGCCGGTCGCTTCGCCAACGCCCATGTTCAGCACGATCTTGTCGATGCGCGGAACCTGCATCTCGTTCTCGTAGCCGAACTGCTCCTGCAGCGCCTTGCGGATGGTCTCGTTGTAGA
Organism: Mesorhizobium newzealandense; assembly: GCF_042682145.1. Classification (NCBI taxonomy): domain Bacteria; kingdom Pseudomonadati; phylum Pseudomonadota; class Alphaproteobacteria; order Hyphomicrobiales; family Phyllobacteriaceae; genus Mesorhizobium; species Mesorhizobium newzealandense. Next base: position 679,627 of record NZ_JBHUGZ010000007.1, on the reverse strand, counting down.
CCTGCTTGAGGCGCGGCGTGTTCTGGGCCTTGGACTGCTTGCTTTCAGCCTTGGGCTTCGTGGTTTGAGCCTTAGCCATTGATGACTTCTCCCGAGCGCTTGGCGACGCGCACCTTCTTGCCGTCCTTCTGGAAGATGAAACCGACGCGGGTCGGCTTGCCATCCTTGGGGTCGGCCAGCGCGATGTTCGACAGCTGGATCGGCGCTTCCTTGGTGATGATCCCGCCCTCTTGGGACTGGGACTGCTTCTGGTGACGACGGATCATGTTGACGCCACGCACCAGCGCGGTGTCTTCCTTCGGCTGAACCGAGAGGACTTCGCCCGAACGGCCCTTGTCCTTGCCGGCCAGCACGACGACCTTGTCGCCTTTTCTAATCTTTTGCATTGGTCCGGCTCCTTACAGCACTTCAGGCGCGAGCGAGATGATCTTCATGTGGTTCTTGGCGCGGAGTTCGCGCGGAACCGGTCCGAAGATACGCGTGCCGATCGGCTCTTTCTTGTTGTCGACGAGAACGGCCGCGTTCTTGTCGAAACGGATCACGCTGCCGTCCGGGCGGCGGATGTCCTTGGCCGTGCGAACCACGACCGCCTTCATCACATCGCCCTTCTTCACGCGGCCGCGCGGGATGGCTTCCTTGATCGACACCACGATGATGTCGCCCACGGAAGCGTATTTCCGCTTCGAGCCGCCCAGCACCTTGATGCACATGACACGACGGGCGCCGGAATTATCCGCGACGTCGAGGTTTGTTTGCATCTGAATCATGACTGGCCGCCTTCTTCTTTTCTAACGGGACGGGCTCTAAGCCCCTCCCCGGTCTGTCCAAAATTCGTTTGTTTACGCCTGGTCCGAAGACACGACGATCCAGCGCTTATCCTTGGAAATCGGCTTCGATTCCTGGATGAACACCTGATCGCCAACCTTGTGGGCGTTGTTCTCGTCGTGCGCCTTGTACTTCTTGGTCATGCGCACGGTCTTCTTCATCACGGGATGCGTGAAGCGCCGTTCGACCTTGACGACTACCGTCTTCTCGTTCTTGTCGCTGACGACGGTGCCCTGCAGAATGCGCTTTGGCATGGTTTTCGTCCTTAAGCCTTCTTAGCCGCGGACTTTTCCGCAGCGATGGTCTTGATACGCGCAATGTCCTTGCGGACCTGTCTCACGCGCGCGGTCTTCTCGAGCTGGCCGGTGGCCTTCTGGAAGCGCAGGTTGAACTGCTCCTTCTTCAGGCTGGCCAGATCGTCGGTCAGCTGGTCCTGGGTCTTGGTCCGGATGTCTTCGGCTTTCATGATCAGCCCGTCCTTATTCTGCGATGCGCTGCACGAAGCGCGTCTTGACCGAGAGCTTGGCCGCGCCGAGACGCAGTGCCTCACGGGCGGTTTCTTCATTGACGCCGTCGATCTCGAACATGATGCGGCCCGGCTTGACGCGCGCCGCCCAGTAGTCGACCGCGCCCTTGCCCTTACCCATGCGGACTTCGGTCGGCTTCGAAGTGACCGGCACGTCCGGGAAAATACGGATCCAGACGCGACCGGCGCGCTTCATTTCACGCGTGATCGCGCGGCGGGCCGCCTCGATCTCACGTGCGGTGACGCGGTTCGGCTCAAGCGCCTTCAGCCCGAAACCACCGAAATCCAGGTTGGTGCCGCCCTTTGCGGTACCATGGATACGGCCCTTGAACTGCTTGCGGAACTTTGTGCGCTTTGGCTGCAGCATCGTTCTAACTCCAAATTCCTAAATGTCTCAGGCGTTTTCGCGACGACGACCGCGTTCGCGATCACCACCACCGCCATGTGCAGCATCGCCCTCGGTCGCACGACGCTCCGAAGCCATCGGGTCGTGCTCGAGGATCTCGCCCTTGAACACCCAGACCTTGACGCCGCAGATACCATAGGCGGTATGCGCTTCGGCCGTGCCGTAGTCGACGTCCGCACGCAGCGTATGCAGCGGCACGCGGCCTTCGCGGTACCATTCCATGCGCGCGATCTCGGCGCCGCCAAGACGGCCGGCGCAGTTGATGCGGATGCCTTCGGCACCGAGGCGCATCGCCGACTGCACGGCGCGCTTCATGGCGCGACGGAAGGCGATACGACGCTCGAGCTGCTGGGCGATCGACTGCGCGACCAGGGTCGCGTCGATTTCAGGCTTGCGCACTTCAACGATGTTGAGGTGCGTCTCGGACTTCGTCATCTCCATCAGCTTCTTGCGAAGCTTCTCGATGTCGGCGCCCTTCTTGCCGATGATCAGACCCGGGCGCGCGGCATGGATGGTGACGCGGCACTTCTTGTGCGGGCGCTCGATGACGACCTTCGAGATCGCCGCCTGCTTGAGTTCCTTCTCAAGATACTTGCGGATCTTGATGTCCTCATGCAGCAGCTTGCCATACTCGCCGGTGTTCGCGAACCAGCGCGAATCCCAGGTGCGGTTGATGCCGAGGCGAAGACCGATCGGATTGACTTTCTGGCCCATTATGCGGCCTCCCCTTTTTCTTCGACTTCACGAACGACGATCGTGAGGTGCGAGAACGGCTTCTCGATACGGCTGGCGCGACCACGGCCACGGGCATGGAACCGCTTCATGACGATCGACTTGCCGACATAGGCTTCCGCCACGATCAGTGCATCGACGTCTAGGTCGTGGTTGTTTTCCGCGTTGGCGATTGCCGATTCCAGAGTCTTCTTGACCGTGCCGGAAATCCGCTTGGCCGAGAATTCGAGATCGGAAAGCGCTGTCGCGACCTTCTTGCCGCGGATCAGCGCGGCAACGAGGTTCAGCTTCTGCGGGCTGATACGGATCGTGCGCAATACGGCGCGCGCTTCGTTGTCAGCAAGCCTGCGCGGAGCTTTGGCCTTGCCCATGATTATTTCCTCTTCGCCTTCTTATCCGCGCCGTGACCGTAATAGGTCCGGGTCGGAGCGAATTCACCGAACTTGTGACCGACCATGTCCTCGTTCACCGAAACGGGAACATGCTTCTGGCCGTTGTAGACACCGAAGGTGAAGCCGACGAACTGCGGCAGGATGGTGGAGCGACGGCTCCACATCTTGATCACCTCATTGCGACCACCTTCACGAACCTTGTCCACCTTCTTGAGAAGGTAGCCGTCGATGAAGGGGCCTTTCCAAATAGAACGAGTCACTTGGCGTTACCTCTTCTTAGCTCTTGCGCTGATGGCGCGAGCGCAGGATGAACTTGTCGGTCGCCTTGTTGGACCGCGTCTTCTTGCCCTTGGTCGGCTTGCCCCAGGGCGAAACCGGATGGCGGCCACCCGAGGTGCGGCCTTCGCCGCCGCCGTGCGGATGGTCGACCGGGTTCATGGTCACGCCGCGATTGTGCGGACGCTTGCCACGCCAAACCGTGCGGCCGGCCTTGCCGTCATTGATGTTGCCGTGGTCCGGATTGGACACGGCACCGACGGTGGCCATGCAGGAGCCGTGAACGACACGCTGCTCGCCCGAGTTGAGGCGCAGGATCGCCATGCCCTGGTCACGACCGACCAGCTGGCCATAACCGCCTGCCGAACGGGCAACCTGAGCGCCTTTGCCCGGCTTCAGCTCGATGTTGTGGACGATGGTGCCGACCGGCATCGAGGCCAGCGGCATCGCATTGCCCGGCTTCACGTCGACGGCTTCACCGGACACGATCTTGTCGCCGGGAGCCAGACGCTGCGGAGCGATGATGTAGGACAGCTCGCCATCGTCATACTTGATCAGCGCGATGAAGGCGGTGCGGTTCGGATCGTATTCGATGCGCTCGACCGTGCCGACAACGTCGAACTTGCGGCGCTTGAAGTCGATGATGCGGTACGAACGCTTGTGGCCACCACCGATGAAGCGGGCGGTGATGCGACCGTGATTGTTGCGGCCGCCCGACTTGGTCAGGCCCTCGGTCAGACCCTTGACGGGCTTGCCCTTATAGAGGCCCGAGCGGTCGACGATGACCAGCTGGCGGGTGCTCGGCGTTACCGGGTTGAATTTTTTCAGTGCCATTGTTCTGTCCTCGCGGCCTTGCTCAGAGACCCGTCGCGACGTCGATCGACTGGCCGTCGGCCAGCGTCACAATCGCCTTCTTGACGTCGCTCTGGCGGCCGATCGTGCCGCGGAAGCGCTTGATCTTGCCCTTGCGGACAAGCGTGTTCACGGCCATCACCTTGACGCCGAACAGCGCTTCGACGGCGGCCTTGATTTCCGGCTTCGACGCCTTCTTGGCGACGTTGAAGACGACCTGGTTGTTCTCGGAGGCCATGGTCGACTTTTCGGTGATCGCCGGCGAGACGATCACGTCGTAATGACGAAGGTCGGTCATTTAAAGCGCTCCTCGAGAGCCTCGACGGCGGCCTTCGAAAGGACCAGCGTGCCGCGGCGCAGAATGTCGTAGACGTTGATGCCCTGGATGGGCAGCACGTCGATGTTGGGGATGTTCGTCGCCGCCAGCTTGAAGTTCTTGTCAAGCTCGGCACCGCCGATCACCAAAGCGTTGGTCAGGCCCAGCGTCGCGAAATTCGCGATCAGCGCCTTGGTCTTGGCCTCGGTCAGCTTCAGCTCGTCGATGATGATGATCGACGCGCTCTTGGCCTTGGCCGAGAGAGCATGCTTGAGGCCGAGCGCGCGAACCTTCTTCGGCAGCTCGTGCTCATGGCTACGAACGACCGGGCCGTGAGCCTTGCCGCCGCCGCGGAACTGCGGAGCGCGTGCCGAATGGTGACGAGCGCGGCCCGTACCCTTCTGCTTGTACATCTTGGCGCCGGTGCGCGCGATCTCGGCGCGGCCCTTGGCCTTGTGCGTGCCCTGCTGCTTCTTGGCGAGCTGCCAGCGCACGACTCGCTGCAGGATGTCTTCGCGCGGATCAAGGCCGAAAATCTCTTCGGAGAGTTCCACCTTGCCGGCGTCCTTGCCGCCAAGCGTTGTGATCTTGAGATCCATTATTCCGCTCCCTCTGTGGCCGGAGCCTCGTTCTTAGCAACGGCGCGGATCGCGGCAGGCTTCGGCGCATTGGCCGGCAGTGCCACCTTGGCCGCATCGCGGACCAGGATCCAGGCGCCCTTCGATCCGGGAACCGCACCGCGGATCAGGATCAGGCCGCGGTCGGCGTCGGTCGAAACGATCTCGACATTCTGCGTGGTGACGCGGGTGTCGCCCATGTGGCCAGCCATATGCTTGCCCTTGAACACCTTGCCCGGGTCCTGGCGCTGGCCGGTCGAACCGTGCGTACGGTGCGAGACCGAGTTACCGTGCGTTGCACGACCACCGCCCATGTGGTGGCGCTTGATGACGCCCTGGAAACCCTTGCCGATCGTCGTGCCCGTCACATCGACCTTCTGGCCGGGGACGAAATGCTCGACGGTGATCTCGGCGCCGACATCGATCATGTTGTCGGCGGAGACGCGAAACTCGGCGACCTTCGCCTTCGGCTCGACGGAAGCGGTCGCGAAATGGCCGCGCATCGCCTTCGACGTGTTCTTCACCTTGGCAAGGCCAACGCCGAGCTGAACGGCGGTGTAGCCATTCTTCTCCTGCGTGCGCTGCGCCACGACCTGACAGTTCTCCATCTGGAGAACGGTGACGGGAACATGTTCCCCGGCATCGTTGTAGATGCGGGTCATTCCCACCTTCTTTGCAATCACACCTGAACGCATCGGTTCAATTCCTTTAGAGTTCCGGGCCAGGGGCACCGCCCCTTACCGCGCTCTCATTCCCTTAGAGCTTGATCTCGACGTCCACACCGGCGGCCAGATCGAGCTTCATCAAAGCATCGACCGTCTGCGGGGTCGGATCGACGATGTCGAGCAGACGCTTGTGCGTGCGCATCTCGAACTGCTCGCGGCTCTTCTTGTCGACGTGAGGCGACCGGTTGACCGTAAACTTTTCGATCCGCGTCGGCAGCGGAATGGGGCCGCGGACGTTGGCACCGGTGCGCTTGGCCGTCGACACGATTTCCTTCGTCGAGGCGTCGAGCACGCGGTGATCAAACGCCTTCAGGCGGATGCGGATATTCTGTCCGTTCATGCGTCACTTCCTTGTTCTGGCGCGGCGCGGGCAACTCCTGCGCCCGCGACAGATCGGTTTAAGTCCAAATTACTCTTTGATGGTGACGACGATGCCGGCACCGACGGTGCGGCCGCCTTCACGGATAGCGAAGCGCAGCTTCTCTTCCATGGCGATCGGCACGATCAGCTCGACATCGACCGTGATGTTGTCGCCCGGCATCACCATCTCGGTGCCTTCCGGCAGCGAAACGATGCCGGTCACGTCCGTCGTGCGGAAATAGAACTGCGGACGGTAGTTGGTGAAGAACGGCGTGTGACGGCCACCCTCGTCCTTGGTCAGGATGTAGGCTTCAGCCACGAACTTCTTGTGCGGCTTCACCGTGCCCGGCTTGGCCAGAACCTGGCCGCGCTCGACACCTTCACGGTCAACGCCGCGCAGCAGCGCGCCGATGTTGTCGCCAGCCTGGCCCTGATCGAGCAGCTTGCGGAACATCTCGACGCCGGTGCAGGTCGTCTTGGTCGTCGGACGGATGCCGATGATCTCGAGTTCCTCGCCGACCTTGACCACGCCACGCTCGACGCGGCCGGTCACGACCGTGCCACGGCCCGAGATCGAGAACACGTCCTCGATCGGCATCAGGAACGGCTTGTCGAGCGGACGAACAGGCGTCGGGATGTAGGCATCAACCGCAGCCATCAGCTCGCGGATCGCGTCCTCGCCGATCTTCTTGTCGGAATCTTCCAGAGCCGCAAGCGCCGAACCCTTGACGATCGGAATGTCGTCGCCGGGGAACTCGTTCTTGGTCAAAAGCTCGCGAACCTCGAGCTCGACCAGTTCGAGCAGCTCGGCGTCGTCGACCTGGTCGACCTTGTTCAGGAACACCACGATCGACGGCACGCCGACCTGACGGGCCAGCAGGATGTGCTCGCGGGTCTGCGGCATCGGGCCGTCGGCAGCCGACACAACCAGGATCGCGCCGTCCATCTGCGCGGCACCGGTGATCATGTTCTTCACATAGTCGGCGTGGCCGGGGCAGTCGACGTGAGCGTAGTGGCGGTTGGCCGTCTCGTATTCGACATGCGCCGTCGAGATCGTGATGCCGCGCGCCTTCTCCTCAGGTGCCGCGTCGATCTGGTCGTAGCGCTTGTATTCGCCAAAATACTTCGTGATCGCTGCCGTCAGCGACGTCTTGCCATGGTCAACGTGACCAATCGTGCCGATGTTCACATGAGGCTTGTTACGCTCGAATTTACCTTTTGCCATGTGATGTCTCCAATCCTGCTCGCCCGTGCGGGCCTTGAATTAAGTTACTGCTGCAACCCGTTCGAGTTACGCGTATTTCTTCTGTACTTCCTGGGCGACCGCAGTCGGCACAGGCTCATAGTGATCGAACTGCATCGTGTAGGCCGCGCGGCCCTGGCTCATCGAACGCAGGTTGTCGACGTACTTGAACATATTGGCGAGCGGCACCATCGCGTTGATGACCACTGCCACGCCACGTGCTTCCTGGCCCTGGATCTGGCCGCGACGGCCGTTCAGGTCACCGATGACGCTGCCGACGTAGTCTTCCGGCGTCACCACTTCGACCTTCATGATCGGCTCAAGCAACTGCACGCCAAGCTTGGGTGCGGCTTCACGGAAGCACGCGCGGCCGGCGATTTCGAAGGCCAGAACGCTGGAGTCAACGTCGTGGTAAGCGCCGTCGATCAGCGTCGCCTTGACGCCAATCATCGGGAAGCCCGCGAACGGACCCGAGGTCATGACGCTGTTGATGCCCTTTTCGACACCGGGGATGTATTCCTTCGGAACGGCACCGCCGACGATCTTGGTTTCGAACTCGAATTCGCTGCTGTCCGGGTTAGGTTCGAAGACGATCTTGACCCGGGCGAACTGACCGGTACCGCCGGTCTGCTTCTTGTGCGTGTAATCCTGCTCGTGCCGGCGGGTGATCGTCTCGCGATAGGCCACCTGCGGCGCGCCGACATTGGCCTCGACCTTGAACTCGCGACGCATGCGGTCGACGATGATGTCGAGGTGAAGTTCGCCCATGCCGGAAATGATGGTCTGGCCGCTTTCCTCGTCGGTCTTGACGCGGAAGGACGGATCCTCGGCGGCCAGGCGGTGAAGCGCGAGGCCCATCTTTTCCTGGTCGTTCTTGGTCTTCGGCTCGATCGCGATCTGGATGACCGGATCCGGGAATTCCATGCGCTCGAGGATGACCGGATGCAGCGGATCGCTGAGCGTGTCGCCAGTGGTCGTGTCCTTGAGGCCAGCCAGAGCGACGATGTCGCCGGCAAAAGCCTCTTCGACGTCGGCGCGCGAGTTGGCATGCATCTGCAGCATGCGGCCGATGCGCTCTTTCTTGCCCTTCACGGTGTTGTCGACCGAGATGCCCTTGGTGAGCTTGCCCGAGTAGATGCGGGCAAAGGTGAGCGAACCGACGAACGGGTCGTTCATGATCTTGAAGGCGAGCATCGACAGTGGCTCGTTGTCGTCGGCGTGACGCTCGATCTCGGCGTCGGTCTTGGCATCGACGCCCTTGATGGCCGGAACATCGGCCGGCGACGGCAGATATTCGACGACGGCGTCGAGCAGCGGCTGCACGCCCTTGTTCTTGAAGGCCGAGCCGCAGAACATCGGGTAGAACTTCACCGCGATGGTGCCCTTGCGGATCAGCGCGCGGATCTCGTCATTCGACGGCATCTTGCCTTCGAGGTAATTCTCGAGTGCCGTCTCGTCCATTTCGACGGCGGCTTCGATCATCTTCTCGCGGTATTCCTCGGCACGAGCCTGGAGGTCGGCCGGGATCTCGACGACGTCCCAGGCAGCGCCCAGCGTCTCGTCGCGCCACACCAGCGCGTTCATCTCGACGAGGTCGACAACGCCCTTGAACTCGGTCTCGGCGCCGATCGGCAACTGCATGACGACGGCATGCGCACCGAGGCGCGAACCGATCATCTCGACCGAGCGGTAGAAGTCGGCGCCGATCTTGTCCATCTTGTTGCAGAAGATCATGCGCGGAACGCGGTACTTGTCGGCCTGGCGCCAGACGGTTTCCGTCTGCGGCTCGACACCGGCATTGGCATCGAGCAGCGCAATGGCGCCGTCGAGCACGCGCAGCGAACGCTCGACTTCGATGGTGAAATCGACGTGTCCGGGAGTGTCGATGATGTTGAAGCGGTACATCTTGCCGCTACGACCCTTCCAGAAGGTCGTGGTCGCGGCGGACGTGATGGTGATGCCGCGCTCCTGCTCCTGCTCCATCCAATCCATGGTGGCAGCGCCGTCGTGGACTTCGCCGATCTTGTGCGACTTGCCCGTGTAATAGAGGACGCGCTCGGTGGTCGTCGTCTTGCCGGCGTCAATATGCGCCATGATACCGAAATTGCGGTAGTCTTCGATTTTGTATTCGCGGGCCATGGTAGCTGCCTCTCAGTCTCGTTCGCGCTTTACCAGCGGTAGTGCGCGAAAGCGCGGTTGGCTTCAGCCATCTTGTGGGTGTCTTCACGCTTCTTGACGGCGGTGCCGCGGTTGTTGGCCGCGTCCATCAGCTCGCCGGAGAGGCGGTCGACCATGGTCGTCTCGTTGCGGTTGCGGGCTGCGGCGATCAGCCAGCGAATGGCCAGCGCCTGGCGGCGCTCGGGGCGCACGTCGACCGGAACCTGATAGGTGGCGCCACCGACACGGCGCGAACGCACTTCCACATGCGGCGCGACATTGTCGAGCGCCTGATGGAAGACGGTGACCGGCTCCTGCTTGGTCTTCGACTGAACCTGGTCGAGCGCGCCATAGACGATGGTCTCGGCAACCGACTTCTTGCCGTCATACATGACGGCGTTCATGAACTTGGTGACGATCAGATCGCCGAACTTCGGGTCCGGATTGATCTCACGCTTTTCTGCACTGTGACGACGCGACATTTTTTCTCTGCCTCAATTATGCGTGGTGGCCTTGATCCCGGATGCTTGCCCGGGATGACCTTCGCTACGCTTCGGTCACTTCGGACGCTTGGCGCCGTACTTCGAACGGCGCTGCTTGCGGTTCTTCACACCCTGCGTGTCGAGCACGCCGCGGATGATGTGGTAGCGGACGCCCGGAAGATCCTTGACGCGGCCGCCGCGGATCATGACCACGGAGTGTTCCTGAAGGTTGTGACCTTCACCGGGGATGTACCCGATCACTTCAAAACCATTGGTCAGGCGGATCTTGGCCACCTTGCGCAGCGCCGAGTTCGGCTTCTTCGGCGTCGTTGTATAGACGCGCGTGCAGACGCCCCGCTTCTGCGGGTTCTGCTGCATGGCCGGGACCTTGTTGCGCTTCACCGGCGCAATGCGCGGCTTGCGGATCAGCTGGTTGACGGTAGGCATTAAACCCTCTTGTCTCTCAATTCCGTGTCTCGCCCGGTCAGGGCCGCTCAAAGCGTCATTTCCATACGCAAATTCGGGCCATAAACCGCGCCTCGCGGTCTTGCCCGAACAAATGGCAGAGGAAGCGGAAGCCGCTTCGTGCACGCCGGAAATGTCTTTTCGCTCGTAAAACGAACCCTGTTTGAGGCAAACTCCAAAGCGTGTCGCTTCGGAAGGGAGAGCCTCACATCGGTTCTGACTGGGCGGCTTCTACTCGTAAGCCCGCGAACCGTCAACCCCGGAGCGCCAAATATTGCATTGAAGCCGGGGCTTGGCAGCCATGCGAAAACCGCATGTAATTTTCTTTCGCCATTTTGCAAGCCCGAGGAAGAAAGTGACCGGCTTTTGGCTGTTGCACGGCAAGGCTTCATGCGAAAAAGGCGGCATGAACAGTACAAATCCCCTCGCCCGGAGGAATCGGCCCGTGAACGACAATGAGGAGCGCCCGGTCACCATCATCACTGGCCGGGTGTGGAAGAAAAAGGGCGGCAAGCCCGAAGGCGTGCATGTGATGCTGGTCGCCCCCCGACGACGATTCGGCGGTGCGCCGGGCGCTCGAATCGCTCGCGGCGGAAGGTTACGCCGAGGCGGAGCTCGACCAGATCGGCGACATGGACGGCGTGCCCGACGAAGAGCCGCATCTTTCCGCCTTCCAGGGCGCGCTCGAAGGCGAAGTGTCGATCGTTACGTTCGACGTGCCGATCTGAAACCAGGATGCCGATGATGGCCGGACCAAAAGCGGTTGGACCTGCGTCCCGGGCCTGGGCCGACCGGGCGGTCGCGGCAATCGAGGCCGACCAGCGCCGCTCGGCCGACACCCATCTGTGGAAGCTTGACCTGCCGGCACTGGCCGGCATCGACTTCTATTTCAAGGATGAATCGACCCATCCGACCGGCAGCCTCAAGCACCGGCTGGCGCGTTCGCTGTTTCTCTATGCGCTGTGCAACGGCCTGATCCGCGAAGGCGCGCCGGTGATCGAAGCATCATCGGGCTCAACCGCGGTGTCGGAAGCGTATTTTGCCCGCATGATCGGCGTGCCGTTCTATGCCGTGATGCCGCGCTCGACGTCGCGCGAAAAGATCACTGCGATCGAGCACTATGGCGGCAACTGTCACTTCATCGACGACGGCCGGCGCATCTATGCCGAGTCGTCCGAACTCACCGAGCGGCTCGGCGGCCATTTCATGGATCAGTTCACCCATGCCGAGCGCGCCACCGACTGGCGCGGCAACAACAACATCGCCGAATCGATTTTCGGGCAGATGCGTGAAGAGCGGCATCCGATCCCGGCCTGGATCGTGATGAGCGCCGGCACCGGCGGCACCACCGCCACGATCGGCCGTTTCCTGCGCTACAAGCAGCATGCGACACGGCTGTCGGTTGCCGATGTCGAGCGCTCCGCCTTCTTTGACGGCTATGCCACGCACGATCGCAATTGCCGCTGCGAACAGCCGTCGCGGATCGAGGGTATCGGCCGGCCGCGCATGGAGCCGTCCTTCGTGCCCGGCGTCATCGATCATATGCTGCGCGTGCCCGACGCGGTCTCGCTGGCGGCGATGCGGGTGTTGTCGCGCCGGCTCGGCCGCCGTGTCGGCGGTTCGACCGGCACCAATTTCATCGCCATGTGCTTTCAGGCCAAGCGCCTGATCGAGGAAGGCAAGACCGGTTCGCTGGTGACACTGATCTGCGATTCCGGCGACCGCTATGCCAACACCTATTATTCCGACGAATGGCTGGCCGCGAACAGCCTCGACCCCTCGCCTTTCGAGCCGGTGATCGAGGCCTTTCTGGCGGGGGGAAAACTGACCTTGCCGTTCGAGGAAAGCTGGGGCTGACTTTTCGGCTTCGGCTTGGCGGCTTCGGCTTGCCGGGGGCAAGTCTTCTGCTAAGAAACCACCACCATCATTCAACAGACGGAGCGGCCGTGTCCCAGCCCATCAAGATTGGCATTGTCGGTGTCGGCAAGATCGTCCGCGACCAGCACCTGCCGGCCCTGGCGAAAGACCAGGACTATCGCCTCATCGCGGCCGCCAGCCGGCATGGCAAGGTGGAAAACATCCCGAATTTTCCTGATATCGAAGCCATGCTCGGCGCAGTGCCGGAGCTCGAGGCTGTCTCGCTCTGCATGCCGCCGCAGTTTCGTTACGACGCGGCGCGCACAGCGCTGGAAGCGCAAAAGCACGTCTTCCTGGAGAAGCCGCCCGGCGCCACGGTCAGCGAGGTCGAGAATCTGAAGGCATTGGCCGTGAAGAACGGCGTCTCGCTGTTTGCCAGCTGGCATTCGCGCTATGCGCCGGCGGTCGAGGCCGCGCGCGCCTTCCTGAGTTCTGCCAAGATCAAGTCCGCCGCCATCAACTGGAAGGAAGACGTGCGCCGCTGGCATCCGAACCAGGAGTGGATCTGGACGCCTGGCGGCTTCGGCGTCTTCGATCCCGGCATCAATGCGCTGTCGATCGCGACCCACATCCTGCCGGCGATGTTCATCACCTCGGCCGTGCTTGATTTTCCAGAGAACCGTGCCGCCCCGGTCGCGGCACACGTCACCTTCCGGACTTCGAACGGATTGCCGGTGACGATGGATCTCGACTGGCTCCAGACCGGCCCGCAAAGCTGGGACATTGTCGCCGACACCGACAAGGGCGCGATGGTGCTTTCAGGCGGCGGCTCGAAGCTCGCCATCGACGGCCGCGTCGTCCATGACGAACCGGAAGCGGAATACCCGATGCTCTACAAGCGCTTTGCCGAGATTGTCCGGGCCGGCACCTCCGATGTCGATCTGACGCCGCTGCAGCATGTTGCCGACGCCTTCATGCTCGGCAAGCGCAATGTGGTCGAGGCGTTTTTCGACTGAGCGCCGGCGAATTCCGGCAAGATCGCCTGGTCAGCGGTCTATCTTGCTATTGGGATCGGGAAACTCTCCGGGTTGCGGAGCGGAAACACGTGACGTTGTCGGATGTCCGAATTCAAGTTCGTTCAGAATGTCCTGAACCGTTGCGTCGAGATCGGCCTGCCCCCAGCCGAGTTCAGCGATTTCGCCAAAGCGGATGAAAGTCGAACGGTCAAAGCCGTGTTCGAAGTCGTTGTAAGAGACGACGTTCTGCCCGATCAACGCAACAACCCAGAAGCTATGCTCGGCTTCATTAGCCGAGATGTGAGTCCATCTTTCAGGATTGATCCTGATCGCGTCCCAGAGCCTTTTCTGCGCAAAGTTCATGCGGTCCCGGCCAGCGTTTATCGAATCCCAAAGGGCAGCTTCGTCCAATTCCGGATTCCTTGGTCTTGCTCGTTGCCATGAATACCAACGGCGACAGGCGCTCGTAAACGAAAAAGCCGCCGGGTTGCCCCGACGGCCTTGTTGCCTGAGATTCCTAGGGCGGTTCATTGAAACAATGAACCGCTCTATTTTTTTGTTGGCCGCCGCGCTTACTGCGCGGCGGTTGTCATGTCGGCCAGCATCGGCTCGGCGACTTCCACACCGGAGGCCTTGCGGCGCTCGTCGATGATCAGTTCGTCGCGCGAGGTGGCGATGCGCCGGATCTGGCTCATCGTGCCGCCGGTGCCGGCCGGGATAAGCCGGCCGACGATGACGTTTTCCTTCAGCCCCTGCAGCATGTCGGTCTTGCCGGCAACCGCGGCTTCCGTCAGCACCCTGGTCGTCTCCTGGAAGGAGGCGGCCGAGATGAAGGACGGCGTCTGCAGCGATGCCTTGGTGATGCCCAGGAGCACCGGCTGGCCTTCGGCCGGCTTCTTGCCGTCCTCGATCAGACGCTCGTTGACCTCTTCCAGCTCGATCACGTCGACGTGGTCGCCCGGAATGTAGGTCGAGTCGCCCTGCGTGGTGATCTCGACCTTCTGCAGCATCTGGCGAACGATCACCTCGATGTGCTTGTCGTTGATCGACACGCCCTGCAGACGGTAGACTTCCTGGATCTCGTTGACGAGGTAGGAAGCAAGTGCCTCCACGCCCTTGATCGCCAGGATGTCGTGCGGCGCAGGATTGCCGTCGAGGATGTAGTCGCCCTTCTCGATGACGTCGCCGTCCTGGAGATGGAACGGCTTGCCCTTCGGGATCAGGTATTCGACCGGCTCAAGCGTCGAGTCATGCGGCTCGATGATGATGCGACGCTTGTTCTTGTAGTCGCGGCCGAAGCGGATCGTGCCGTCGATCTCGGCGATGATGGCGTGATCCTTCGGACGGCGTGCCTCGAACAGTTCGGCAACACGCGGCAGACCGCCGGTGATGTCCTTTGTCTTGGCGCTTTCCATCGGGATACGCGCCAGCACGTCGCCGGGGCGAACCTGAGCACCCGGCTCGACCGAAAGAATGGCCTCGACCGAGAGCAGGAAGCGGGCGTCGCCGCCCTTCGACAGCTTGCCGACCTTGCCCTTGGCGTCCTGGATGGCAATCGCCGGCTTGAGGTCGTTGCCGCGTGGCGTCGAGCGCCAGTCGATGACCTCACGCTTGGTGATGCCGGTCGACTCGTCGGCCGTTTCCTGAACGGAAATGCCGTCGACCAGATCCTCGTACGACACCCTGCCCTCGATTTCGGTGAGGACCGGGCGGGTGTAGGGATCCCACTCGGCGATACGCTGACCGCGCTTCACCTTGTCACCATCGTCCACGAAGATACGCGAACCATAGGTGAGACGGTGCGTGGCGCGCTCCTTGCCGGTTTCGTCGAGGATCAGCACCGCCATGTTGCGGCCCATGACCATCTGCTGGCCGTCGGAGTTGCGCACCACGTTGCGGTTGCGGATCTCGACCTTGCCCTCGTAGGAGGCTTCAAGGAACGAGCTGTCCACCACCTGCGCCGTACCGCCCATGTGGAAGGTACGCATGGTGAGCTGGGTGCCCGGCTCGCCGATCGACTGCGCCGCGATGACGCCGACAGCTTCGCCCTGGTTGACCGGGGTGCCGCGGGCAAGATCGCGTCCGTAGCAGACCGCGCAGACGCCAACCCTGACCTCGCAGGTCAGTGCCGAGCGGATGCGGACCGACTGCACGCCGGCCTTTTCGATCTTTTCCACGTCACGCTCGTCCATCAGCGTTCCGGCCTTGACCAGAATCTCGCCCGACACCGGATGGTTGATGTCGTCCAGCGACGTACGACCCAGCACGCGCTGGCCAACGGAAGCGACAACCTGGCCGGCATCGACGATCGGCTGCATGGTGAGGCCCTTGTCGGTGCCGCAGTCGACGGAGTTGACGATGCAGTCCTGCGCCACGTCGACCAGACGACGGGTGAGGTAGCCCGAGTTCGCCGTCTTCAAGGCGGTATCGGCCAGACCCTTGCGGGCGCCGTGGGTCGAGTTGAAGTACTCGAGCACGGTCAGGCCTTCCTTGAAGTTCGAGATGATCGGCGTCTCGATGATTTCACCCGACGGCTTCGCCATCAGGCCGCGCATGCCGGCGAGCTGGCGCATCTGGGTGGGCGAGCCACGCGCACCGGAGTGCGACATCATGTAGATCGAGTTCATCGGCTTCTGACGGCCATTGTCTTCGAACTCGACCGCCTTGATGCGGGCCATCATTTCGTCGGCGACCTTTTCCGAGCACTTGGCCCAGGCGTCGACGACCTTGTTGTACTTCTCGCCCTGGGTGATCAGGCCGTCATTGTACTGCTGCTCGTATTCCTTGGCCAAAGCCTCGGTGTCGGAGACCAGCTTGATCTTGGCGTCCGGGATCAGCATGTCGTCCTTGCCGAACGAAATGCCGGCGCGGCAGGCATGGCTGAAGCCAAGCGCCATGATGCGATCGCAGAAAATGACCGTCTCCTTCTGACCGCAGTGGCGGTAGACGGTGTCGATCATCTTGGAAATGTTCTTCTTGGTCATCTCCTGGTTGGCGGTCTCGTAAGGCACGTTGACGTTCTTCGGCAGCAGCTCGCCGATGATCATGCGGCCAGGCGTCGTCTCATGGATCTTCGACACGACCTTGCCGTCGGCATCGACCGTCCGGAAACGACCGCGGATCTTGGAGTGCAGCGTCACCGCCTTGGTCTCGAGCGCGTGCTGGAGTTCGCCCATGTCGGCAAACACCATGCCCTCGCCCGGCTCGTTCTGGTTGACGATCGAGAGATAATAGAGACCCAGAACCATGTCCTGCGACGGCACGATGATCGGCGCGCCGGAAGCCGGGTGCAGGATGTTGTTGGTCGACATCATCAGCACGCGGGCTTCAAGCTGCGCTTCCAGCGACAGCGGCACGTGAACGGCCATCTGGTCGCCGTCAAAGTCGGCGTTGAAGGCCGTGCAGACCAGCGGATGCAGCTGGATCGCCTTGCCTTCGATCAGGATCGGCTCAAACGCCTGGATGCCAAGACGGTGCAGCGTCGGCGCGCGGTTCAACAGCACCGGATGCTCGCGGATGACCTCGTCGAGGATATCCCAGACTTCCGGACGTTCCTTCTCGACCAGCTTCTTGGCCTGCTTGACGGTCGAGGAGTAACCCTTGGCGTCGAGACGGGCGTAGATGAAGGGCTTGAACAGTTCGAGTGCCATCTTCTTCGGCAGGCCGCACTGGTGCAGCTTGAGCTCCGGACCGGTGACGATGACCGAGCGGCCGGAATAGTCGACGCGCTTGCCGAGCAGGTTCTGACGGAACCGGCCCTGCTTGCCCTTGAGCATGTCGGACAGCGACTTCAGCGGACGCTTGTTGGCGCCGGTGATGACGCGGCCGCGACGGCCGTTGTCGAACAGCGCATCGACGGCTTCCTGCAGCATGCGCTTTTCATTGCGCACGATGATGCCGGGGGCGCGCAGCTCGATCAGCCGCTTCAGACGGTTGTTGCGGTTGATGACGCGGCGATAGAGGTCGTTCAGATCCGAGGTGGCGAAACGGCCGCCGTCCAGCGGGACGAGCGGACGCAGGTCCGGCGGGATCACCGGAACCACTTTCATGATCATCCATTCCGGACGGTTGCCGGATTCCATGAAGTTCTCGACGACCTTGAGCCGCTTCAGATACTTCTTCTGCTTCAGCTCGGAGGTGGTCGAAGCCAGTTCCGAACGCAGGTCGCCGGCGATCTTCTCCAGGTCCATGCCGGCCAGAAGGTCGTGAATGGCCTCGGCGCCGATCATGGCGGTGAACGAGTCCTCGCCGTATTCGTCGACGGCGATCATGTACTCTTCCTCGCTGAGCAGCTGGTGCTCCTTCAGCGCGGTGAGGCCAGGCTCGGTGACGATGTAGTTCTCGAAGTAGAGGACGCGCTCGATGTCCTTCAGGGTCATGTCGAGCAGCGTGCCGATGCGCGACGGCAGCGACTTCAGGAACCAGATATGGGCGACGGGCGCGGCGAGCTCGATATGGCCCATGCGCTCGCGGCGAACGCGCGACAGCGTGACTTCGACGCCGCACTTCTCGCAGATGACGCCCTTGTACTTCATGCGCTTGTACTTGCCGCACAGGCACTCATAGTCCTTGATCGGGCCAAAAATGCGCGCGCAGAACAGACCGTCACGCTCCGGCTTGAAGGTGCGGTAGTTGATGGTCTCCGGCTTCTTGATCTCGCCGAACGACCAGGACAGAATCTTCTCAGGGCTGGCAAGCGATATCCGGATGGAATCGAACACCTGCGCAGGCGCCTGCGGATTGAAGAGATTCATGACCTCTTGGTTCATGCCGTTCTCCTTTTCGGGGTCCTCGAAAACCCCTTGCATCTAGCGCGGGCCAAACGCCCGCCGTCTTGTGTCGGCCACCGGCCGAAGAATTGGTGCGCCCGGTCGCGGTTTCCCGCGGCCGGGCGTCTTGCTTACTCGGCCGCGTCGGGCAGCCGGACAGGGTTGTCGTCGAGCTTGGTGTTCTCCAACTCGACGTTGAGGCCGAGAGACCGCATTTCCTTGACGAGAACGTTGAAGCTCTCGGGGATGCCGGCCTCGAAGGTGTCGTCGCCACGGACGATCGCCTCGTAGACCTTGGTGCGGCCGGCGACGTCGTCCGACTTCACCGTCAGCATTTCCTGCAGCGTGTAGGCGGCGCCGTATGCTTCCAGCGCCCAGACCTCCATTTCGCCGAAGCGCTGGCCACCGAACTGCGCCTTGCCGCCCAGCGGCTGCTGGGTGACGAGCGAGTACGGTCCGATCGAACGCGCGTGGATCTTGTCGTCCACGAGATGGTGAAGCTTGAGCATGTAGATGTAGCCCATCGTCACCTTGCGATCGAACGGTTCGCCCGTGCGTCCGTCATAGAGCTGCGACTGACCGCTGGTGTGCAGGCCCGCCTGCTCCAGCATGATGTTGATGTCAGCCTCGTGCGCGCCGTCGAACACCGGGGTCGCGATCGAGACGCCGCGGCGCATCTGCTCGCTGAGGCGAACGATGCTCTCGTCGTCATAGTCGCGGACCGGCTCGTTGCGGTCGTTGGCCGGAATGAAGCTCTCGAGCGTCTTGCGCAGCGGCTTGATGTCGCCCGCCACCTTGTACGCGTCGATCAGATCGCCGATCTTCCTGCCCATGCCTGCGCAAGCCCAGCCCAGATGCGTTTCCAGGATCTGGCCGACATTCATGCGGCTCGGCACACCCAGCGGGTTGAGCACGATATCGGCATGCGTGCCGTCCTCGAGGAAAGGCATGTCCTCGACCGGAACGATCCGCGACACGACACCCTTGTTGCCGTGACGGCCGGCCATCTTGTCGCCCGGCTGCATCTTGCGCTTCACGGCCACGAAGACCTTGACCATCTTCATGACGCCCGGAGGCATTTCGTCGCCGCGCTGGACCTTCTCGACCTTGTCCATGAAGCGCTGTTCGAGCGCCTTCTTGGAGTCGTCGTACTGGCCACGCAGGGCTTCCAGTTCGCTCTGGAGCTTTTCGTTCTCCACCGCAAACTGCCACCACTGCGAACGCGGATACTCGTCGAGCGTATCCTTGGACAGCGTCGAGCCCTTCTTGAAGCCCTTCGGTCCAGCGATCGCTTCCTTGCCGACGAGCACGTCGGAAAGACGCGCGTAGACGTTGCGGTCCAGAATGGCCTGCTCGTCGTCGCGGTCCTTGGCGAGGCGTTCGATCTCCTCGCGCTCGATCGCCATGGCGCGCTCGTCCTTCTCCACACCGTGGCGATTGAAGACGCGCACCTCGACGACGGTGCCGAAGGTGCCCGGAGGCATGCGCATCGAGGTGTCGCGAACGTCCGATGCCTTTTCACCGAAGATGGCGCGCAGAAGCTTCTCTTCCGGCGTCATCGGGCTTTCGCCCTTCGGCGTGATCTTGCCGACCAGGATGTCGCCCGGCTGAACTTCGGCACCGATATAGACGATGCCGGCTTCGTCAAGGTTCTTCAGCGCTTCTTCCGAGACGTTCGGAATATCGCGCGTGATTTCCTCCGGACCGAGCTTGGTATCGCGCGCCATGACCTCGAACTCCTCGATATGGATCGAGGTGAAGACGTCGTCGGCGACGATGCGCTCGGACAAGAGGATCGAGTCCTCGTAGTTGTAGCCATTCCACGGCATGAACGCGACCAGCACGTTGCGGCCGAGCGCCAGATCGCCGAGCTCGGTCGACGGACCGTCGGCGATGATGTCGCCCTTGTTGACCCGGTCGCCCATGCGGACCAGCGGACGCTGGTTGATGCAGGTGTTCTGGTTCGAACGCTGGAACTTCATCAGCCGGTAGATGTCGACGCCGGACTTGCCCGGATCGAGATCTTCGGTGGCGCGGATAACGATACGCGTCGCGTCCACCTGATCGACGATGCCGCCGCGGCGAGCGCCGATGGCGGCGCCCGAGTCACGAGCAACGATCGGCTCC
Source organism: Mesorhizobium newzealandense (assembly GCF_042682145.1). Taxonomy (NCBI): domain Bacteria; kingdom Pseudomonadati; phylum Pseudomonadota; class Alphaproteobacteria; order Hyphomicrobiales; family Phyllobacteriaceae; genus Mesorhizobium; species Mesorhizobium newzealandense. Next base: position 659,484 of record NZ_JBHUGZ010000007.1, on the reverse strand, counting down.
ATGCCGGTGCCGACGAACGGCGCCTCGGCGCGCACCAGCGGCACGGCCTGACGCTGCATGTTCGAGCCCATCAGCGCGCGGTTGGCGTCGTCGTTCTCGAGGAACGGGATCAGGGCCGCGGCCACCGACACCATCTGCTTGGGCGACACGTCCATCAGATCGACGTTTTCGCGCGGTGCCATCATCACTTCGCCGGCACTGCGGCAAATGACGAACTCGTCGACGAAGCCGCCATTCTTGTCGAGCTCGGCATTGGCCTGCGCGACATGGTGCTTCGCTTCTTCCATCGCCGAGAGATAGACGACGTCATTGGTCAGCTTGCCGTCGACGATCTTGCGGTACGGGCTCTCGATGAAGCCGTACTTGTTGACGCGTGCGAAGGTGGCCAGCGAGTTGATCAGACCGATGTTCGGGCCTTCCGGCGTCTCGATCGGGCAGATGCGGCCGTAATGCGTCGGGTGCACGTCGCGCACCTCGAAGCCGGCACGCTCGCGGGTCAGACCGCCCGGTCCAAGCGCCGAGAGGCGACGCTTGTGGGTGATCTCCGACAGCGGGTTGGTCTGATCCATGAACTGCGACAGCTGCGAGGAGCCGAAGAACTCGCGCACGGCGGCAGCCGCCGGCTTGGCGTTGATCAGGTCCTGCGGCATCACCGTGTCGATCTCGATCGAGGACATGCGCTCCTTGATCGCGCGCTCCATGCGCAGCAGGCCGACGCGGTACTGGTTTTCCATCAGCTCGCCGACCGAACGCACGCGGCGGTTGCCGAGGTTGTCGATGTCGTCGATTTCGCCCTTGCCGTCGCGCAGTTCGACCAGCGTCCTGACCACGGCCAGGATGTCGTCCTTGCGCAGCACGCGCACGGTGTCCTCGGCCTTGAGCTCGAGACGCATGTTCATCTTGACGCGGCCGACAGCCGACAGATCGTAGCGCTCGCTGTCGAAGAACAGCGAGTTGAACATGGCTTCGGCGGTTTCGAGCGTCGGCGGCTCGCCGGGGCGCATCACACGATAGATGTCGAACAGCGCGTCCTGGCGGCTCTCGTTCTTGTCGACGTTGAGCGTGTTGCGGATATAGGCGCCGACATTGACGTGGTCGATGTCGAGAACCTTGATCTCGTTTTCGCCGGTGCCGAGCAGCACCTTCAGCGTCTTCTCGTCGATCTCGTCACCAGCTTCGAGGAAGATCTCGCCGGTGGCGTAGTTGACGATGTCCTCGGCCAGGTAGTTGCCAAGCAGATCCTCGTCGGTCGCCTTGATCGCCTTGAGACCCTTTTCGCCAAGCGCCCTGGCCTGGCGGGCGGTGATCTTCTTGCCGGCTTCGACAACGACTTCGCCCGTATCGGCGTCGACCAGGTCGCCGACGGCCTTGAGGCCGCGGAAACGCTCGACGTTGAACGGAATGCGCCAGTGGTCGCCGGCGCGCTTGTAGGTGATCTTGTTGTAGAAGGTCGACAGGATCTCTTCGCCGTCCATGCCGAGCGCCATCAGCAGCGACGTCACCGGAATCTTGCGGCGGCGGTCGATGCGGGCGTGCACGACATCCTTGGAGTCGAACTCGATGTCGAGCCACGAGCCGCGATAGGGGATGACGCGCGCGGCAAACAGAAGCTTGCCCGACGAGTGCGACTTGCCCTTGTCATGGTCGAAGAAGACGCCCGGCGAACGGTGCATCTGCGAGACGATGACGCGCTCGGTGCCGTTGACGATAAAGGTGCCGTTCAGGGTCATGAGCGGCATGTCGCCCATGTAGACGTCCTGCTCCTTGATGTCCTTGATCGACTTGGCGCCGGTATCCTCGTCGATATCGAACACGATGAGGCGCAGCGTCACCTTGAGCGGCGCGGCATAGGTGAGGTCGCGCTGACGGCATTCGTCAACGTCGAATTTCGGTCCTTCGAACTCGTACTTCACGAACTCCAGCATCGAGGAGCCGGAAAAATCGGAGATCGGGAAGACCGACTTGAAAACGGCCTGCAGTCCCTCGTCCGGACGCCCACCCTTGGGCTCCGCCACCATCAGGAACTGGTCATAGGATGCCTTCTGAACCTCGATCAGGTTCGGCATCTCCGCAACTTCCGGGATCTTTCCGAAGAACTTGCGTACGCGTCTGCGGCCATTGAAAGTCTGGGTCTGGGCCATCGTCGCTCCTTAGCTCTAAACTCGGGACGAGCCTCGCCGCGGCTCGCCTTGCATTCTGGGCCACCTGGGCGGCGACCCTCTGTCTGTTTTCCCGGCGCCTGTCGGCGGCCGGCTAAAACGGGAGAAAACCCGTTTCCTGAAGGCCGATTTTCGGCCCTCAGGAAAGAGGTTCTCGTACGTCTCGCGCTACGCGTGCTCCCTCCAGGCGAAGGGAGTGGCGGACGGCGCGAGGCCGTCCGCCGCTTTTACGCTTACTTCAGGTCGACCTTGGCGCCGGCTGCTTCCAGCTGGGCCTTGAACTTGTCAGCGTCGGCCTTGGAAACGCCTTCCTTGACCGGCTTCGGAGCCGCTTCGACCAGATCCTTGGCTTCCTTGAGGCCAAGACCGGTGATGGCGCGGACTTCCTTGATGACGTTGATCTTCTGAGCGCCTGCTTCGGTGAGGACGACGTCGAATTCCGTCTTTTCCTCGGCCGGAGCAGCAGCAGCCGCACCACCGCCAGCGGCGGCAACAGCCACCGGAGCAGCGGCGGAAACGCCCCACTTTTCTTCCAGAAGCTTCGACAGCTCGGCCGCCTCGAGGACGGTCAGCTTCGAAAGGTCGTCTACGATCTTTGCGAGATCAGCCATTGTTGTATTCCTTCATCAGGTTCGAACGTGTGTTTGTGATAGCGAGGAACGGCCTCATGCCGCCTCGTCCTTCCGGGCGTAAGCGCCGATGACGCGCGCGACCGAAGCCGCTGGCGCATTGACGATCTGGGCGATCCGGGTTGCCGGCGTGGCGATCATGCCAACCAGCCTGGCGCGCAGCTCATCGAGCGACGGAAGTGTGGCGAGTGCCTTCACACCGTCGGCGTTGAGCGAGGTGGTGCCCATTGCGCCACCGAGAATGACGAGCTTGTCATTTCCCTTGGCGAAATCGGACGCGACCTTCGGCGCCGCAATCGGATCCTCCGAATAAGCGATCAGCGTCTGTCCCTTGAACAGGTCGATGATCGATGCGGAGTCCGTGCCCTGAAGAGCGATTTTGGCGAGACGGTTCTTCGCGACTTTGACGGTGCCACCGGCGGCGCGCATTTTCGACCGAAGGTCGTTCATTTGCGCGACGGTGATACCGGCGTAGTGGGCCACGACCACTGAACCTGCGTTCGAGAACGCACCGTTCAGGCCCGTGACGAGTTCGCGTTTTTCCGCTCTGTCCACTGCCTATCTCCAGTTGACCCCCCATCCTCTTAGCGGGAACATTCCCATTCACGAGGACAGGCGTCGGGTTGCCTTTTGTCGGCCGGGCCATCCAGTAACGGATCTCCCGAACGACGCTCGAGGATCCTGCCCCCTTTCGCCACATCGACGGCCAAGCCGGCGATGCGCAGACAAAAGGCAAACACGGTTCGAACCTTTCATTGGAGCAGTCGCTCCGTTGTCCGGTCTTCACCCGTCTCATGCAGGCCCACACGAATTAAGGCCCCCCTTTTCAATCTAAGGCTTGGGCCGCCTGCAATCTCGGACAGGATGTCCGGAAGCCTTTCGACTTCCGGCACCGGGCCGCCAACCTAGATTGGAGGCCCGGAATTCTCTTGCGGATCAGCCCTTTAACGGCCGATCCCAATTACAATTATCAGGACGCTGCGAGCGTCGAGACGTCGAGCTTGAGGCCCGGACCCATCGTCGAGGTGACCGACACCTTCTTGACGTAGTTGCCCTTGGCGCCAGCCGGCTTTGCCTTGGTCACCGCGTCAGCGAAGGCGCGGATGTTCTCTTCCAGGGCCTTGACCTCGAACGAGACCTTGCCGACGCCGGCATGAACGATGCCGGCCTTCTCGACGCGGAACTCAACGGCGCCGCCCTTCGATGCCTTGACGGCGGCGGCGACGTCGGTGGTGACGGTGCCGACCTTCGGGTTCGGCATCATGCCGCGCGGGCCGAGCACCTTGCCGAGACGGCCGACGAGCGGCATCATGTCCGGCGTGGCGATGCAGCGATCGAAATCGATCGTGCCCTTCTGGACGATGTCGACCAGATCCTCGGCGCCGACGATGTCGGCGCCAGCGGCGCGAGCTTCGTCAGCCTTGTCGCCACGTGCGAACACGGCGACGCGAACCGAGCGGCCGGTGCCGTTCGGCAGGTTGACCACGCCGCGGACCATCTGGTCGGCATGGCGCGGGTCGACACCGAGATTCATGGCGACTTCGACGGTCTCGTCGAACTTGACCGAGGAACGGTCCTTGAGCAGCTTCAGCGCTTCACCCAGGGCGTAAGCCTTGTTGGGATCGATGCCTTCGCGGGTCTTCGATACACGCTTTGCAATCTTTGCCATGATCTTAGCCCACCACTTCCAGACCCATCGAGCGGGCGGAGCCCTCGACCATGCGCATGGCCGCCTCGACGTCGTTTGCGTTCAGATCCTTCATCTTCTGCTCGGCGATGGCGCGAACCTTGTCGCGGCCGATCGTGCCGGCCTTGATCTTGCCCGGCTCCTTCGAACCCGACGTCAGGTTCGCTGCCTTCTTCAGGAAGTAGCTCACCGGCGGCGTCTTCATGACGAAGGTGAAGGACTTGTCCTGGTAGTAGGTGATGACGACCGGAATCGGCGATCCCTTTTCCATTTCCTGGGTCTGCGCGTTGAACGCCTTGCAGAATTCCATGATGTTGATGCCACGCTGACCAAGTGCCGGGCCGATCGGGGGAGACGGCGTGGCCGATCCCGCTTTGACCTGGAGCTTGAGCTGGCCTGCAATTTTCTTAGCCATCTCTTTTCCTGCCTTTGTCTATGCCGGCCTTGCCGGCGGTTGCAGTCTGGTGGTGCGATCCATGCAGCCGGCTAAAGCCGCACTCGTCTCCCACCGTTCTCAAAGCCGCGCGATCTCCCGCACCGCCCTTCCCTGCCGCGCTTGGCGCAGGGATTTCGGATCAGCCCTTTTCGACCTGTCCGAATTCCAGATCGACAGGCACGGCGCGCCCGAAGATCGAAACTTCCACCTTGAGCCGCGCCCGCTCCTCGTCCACTTCCTGGACGAAACCGTTGAACGACGCGAAGGGACCATCCGAAACGCGGATCGCCTCGCCGATCTCGAACGTGACCGAAGGCTTCGGCCGCTCGACGCCTTCCTGCACCTGGTTCAGGATGCGCTGTGCTTCCGCCTCGGTGATCGGCACCGGCTTGGAGTCGCCCAGGAAGCCGGTGACCTTCGGCGTGTTCTTGACCAGGGAGAACACCGCGTCGGTCAGGTTGGCCTTCAGCAGCACATAGCCCGGGAAGAACTTGCGCTCGGCATCAACCTTGCGGCCGCGACGAACCTCGACGACCTTCTCGGTCGGCACCACGATCTGGTGGATGTCGGCGGACAGGCCCTTCTGCTTGGCCTTGTTCTCGATGTCCTCAGCGACCTTCTTTTCAAAGTTCGAATAGGCGTGGACGATGTACCACCGCGCAGTCATTTCAAGACTTCTCCGTAATCGCCGGACTTAGCGTCCGATGCCAAGAATCTGCTCGACCGCAAGGCCCATGAGCTGATCGGCTGTGAAGAAAAAGATCATCGCGATCACAGCGAAAGCCAGAACCATGACCGTCGAGATCATCGTTTCGCGCCGCGACGGCCAAGTCACCTTGGCGGTCTCCGCGCGAACCTGCTGGAGAAAGACGAAAGGATTTGTGGTTTTCGAAGCCATATGCCGCTCTGTCTTCAAGACCCGTTGGCCGGGTCCCCTGGATGATCCCGCTGGCCGGGACGTGCCGCATAGGCTGGTTTTCGCGCCGAATCAGCGCAAACATTTCGCCCATGCATATCAGACGCGTAAAGCCGGCTTCCCAGCTCCACGCGTCGCGTGTCTGTTTCGTCTACATAAAACCGATTCTTGATCCACGCAAGTGGCAAGTGTCCGCTTTATGACCAAACGCCGCCTCGGAACCATCCAGTCGTTCCGTCCCGGCTATGGCGCCCTTATGCCCCAATCGCGCTAATATGGCAAGCCGGCCGCCAGTTTTCAAAGGCCAACCCGGAGAAACCATCGTTTTGATGGCCATTTCGAGAAATGGCGCGGGCATCCATGTCGATCAGGCCACACGAAATGGTTCCGAAGCCTAAGCAAAGCGGCTTGGGCGGAACTTCGCAAGCAGCGGGTGTTCAACGCCGGTGGCGATCTCGCCGGCAAGCAGCTCGCCGGCAATCAGGCCAAGCGTCGCGCCGCTATGGCTGAAGGCGACGTAGTATCCCCTGATGTCCTTCAACAGGCCGAATACAGGCTCGCCGTCGCCGGGAATCGGCTTGGGGCCGACACCATAATTCTCCAACTCCAGCTTTGGATGCCCCTCAAGGACCGTCGCGGCTTCCTTCAGAAGCCCCTCAATCGTCGAATCCTTCACGCCATAGGTGCCGTCAGCATTGATGATCACCTCTTCTTCCGACCAGGCGGAATCGAGCGCGAGGGCTCCGTCCGGCGTCGGGCGGATGGCGACGCGCGGCGTGTTGAGCACGGCCCGAAGAGCCAAGTCGGCCGGCTTAGTCCTAACCAGCAGGGCGATCGGTGTCCCATCTGCGATATGCTGGCCTGAGGCCGCAACCATTCGCGGCACATCACCGCCGGTCGCCAGGAGGACTGCATCCGCAGGAAAGTTGATGCCGCTTGTCGTGGTGGCGCCAGTGGCACGACCGTCGACAACCGTGACCGTGGCCCTGCCGGCATCAGTGACCAGTCGCCCACCGCGCTCCACGAATTCCGCACTCAATACATCGATCAGCGACGGCAGGTCGACCCAGCCTTCGCCCGGGTTGAAAATGGCGCCCTGTGGCGTGACGGCGCTTGCGGCAACGCCTGGCGTGACCGCCGCTATGGCAACTGCGGACAGGTGCTGTGCGTCATAGCCGAGGTCCTTTTCATGGGCGAAGACATCCGCGATCTGGTTCGAGGCGTCGTCTGCATCCCATGTCAGGCCGCCGTCGAAACGCAGCCAGGCAGCATCCGGAGTTCTCGCCGACAACGTTCGGTAGCGATCGATACCGATCATGCGCAAGCGATGATACTCAGCCGACCGCTTGCGCGCTGAATTGAGCCAGGCGAGCGAGCGGCCGGACGCCCCCTTGGCGAGCGGTCCATCATTGACGAGGATCGTTTCGATGCCAAGCCGCACGAGGTGAACAGCTGTGGAGACACCGAAAATGCCGCCCCCGACAACGACGACCTTTGAGACCGGATGTGATGTAGCCATGGGATGTTCTTTCAATGTGCAGTGGATAGTTTGAGCGGCCGGGGCGAAGGCGTTTCCACGCGTCTCTCGGCCAAGCGATGATGCGGGCTAGAGCACTTCGGCAAGGAAGTGCTTCAAGCGCGCACTTTTCGGAGTGTCGAAGATCGCAGCGGGCGTACCGGCCTCGATGACACGGCCCTCATCCATGAAGATGACCTGATCGGCGACCTTGCGGGCAAAACCCATTTCATGGGTCACCACGACCATTGTCATGCCGCGCCGGCCGAGGTCCGCCATCAGGTTGAGAACGCCTTTCACCAGTTCTGGATCGAGAGCGCTCGTCACCTCGTCGAACAGAATGACTTCCGGGTCCATCGCCAGTGCCCGGGCGATTGCCACCCGCTGCTGCTGACCACCGGAAAGACTGCCGGGACGATGGTGTTTGCGTGCGGCAAGGCCAACATCGGCGAGGCGCGCCTCGGCGAGGCGCTCGGCCTCCTGCACCGGAATGCCCTTGACCTTGGTCAGCGACAGCATGACGTTTTCCAGGGCTGTGTGGTCGGGAAACAGATTGAACTGCTGGAACACCATGCCGACACGCCGGCGCAGTTTTTCGGGCTTCATCGCCAGGATGCTCTCGCCGTCGAGCAGCACGTCACCGCCCTTGGGCTCGACCAGGCGGTTAAGGCAGCGCAGCAGGGTCGACTTGCCCGACCCTGACGGACCAATGACGCAGGTGACGGTGCCGGGTTTGACTATCAGGCTGACGCCGTTCAGGACATCGAGGTCGCCATAGGCCATGTCGAGATTGCTGACGGCGAGACTACCGCCTTTGAACCGTGGAAGCGCCGAGCGGACTTCAGGGCTGGTCTCCGAAGGTGCGTCGCCGATGGCGCTTTCCAGTTCGCTAACCTCAGCAAGACCGCTGGTGACGAGGCCGCCCTTTTGCTTTCCGACCCGCAGCGAATTGTCGATGTAGTTGACCATATGGGTCAACGGCACGGTGATGACGAGATAGAACACGCCAGCCAGCAGCAATGGCGACAGGTTTCCGGTGACCACCGCCTGGTCCTGACCGACACGGAAAATCTCGCGCTCCGACGCGAGCAGACCGAGGAAGTAGACGAGGCTCGAATCCTTGACGTTGCCTATGAACTGGTTGACCAGCGCCGGCAGGACGCGGCGGATGCCCTGCGGGATCACGATCAGGCGCATGCCCTGCCCGTAGCTCATGCTGAGCGCCCTGCAGGCTTCCATCTGCCCGCGTTCGACGCTCTGGATGCCCGAGCGGAAGATTTCGCCGATATAGGCGCCGGCGATCAGGCTGAGGGCCAGAATGCCGAGCGGATAGGGCGAAGGCCCGAAGATTTCACGGCCGATGCGGGCAAAGCCCTGGCCGATCAGAAGAATCGTGACGATCGCCGGAAGGCCACGGAAAATGTCCGTGTAGACCCGGGCCGGAAGGCGCAGCCAGCGCGATTGCGAGATGCCCATGACTGCCAGGATCATGCCGAGAACGACACCCAGCACCGTGGACGCGGCGGCGAGGATCAAGGTGTTCTTCAATCCGATGGTGATCATGCTCGGCAGCACGTCCGCCATGGCTTGCCAGTCAAGGAAACTGCGCCGCAAGTTTTCAAGCCAGTTCATTCGGCCCCCTTTCGGTTGCGCTGTCCGCATCGCCGACATCAGACGCGGCCGCCCGTGGTCCGGCCGCCGGCGTAAAAGCCAGCGGCCGGGTGCGGTTACTTCTTGGGGAGGTATTGATCAGGCATCGGCGAGCCGGGGAACCACTTCTCATAGAGCGTTTTCCAAGTGCCGTCCTGCATGGTCGCATGAAGGGCGGTGTTCAATGCATCGCGGAACTTGTCGTTGCCCTTGCGCAACACGAAGCCGGCGGGGGCATCGAAGGAAGGAATATTGATCGCAATCACCAGCCCCGGATACTGCCCGCCATATTGCTTGGCAGCCTCGTAATCGAGGAAATGCGCGTCGACGGTTCCGTTGTTGAGCGCGGAAACGGCGGAGTTGTTGTCGGGGAATTTGACGAGATCCGTTCCGACAAAGTTCTTCGTCGCGTAGATTTCCTGGAGCGTTCCCTGCACGACACCGAGGCGCTTGCCCTTGAGCCCCTCCGCCGACGTGATCGCCTTGTCGGACGTAAGCACAGAGAGATAGCCTGCGAGATACCCGTCAGAAAAGTCGACGGTCTTCTTGCGTGCTTCCGTCGTGCCTATTGCCGCGACCGCGACATCGAAGCGCTCGTTGGCAACCGAAGGCATCAGCGCCGAGAATTCCTGACCGGAAGATCACCTGGTCCGGCTTGAATCCAAGGCGGCTGGCGACGTTGCGGAACAATTCGATGTCGAACCCGGTGAATGTGCCATCCGCTTGGGTGAAAGCGTAGGGCTTGGCATCACCCATGGTACCAACGCTGATGACTTTCGCATCAATAAGACCATAGGGATTGTCATCCGCGGCGGCTGATCCAGAAACCAAACCCGCGCCGATGCACACAGCCATAAGAACCATTGCGCCGGCCCGGACCGGTGACATCAACGACTTGAGAATTCCTATCCTGCTCATGTCTTCTCTCCACTCTGAAGGTCTGTTCTTCTTGGTATTTGCGTCGAGCCGGCAATCCCGCGCTTGCCGCCGCGACTGCGGCATGCGCCTCTTGGCTCGCAATTTTTTTAAAGAGACCGGTCTCTTGTTGATTGAGACCGGTCTCTTTGATAATCGTTATCGTCAGATTGACCTTCCGTCAACAACTCTTGTAGTCGTTCATCCGATGAAAAGAACCGCGCCCAAGACCCCGTCGATAACGGTCAGCGACGTCGCCCGCGCGGCCAATGTGTCGAAAGCCACGGCCGCGCGCGTGCTCGGCGGATACGGTGTCGTCAGCGACACGGTCCGCGCGAATGTCATGGCCGCCGCCAAGGCCCTCGACTACCGTCCGAACGAACTGGCCCGAAGCATGACGACCGGCAGGTCCGGCATCATCGGCGTGGTGGTCGGAGACATCGAGAACCCATTCTTCAGCCTCGCGGTGCGTGGCATCAGCGACGCGGCAAGGGCGGCTGGCTTCAACGTCATCCTGGCCAACTCCGGCGAGAGGATCGAGGCGGAAAAGACAGCTGTGCGGCTGTTGATCGGCAAGCGCGTCGACGGACTGATCGTCACGCCGTCGGAATCGCGTGACATCGCACACCTGCGCGACATCCATCGTTCAGGCCGGCCGCTCGCCCTGCTTGACCGCGCGCTGCCTGATCTCGATGTCGACACGGTTACGGTTGACGACCGAGACATCGCCATACGGGCGACCCGTATCCTTGTCGACGCCGGCCACAGCAAAATCGCCTATGTGACCGCGGTTGACGCCGAAGGCCATGAGTATCGCGACCTCGGGCAGATCTACACCTCATCGGTCCGGGAGCGCATCGACGGCTTTCTCAAGGTGTGCCGGGACGCCGGAGTTGATCGACCGGAACGTCATATCCGCCTTGGCGCGACAAGCCCCGACGAGACGCGGAAGCTCGCCGACAAACTGTTGTCCGGGCCAGATCGACCGACTGCAATCCTTGCCTCCGACAGCGTCATAGCCCTGGAGATCTTCAGGGTCATCCGTCAGCGCGGGCTACGCATTCCAGAAGACGTTTCGCTCATCACCTTCCATGACGCGGACTGGACGAGCGTCACGACGCCGCCCATCACCGTCGTCGACCAGCCCGTCTATGCGCTGGGCAAAAGCGTCGCGGAACTGCTCATTCGCCGCTTGAAGGGCGAAACACGGCCGGCCGAAAGGCTCGTTCTGCCGACCGGGATCATCGAACGCGGATCTGTTGGTCCGCCTGCTGACCATGAGCCGTAAACTCTCGAAGCCGAACGGTCTGAATTGACCCAAAGCGTAGCATGGAAGCCTATGCCTGAGCATCGGAGGTTTGTTTTCTGCGCCCGCATCCTTCAGACCGAAGTACCAATCCTTGGCCCTCGCCTGACGCGCCAATTTTTTGCCTTTGAGGACCGTCAAACAGTGCCAGACCGGACTGTCGTTGCGCCGATAGGGTGTACTTCCCTTCCAGATTCGCGTGATTTTCCGCTACAGCCAGACACGCCCTGCGGACGTGCAAGTTCGCGAAAGAGATGTGTAAGGGTAGTTTCGGCTTCCTAATCAAGAAGCGCTATTTCTAAGCGCCTGATTTCCCTAAGGAAATGGCACGGGCAGCAGGGCTCGAACCTACGACCTGCGGTTTTGGAGACCGAATAGCCTTTATCCATCTCATTGTTTACAAACGGATTATAGCCGATTTCACAATTGATGTGCAAGGATTTGTGTAACGGAAACGAGCCTTGCGGCATTAATGATAGCACGATTGGAACATAGATCTCTGATGAGGGTCGCCCCTATCTCGTGCATAATGAAGCAATGACCTCTATCGAAATTTTCATAGGCACCCCTATTGAGCACGCATCGGAGCGGGCCACCCTGGCTCGTGCGGTTGAGACCCTATCAGCATGTGGAATCCCAGCGGCTATCCTTGCCAACGTCAATTTCGGCGGCCGGCAAATTGATCTCATTATTGGTTTAGACCGGCGCGCTCTCGTTATTGAATCCAAGGGTTTTAGTTCCGCCGTGCGCGGCGGGGAAAACGGCACGTGGCAAGTGCAACTGGCGTCCGGCCAGTGGAAAGAAATTCCCAACCTCTACGCCCAAACCCTTGGCGAGAAAAATGCGCTCCGCGACGCGATGACGGCATTTGCGGGGAGATCTGTACCCTACCCCGACGCTGCCTTGGTCTTCGTTCCAGCTATCCCTGCCGGTTCGGCAGTTCCCAGCGGTGATTTCAAAATTGCGGTTGGCGGCCTTGATGCGCTGCCCGAGCTCATCACCTCGGCAGCGAACCGTGGCTGGTCGCTGGATCAGTGGCGTGCCTTTGCGGCCCATCACCGATTGATTGCTGTGGCTACACTCGACGCAGCCTTAAGCCCGGAACTGCTCCACGCGGAACGGCTGCTCTTGGCATATGGGGACGCATTCACGCGCACCTACGGCCCGGCCGCGTCTGAGATGGTCCCGGTCCGGTGCGTTCATGATGACGAAGCGGCCTCGTCGGACGCTATTGTCGAACGGGTTGTAGCGGACGGCAACGTCCTGCTGGCAGGCGATTCCGGTTGCGGCAAAAGCCTTCTCTCGTACAAGGCCGCTCTCTTCGCGCTCGGCCATGGTTACATACCGATCGTCATTCCGGCGAAGGATTTCGAAGGGAACTTGCGCGATGTAGCAAATCGTGAAGCAACGCTGCTCGACGCACAATCAGCGGCTGCCTTGGTCTCCGCTGTTCGGCTCTTAGATCGGCGTCTCGTTCTTGTTGTCGATGGCTACAACGAGTGCACTCCATCGGAGCGGCAGCGCCTAACCCGAAGCATTGCAGCGGCCGTTCGGCGCTATGACGCAATCGCGGTCGTATCGAGCAGGATTGCGCTTGAGCGCGGGGATCTCTTGCCTGCTACCACCTACACGGTGCAAGCACCGGATGTCGAAACGAAGCAGGCAATCGCCCGGAATGCCTCGGGCGGCGCATGGTCGGAAGGGTTTTCTGGCCTTCTTGAAATGGTGGGAAGCGGTCTCGAAGCCAGGATGGTCGGGCAGCTTGGACGAAGCCTCCTTGCCGGAACCACCAAATATGGTCTGTTCGATGCTTATGTGCGCGAGCGGCTTGGCTCGGCTGCTTCGGATGGTATCCGCGCCTTGTCTCGCATTGCAGGAGCAATGACCGACCGGGTTAGCTTCGGCCTGTCCGTTCGGGAGCTAGACCGCTTGTTGGATCGTGAAGGCGTTGCGGGCGGCCTGTTGCAGACGCTTCAGGCGGCGAACCTTCTGGACAGGCGCGGCGACCGGGTAAGCTTCAGCCACGAAATGTTCCTGAACGTGTTTGCCGCCGAGGCGATTTTACGCCGCGCGGGCGATGATCCTGAAGAGGTTGGCATGGCTTTGCAGCACCCACGGTATCTTGAGATGAGGCCGTTCGTGCTGGGCGCAATTGACGATGACCGCTTTCGCAGGCGGGTGCTGTCAGACGTTACCGATGCTGGGATAATAGACGCTTGCCTCACTGGGCAATTCGGCAGGGACGCCGAGCGCTGGGCGAACACGCGCTGCGATGAGGTGCTTGCGCGGCTCGGACAAGAAATCGAGACGGTGCGGTTCGAAGTGTCGAAAGAATTTGCCTGGAGTGTGCAGCCAAGGCCGGAGACATTGCAGGAATGGACGACGCACGACCGGGCGGTGCTTACCGCCATCGCAGGGGAACTTGTATCTGGGCGACGCCTTGATCAGGTGCTGGACCTGATTGCAAAGATGGATGCGCGGCTGGCCGAGGAACACAGCAGGCTGCTTGATGAGGCTAGGAAACACAAGCTAGAGCACGTCCGGGTTAATCTGGGTCATAACCTGCGGCCTTGAAGTAGTTCTGGCATTCGGCTGGGGTGAAGAGGTCGACGAGCGATCCGACGGCGGTCCACAGGGCTGTGATTGTCCTCTCGGCTTTGGCCCGCATAAGAGCCTTGAGTTTTGAGAAGGCGTTTTCGATCGGATTGAAGTCGGGGCTGTAGGGCGGCAGGAACATGAGCCTCGCGCCGGTCGTCTCGATTGCATCGCGAACGCCGGCGGCCTTGTGGGCGGGAAGGTTGTCCATCACGACGATGTCGCCCTCCGACAGGGTCGGGACCAGCACCTGCTCGACATAGGCCAGGAATACGTTGCCGTTCATGGCGCCGTCATAGACGAACGGGGCGGTCATGCCCGTCAGCCGCAGTGCGCCGGTGAAGGTGGTGGTTTTCCAATGGCCGTGCGGCACGCCCGCCCGGCAACGCTCACCGCATGGCGCACGGCCCCGCAGCCGGGCCATCTTGGTCGATAGTCCAGTTTCATCGATGAACACCAGCTTTGCCGGATCGAGGTCGAGTTGGCCGTCGAACCACGCACGACGGCGCTTCAGGATGTCGGGACGATCCTGCTCCAGTGCATGTGCGGACTTTTTTTGAACGTCCAGCCGTGCCGGCCAAGCCAGGCGCTTAAGGCGCTGCGACTGATCCGAGCCGATCGCTCGACCGCCAGCCGCTCTACCATCTCGTTCAGCGTGATGTCCTTGCGCTCATCGATCAACCCCACGATGAAGGCTTTATGCGCATCGAGGCTGGACGCGCGTCGACGGCCTTGCGGCCGCGGCGTCCGCTCGCCGATCTTCGCCCGTGCGATCCACCGGATTGCACTCGATATGCCGACGCCGAACCGCGCCGCCGCCTGCCGGGCAGACATGCCCGCGTCCGAAGCCTTCAAGACCCGCGATCGAAGATCGTCGCTCAGTGCTCTTCCCATCATCCACCTCATCAAAGTGGATGTTGAATCACCCGCGAAGCCCGACGTCACATCACAATCGATTCATTGATCGCGGGACGTGCTCTAGCCCTGCGAAGTGGCCTCTATGCAATGAGTTACACGGGGTTTGCAGGGCGCGATATCGGCATTGCGCATATTTGCGGGCCCGTCCATAGCGGGCAACTCTATGACGGGCCGAAAGTCGCGGCTGAGGCAAATCTCTTCGAGCGGTTGCGTTCGGAAACCCTAAGCCCCGGCCAAGTCGGTTTGCTTATCGAGCTGGACAAATATTCCGAGCGAGACGCTTCTTCAGTCGGCACCCTTTTGCCAGCCATCCTGAGCCGACTCTGGGCAAAGGCAGCAGGCCATTTGCGGATGGCACTTATGCATGCAGCCAGCATGAGCGCGCATGCTCTCACCGATGACGAACGTCAGGCCCTGATTGACGTCATCCACGATCTGCTACCCACGAACAACGGGTTCGATTCAACGGGCATGATCGATGCGCTGAAATTTCTCGGCGCGTTGGATAATGACCAGGAAGAGCATGTCGCAAGTGTTAAGCGCGAAATCGAGGTAGTGCTGGCCAACCGCGATGATCCGTTGATGACCGGTGTCGCGGCGGCTCTCTGGAGCTGCCAGTTCGACCATCCCTATGATGGCGCTTATTGCGAAGTGTGGAGTGCTTTGCCAAGTGATGACCGCAATGCGTTGTTGTTGTTGGCAGCGCAAGATGTCGACCGTCAGTCGATGTTCTCGGCACCATTGCTTGCGGAAGTGGCATCGTGTGGGGACCCGGCTGCCGGTCCCGCCATCGCACCATGGACGGCCCTGCCACCGAAAAAGGAAGTAATGATGCAGGACGCCGTTCGTACCTTCGAAATGGCACATGCGGCGCTTGCACGGTTGCATTGCCCCTTGCCCGATCGCTCGGCGGAAACAGCGTCGCTGGCAGACTGCGCATTTTTGGCCTGCGGCGCGATCATCTATTGGCTGAACCGCGATGATCTTCCGAGGGCCGAGCGCAAACTTAAATGCGCTGGGCCACTTGCAACATTGTCACGGCATGAAGACGGAGTGGCCGCGGCCGTAATCGGCGAGTTTTCCGGTCCCGGCCATCTGTTTGAGGAAAGTGCCCAACGGCTTCCGGGTTCAGAGCCGGTGGTCACATCATGGGCACAGGATTTCCTCAATGAAATCGCCGCGATTTACCGTGCTGCTTTGGAGCAACCTACACGTCAGGCGGGATATTTCGAGTTCTTTCGGACCGACGATGTGATGCAGAAGGCGCTAGCGAACCTCGGGCAATTTGGTGATGCCGACGATATCCCACGGCTTCGAGCATGGTCAATTCACCCCAGCTACGGGCATGTGGCGGTACGGGCGATTAAGAGAATTGAAGAGGGCGATCATCAGACGCTGGGAGCTGCTTCTTAAAAATACTCCAACTTTCTGAATATTATATTGCCAAGCGCTTACAGCGTGCTTGAATATCAAGTTGGCGTCGTGCAACCTCACATTTGTTCTTCAGGGTGACGTATACCACCACTAGCAGCAATGTGTCATCGCCCGAAGAGGCAAGTATTGGGGGGAAAGTGGGGCTATACGAAAAGTGGTTTGAAGCCACCAGAGAAAAAGATAAGCGCAAGCGCTATTGGACCTATGTCGAGAAAGAAGACGGTCGCGACGAAATTCGCGATGACCTCGCCGAGACCATTCGATCGCACTATGACCGCCTGGAACGCATCGCCGAAGATGTGAAGCGGCTTGGTTACACGTTTGCCGCCAAGATCCTCAGCGAGGCAATGCCGCAGACGCCCAGAGGCCGCTCCGGCGATCTCGGCGAGATTCTCGCGACTGAGCTGGTCGAAGAAGAGATCGGCCTTCGCGTCCCTGTGCGCCGGCTCCGCTACAAGGACGGCCGCAATATGGCTATGCGCGGCGACGACTTCATCGGTGCCGGATACGGTGGGCCTGACGAAAAGCTTTGGCTCCTGAAAGGCGAAGCCAAGAGCAACAAGGTGCTCGGCAAGGGCACGGTGACAAGCGCCCGCAAAGTGCTCAACCGCGACAATGGCCGCTGCACTCCCGATTCTTTGCTGTTCGTCGCTAATCGCTTGTTGGACAGCAACGATCCCGACGACAACGCTCTGGGCCGCAGTCTCCGTGACGAGGTGGGCCTGAAGTCGCTTCGCGCCGATCGCATCGACCACATGCTCTTCACGGTGTCGGGCAACGGCCCTCACGCATCGCTGAAGGCGGATCTCGACGGCACAGGGACCAATCGGGACCACTACGTCGTGAACATCCACGTCGAAGACCACCAGGACTTCATCGCCGCCATGTACAAGGAGGCTGAAGATCTTGGAGACGATTGACGAACTGGCTGCCTTCCTGACGACAGCTACTGTTGACGGTATCCTTGGGCGCCTGCTCTATCGCGGTGCCGCTTGGTCTCTCATGCGCGAGGAAGGCGTGTTGTCGCCGAATGCACCACAGCTCGGCCTGACGATCGAAACGGACCTTGCCGAACACGGCTTCGCGCTGCTTCGCGGCGCGATGGCGCTCCGCGCCCAAGCAGGCTCGTCGGATCTAACCAGCAAAGCCTTTGAGCGCGCCGCCAATGCCTTCGAGGCTCTCGTGCGCAATGGCGATCCGGATTCGCCCCACCGCGGTTTCCGGCGCACCATCGCCGCAGCAGCCTACCACCTGGCCGGTTTCTCCGCCGTCGCCTATTCGCTCTTCAACGAAATGGTGGACGACCTCAACGCTTCACCGGGCGAAACAGCGATCCGACACCTTATCCTGCGCGATCTTAGCCAACTGCGCAGATTCGTTCGCGAGTGGTTGGACGACGAAGCGCACGGCGACGAGCAGCTCGCCGAAGCGCTAACTGAAGAAGACCCCGACGACGAAGACCCCGACATGGACGACGTGCTGTCGACCATCCTCAACACAACGATCTGCAGGGCTTTGGCGCACTTTGACTTTGCGCTGGAGACGGGCGAGCCCGAGCCAATCGAAACCGCACGGGAATTGTTGGGCACTGCGGTCAACCTGGCGGACAACGCGGAGAATGTGCCGCTTTGGTGGATCTCGAACCTATGCCGTCATCTTATCGACGACCTCTGGCAGCACTCGCTGCACCAGAACCTGCCTACTGAGCCGCCCGAGGGGGCGGAAGAAAAATACCCGGACCTGCGTCGGCTGTTTATCGCGTCACTCTACGCCAGCAAGACGTCCGAGGTGGAGCTATGGCCATCGCAACGCGAAGCAGCCCAGCGTTCCACGGACGTCACTGACGATCTTGTCGTCGCCCTGCCGACCAGCGCCGGCAAGACGCGGGTGGCGGAGATCGCTGCGCTGATGACGTTGTCGCTGGCGCGCCGAGTGCTGATCGTCACGCCATTGCGTGCCTTGTCCGCCCAGACGGAGCGTTCCTTCAGAAAGACCTTCGCGCCGCTCGGATTCAGCGTCTCCTCGCTGTACGGCGCAAGCGGCCTGTCGGCCGGCGATGAAGACGCCTTACGCTCTCGCGAGATCATCATCGCGACGCCAGAGAAGCTCGACTTCGCCCTGCGAAGCGACCCGTCCCTGATCGATGATGTCGGTTTGATCGTGCTCGACGAAGGCCACATGATCGGCCCGAGCGAGCGTGAAATCCGCTATGAGACGCTTGTGCAGCGCCTGCTCCGGCGCGCCGATGCGGCGGACCGCCGGATCGTCTGTCTCTCTGCCATCCTGCCCAGCGGCGATGAACTCGATGACCTCACCGCATGGATGCGCTCCGATGAGCCGGGCGAGCCGGTGCGTTCCAACTGGCGCCCCACGAGGCAGCGGTTCGGCGCGCTCACCTGGCGGGGCAAGCACGCGCTGCTCCGGCTCGACCTCGACGATGATGGTCCGTTCCTCGACAAATTCGTTATACAGAAACCGGCACGGGGGAAAGAGAAGAAGCCCTATCCGCGTAAGAACTCGCATCTTGCCTTGTTCGCGGCATGGGAGTTTGCAAGCCAGGGCAAGCGGACCCTGATCTTCTCAACCCAAGCGAATTGGGTCGAGAGCTACGGCAAGCAGGTCGTGGACCTCTGTAGGCGCGGCTATCTTGACTCGCTGCTGGAGAACGAGGCGTCGATCGCTCGGGCCTTGGAGGTCGGCAAGGAGTGGCTGGGCGAAGACCATCCCGCCGTTGCCTGCTTGAAGCAGGGCGTCGCCATCCACCATGGCCGGTTGCCGAGCCCGTTCTTGCGCGAGCTGGAAGCCCTCTTGTCCGAGGGGGTCCTGAAGGTCATCGTCGCGTCTCCGACGCTCTCACAGGGCCTCAATCTCAACGCCGCCGTGCTTTTGGTGCCCGCGCTGTATCGGGCGGGCGAGAAAATCAAAGGCGAGGAGTTCGCGAACGTCGCCGGCCGCGCTGGGCGCGCCTTCGTGGATGTCGAAGGTCTTATCGTCCACGTCATGTTCGACAACATCGACTGGCGAAAGAAGGAATGGAGGAAACTCGTCGCTTCCGCCAAGGCCCGCACGCTTAAAAGCGGCCTCATCCAGATCGTCGCCGAGATCCTTGAGCGCCTGTCGCGCGAGGGTGTCCTGGATCGCGATGATGCGTGGGAATACCTAGCCAATGCCCGCGAAGCCTGGCGATCACCCAAGGAGGAAGCCGCAGTCGCAGAGCGGCTGGCCGCCGGCGTGGTATATGACGCAGATGACGACAACGAGGAAGGTGGCGGCGATGACGAGGAAGAAACCATCGACGAAGAGCCGCTCTCGCAAATCGTCGAACGCCTCGATGCGACGGTGTTCGGCCTGATCGAAGCACTCGACGCGGATCGCGCCGACCTGCCGAAGCTCTTGGACGAGGCGCTCAAAGGATCGCTCTGGGCGCGCCAGATCGCGCGGGAAGACGAGGACGTCGCCCCATTGCACAAGAAGGTATTCGAGGCGCGCGCCGATCTCATTTGGAGGACAACCACGGCGCAGGCGCGGCGCGGACATTTCGCCATGGGCGTCGGGCTTGAGGCTGGCCTCGCGATCGACACCATGGCCGACGATTTGGCCGCACTCCTAGACCGGGCTGATCAGGCGGCACTGAGTGGCAACATTGATGAACTTGCCGATGCGCTCAGTGGTCTCGGCGAGCGTCTGCTGTTCATGCGACCCTTCATCTCTGACAAAGCCAATGCGCTCCCGGCAAACTGGAAAGCCATCTTGCGTAGCTGGGTATCCGGCGAGGAGGTTTCCAAGATCGGACCCCAGAACATGCGGGCCGTCGAGGAGGCTTTTACCTATCGTTTGGTCTGGGCGCTGGAAGCTGTCCGAACGCGGCGCATGTCCCTCGGCTGGTCGCCGGAGACAGTGGCAGGCGGCGCCGCAGCGGCGGTCGAAACCGGCGTCCCGCAATTCATGATGGCGATGCTCATCCGCGCGGGCCTGCCCTCCCGACGCGCTGCGATGGCGGCTATCGAGGACGCCAAGCCGGTGTTCGTTACGCCGGCCGAGATGCGGGCTTGGCTAGAATCCGACGAGGTTACCGCCTACACCGACGCTGGCAACTGGCCAACGCCTGAGACTGCCGCGCTGTGGGCTCGCTTCCGCACCGAGGCCCTTAGCGGTGGCATCCAGAAATGGTCGGTCGAACACTACAAACGCCTGCTCGACATCGAGGCCGCCCCGCCTGCCGGTCTCTATCGGATCATCACAGATGAAGGCGATGGACGGACGTGGCTTGCAACGCCCGACTACCAGCGGGTCGCGGCGTTCAAGAAGCCGGCCGTCGATCCCAAACCCAGCCTCTTTTCAGGCCGCTTGCCGGGTAACACCAGGCTGGTGGAAGCCTTGCGCGTCGGCCGTGGGAAATTACGTTGGCCGCAGGCCGATGCGTAGCGGAGAGCGGTAGCCATGCTCTATGCTTGGGTCGGCGACCAGAAACGGGCGCCCATCGCAAAGGGAGAACGCACGACCTGCCGTGACTGCGGCGGCTTGCTCACCGCCGTCATGCCGGTCGAGAACATACCACACTGGCGCCACAAGGCGGGCGATTGCGATCCCTGGAGCGAGCCAGAGGGGGCCTGGCACCTCGGCTGGAAAGAACTCTTCGACATATCGTGTCGGGAGATCGGTTTGCGCGATCCGGTGACCGGGGAGCTTCATCGTGCTGACGTCTTGGTTGGTAGCGCCACCCCTATGGCCACCGTACTGGAGTTGCAGCACTCTTCGATCAGCGAGGACGAACGTATCGCGCGGGAGTCCTTCTACCGGCGCGGGCATAGGATGTTCTGGCTGGTCCACGTCCACAGCGAAAGCTCGTTCCTGGGGACTTACTTCGGCATGTCGCTCGATTTCAAATCTCACGTCGTCAATCTCGACGGCAAGGAATTCGCGATCATGCGGTGGATGGGACCAAACAAACAGTTCATTGAGAAGTGGAAGCGCGCCGCTGCCCACGTCTTCTTCAATGCGGGGCCGTACATCTTCTACCTCGCAGGCCCGGCGGCAACATCCCGCCTGGGGGGGCCCGTTGAGGCGTGGCGAATTTGCCCTTTGCGAGCTAACTCGCGACGAGTTTCTGCGAGCCGTGAAAGGCGAAGATCTTCGATCAGCGTAGCGCTGGTCAGAGCTCCGAAGGAAATACGTGATCGATCTATGAAGAGCACCTGCCGGTGACTGCGTCTTCAACCAAAACTGTCCAGTTACATGAAAGTTACATGAACTTGGCTAGCATCATAATTCTTCATTTAACTATTTGAAAAACCTGGTGCCGGCAGAGAGGATCGAACTCCCGACCTTCGGTTTACAAAAACAGCCACAGGCTAATATTACCGTAACACAAAAAAATATCATCATTCGTCATATCGTCATTTCTTGACATATACAGGCCCAAGGCCTCCGCTGGCCTGAAAGCAAGCTGCTGTTTCCCGTCACATACCGACCAGACCCAGCCCCGCGATAACTTTCGCAAGGGGCTCGAGCGGTTCAAGGCCCTACCCGGCGAGCCGGCTTATTTCCAGCTCTACGACCTCAAGCGGATTGCGATCTCGTTGATGCTGACTGGCCAAGGGGTGTCGCACGAGGCTATTTCCCATTACGTCGACCACAAGGGGAACCACGAAACGACCATGATCTACGACCTTGGCCTTGTCGATCCTCTGCGACCGGTCACCGAACGACTTGGCCCCTGCTCGGCGTATAGCACAGCGCGTCAATACACTGGCTCCTTTGATACCCAATGAAGTAAACCGACGATCTCCAAAATATCAGGACTTACGCCCCATGGAACTCACAGAAAATTATGCAGTACGAGGTGACCGCGCTTTGGGCGCAGGCGACGAGGATAAACTTGGGTTCCGCGAGGTAGCAAAGCGTATTGCCACGTCCTTGGTTGATCGAGCATCCGAGGACGGATTGGTTGTCGGGCTTGAAGGCGCCTGGGGGTCTGGAAAGTCGAGCTTACTGTTTTTGGTGGGGGACGAGCTCAGCAAATTACCTCTCGCGACCCGGCCAACAGTCATCCACTTCCGGCCTTGGCTGATTGGCAATCGAGACGCCCTTATCACCAGCCTCTTTACCGAGCTCTCCAACCAATTGGATCAGGTCGCCCTCGCGGCCGGGGACGCCACGCGGATTTCAATCACAAAGGCCAAAAAGGCTGGCAAAGCGCTTCGAAGCTTTATGTCCGCACTGAGCAAAGCGGGGGAAATGGTTGAGGTAGCAGGGGACGTCGCGGGGATTGGTGCGGTCAAATATGCCGGAAAGGGCCTGAAAGCCGCGGGGGGAATGGCCGGGACCAATGCTCCTCCCCAGTTGGCGGATCTCAAAGACCAACTCGTCACATCGTTGCGCGAGCTTGGTCACCGCTTCGTAGTCACTATCGATGACGTGGATCGACTGGAGCCGGGAGAAATTATGGAAATCCTGCGCCTGGTAAGGTCGGTCGTCGACCTGCCAAATGTCATCTATGTGCTCTGCTACGACAGTGAGGTGTTAGCACATAGCATTCAAGCGGCCGCTAGCGTTCAGAACGGTCGAGCTTTTCTTGAGAAGATCATTCAGCTAACGGTGATGGTGCCCAAGCCAGAAGCTTTCCAATTGCGCCAGTGGTTCGCTGAGGCATTACGGCAAATAGGCGTAGCCAAGGACGAGGACGAGCGAGAGCGGCTGCGCGAGGTAATCGATCACGAAGGCGGCCGACAATTGCGGACCCCCAGATCTGTGGTTCGGGCATTAGATTCAATTCGCTTTTTCTGGCCCCCTCTCCGGGAAATTAGCGCCGATTTGGCGGACCTCGTCTGGCTGCATCTGATCAAAGATGGCAATCCAGCGCTGTATCGATGGATCGAAGAGTACTGTGGCACGGCGGCCGCCCTGTCATTGGGAACGGCCCGGGTGGATGAAGCGGAGAAGAGCCAGCAATCGGCTGCAGTTGAGGCCGCAGCCGGCGAACACGTATTCGACAACGATCTCTATCGGCATTCTTTCTCGGCACAGCTTGCTGGTGTTACCCCGAACTTCTCAAAAAGCGGACCTGTATTCCAGCTTTTCGAAAGGGTTGATGACCGAACGAGGGATGAGGCAATTCAAAGTCGGCGCTTAGCGAGCCCGGACCACTACAGGCTCTACTTTGCGATGGCCACGCCATCTCATGCACTGAGACAAAGTGATTTCAATGCCTTATGGGACGCCCTGGCAACTGGTCCCGATCAAACGGCAACCGTGCTCTTATCGTTCCAACGCCAAGATGTGGCCGGAACACTTACCAAAACTGACTTGATGATAGAGCGGATAAAAGGCGGCGCCTACGAACTCCTGAACGCGAAGCAGTGTCGAAACCTTCTTATGGCATTGGCTAACAGCATGGACGAGGCATATCGTCTTCGTCCCTTCGACGGGTTTGCCTTCAGTTCCCTCTGGGACAGGACGCTTCCACTGGTAGGCTTGCTTTTGGCACGGCTAAAGCCGGCTCAACGCAGTATCGCAACCCGTGACATGTTCGCAAAGGGTGCTGCAATCGGGTGGCTTACGTTTGTGTTTCGGCATGAGATCTTTGCTCACGGCCGGTTCGGAGATCGAAGCCGTCACGAGGGCGAGTGGGTGTTGGCTTCGGAGCTGCAATTGGATGACGCAATCCGCATCACGCTATCGAGGTATAATGCGATGACTCTAAAAGACATTCAGCAATGTCCTCGCCCGCTAAGCCTCCTCTTCGCCTGGCAGCAAGCCGGCGATGAGGAAGGTCCGCGCCGACTGTTGGGCGCTCACAGCAAATCTGACGAGGGGCTTTTGCAAACCCTTGAGGGACTCACCTCTCAAATCAACAGCAGTGACCGAGGAATCTTCACCGTGCTCTCAAGACAGAATATTGAGCCGTTTCTTGATTACGAAGATGCGACGCGGCGTGTAAAGGCGCTAACGAAGAAAGCTAAACTCAAGGAGGCTGCTACTAAGATCATGACGCTTATCGCCGAGGGGAAGCGGTACTGAGCCTTTTTAACAGATGACCTTGTCACAAGGCGCTTGACGTCATTTTTTGGTGTGACGCAATGAACCGCTGCCGGTCTCCGGTCGTCAATCCCATCAAAGAAAGTCAGGCCCATGGAAGCCTTGCAGGCGGTCGTGCTGTCGAGCGCGCAACTGCGCGAAATGTTGATGGATGCGGCAAAGCTGGGAGCAGAGCTAGCCGTCCAGGCACTCCGGTCGCCCGACCGCAATCGGCGCGGCATGGCCTGTAGCCTTGGGCGTCGCGCATCTTTTCTTCTCGTGGTAGACGCGTTCGCAACCGGCCGCCATCAGGCGGTCAAGCTGGTCCCCAAGGTCTTGGCCGTCGGTCGAGACGCGCGCGTAACCGTTTTCATTCACATGCGCCTCCCTGCTGCTTCAAAACTCGCGAGATTTGCAACATCTCTACCGCGATATTTTTCTGCGCAAAAAAGCCAATTCCACGTTCGTTAGCGCGAGCTTATGTTTGAGCTCAAATCTCGTGACAGCTGAGCCTGCTTCGTCGCGAGCCATTCGTCGCCCCACAAACGGCGGGCGACTAGGCGACAGCGAACTGGTGCGATCTGGGCTGACCGCCATGGGCTTGTTAGATAGAGGAACTGGAAGTAGCCGCCGCTCACGCGGCGGCTACTTCGGAGGCGCTGGTACGCGACAGATAGTCTGCGGCGCGCTGCGCGTGCGCGGCGGCGGCGAAGATCGCTCGCTTGTCGTCCTTCAGCACGGACAGCCAGTGGCCGATATAGGCGGCATGGTCGTCCCGATCCTCGAGGCGCAGCCCCAGGTCGGCGCACAGGAACGCGGCACCCAGCTCGGCGACCAGCTCCTCGCGGGCATAGCCGTCGTCTCCGAAGCGCTTTCGACCGAAATCACGGTCAAGGCGCGTAGCGTGCCGGGTCCAATGCGTGGACTCGTGGGCAAGCGTGGCGTAGTAGGCCTGCGCATCCCGGAAGGCGGTGAAGGCTGGCATTTGGATAACGTCGAGAGCCGGACTGTAATAGGCGCAGTCACCTCCATGACGGATGTCGGCGCGCGTCGCAGCAAAGAAGGCTTCGGCGTGAGCGATGCGCTCATCCGGGTTCCGGACGCTTTCGGCACGGGCATAGTAGTGAGCCGGCAGCCCGTCGACCTGCTCGACATTGAAGACCGTGTAGGCCTTTAGGAACGGGATGAAGCGCTCGGCCTCATCGCCGGTGGCCTCGTCGGTCTCGGTGCGCCGCATGGTGTCGGCATACACCACGGGAGAGCCCTTCTCGCCCTTGCGGACACGGCCGCCCAGCTCGATGGCCTGCTTGAAGGTGATCCAGATCGGCGCGGCGTAATGCGCGGTCATCGCGGACGCCCAGAGCGTCAGGACGTTGATGCCGGCATAGGGCTGGCCGTTATGGCGAAGCGGCCGGGAGACGTGGCCGGCGGCATGGGCGGCGCTCCAAGGCTGCGTCCAGGGTTTCACGCCCTGCTCAAGGGCTTCGATGATCTGGTTGGTGATGCGGCTGTAGACATCCTGCCGCGGGGTTTCGTTGGTGTCCGACATGACCTTGCTCCTTTTGCGTTGGGTTTTTCTCAAGACGCGGAGAAGCTGGGTCGGGCGATTGAGCCGGCCGGTCAGGCCCTAACACGGTCCCGCCCGGGCGGGAGTGGTGCGGGCGGGGTTTGACCGGGCGGCGCGCCCGGCCGAAAGATCGCGGCAAATATTGAGGAAAGCGCGCCGCAATGAGCATGGACGGAACGCCGGAAAGCCAAACCGCGCGGCATCGGCGAAAGTCGACAGGAAGCGACCCTGCAAGGGCAGGCAGCACGCGAGTCAACGCAAATGGACGGCGCTGTGCGGGATCAACTTTGCCGCGGCCCTTTTTAAGGTACGGGGCCAGGGCTGGCCTGTGCGACTGGGAAAACAACGAGATCCGGGCGAGAGCACCACGACCGGGCTCGCGTCAGTTGCACCCCGATACGAGGATCACCGGAGAGAAGATCGCATGGGGCGGGAGAACGCCAAAAACGGTCCCGTGGCCTTCCGCCACGCCTAGCACTTGCGACGTCCTTTCGAGTATGACCGGGATGCAACGCCACCACTATCCAACGGCGTTAACTGGAACAAGAGGTGCGGGGGCCATGTTGACAGCTGTGATAGAGTAGGCGCGACCATGACCAAAAGCACCCTAGCCTATATCAATCCGGCCATCCTGCGATGGGTCCGGGAACAGGCCCGCCTCAGCCCCGAGGCGGCGGCCGAGGGTATTGGCATATCCGCAGACAAGCTGCAGGCCTGCGAGGCCGGCGACAAGCACCTGACCTTCCCGCAGTTTCTGGCCGCGGCGAACTTCTACAAGCGCGCACCTGCAATCTTCTATCTGAATGAGCCTCCGGTCGGATTTCAGCCGATTCAGGATTTCCGGCGCCTTCGCGAGACGCCAGAGGACGCCTTCAAGTCCGGTCTGGAATGGGCGATCCGGCAGGCCAGGGAGAGACGTGAATTGGCGCTCGAGCTCCGCAATGATTTGGGCGAGCCGGTTCAGCCGTTCAAACTGCAGGCCGCCGTCAAAGACAACGTAGAGACCGTTGGGGCGGCGATCCGGACCTACCTTGGCATCAAGCAGGTCGACCAGCAGACCTGGCGCGCCAAGGCTTTCGATAACTGGCGCACTGCCATTGAAACCAAGGATGTGCTGGTCTTCATGGTGCCGCGCTTGGCATTGACCGAAATGCGGGGCGTAGCGGTCGCAGAACCCAAACTGCCGATCATCCTGATCAATTCCAAGGATCGCACCAACGGGCGCACTTTCACCCTATTGCACGAATTCTGCCATCTGGTCGTCAGGGCCAGCGGTATCAGCGGTCTCGATTTCGTCGCACCCGAGCCCGCCGGCGCCGTCGTAGAGCAATTCTGCAACGCGGTCGCCGGCGCCGCTCTGGTTCCGAGCGACTGGTTGCTAAGCGAGCATTTGGTACGCACCAAGGGCCAGGTGAAGACTTGGGACGACGACGAGCTGGCCGCGCTGGCCGGCCGGTTCGGCGTCAGCCGCGAAGTCATTTTGCGCCGTTTGCTGGGCCTCGGCCGCACCACACAGGCATTCTATGAAAGCCGCCGTGCGAGCTTCCAAGCCGAGTATGATGCCTTGGCCGAGAAAAAGAGTAGCGGAGGTCCCGAGCGTCATCTGGTCGTGCTCAGCCAGCTAGGTCGTAGCTTCACTCGCTTGGTGTTGCAGGGCTACTACGATCGCCAGTTGACGCTGCGCGACGTTGCAAGCCACCTCAATATGCAGGTGACTGCCGTTCCGAACATCGAACGCGCCGCCTTCGGCCTTGCAGGGTAGCGCTACGTGGCGACGATTTATTGCATCGACACATCGGCCCTGATCGCCGCCTGGTACGAACGTTACAAGCCCAAGCGCTTCCCGAGATTGTGGGACGAGTTTGACAAGCTGATCGGTCAGGGCCGCCTGGTTTCGTCCCTTCTGGTCCAGGCCGAATGCGAGAAACGCTCCCCGGAGCTGCATGAGTGGCTGAAAGAGCGCGCGGACATGTTTGTCGCACCCGACCAGGCGATCCAGCAGCGCGTCCAGCATGTGCTGAACACCTACAAAGGCCTGGTCGCCGCCGGCAAAGAGAAATTTGCCGCCGATAGCTTTGTCATTGCCACGTCCGAGGTGTTGGGCCACACGCTCGTCACCGAGGAAACCGGCGTGGACAGCTTACGCAAGATCCCCGGCGTCTGTAACGCCATGAAAATACCCTGCATCAACCTGATGCAGCTGTTCGACGCAGAAGACTGGACCGTCGGTTAGCCGGAATGCCTTGGGGCCGGCTAAGCTGTCTGAGAGAGATAACTCCCTCTATGGAAAGCTCTCCAAGTTCCCGTCGACATTGCGAAGGCGCGATCCCTCCCCCGCGAAATTCGCAGGACGGGCAGCATACCTTCCCAATTGCTTCGTATCCTGCAGGGCGATGAACCTCATGGCCGACGTTCGCCGCTCGTGATTGAACCTGTGCCAAGCGGCGCGAAGAAGCACGTCCACCTCATCTTGTACCTGCCGACGCGAAACGTTGGCATTAAAGACTCGCAGATATGATACCGCTCATCCGGCGCGGCCTGGACGCGGTCCCTTGGGACAAACCACTCTCCCGTCGGCGGGTCATTCCGAGAGTAAGGTTCGGGTTGTTTGACGTAGTAGCCATCCTTAGTAGGTCTGACGTCGCTGGAATCGATTGGATGGCAATCTCGATTGCCGCAGCACTTAAAATGAAGAACAGGGTCAGTCTTGTCTTTATACCAATCGTGGGCGTTGGCATCGCTGGCCAAGACAAGCCACACCAATGCAATGCCCCTGTGCGACTTCCCCATGGCGTGCCCCCTGCAAAAGTCTGTGGGGCAAAGAGTTGGTCAATCTTGGCCTGGGGCGAGCCCGATTCCTGTTCTCTTGCATCTTGTGGGCGATGCTCACCCGTTGACCAGCATACGCCGTCGCAAGCGTGAGCCTCTCGAAAAGGTCTCCCTTACGTTGACCATAAATCTTCGCAATCCACGCACTATCAACCCCGGCCATCCCAGATGTCTTTATCTTCATCTCGAAAGTACTCTTCTGCAACCGCCTGATGCAGGTGAACAGATATCGACTGTGCTGAGATGCAGACAATTTCACGCCATGTTGTCACTTCAGCGCCCAAGGGACTCCCTTGCGTACTGTGAAATAGCACTGACAAACGCGATCATTTAGCACCTCATGCGCGCATACATGAAGTACGGAATGACGATCAGTGCTGCAAAATAAGGTTTCCACCTTCTACTTCGTCTATTTACTTCTTCGCAATCGGCTGCTTATCCGCTGCGATCCAACGCTTATTAAACATATCTAATTTTATTGCCCGAGCCTTGAAGCCATTCGCTCGTTTATCCTTCACAGCGATACTTGCATTTTTTGCTGCGTCGGTGTTATGGCAATCACGGGTTGTTAAGTCAAGTTTGTCCTGAACAAGAGAATGTGAGAGTGGAGAGGCACCCAAATTGTCGCCACGGCATTACTATTATCGGTAAAAAACAACGAAGAGCTGGGCTAGTATTACAATTGCGTTTCACATGTCAATTAGTTATTTTTTTCGATTTTGTGCCGGGCGGCCAAGGGGGAGGTATTGAGAATGGTTGAATCGATTGAAATGACACTGGCGATATGGGCCTCGGCACTACGCGAGGTGAAGTCCCTGATTAGGGGGCTTTTCCCTCAGGAACGTGTGGCGACTTCGGCCGGACTGTTCCTTGAAGGCCTGCTCCGGGACGAGCATCGCAAGACCGGCTGGATGCGCGCCGAGGCTGCGGGCGACCCCGGGCCATGGCGCCAACAGGCCATTCTGGGGAGGGTCAAATGGGATGCGGACGCTTTGCGCGACATCGTGCGCGAATACGCGCTCAAAACGCTGGCCGACAACGAAGCCGTCCTCGTGATCGACGAGACGGGGTTCATCAAGCAGGGCAAGACGTCCTGCGGGGTTGCGCGGCAGGTCAACGTCTCGACGGGCAAGATGGCCAACTGCCAGATCGGCGTGTTCGCGGCCTATGTATCCCGGCACGGGCAAGCGTTTATTGATCGCGCGCTGTATCTTCCGAGAGCATGGACGGATGACCCTGCCCGCTTGGCGCAGGCCCACGTGCCTGCGGGCACGACCTTCGCAACAAAGTCCCGCCTGGCACTGGTTATGATCTCACGCGCCGTCGCTGCCGACGTACCCTTGAGCTGGGTGGCATCTGACCGCGTCTTCGGTGGCGCCGACATCGAGATGGCCCTCCGACGCTGGTACAAGGGCTATGTGCTTAGCGTTAACGCCAACCATCACTTCTTTTGCCGAAATCGCTTCCCAGAAGGGGGAACAGCCGAAGATATCGCGCGGAACCTTGATCCCTCCCTGTGGCGGAGCTTGCCCCAAGGAGAAGCCCTCCAGGGTTCTGAATCATGGGCTTACTGCTCGTTCACTGACTTGGACGTCGCGGAATATGACAAAACCCGCTCCGGGCTCTGGACTCCGGGGCTCTTGATCCGACGCGATGCGAACCGGGCTCTCAGCTACTTTTCAACATGGTCTCCAGCGGGAACCGAGATCGAAACCCTAGTCGCAGTGAACCAATGCTGCAGGATTATCGAGGAAGGCCTACGCACGGCGAAGAACGAACTGGGCCTCGACCATAACGAAACCCGTTCCTGGCACGGGTGGCATCGCCACGTCTCCCTAGTCATGCTCGCTTTCGCGATGGTGTCGACCGTGCGCCACAAGGCGAGCCTCGAGCCCTCGGGAGCGGTCGGAAGGCTCATGGTGACTAGTCGCAGATTCGAACGCTTACCGAGGCCTCCCAGGAAGCCGAATCCGGGATCGCTCGGCGCGGCGGCCGCCCTCCCATGGCTAGATCAATCGGGCGAATGTGGCCGCGAGCCCTTGCCGAGCAAAACGCAATAGTAGCGTGAGGTTTCCACGGTGAAATTGTCCGTGAAAACGAGATCCACCCGTCTTCCAAACGAGGCCCGAAGGGCAGCCGGATTCGCCTGAAACGGGAGAAATGAAGAGGTGGTCATGCGACAAAATGCCGTCATCGGTGTCAGTACCCCAGTTCGAGATATCCGACCTGAGCCAGCGCGTAGCCAAGAGCTGTCCGATGTCGGTTTTCCGGCTAGAGCGAGTAGAAAAACTATCAAGAAGCAAGGAGCATGATTATGCCTGAAGACAATACAGAACGGACAATCGCAGAAGACGTCAATACTGAACAGACAGGCGTGAATGAGGAAAATACTGAACAGACAGGCGTGAATGAGGAGGATGCTGAACAGCCAGGCGTGGATTTGTTGGGCCTTACGGCAGATATCGTCGCGGCCTTTTTCCAGAAAAACCCGATCCCGGTCGCCGATCTTCCGGACTTGATCGCTAGCGTCAATTCTGCGTTGAGGGGGATTGTACAACCGCCTGCTCCACCAGAATCTAAGCTCGTTCCGGCGGTCAATCGCAAGCGGTCCGTCTTCCCCGACTATATCATATGCTTGGAGGACGGAAAAAAATTCAAGTCTCTCAAACGGCATCTCCGAGCCAATTACGGCCTCACACCCGACGATTATAGAGCGAAATGGGGACTTGGTCCTGACTACCCGATGGTGGCGCCGAATTATGCCTCTCGGCGGTCCCTCCTTGCGAAGTCCGCGGGTCTCGGCCGCAGGCCAGCCGTCAAAACGCAAGGGTAAAGCCCCCCCGCTTGCTCGCGAGTTCTGGACTTTTTGCTTTGCCAGACGCATCCTCTCTTCGGGGAGATGGCGATGGGGAATGCGGCTCAGCCATGGCGCAAACGGCGCATACCATGGTGGCGAACGCCGAAAGGCCGGCTTGCAATCGTTCTTGCGCTGCTTGCGATCTCGTCTGCCGCCTATGTTGCGGCTGACAACCGGCCCCGGCTCCCGGCCGTTCACTCCTATGGCGCGTCATCGAGCGAGGTCGCTGCCCGCAAGGTAGGTTGTGACATCAAGGGCAACATCAATGAGCGCGGCGAGCATATTTATCACGTGCCGGGCCAGGAATATTACTTGGCCACGCGGATAAACCCTGCGCGTGGGGAACGGTGGTTCTGCTCCGAATGGGAAGCATGGTGGGCCGGCTGGCGAAAGGCTAAGGTATGAATAAGCCTGGAACATCCTTTACCGGAGAGGAAATCGCGGCCGAGTTGGAACGCCGCCGGAACGCTGAGAGCCAGATCGAACATGATCGAGCGCGGGTAGCCCAACGTCTCCGTGAGTCCCGGAACGATATGCAGTGCATTCATTGCGGGCAGGGATTTTCGAGCGTCGAATCCTCCGCCGCTGAGGTCGGACTATGCAACCATTGCCTTCATAGGGACTGACGCTGACGTCGTAGTCGAGATGAGTGAGGCCAACATGCAAAAAGAAACGCGTCTTCGTTTCCCGCCTGCTCCGGCCTAGGGACGGCTCGGCTGCCGGCCGTGAACGCTACGGATGCAATCGCGAAATCGTGCTGTTGCTGACGTTGTAGCAATGCGCGATCTCACCCTCTCGCCTCCCCGGCGGCCAGCCGCGCCAACGCCTCTCGCCGCTGCTCCTGTGGGAGCTTGGGCTTGCGACCGAACTTAACGCCCATAGCCTTGGTGTCCAAGATCGTCACGGGAATGATGCCCTCGATCTTGAGCAACTCCTCCACGCGAGGCCAGAAGGGTTCGAGCGGATCGGCACGTGTGCGCCAGTGGCTCAACCGGACACCGTAATTGTCGCCGCGCAGGCGGCGGCCCCTCCCGCCTCTGTCGAGCGACGCATGCCCTCAAATGGGCATCGGAGGCGAACAGCGTTTCCCTCCGGCGGCAAAGAACAGCATCCGATACTTTATCGTCTACAAAATTGATAGACATAATACACAGCGAAAGTAGGAAGCCATTTCCAAATTGGAGCAAGACAAGGATGTTAGCTGTGGAGAGATTTTCGAGAAGAAGGTTTGGCGCCCTCGTGGCCGCTTTTGCGGTGACCTTGGTCGCTTCTTCCCCGCCATTCGGGGCTCAGGCGGGTAGTTCGGACGCCGGTAAACTGCCGACAGAAATCCCGCAGGGCACCGTGCTTCGCATCGGCGATCCCGAGACTCAAAGGGCGCTGGAACTCTCGGGTCTGATCGATCAACTGCCGTTCAAGGTCGAATGGGCCAATATCAGCGGTGGTCCACAAACAATCGAAGCTTTTCGCGCCAATGCGCTGGACGTTGGATCGGTCGCCGACATTCCGCCCATCCACGCGACCTGGACCGGGCTCAAGGTCAAGATCATTGCCGCGAAGTTCCGCAAGGAACCGGTTGCGCACCCGATTTATCAACTCGGCATTGCACCCGGCGTCGAGGTCAGGACGCTTGCGGACTTGCGCGGCAAACGGATTGCTTTCAGCCCGGGTCAGGCGCAGGGCGCGCTGGTGCTGAGGGTGCTGCAGGCCGCCGGCCTGAAAAAGGAGGATGTCAATCTCATCGAACTGCCCAGCAACGGCGATGCCTATCCGGTGGCACTTGCCAGCAAGCAAGTCGATGTCGCGCCGATCTGGGGCGTCCTCATCAAGCACTATCTGCACCAGTATGGTGCCGACGGCGCTACCACCATCCCGCATGGCTTGCGCGACGATCCAGCCCATCTCTATGCCCCGCAGGCGGTGCTGGACGACCCGGCCAAAGCTGCCGCTCTCGGCGAGTATGTGCGCTACTGGGCACTTGCGACCCGATGGGTGCAGGAGCATCCCAAAGAGTGGATCGAAGGCTACTATGTCGCCACCCAGGGGCTCAACAGCGAAGATGGCCAGTATCTCGTCGACGCCGACGGCCAGTTCGACATCCCGCCCGACTGGAACGACGTGATCACGCGCCAGCAGGCGACGATCGATCTCCTGGCCCGGGAACTGAACAGGCCCCCGATCAAGGCCGAGGATCTTTTCGACAGGCGCTTCGAGAAGATCGCCACAAATGCGCTGAACGCGTCATGACGCCCGTTTCTCAAGACTGGAGACGACGCAGATGAACGCATTCTCACACCCCGCCGCGGTTGCGCCCACCATTGGGTATGCATCTGATGAAAGGGCGTTGATCCCGCCCGCCGTAAAGCCCCGCAAGACCGGGACGAGGCGTCGCCTGGCGCTTGGGCGTGCGATCCCGTTTGGCGCGCTGATTGGGCCCGCACTTCTTCTTGTTGTCTGGTCCATCGGCAGTGTCGCCGGCCTGATCGATCCAAGAACGCTGCCGGCGCCTTGGTCGGTTGTCGGCACCGCCGTCGATCTTATCGCAGAAGGCAAGCTTCAGGGTCATCTGATGACGTCTGCCTGGCGGGCAGCGCAGGGGCTGGTGTTCGGCGTCCTGATCGGGACCGTGCTTGCCCTCATTTCAGGGTTGTCCCGGCTTGGCGAGGCGATCATTGACGGCCCTGTTCAGATCAAGCGGGCGATACCGACGCTCGCCCTGATCCCGTTGCTGATGCTGTGGTTCGGCATCGGCGAGGGAATGAAAGTGACGACGATCGCGCTGGCTGTCCTGATCCCTATCTATATCCAGACCCACAGCAGCTTGCGCAGCATAGACAGCCGCTATGTCGAATTGGCCCAGACCCTGCGAATGGGCTATGGCGAATTCATCCGCGAGGTTATCCTGCCAGGCGCCCTGCCCGGCTTCTTCCTGGGCCTGCGTTTCGCGGTGACCTATGCCTGGCTGTCCCTGGTGGTGGTCGAACAGGTCAATGCCACGAGCGGCATCGGCTATATGATCGATCTCGCACGCAACTACGGCCAGACCGACATCGTCATCGTGGGCCTCGTCCTCTACGCGCTGCTCGGTCTCGCCTCAGACGGCATAGTCAGCTTCTTCCAGGAAAGGTCGCTGTCATGGCGTCGCACCTTGGCGGATTGAGCGGCGCGCCCGTCGTGCGGGTCGAGAGCCTTGTCAGAAGCTTCGGGCCACGAACCATTCTCGACGGGCTCAGCCTCGACATCGACAAGGGGGAGTTCGTCGCCCTTCTCGGCCGTAGCGGATCGGGCAAGAGTACGTTGCTGCGCGCCCTCGCGGATCTCGATGACAAAGTTTCCGGGTCCGGCCGGCTGGAAACGCCCGATAAGAAATCGGTGGTGTTCCAGGATGCCCGACTGTTGCCATGGAAACGAGTGCTGGAGAATGTGATGCTTGGTCTCAACCTACCGGACGCAGCCAAACGCGGACGGGCAGCTCTCGAAGAAGTTGGCCTGGGCGGCCGTGAGAACGCTTGGCCGGTCGAGCTCTCTGGTGGCGAGCAGCAGCGGGTAGCATTGGCGCGCTCGCTGGTCCGTGATCCCGAACTGCTGCTGGCGGACGAGCCGTTCGGCGCACTCGACGCGCTGACCCGCCTGCGCATGCACGATCTGCTGCGTCAGCTTTGTGCCCGTCACCAACCGGCGGTCCTATTGGTCACCCATGACGTTGACGAAGCCGTGACGCTGGCGGACCGGGTTTTGGTTCTCGACAAGGGCGGGATCGTCGCCGACATCGCAATCGATATCCCAACGCCACGCGATCATGGCGGTCGCCGGTTCGGCGAGATTCGCTCCGAACTTCTGCGTCATCTCGGCGTCGAGACGAAGCCTGTGCTGCCGGTCTGACCGGTCGAAAACCTGTCGCTCAGAGTCACCACCCAAGAGGACCCACATATGCCCGCCGCATCACGACAGTTGAAGCTCAATCTTTTCATCTATCCTGGCGGCCATCATGAAGCTGGCTGGCGCTACAAGGATTCCGCCCCTGAGAGAGTGCTGGACATCGCCTATTATCAGGAACTGGCGAAAAAGGCCGAGGCGAGCAAGTTCGACGCGCTGTTCTTTGCCGATGGGCCGGCGCTCGCCGACAACATCCGCTACGCAAGCCGCTTCAGGCTGGAGCCGCTGACTTGGATTTCGGCGCTTGCCGCCGTGACGCAACGCATCGGCTTTATCGCGACCGCCTCGACCACCTACAACGAACCCTATAATCTCGCCCGGCTGTTCGCTTCGGTCGATCATCTGAGCGGCGGCCGCGCCGGTTGGAACATCGTCACGACGGGTGATGCGTCCGCGGCGTTGAATTTCGGCTTTGACCGACATCCAACCCATGCCGACCGTTACGAGCGCGCCGGCGAATTCGTTGATGTGGTGACCAAGCTCTGGGACAGTTGGGAGGACGACGCGCTCGTCTCGGACCGGGACTCTGGAATTTTTGCCGACACTGACAAGATCCACTCAATCAATCACATCGGCAAATATCATCGGGTGAAGGGCCCGCTCACGCTTCCGCGCTCACCACAGGGCCGTCCGGTCTACGTCCAGGCGGGTTCATCGGAAGACGGACGATCATTCGCAAGTCGCTATGCCGAGGCGATATTTACAGCCCATCAGACACTCGGCAACGCGCAGGAATTTTACGCTGACATAAAAGCGCGCGTGAAGTCGGTTGGCCGCAACCCTGACCACGTCAAGGTCTTGCCTGGGATCAGTCCCTTCATCGGTTCAACCGAGGCGGAAGCTCGGGCACTGCATGACGAGTTCAACGAGCTGACGCAGCCGGAATACTCTCTTCACCAGCTACGCCGCATCGTAGACGCCGACCTTTCCGGCTACGATCTGGACGGGCCATTTCCGCGCGAGCTCATCCGCGTTGAGGGCGAGCGCGGCGCGAGCAGCCGCTTCCACGTCGTACTTGACATCATTGAGCGCGAGAATCCAACCATCCGCCAGTTGCTGCACCGCCTCGCCGGGGCGCGCGGGCATTGGGTCCAGGCCGGGACACCCGAACAGATCGCCGACAAAATCCAGGAATGGTTCGACAA
Organism: Mesorhizobium newzealandense; assembly: GCF_042682145.1. Classification (NCBI taxonomy): domain Bacteria; kingdom Pseudomonadati; phylum Pseudomonadota; class Alphaproteobacteria; order Hyphomicrobiales; family Phyllobacteriaceae; genus Mesorhizobium; species Mesorhizobium newzealandense. The sequence continues at coordinate 622,973 of NZ_JBHUGZ010000007.1, read as the reverse complement.
TGGTGCCGCGGACGGCTTCAATATCATGCCGCCCTATCTACAGGGCGGGTTCGACATATTCGCCGAGGAGGTGGTGCCGATCTTGCGCAGGCGCGGACTTTTCCGGCACGACTATGACGGGGCAACGCTACGGGACCATTTCGGTCTGCCGCGTCCGCAAAGCACATTCAGCGGACTGCAAAGGGCGACCGCCTGATGCATCATGAAGACGGAGCTCTTAAACCCGATTATTGTGGTCCATCTGTCATATTTTCCAAGGCCCCTCTACGGTAGAGTTACCAGCAACGCAGGTAAAAACGGCTCAGACCGTTACGCTCTTTACAAGAGGCAAATCTCCCGAGGGATCGTCAACATGATCCGGCGGTCGGAAGGATCCGCCGGCTGAAGGAGGTCGGTGCCAATGGAGCGGACAGGAGATGGATTGGATGATCCACGCCAGGCATCTGCACGGATTACCTCCTCAAAATGGCGAGCCGGTCACGGAATTGAGCCACCGTCGCGAGCTTTTCGAGGCAGTGGAGGCTTCGCTGTCTGCTGTCCGCAGGGCGAAGCGCGCAGCAGATGAGAACCTGCGGCGAGTGCACGGAGCGCCGGATAGCGCGTATCGAGCAGCTCGGCTCGCTCCTCATCGTCGACGATGCCATCTCGCATCTCGCAGGATTTCGTTTGTGCGCTCGTAGAGAGCCCGAATGATTGGCTGGTCGCTGATGTCGGCGTTGGTGGCAAGCCAGCTCTGGAGGAACTCAACCTCGGCTTGATTGATCAAACCGTCAGCCGCGAGGCCGCGAGCAATCCCGATCAACTCGTCGATCTGGCACGCCGCCATACGTTCGCCGCCAAGAAGATCAAAGTCTTTCCCCATGTCGCCCCTCACAGTGTCAAGTTCTGCTCTTGGAACTTGGAACTTACGTGCACCATTCACTGCCTGTGCGGCGCCTACGGAGACGCTGCAACGGGAACAAGCAGCTTGTCGCCATTGTGGTCAACTTCTACCAGTACCGGCTTTTGGTTCATGCGCTCCGTGATCCCGCGATGAAAGATGATGGCATTCATATAGGCGAAGGTCATCACGAGCGCGGCGGTGCGCAACGGGTAGTCGACCAGAGAATGCACAAGCAAGAACGCTACAGAAAGAAACGCTGCTTTCTGAAAGGAGTCCCGGCGAATTCTGGCAAACGCAAACAGAAGAAGGAATAGGTACAAAGCCATCAAGAGGGCAGCGATCACGCCGCCCTCGAAGGCAATTTCAAGATACTCGTTATGGGCATGGTTCACATACGATCTGAATATCATCCCTTCCTTTTCGTATATCTGGTAGGCCTTCTGAAAATTCCCCAAACCGACTCCGGCAACCCAATTCTCTTCTATTCCATCGATGGTCGTGCGGGCAAACTCCGCGCGTCCGAAGGCAGAATCAAGCTCCTTTGCATCGATCGTCGTCCATGCTCCTATCGTGTAGACGGAAAGCCCAACGAAGAGGGCAAATACGCTAAAGCCCCTTATACTCGAGCGAGCCGAGAGAAAGATGACGGACACCAGGGTGATGGCCAACCCGATAAGAACGCCGGCACGAGACCCTGCCGCCAAAAGGAGCAGCAGAAGTGCGATCAGACCAATCGCCCCGGAGAGGAGATGTCCACGGAACAGGCCGTAGTAGATAACGAAGGGAATGGAGACGAAAAGCAAAGCCGAAAAATGGTTTCGGTTGGCGAAAAGTCCTGCATTGATCGTGAATGGCAACAACCCCTCGATCGCGATGTTATCTGAGAGCGAATATTGAATCGCTCCTGCCAATCCGTTGCAGATTGCACCCATGAAAAAGAAGGGGAGCAGACCGTAGACTTGGTCGGAGCGCAAACGCATGACACCCAGGAAAAAAGCTGCCGATGCTACCACGTACAGCAGACACTCGATTGTTCGCCCCACCCCGACGCTGATGAACCGAGTTTCATCAGTCAGCCACGGACCACCGAGCAGCAGTCCCGGCCGCAGACCGACAAAAAGGCTTGCCGGTAGCGGAACGATTTGAAGTACAAGCAACGCCACCGTCAGGAAAAGCAGCCAGAGAACTGACCCGGGCGTCGTTTGGGTTGACGTTCGAGACAAGGCAACCGCCGCCGAGATAAATGCCACGATCTCGATCAGCGTATCGGTATACAGGCCGCTGGCCGTACCGCCACCTATCAGCAAGGACGTGAACAGGACCGAGCCGAGGAGATATTTGTCCCATTCCGACGGTCGCGCGCTCAAGGTGAGATTCTCTCAATGTTCAATTTGTGCATGACCAAGGTACCGATATAGCGAAACCGCCAACTGTCAGCTATTGCCGAGGTCTCCAACCGCAACAACTGCATGGGGCATACGTCCGGTCCAACAGAAAATCCCTGGCTTAGACTCTGACGATTGAACGTGCCCTCAGGAATGTTAAACCGCGCTATTTCGCCCGCCGAACCCACACATCTAATGGTCCAGAACAGTTCTTTGGGGAGCTTCAGGTCTCGTCCGGATGCGACCAAGGAAATTCTGTAGGAACCTGGCGGCAGCTCGATATATTGTTGGAGAGCAGTGTTCTTCACCGGCGTGTCCAAAAACCGAACCGTCGCCCCTCCCTCCCCTTCAACAGCATCCTGGGATGTCACGAACGTCACTTCGAGGCCTGACTGGTCGCGAACCTGCCAATCGAAAGGCTTCCCCCCGTACCCGGGTTCAAAGGTGCTGTTAAAGACATATCCACCCAGCTTTCGCTGGTCATCGGGAAGACTGAAGAGAAACAGCCGATAAGCCTGTTCATATTCCTTCTGCGCGATATACCCGGTGATTACGGATGACAGTTCCCCCGATTTCGGTGGCGCACCGGATCCGGCCAAGTCAAGGAGCAGCTGATTTGCAAAATCGAGCCCCGGGCGTGTTTTTCCAAGAGCGGAAAACAAGTTGGCCCGCCACGGTGCTCCCGCTGCAATTGATGCCAGCACGGCGTGATATCCGTCAGGGTTAGAAAGCATTGCCGGAAGGCCCTCGGCGACGGCCGGAAACTGATCCGGCCAGCGCCGCAGAAGTGTATCGAGCTCGTTTACAGCCTTCGACAGATCACCGATCTCGATCGAATGGCCTATGGATCTCTGGAGCGCATGGATTTCCGTTTTCGACAGCCTTCGTGCCTGATCGAAGAGCGCGTACGCGTCATCCTTCTTGCCCTGCCGGTATTCTATCTCGCCGATTAAGCTATAGAGGCGTGCATCTCCGACATTAAAGCGAAGTGCGCCTTTTGCCCTGGCGGCAAGCGCGTCAACATCAGGGGGATTGGCGGTATCGTTCAGGTCATCGGAAATTTCGCCTATCAACGCGTCGACATTCAATGGATCCAGCGCCATTGAAATGGCTGGCATATCTGTCTCAAGGAGTCGACTTAGCCCTATCGACGAAGCCACTAATACTAGAACGGATGCGACGAACCAAATGCCTGAACGTCGAAGATTTTGGGCGAGAGGGCTGGTCTGCGCCGTCATCAACTTTACCCTCAAGTTTCGGGGCACTCGTGCCATAGTTATAATATTGATAGTTCATGTACTTATAGGCATAATTGTAGTCAAACTTGTTCACCGCAAACTTCGACATTGCTGCTCCAACCACGTTGGCGCCGGCAGCACGCAGACGCTTCAGGGCTGCCTTCGCCGACTTACGGGTGACCTGCTTCGTCGAAATGACCATCAACGTACCCTCAGCCAGCCGGCTGAGAATAGGGGCATCCGACAGGCCGACGATCGGTGGAGCGTCGATTATCACCAGGTCGTACCGCTTACTGAGATTGGTCACGATCAACGCCATTTTCGGCGAAGACAGAAGATCCGCAGGATTGGGTGGAATGGTACCAGATGTCAGAACCGTCACATTGGGATATTTAGTTGACCGGAAGAGGCCAGCTATGTCTTCCTTGCGGACAGTGCTAGTCAGCAGGTTACTCAACCCGATCGTATTGTCGAGACCAAACAGTCGGTGAAGGTTCGGCTTTCGAAGATCGCCGTCGACAAGCAGCACTCTTGCTCCAAGTGCCGCGAAATCTTGACCAAGCTTGAACGCCGTCGTCGACTTGCCCTCCGCCGGCTCAGAACTCGTGACCAGAAGCGAACGCGGCGCACCTTCAGCGCCGGAGAACTGTAAAGATGTTCGAAGCGACCGATAGGCTTCGGACAGACCTGACTTATGGTCCGCGATGCTGGCAATGAGCTCGCGATCATCGACGTGGGGCAAGATACCGAGCATCGCCAGTCCGAGTTCCTTTTCGATCTGCTCGGGATTGGTAAACGTGTTGTTCAGCAGCTCGATCACATAAATAATCGAGCTGCTGATCGCCATGAAGAGAGCCAATGCAATTGCGAGATTGATGCTCAGGCGAGGAGAATAAGGCGCCGTTGGCTGCGTCGCAAAATCCACGATCGCGGCGCTCTGTGTCTTGAGCTCGGAACTGACCCCGACCTCATTCAACTTGGCAATAAGACTGTCATACTGAGACCGATTTGAGTCGACTTCACGCTTGAGGATCGTATATTTGATATTCTTATCATTGAAATCGACCTGCTGCCTTTCCATATCGACAAGTTTGGTTCTAAGGTCCGCTTCCTTGTTTTGAGCTTCCTGGAACTTGAGCCGCAGCGAATCAGTAATCGCCAGCACACCGTTGTTATAAACGCGCTGCAGTTCTCTGATCTGGGCCTGCAATTGCTGCATTTCCGGAAAACCGGGCTTCAATATGCCGAGCTTCTGCTGATACTGGCTGTTGAGATCAGCCAACTTATCACTAAGTACCTGCAGGCCCTTGCTTTCGAGCACCGGGCCAAGGCTCGCACCGCGTCCCTTGTCGATCTGATCCACAACCGATCCGGCATCGGACCGCTCCTGGGTTGCTGTCTGGAGCGCCACATTGAGGGCCTCGATGTTCGATCCGATAAGCGACTTGTCGCTACCGGTGATCGTAATGCCCGCATCCCTCGCGTAAGCGACGAGATCCTCCTCGGATTTCTGGAGCTTCTGCTTGACCTGTAAGACCTGCTCTTGGATGAATTGCCGCGCTAAATCAGACGTCGCGCTGGTTTGATCCAACCGCTGATCGATATAACTCTGTGCGACTTGGTTGGCCACGTCACTAGCATATTTCGGCTTCTGGTCCAAAAAGGTGATCGATAACAGACTTGTGTTGGTTACCAGATTAACCGTGAGATCGCTCAAAACGCGCTTGATCGCAATGGCTTCACGTTGTTCCGGAGTTTTCTCTTCGATTGAGGGAGCTTTTGAGATTCTGAATGCACGATAGAAAATATTGCTTATCGAAAAATCCGGTGTCGGAAACAGGAAGTCCGGCTTTTCGCTAAGGCCCAGTTGGAAGACAACGCGTTGCGCCAATGCTCGGCTCTTCAACTTTTCACGGGCGGTCTGAAAGGCTCGGATATCGCTGTTTTCGGAAACCACCTCGATGTCCTGGAAGACCTTCGCCGAAGGGACTAAGACCTCCAGTTGCGTCGTTGCCTGATATTTGGGTGTCTGCATCATCGTCACGACGACGCCGCCAACAAGCCCGGCTGCCATCATCATGGCGATCAGCCATCGATAGTGGACAGCGTAGAAGAGCAGCTTGAGCGGATTAAAGCCCTGATGCTGTTCAGCATCGCGGCCGTAGGGGCTATAGTTTTGGCCGCCGTCATAGTAAAGATCCGAAGACAAGGCTTGGCCATGTCCCGGACCTGCTATTTGGTGTTGCCTGCTACGATCGAGCATGGTGCGGGCGGTCCTGGTTCATAAGGAGTTGACATGCCACCCGCGTCACGGCGCGAGTACGCCAATTCTCACTGCAGTTGACGCAACTCCGAGGGCGTCCTTCAGGTTGTTCAAGGCGATTTTCGATTTTGAAGGAAACACGACCACCTTGTCGCCACCATAGATGCGTGGATTGGGGCTTTTGCCAGCGCGAATGTTCTCGACATTATAGTTCGTCACGAGCGTATTTTGACCAATATTGCGATAAACAAAGACTTTTCCTGCGTCGCCAATAGTATTGAATCCACCGGCAAGAGCGATCGCGTCGATCAATGAAGCGTTGCTCGATACGGGATAGATGCCGGCCTTGGTGACTTCGCCATCAACGGTTATGCGCTGTCCAATCGATTCCTTGACGAAAATTGTCACGTCCGGGGATTGCAGATATTGCGCACCGTAAGCCGCTTCGATTTCCTTCTCCAACTGACGGACGGTTTTTCCTGCTGCCATCATTGTTCCGATCAGTGGAAGCGAAATTTGCCCGCTGGCGTCGACCTGAACCGTCCTGTTCAGATTGTCGACTTGGAACACATCGACCTCGAGCACGTCATTCGGCGACAACGGCTGCTCGCTGCCGTTCTGGCTATTTTGAGGAGCAGGAAGATCCTTCACAACCCGCAGAGCGCCACCGCTCGATAAGGGAACCGACGACGATGATGTGAGTTGCAGCGCGTCGATCGACGTCGGTGCCGTCGGCGAGGTGCTGGTGCAAGCCGACATGGTGAGGGAACCGAGCATCACGACTATAGCGGTCATGGCGCAGTTCATCAAATCGCGCATCATGAGGATACGCCCTTTAGCAAACGACCTATCCCCCCGAAGCGGCCGACCTTGTCGGGGCTTGGCATCTTTGCAAACGTACTTTTTCCAACAGGCTCAAGCGGCCGGTTCGCCAGTATGTCGCTCGGCCGCCTCACTACCATATTATAAGCCTCATCTTCCCCACACCGCTTCGCGGCGACATCAAACGCTTGCGAAAGGCCAGGCCGACGGCGCTTAGCACCATGAGTATCAGATGCGATAATATCGACCCGGCCTTCGCCTAGCAGCTTTTCCGAGTAGTAGTGGGCGGTACGCCCGAAAGCGCCAACAACCGAGTCTGCAGTAAGCTGAATAAGGCACCCGAGCCTATTCAGCCGTTCGACCACGTCATAATTCGCCTTGATCCAGGTTAAACGCTCCGGGTGAGTGAGGATGGGGACGAACCCGGCCTCTATGAGGCGCATAGCAAGTTCTTCCAACCGCGGCGGTAACACGTGGTGAGGCGGCTCGAACAGAAAATAGCGCGACCTGTTTAAAGTCGGCACCTTGCCGAGGGTCAGCTGATTAGGAAGATCTGGAGCTATATGGACGTCGGCACCCACATAGAGAGCGAGCGGTATGTCGGCGCGCCGCAACGCTTGCTCCAACGAATGGACCGCTCGAACGATATTCTCTGTCCCGTTTTCGTACATGCCGGGTACGACATGGGGCGTGCACGCCATATGGGTCGTCCCGTCGGCCACCGCCAACCTCGCCATTTCCAGCGATTCAGCAATATTGGGCGAGCCGTCATCGAGACCAGGCAAGATATGAGAATGCAGGTCGATCATAAGCGTTTCTGGCCACGTGGGGGCAATACTGCGATTTCGCTGCGAAAAAATACAAACTTATCCGCAATTGACACGGCTGATGACCGCAGAGTGGCGGTCGCGAAATTCCAGCTACCTGCTGACAGAATTTGCGTCACCTTGAAGACTTAGGAAGGGTGCTGCTGCACAACCCACAGCTACATCGCCCAGCAGAACGGGCACGAGCCGAGGGCTGGTACTAGCAGGAGTGACTGTCGCCCCTGGAGCGTGGGGCGACACGCACATACCGGCCTGCATTTGATTGACGTTCACTGACGCAAGACAATGAACTCATTGCCTCACAATCGCCCTATCGGCTCACGCCGTTATTATCATCCTGCGTTGCCGCAAGAACTCCGGCAGTGAGAAGCGCGCCTGCAAAAAATTGCGCAGGCAAGCCAAATGCAAACTTGCGGGACGGGTCAATGGCACCCGTCTGCTCGGGACTTACCGCGGTAGCAGTGTGTTCGGGATTCACGACCTTGAGACAGATTTTGTTTTCGATACGCGAAATGTCGAGACTTGCATTCGCCGGCACGCTCAGCCTGCAATCGCCAATCTGAACGGACGCCGAGCCCTTGGCACCAACCACCAAGCGACTGCCGAAGTCCAAAGCGCTTCCGGCTTTGGCAGGCACATAACCGGCCGTCTGCGAAACCATCACGTTGCCAGTTACATTTCGGATCGATCCGATCGGATTTGCTGGACCCTGATAAGCCGTCGCACAACTGCACGCTGCATCCTGAGCGAAACCTGGGACTGAGCCAAAACCGACCAATGTGACCAAACCGGCCAACGCACACTTTAAGATAACGTTCATCTGCTTCGATCCTTTGTTTGCGTCGTCAAGACGCTCCCAAGTCAATGTTTGCGATTAGCGCGTAACAGTTTTTGGTTCTGATTCCAACCTATTTCGCACGTGCGAGATAATCTTTTGATTTCAGCCGTGCCTGTTTGAGCACACTCTATTAGCCATAATGAATTAGACATGTCTTTGTACACATCAAGTAGATAACGCTTTTTCTCGGCTTGGTATAACGGATTTTCACTGCGATCATTATAATGTTAAAATTTCGAAGCGTCAAAAACGTCGCATTTCGATAAAGATTCACGCTACAGACAGTTATGTTTCAGTTATCCACCTTGATGCGGCCTTTTATGGACTTAGAGTTCTTATCGTAAACGTGACTATTAAGCAGTATATCATTTTATCAGAAATTCGCAGGACTTTCCTGTAATCGCGATGCGCAGCGCGGCCAATTTTAGTGGTTACTATTCTTGATATATTCTCGGCGTCATTTTGGCACTCACAGGGCTGCATCGCCAGTATTCTTCACCATACGCGCGTTGGCGAGACGGAGCCTCTATTCAACCAGAAGCCAAGGGGGAACATCTCACAGAATGTCGTCGTGGAGAGCTTGTAGACGCTCCCGCGAGCGACGTCCGACTAAGATCTGCCTAATTCAAAGGAACATACTATGGGTATTGGGCATCGGGCTGCCGAGCGGCACTTGGACGGCGAAGCGCCATCATTATGTACTGCGCTCGCCTCACAAACCTGCGACGAGGGAACGAAATATGGACCGTCGGCAATTTCTCAGCGCTACGCCGGCTCTTGGTCTAGCGACGTCGATCCCGACTGGCCCACCGGAAGCCACAAACGCGAAGACATCACCCCCATCCAGCTTTGCGACTGTCGCAGCCTGTCTGGCTGATACCATGCTTCGGTATTCAGACGGCGTTGGCAAAGCGCAGATCCGCGCCGGTGAAATCGTTCGGGCTCAAGGCTTCCGCTACCAGGTAGCGCCGTCTACTGCCAGGGACCAGCACATAACAACAGCAGGCGGAGTGAAGCTATATGTTCTTCCAGGAGAGGGAGGTTTCAATGTCCTAGCGTTCGGGGCCACGGGCGACTACAACAATTTCACAGGTAGCGGCACGGACGATACGTTGCCAATACGGGCAGCCTTCAAGGCCGCCATGACGCTCGGCCTTCACGTCCACCTCCCAGGTCGCCAATACCGGATCACCGACACCATACCCATGCCGGACGCTGATTATAAGCTGGCGTTCAAGGTCACTGGCGACAGCGGCAACTCGACCCGCATCTGGTTTGACAATGCGGTGGCCCACAAGAACATGTTTTACGGTGACCTCGACGTCAACTACATCAATTTTGAAGACATTGAGCTCCTGGACAAGACTCCCGGTACATCAAGGGCAATTCACTTGGTTGGCACCATGTCGGGCGGCCCGGCGTGGAAGCACCTCTTCAAGGGTATTCGTATTGTTGGGTTCCGTGAGGGAGTGCGGTTCGACGGCGGGGCAACTATCGTTGCAGATGCATATCAGTCAGAGGTGATGTTCCTGCACAGCAAGTTCAAGAATTGCAGGAAGAGCCTCATCTACAATAACATCCAGGCCGTCAATCACCAGTTGATTGGCCTCGACATCGAGAACGATGAGGCGGCCGACGCAACCGAAAAATGGCCGATGATCGTGTTCGAACGCGGTACCTTCATCAACCACGTAGGCGGCTCGGTGATCGGCTATGGTCCTTATGTGTCCTTTACTTACCCCGATTTCGGTGGTGCGTTCCAGGTAACCGGACAGTTTGCAAGCAGAGGTGTTCGGATGGAGGCACGTGGGGACGGCCCCTTTATCGACCACAATACCGCGAGCGTGATCACGACAAGCAACGCCTTCCGGCTGCACTTCGAAGACATGGGCATCATAGGGAGCCACTCCACAGCTCCCGTTCTGGCTAGGTTTGGCGGCCGTGTGTATGCTCGATTTGACAATGTGCACACCAACCATCCCATGGATGTGCAGGCCTACATGACCGTTAACCTCGGCGCGAACTCCGAGAATGGTAAGATTGAACTCAACCGGTGCCGGCTCTTGAACTACAAGCGTGTGGCAGACCAGACGGCCTATGGAAGCGGCGCTGTCCTCGCCTCCGATCGACGGGCTATTCCGGCTGAGATCAGCATGCAACAGGAGGGCCATGCAGGGGCCGTGGTGGATGGCTATTACCAACTCATTGCCGACCGGAAGACAATCTACTCCGGTAACTGGCAAGTCGCCGAGCTCAAAACCTTGACGTGGGCACCGAACGACGTCAGCGGCTTTGGTAGTGGAAGCAACCCTGCCACGTTACAGGTTGTCCTCCCGAAGTCCGCACGGCCCTGTAAGTTCCGGCTGTTGCGTGATGACGTTAACGCCGGCTTGACCTACGTATTGGAACTCTACTTTGTTGTGGCCGGCAAAGACATTTTGGTGGCCACGCTCGAACCAACGGATGGAGGACACTTCGAAACGAACATCAGAGGCGCCTCAAAGGCTCTGGTGAACTGGATCGCCGACGGCCTTGACTGGGACGGCAAAATGAAGATTGTCAAATCAGGAGCGCGCGACGGTTTTGTCGGCCTGATCATGGTCGACTATATGTAGTTTCTATCCGTTGTGAGGCCGGGGTTGCCGGCCGCCTGGCTCCCAAACTTTTCCTAAACGTGAGAGGGCCAAGATTGGGAAAATTACGAACCACGCACGGGCCCCAAATGCAGCCATGCCGCCCCAAAAATAGGTTAGAAGGGTCGCATCAAATGCGATTAGAGCCGCTACGCTGTTATTTCCTGAAAGCCAAGCGATTGCTCTCCTCGTCAGGATAACTGCTGTAAGCATAACCATCAATCCTATGGGGTAAGCATCCCCTAAGGTGAACAACTGATCACCTACGAACCCTAATGACACATTGTAATCTTCTCCTACTCCAATACGACCCCATAGGAAGTCAACGGAGTAATATCCGGCTCCTACTGGTTTGCTAACCCATTCGTCTCGCGGAAACCAATTTAAAAAAAACAATTCCAGTTGCTTCAGGTATGGTACCACCCCAACATCCCCATAACGCAGACCCGATCGAAGATACTCTGTGACCTTCATATGGTCAGTGACGCCGATGGCGGCGGCACTGGTTATGCTGTTAGCCTCTTCACCTCTCACTACCATTGCCCACCCCAGCAGAGCAGGCATAGCCAGCACGAGATATGAAAACTTGATGCCGATCCGGTGGTACGAGCACAACATCGCAAACGGCATAATAAGATATGCGGCAACGGCAAGCCTCCCGTAGCCTCCCCAATACAAAAAGAGGTTCCCCAAAATGGCGATCTCAAACAGTAGAAATACGAAAACGGATCCACGCCTTTCCTGACCGCGTTTAATCAGCGACTCCTGGAAATACAACGCAATACCAATGGGTATCATCAGGCTCATTTCAGGCCGAGGTGCTACAACTCCCACCAATACGATCGACAACAGGCCAACAGCGAGTCCGCACCACTGAAGCCATGTATTTCTCTCGTATAAGATCGGGATAAAGTCAGGCGTATTATCGAATCGGCGCAGAACGTCTGTAAAAATAACGAAAATAGAAATAATTACCGATGCATCTATTCCGTCAAAAATAAGAAGATTCGGAGCGAACGGCACGTACAACAGCAGGAACGAAACTCCAATCGCCAAATCGAGAGATGATCGAAAGTACCTGAGACAAAGCCTGGCGGTTTGGAACGCAATTAGAGCGAATAAATACTTCGATGTATATATCTCGGTGATTGATTGCCCCACAAAGCAAAGCGCAATCGTAACGTAGGTTAGTATAGTGAATGCTGAACTGAGCGCCGCTCCCTCATCTTTGTGGCCTACACCGGTAGGATTATACATTGCTGCTGACACGCCTGCCGTCCCTCAATCGCTTTTAGCCGGCTCGAACATAGGCCTTCTTTATCGTCCAGCAGGGATCCAAGCAAACAGCGGGCGGAAAACGCCGTCGCCGGAGCCACCGCTTGCACACCAAGCCACTCGGAACGTCACTGCTGCCGCATCAACTCCGAAAGACCAGCAGTTCGAGGTCCAGCTTTTTGAATAGGCTCGATTGCAATTTTCAAACACCAAGCGAGCTCGCGTAGTCGGCGTTGAACTAGGAAAGTGTCCGTAGCTCCCCTTTTCGTCGTTCCGCCGCTCTTCATATCAATCGAGATTAGCAAGCTTTGTAAATCGCCCCAATCTGGCTAGGCTGGCCACAGAGTAAGCCCCTTTGAGTAAGAATAGCCGCCAAGTCACCCCCGTCCTGCGTAAGGCACTGGACGACCACTGCAGCCCCCAACCTGGTTCCGGTCTTCCCATCGCAGGGAGTGCCTGAGCCGACCGGCTTGCAATTCAAAACCATTCCCTGAAAATCTCGCCGCGCTGCGTCCGTAACCATTCCACGTAAGGCCATCGGTTTTGTCGACGCGGCACCGCACAGGACAATTTTGCGGCCCCCAACCCGAAGATCGTCGATCGAAGGAATGTTGAGCTGCCCGGTGAATTGCGAAAGCGTGGCGCGTGGCAGCGGACGTGGTCTGCCTTTCTGCGAGACAATGACAGCCATGAAGCCAACCACAAACACCAGCCCGACAATGGGAATAGCGATCAACTTATTCATCGATCTTCCGTGGTGCAGGCGATGCGATGAGCATCCAGTCTGGCCCCGTGAAGCCGGAGAGGATTCCCCAACACAGGCTTGATAAGATCATGCTTGTGAAAAATATCCGCCAACTCAATGCATGCGCCGGGCGCCACACCGATCAGATCCGAAATGGCGATGATGTCATTCGTTCCATCGCAATAAGCCAAGAAGTTCATCCGTGTCCGCACCTCATCTTGTGCACTGCCGACACGAGAAAGACTCGGATAGAGCCCCCGCTTCCCGAGTTGCGGTTCGCCGAAAGTGGTAGCTCGCCATCGCTCGTTGTTCTCAATCAGTTCGATGCAACTGCGGTAGGCTTGAAAGCTTTCCTCCAGCCCATTTTGGGTTACAAACTTTAGGTCATCTAGAGAGGTGTGGTATTCTTGGAAGGTTCCGTATTTCGATCGCATGATCGATGCGACCGGAAGGTTTACAGTCGGCGCGCAGTATTGTCTTTCGTCACTCCCTCGTTCTAGAAAGCTGTAAACCTTGTGTTCGCGATCCCGTAAGACGGCCAGCGCTGCGCGATCAGCAAGTGTATTCCCCGATCGAGAGGGTAAGAAGGACCACGCGCGCTCGTCGCCTACACAAGTGACGATATAGCCTGCAATCGTCCGTTCCTGCATCGCCTCCAAGTGTTGGCTGAGGTAAATTATCGACCCGATCGTCTCTGGGATGAAGACGATACGATAGGTGTATTTGCGATTGGGAAGAGACGCAAGCCAGCGGGCCAGCGCTGTCGTCACCACCGGCCCGGATAGTTCGTTATTAGCCATGGACGGATGGCAAATATAGGTGGAAAGAAGAACTTCCTCTTTCCGTTCACCAGGCAGAATGACGTCGGCGAAGTCGAGGACACCATCGCGCAGATCGCTGTCGATCACGACCTTGTATCGGTCGTCGGTCAGTGCGGCTCTTTGGACCTCGGACAGGCAAAACCCCCATCGCTCGCTGTAATAGCTGGTGACATATGGGATGGCGGAGGGCTGGTCGGGCAGCGTGTAGAGATGCTTGTCTAAGTCATGGCGCGAAATGACGGCGTTGATGGGGGTCGAATAGCCGAGCACGTGCAGATTATTGCGCTTGAAATCGATTGCTCGGTTGCCGCTCATATCCTCGATGTACGCATCGCGGATCGTCCACTCTTTCGGCACAGTCCAATCGAATGCCTGATAGCCTGTCGGAACAAAATGTCGCCGCATCCCCGGTATTAGCTTGCCAAGGTAGTCCAGTGTATCCCGGACACCCTGGCCGGTCAGACTCCGGCACATAGGCCAAAGATCCTGCGCCCACTGATGCATACTCTGGTTATTCACTGTCGGTTTCCTTGCGGTAAAGCATACCGTGCGCGCGGCCTGAAGTGATGACGGACTCGGTTGCATCGAACATTGCCCTGGCGCTAATTACCCGAAGCCCGGTGCCCTCGTTCGGGCGGGAACCTGAATACAGGCTGCTATTCCAAAGCTCCTCGCCCATGGGATCGACGTACGTCTTGACGCCTTCCTCGATGTTCCTAACAAAAAGGCCGAAAGTTCGGCTTTCAGTTACGCCCGCGGCATCGGTATAAGGACCAGTGAAGGCTTTGTGGTATCTATATGGAACGGCGCACATTTCCTCGACGTAGTGGTAGAAAGTCATCGAATGCTGATCGGGGAGATCGAGAGATGCGATTTTGCCATCCATCTCTCGTAAGACGGCAAACGGGCTGTCAGGGCCGTACCCGCTGAAATTTGTGATCCCTTCGAACTCGGCAGCTCTCTTCCCAATGGCAACAAACGAATAGATAGGATGGCCTGTTCGAACCGCGCCCGGATGAAGCCTAGCAGCTTCCGTCAAAGCCCCCATTTTGCTCGGGGACGACCTGATATCGAACGGCAAGCCTGTCGTGAAATCGAAATTGAACAGCGGGAACACCAACGTTCCTTCGAGGCCCACGGATTCTAAAAAGCTCCTCAGGATAATCTCCGTTGAAGGAGAGACTCCGGCAGCCTTAAGTCGCCCGAGAGTGCGCCTTGCGCTGGAATGAATTAGTACTACATCACGATTTTCGAGGCCGCTAGATCGCCATCCGTCAGCTAGACTACGCGTCGCAATATCGATTGCAGACATAGAGTTCCCTCTCCTCGTGTTTAAACATCGATCTGACGCGGCTTCGGATTAAAGCTGCTTGGGAGGTGCTTGACAGCGGCGGGTCAGGGCGCCCGCCGCTGGCCAAGAAGAGTTGAGAGCCACCGCATAGCTTGATCACGGATTCGGGATCCACGACAGCAATTTGGCTCTAGGAGTCGCTATTTGCCGTACCGGCGCTCCAGCGCGTCGGCGATGCGTTCGCAGAGCAATTCTGACGTCACGACTGTGAGGTGGAGACGGAGGCGGACTCCGTGTGGATCAACCAGGGTAGCGACAATACCACGATCAGAGTACTCGTCGAGGTCGTGAACATCGTGGATGATGAAGTCTTGTGTTTCTCGAAGTCGCTTAGGGCGCTCATCCACCGTGTTCTCCCTGCAAATTGGTGGCTTTCCGGGCAGGCCGAGTCTCATTCGCTGGAGTTCGGCGTAGCTCTCGGCAAGGTCTTGAGCGTTGAATAAATGCAGAGTTACTTTGCCGTTTTCGACGACCTGAACAATCCATTGACCGTCGACATTTTTCAGCCGCACGTCATTCGGTTCTCCGGCAACCATACTGGCGATCCGTCTCAGCGATCAAAAAAGAGAAATGACAGAGGAAGCCCCAAGTCGCTGTGAAGACGGCATCGACAAAACCTCGGCATGTCGTTGAGCGCAGGGCTCCTGGTCACGCACCGCCGAAACCCGCCGCAGAAAATCGTCTCCCGAAATCATAGTACGCCGCAGGCCTGGCCTATAGCCGAATGGTCGCGGTCGGCTATTGCGGGAGACAGGGAGCAGTCCGACCGCGAAGGGGAAGCCAGCGCCCTCCCCTTGAGACCAAGATCGCGCGCAATAATTATGGCTTGGAAAGGGCTTCTGCGATTTGAGACACCGCTTGCTCGGCGGAAAACTGGCGATCGAACAATTGCCTGCAACGTCCGGGCAGGTCGGCATCCGTTTCAACTTGTACCAGTAGCCTTTCCGCCTTTGCCACCAGTTCATCCAGTTGATCGCTCTGGCACTCTTCGCCAACCCGCTCGTTTCGGATCAGCTCGGCCAAGTCGTTGCCTGGGTTCAAGCGCACGAGTGCAGGGAGGCCGTTTTGCATATATGTCAGGAACTTGCCCGGTATGTTGTGCGATCTATGGCGAAGATCCAACGAAACGATCCCAATCCGGCACTGTGCGTAGAGATCCGGAATTTCGTCGGGGTGGATCTCGTCGAAAAAGACTACGTTGGTGAGGCCGAGAGCTTGCGCCTTTTCCCTAAGTCTTCGGGCCTCACTGCCCCGACCGACCAGCAGGAAACCTACGTCGATCCGTGAGGCCATTCTCTGCGCCAAGTCCAGTACAATGCCGACGCTTTGAGCCACCCCCATGTTGCCCGCGTATACGAACAGCTTACGCCCGGCCAACGGTGTCTCGCTGACGCGGATTGAACAACGTACGTTTGAAGGCTTGTCCAGCCAGTTCTGCAGCACCTCGAGGACGCGCCCCGACTTCCGCCGCCACCGGTCGAAGTAAACAAGGTTGCCCGGCGTCTGGACGCCGATTACGTCAGCAACCGAGTACTGGTAGCGCGCGATAGAATCAAAGAAACGGTAGGGCAGACCGCGGCCCATCAGGCCCATATCAACCGCCCATTCGGGAAAGATGTCGCGAATGATCAGATATCCCTTGCAGCCGCTTTCGCGCTTAAGTGCGCTCGCCATAGGCCCATGGAAGATAGAGGGAGCATACCAAACGATCCCGTCCCATCGCTGCCCCGCCAGCGGGCTTTTGCGCAGATTGCGCAACATGGCAAAAGGCATGACGAACTCATTCCAGGTCCGCCTCACATAGCCAATTTCCTTGGTAGGCGGCGCTCGCAGGCGCAGCACCGTTACACCGTCAAGCTCCTCAATTGCCCAGGGGCGGCCCAGATCGGCCGCCGGCAGCATGACCGTCAGCCGATGCCCTTGCCGCGCAAATTCGCGCGAAAGATCCCTCAGTTGTACCGCGCCCGACGTTCGCAGCGGCGGGAAAGTATCCGCAATCAAAGCGATCCGCATCTGGCGCCGCTCAGTACTTCTTCCACACAACTCGATTCACATAGTCAGTATAGCTGTGGATTATGCGAACCACCTTTTCGCTGACATTGGGGATGTTATAGTCGGCAACCAGGCGAAGCCCACGCTCCGCGCCACGCGGTTGGTTTTCCAAGATTGCAAGGCCCTGACATACCCGGTCGACGTCCAAGCCCACCATCATTACCGTACCTTCCTCCATCCCCTCGGGACGCTCATGCGCCTCGCGCAAGTTGAGCGCCGGAAAATTCAGGATGGAGGACTCTTCCGTGATCGTACCACTGTCGGACAGAACCGCTTTTGCATTCATCTGCAGATGCACATAGTCCAAGAAGCCGAAGGGCTTCATAAAGTGGATCCTCGAGTCCATTTGGAGGTTCAACGAGTTCAGCCGCGAACGGGTGCGCGGGTGCGTCGAACAAATCAGCGGAACGTCGTGTTCCTGCGCTATGTGATTGGCGATGTCAGCAATCCGGGTCATTTTATCCGGTGAGTCGACGTTCTCTTCGCGATGAGCACTGATTACGAAGTACTTCCCTCGTTCAAGAGAGAGCTGACCCAAGACATCCGATTTGTTGATTTCATCCATATAGTAATTTAGGACTTCAAGCATCGGGCTGCCCGTCTTTATGATCTGATCCGGGGCAATCCCCTCTCGTAGCAGATAGTTTCGCGCGATGTCACTGTACGTGAGATGAATGTCGGCTACATGATCAACTATTCGGCGGTTTATCTCCTCCGGAACCCGTGAATCGAAACAACGATTGCCGGCTTCCATATGAAAAACAGGAATCCTCAATCGTTTGGCCGCAATTGCCGCGAGACAGCTATTTGTGTCCCCAAGCAACAAAACCGCCTCTGGCTGGCGCTCTCGGAGCACTTTGTCGGTCGCCTCGATTACGCGACCAATCGTTTCGGCGGCAGTGTTTCCTGATGCTTCAAGAAACACATCGGGGCGGCGAATCTTAAGCTGCTCGAAAAAAATTCCATTCAACTCATAGTCATAGTTCTGGCCCGTATGCACGAGACATTGGTCGCACGATTGATCCAACCGGTCGATGACACGCGACAATCGGATGATTTCGGGGCGCGTCCCGACGATCGTCATAACCTTCAGCTTGTTCACCAATCCACTCCCCACTTGAACTCTCCGGGCCGAGCGATGTTTTAGACCACCAGCCGAGGAAGCGAGCTACGTCGCAAATCCCCAAAGAGAAACAGCTGTAATTCGCTTCCTAGGAGCGATCCTGACCTGTCAAAGCGTCAAGCTCTTTACTGCCGACGACCTGCTGGTTGTACTTGAGATAGCTCTTATGCATGGTCGACACGAGGTCCGGCCACGGATCGGGTAGAAAGCCCGTCGTCCTCCTAAATAGGTCAGAATTCAGGGAGCGATCGACCCTGACGGACGTGTCGGCAATAATATCTATTTCCTTGCCGTAGACCCTCGAGACCAACGACAGAAGATCGAATTTGTTGATAGGATCAGCTGAAACATGAAAAAGACCCCTCAATTCGGCATTTGACACGACAAAATCTTTGATCACGCGCGCTATCTCTACCGCGGGCAAGCCAGAAAAAACAGCATTCTTGTAGCCCTTCACCTGGCCTTTCTGACTCAAAAACCAGTCGACCAGACTTTTTGAGCTCTCCAGCTCGTGACCGATGATTGACGTGCGGAGTGTCACCGCATTCGGGTAATCGACCTCACCCAGAAACTTCGTTCTCCCGTACAAATCGTTGGCATCGGCAAAATCGGATTCCAGGTAATTACCCTTGCTACCTGAGAAAACACAATCCGTGCTCACATGTACCAAACGGGCCCCGGCCACGCGAGAAAGTTGCGCCAAGCGATGAGGGAGAGAAGCGTTGATTGACAGCGACGTGAGATGGTTTCGCGAAGCCTCAAGCTGCTTGATGACTCCGACACAGTTTACCACGACATCCGGTTGGATTTCGGCGAACACGGCCGTCAGATCTCCGTCATTCCGAACATCAAGATTGGATATGAGGCTACCATGCTCGTGAGGCAGAAAATGGCGCTTTTTGGTCGATGATCGGAGGGTTCCAACGGTTGCGTATCGATGATCGGCCGAGAAGAACCGGAAGACCGCGTTTCCCAGCATACCTCCAGCGCCCAAGACAAGGATTCTGTTCGTTTTCACGTTACGCATCGCCTTTCTGGTGCGAACCTAAAACCATACCGATAAGAGATCTTAGTCTTAGACGCAGGCGGTTTGGTCCTCGCGAGCAAACAGCCAGCTTTCAACGACCTTTTCAAACGGAACCAAGGGCATGTCATCTGGCTCACTCTTCGGGTTCGACATGCTCGCCACGGACAATAGCTTGCACAAACCGAAGTTTCATCAATAAGGCCTGCATCTCCGCGACGTCCAATCTTGTGGTGTTGTGCGAGTTGTAATCTGTCGATTGCGAAATCTCGATCTCGCCTTGCTCGAAAAATTTTCCATAGTTCAGATCGCGCAAATCTGGTGGAACACGGAAGTAGTTGCCCAAGTCCTGCGCTGCCACTCTTTCCTCTCGGCTGAGCAGAGCCTCGAACAATTTCTCGCCGTGTCGCGTACCTATAATCCTGATCGGATGCTCAGGGGCCCCCAGCAGGCCGGTCAGGGCCCTGGCCAAGGTCTCAATCGTAGCTGCCGGGGCCTTCTGCACGAAGATCTCACCGGGATTGCCATGCTCGAAAGCGTAAAGCACCAGGTCGACCGCGTCGTCCAATGTCATCATGAAACGGGTCATGGCCGCGTCAGTGATTGTGATGGGCTGGCCGGCGCGAATTTGGTTTGTGAACAATGGAATTACCGAGCCGCGCGAAGCCATCACATTGCCGTAGCGGGTAGCGCATATGGCGGTTTTGTTGCTCGATCGCGACTTCGCGACGATGACCTTCTCCATCATCGCCTTGCTGATACCCATGGCATTGATTGGATATACCGCCTTATCCGTGCTCAGGCAGATCACACGCTCCACACCGCAGTTTATGGCGGCTTCCAGGGTGTTCTCCGTACCCAGCACGTTGGTCTTGACGGCCTCAAGCGGGTAGAATTCGCAGGACGGCACCTGCTTGAGTGCGGCGGCGTGATAAATGAAATCCACCCCTCGAACGGCGTTGAGGACGGACTGATAGTCGCGCACGTCCCCAATATAGAATTTGACCTTCGGGTTGTTGTATTTCTTGCGCATGTCATCCTGCTTCTTCTCATCCCGGCTGAAGATGCGGATTTCAGCTAAATCGGAATCGAGAAATCGGCGCAAAACGGCATTTCCGAATGAACCAGTGCCGCCGGTTATGAGGAGGGTCTTGCCGGTAAACATCGAGCGTCCTTTTCTACTTCAACAGGTTGCTGACAGAACGGAACATTGCCAGAGTGTCCGATCGCGCCCCGTCTGATGCGGCGTAGCGTTTGGCGAATTCAATCGCGGCCGTTTGGAGCAATCGTTGCTCTTGGGAATCTCTGTCCGCCGCGACCGCTAGTTGCTGTCGCCATATGTCGATAGAACCGAGCGGGACTACTGTGATTGCGCCAGATGAAACGGCCCGCCAAGGTGTTTGATCACTAACCAGGACAGGTGTACCGGCGCGCAGAGCCTCAAAGACAACATGCCCGAAATTTTCGCCGAGGGTAGGAAACGCGAACAGATCAAATGCAGCAAACGTTGCGGAAACCTCATCGGGCTCCAGCATTCCCCGATATTCGACGGTAATGTGGGATGGGAGGCGTTTGATCATAGCCTGGCATTTCTGCCAGTAGGCAGCGTCCTCTATAGGGCCAAAAATAGTGAGTTTGATCTTGCGATCCACTCGGGAAAGAATCTCGAGCAGGCCAGCCAGATTCTTCTTTGGTGATATGCGCGATATGAAGGCAATAGCCAGTTGACCCGCTGTTTTTCGCGGATGTGCTGGGGGCATGGAATATTTACCTGCCGCGGACACCGGATCGGCTGCAAGATGGATTTTCCCTCTCGAATGAGGAAACTGACGCTGAATATCTTCAGCTTCCAATGAGGTGGAGGCGTGCCAATGCACACCCCGATACAGTCCCGCCAGCCTGGCGCAACTCAGATATATCCGTTTTTTAAGACGTTTGATCGAGAGCGCCCCGGCAGAAAATTCGCCCCGTGGCGCGATGCAGACATTCGCGTAATTTCTCCGAACCAAGAGTTGTTTGAGGTAAATGGAAATAGAAGACCTATATCCAAAGAAGCTGTTCAGATACAGGACATCGAAGTCGTGTAGCTCCGCTGCCTTGGCCATGTGCCTGGCGTTAAATTTGCTGGGGTCGGCATAATACACAAAACCACTTGGTGAGCGCAGCCACTTATTGGTACGGACACCCGGATATGGCTCACCGGAGCCCAAATCACGATCCCTTGTAAAAATCAAAAACTCAACGTTACTGCCCAGAGCTTCACACATATTGGAAAGCGTGCGAATCGGCCCGCCCCCCCTGAAGCCCGGCAGATAAAAGTCGACGACACAAAGAACTTTGATCTTTTTCATTTCCGCACACGCAACGATATGCCTGCCTCCGCACCTTAAGGCGGGAGCCGTAGCTACTTAGGCGCGCCCTTTAAGCTGCGCTCTTTACCGGTGGGTATCCGTGCAATCGCCCAGACTTTAGCAATTCACGATAGATATGCTCGGCAGCTTGAGCGGCTGGCTCACGATCGAGCATAAGATTAAGTACTCCTGGCAGGGTCGACAGCCAATAGGCGCAGACGAAGTCATGATTGTACTGGTCGTCCCAGCTCGTCGTAGAGGCCAGGCTGTCTGATATAGTGCGACGGAGATTGGCAGGATTTACTACCGGGACGACGCCCTTGTGAAATCCGTAAAATACACGCCCATAGAGAAACACCTGCTTTTTAAGCAGAAGCGCCTCGTAACCGACAGTGCTTGTGAGAGTGATGACTCCGACAGACGATTTGATCAGTTGCTTTGTCGGTTCGTCCGGCCCCAGCAACCTTACATTGGGAAGAGACCGAATACGTTGGTAAAATTTGAGCGAGGGGTATGCCCAAGCGCTCATATGATCCTTGACATACAAGCGGACGCCCTCGGGCAGACTGAAGGCAATGTTGCGGATGACTTCATATTCGTCGAGGTAGGCCCCAGCGAGGATGGATGTCGAGGCTTCAGGGTGGAAGTGGATCGGGTACAAAAGAAACCGTTCACCAGCCACCGCTTTTTGATACATGCTGCGAACCCTGCCGACTTTGAGACGACGACGCACATTGCGCAGAAAGAGGCTTACATGTGTGCGCAGGGGATTGCCGATCTGGAACGAATTGGTACGGCTGTCGGACGCGTGGCGTATGAGTGCCTTGATCCTACCGAAGCGGCCACGCCGAAAGTACCGCTTAATCAAGGCGATACGTTCCAGCCCATTGATTTTCATGTAATCGGGAACGATCGTTTCTATGTTGGTGATGTAGTTCTCTACCCACTGGTGAACATCCGGCGCCACTGTCTTTTGACCATTTCGAATTCCAGCAAAAGCTTTCTCGACAGAGTCATCCGCCAAAGGATCTGCAGAAACGGAAAAGCGACCGGGTAGGCGAGAGCCGCCTAAACCAAAATAAACGGCGTGCCGTTCCTGGGCTACGAAAAGCGCGAAATGCGCAAACGTGTTGGAGACATTTTCATACAAGACGAGCTCTGTGCCATGCTTGTCGAATATCTCCTCGAAATACGTTAGCAGGGCGCTTTTTAGGTGATCGAAGAAATCGAGGTCGGCACCCTCTCCCCAGATCCCGTAGACCTGCGCACGCTCGAAGTCGGATAGTAGGGCAGAGTTCAAATCATATCCGGCATAGCGGGCTAGAATATCGAAATCGACATGATGGTTCGCAAAGAAGGACGAGAAGTCATAGATCGCAGCAAAGCCCGCGGAATCCAAGCCGTTCTCTTCGCGAGAAAACGCGCTGTCTACTGCAACAGCTACGGTGGCGCCGTCGTTGCTGAACCGCGCCGCGAGTGCGTTGAAGAAATGAAAGTAGTTCGGCGCGCTATTTGACAGAAGGAGAACGTTCATCGTGGCGGCCAGCTATCGATCAGTTCAGGGAGTACGGCCGTCGACGAACGAATGTCCCGGGTCACTGTACGGCCCAACACTGCTTCGAGATTCTTAGGCGCAAGCCCAAACCCGGGTCGGACGCTGCGTACGCTGTCTCGCGTAATGACATCCCCTGCCTTTAGGTCCCGTACAAAATACAGCGACCGGCGAAACTTGACGTTCCCCTGCTCGCTCGATTTGCGCCCGTAGTCCACTTTGCCGAGCGCCTGCCAGGCCGTTTTCGCGCCGGCGCACAAGGCCGCCATTTCGGTAGGTTCCAGCGAGAAGCTATCGTCTGGCCCACCGCCGCCGCGGTCGAGGGTGAAGTGCTTTTCGATGATCGAGGCCCCCAAGGCCACACTGGTAATGGCGGTAGTATTGTCCAGCGTATGATCAGAAAGGCCCGTGACCAGTCCGAACCGCTCAATCATGTCGCGCATCGTGTGCAGATTGTAGTCATCAGCCGGAGCCGGATAACCGCTGACGCAGTGCAGAATGGCCAATTCCCTGCAGCCGCCTTCCCGCGCAGCGTCGATGGCTTCCCGAATCTCCTCCGCATCCGCCATGCCGGTTGAGATGATCATCGGCTTGCCTGTGCTGGCGGCGTATTTGATCAACGGCAGATCGACAGCTTCGAACGAGGCGATCTTGTAAGCTGGCGCATTCAGGTCTTCCAGGAGATCAATCGCCGTACTGTCGAAGGGCGAGCTGAAGATGGTAATGGCCGCCTTGCGGGCATGATCGAAGAGGAGCTTGTGCCAATCCCAGGGCATATGCGCTTCCTGATAGAGATCATAGAGCGTGCGCCCATCCCACAAACCGCCCTTGATGCGGAACTCCTCGCCGTCGCTATCGAGCGTGATCGTGTCGGGTTTGTAGGTCTGCAGCTTGACGGCATCTGCTCCGGCCCTCTTGGCCTCCTCGACGATGCGTAACGCCGTTTCGATTCTGCCGTTGTGGTTGGCTGACAGTTCGGCAATGACATAGGGAGGCTGATCCGGGCCGATCCGGCGCCCGGCGATCTGGATTTCGTGGCCCATTTCACCGCCCCGTTTGAGTTTCAGATAGCTTGGCGTACAAGTTGTTACGGATGCTTGACCATTCCGGCGCGAGTAACCCTAACCTGTAGATATCGACATATTTACCATCGATCGAATGATGCTGGTGAAATACACCTTCGACCCGAAAACCAAACTTCTGATGCAACTTGATCACCGCCTCGTTAAAAGCCAGAACCTCGCAGTACAATTTGTGCAATCCCATCTGACCAAAAACATACTCTAACGCGAGGTATTCCATGCGGGATCCTACGCCCTTTGGCGCGTCCGTTGACGCATAAAAGGCCCACGAACAATTGGCATTAAGAAAATCTATTGACGTGATCCCTACAATACCATGTCCGATGCCGTTGCACTCGTACATAAAGTATTTTTGATCGTCACATCCGCTAGTTTGTTTCCACCAGGAAAGATGCTCCGCTTGTGAGATTTCATGTCTGGTATACATGTTGGCGCGTACAGCAGGTGCATTGCGCCAAGAACGCATGAGTTCAAGCTCGTCATCCTCTATGGCTCGGAGTTTTCCCAAGCTGCTCACGTGCCCTCCAACGTTTCGAGCGAAAGTCGCAAGAGATGGTCCGCTACGGTTGCCGCTCCCCCGCCGGCGCAGACCAATGCTGAAGAGCTTACGAGTGATTTTAACTGATCTGTGCCGAGTATAGATAGCAAGTTTGGAAGATCGGCTGAAAGGTCCTCTTTAGAGGCGGTGCCGATGACCGCACCTCTTTTCGCGAGGACTGCCGCCATTTCTTTTTGGTTGTCAGCTAACGCGATCTGTATTGTAGGCAAACCCAGACTGCAACGTTCCCAAGTGGTGCTCCCCGCCGCACCGATCGCCAGATCACTGCCCACCATCAGCCGAGCCATGTCACGTACGCCTGTCAGTACTTGGGTGGGCCTCTGCATTCTAAGGGCTCTGGCACGCACCTGCGGCAACCAAGGCGCATGCGGCCCCATGACGACCGTGATCCGCAGATTAGAGGGTGAGGTGCAGAGATCGAGCGCATCCAATACAAGGCCCGTGACGTTCTCCCTGTCTACACCGCCCATGGTTACGAGTACGTGCTCGAGTTTCGGTTGAAGCCGACGAGCAAGACTTTCTCCGCGCAGCTCTGCGAACTCAGGCCGCAGTAGCGCATAGTCCGGTCCGAGCAATGTGATGGCGTGGGCACTCAGCAGGCCATTGTAGTCCTGTTCGGTGCGACCGAGGCTCTGGTCGAGCAACAGATCGCAATTGTGCGGGCGGTCAGCCAGGTCGTCAATGATCATCAGGTGCCGACAGGCAGAACGAAGCTCTTCCTCCCAGCGGCGGTCTAGCCCGTAATGATCTACGATCAGACAATCCACAGCCGCGATGGCCTGGCACGTCTCTTGCGCATCTCGAGCCCAGTCCGTCCCCAGCCAGTAGGCATGGGGTGGAACCGCACACGTCTTAATGGCCTCCTTAGGCGGCTTGGGCAGCGCGACGGCCATGTATCCGCGCTCTGCTATGAGATCCATAAGGTGGCCATTGTGTAGACGGCAAATGAACTGGCATTCCGCCCCGCGCTCGCGAAGCGCGTCAGCCAGCGTAAGACAGCGCATGACATGACCAGTGCCAATCTCGATCGAGGCATCAGTTCGAAAGGCGACCTGCACGCGTTTCAATCGCCGCGGGGACATTTTTGGATCATTCCGGTCCCGTGTCCTGGTTTAGGATCTGGAACATAAGTTCCGCCCGCTTCCAATCCTCGGGTGTGTCGATGTCTTGCACACGATGGCGTGGCAAGAACACAGGGACGCTGCCCTGCCCCAACACAGGCTTGTTCTCGAGCCAAGCCTCAGCGCGACCCCAGTAGAATTGACCCGCATCGTGCCAGGCCTTCTCAAGGTCTTGCGAGCGGCTCCCAAGATGCTCCG
The DNA here is from genome assembly GCF_042682145.1 of Mesorhizobium newzealandense. NCBI lineage: Bacteria > Pseudomonadati > Pseudomonadota > Alphaproteobacteria > Hyphomicrobiales > Phyllobacteriaceae > Mesorhizobium > Mesorhizobium newzealandense. The sequence goes on along the minus strand of NZ_JBHUGZ010000007.1, from coordinate 596,830 downwards.
GCTGGAACATCGCCACGCGTTGACCTGACGTGATACGCAACGCCCTGTGAATGGGAAAGGCGTAACTCGTCACCGAGAAGGCGAAGTCGGCCTCGGTCGCCCAAAGGATCTCTAGACCCTGTCGCAGGTCGCTCGCCTGCACAAATGGCGCAGTGGCATAGATGCAACAGACCTGTCTGGCAGGAGCACCCTCCGTCGCATGCCATTGGATGGCATGTGCCACAACGGGAACAGTTCCAGTGTGGTCGTCAGACAGTTCGCTCGGGCGCAAAAAAGGCACTTCTGCGCCGTATTCTTTTGCGACCTCGGCGATCTCAATATCGTCCGTGCTGACAATGATACGATCGAAACAGGCGCTCTGTACGGCTGCGCGAATTGACCACGCAACTATCGGCAGCCCGCAAAAGGTGCGGATGTTCTTGCGTGGGATGCGCTTCGAACCGCCCCGTGCAGGAATCACGGCAAGCCTCATAGCCCCATAGCCTCGCGTAGCACCTTAACCACGAACTCCTGGTCCGCGTCGGTCAATGCCGGGTGCATTGGGATACTGATAGCCTCCCGGTAATAGCGCTCAGCCTCCGGGTAGTCGCCGTTCCGGAAACCCATCTTCTGATAATAAGGTTGGGTATGCACCGGGATGTAATGCAGGTTGACCATGATGTCCCTGGCGCGCATTGCCTCGAAAACCTCTAGATGCGACACGCCTATCTCCTCCAGCTGCAGCCGGATCACATACAAATGATAGGCAGAGTAGCTATCTGGATGTTGCCACGGCAGCGTCAGCGGCAGGTTGGCCAAGAGCTTGTTGTAACGGTCCGCGATCTCGTGTCGCCGCTTCACGTAATGGGTCAGGCGAGCAACTTGGCTCACGCCTAGGGCAGCCTGCATGTCCGTCATACGGTAATTGTAGCCGAGAGCCACCTGTTGATAATACCAAGGGCCATCCATTTCCTGCGTCATGAGTGCTGGCTCTCGCGTGATGCCGTGACTTCGCAGTAGGCTCAAGCGCGTTGCCAGCTCATCATTGTTCGTTAAGGCCATCCCACCTTCAGCGGTTGTGATGATCTTTACTGGATGAAAACTAAACACGGTGATGTCGCTGTATTGGCCGCTTCCGACCGGCTCTCCCTTGTAGCGGGCGCCGATGGCATGCGAGGCATCTTCGAGGATCTTGAACCCGTACTTTTCACCAAGGGCGTGAATGGCCTCCATGTCGCAGGGCTGGCCGGTGTGGTGAACCGGGGCCACAATTTTCGGCAGGCGGCCGACCTTTTCAGCTTCAATGAGCTTTTCCTCCAAGGCCCGAGGACAGAGGTTATAAGTACGCGGGTCGACATCCACGAAGCTCACTTGAGCGCCGCAATAGAGCGCGCAATTCGCCGTGGCCACAAAAGTGTTCGGCGAGGTCCAGAGAAAGTCTCCAGGCCCTAGGTCCAGCGCCAGACAGGCGATGTGAAGTGCCGAGGTTGCGCTGTTGACGGCCACCCCATGCCTGGCACCAGTGCGCGCTATCACACTCCGCTCAAACTTCGGGATATTGGGGCCTTGAGTAAGGTTGGCGGACGTCAGAACGCCCACAACGGCATCGATGTCAGCCTGCGTAATATCTTGCTGTCCGTAGCGGATCATAGGTTCGCCTGTATTTAGCAAAAGTTTGAATTATGCCGACGACTTTGGCGGTAAGTGATTTGTGTCGAGGCGGTGGTAGGCGACCGCTTTCCAAATCATGATCAGAGTGAACGAGATCGTCATGCTGATGGGAACAGCTAGTTCGGCGTGGCTTTTGCTGAGGCACCAGGTGGATATGACAAATACCGGCAATGCGGCGATATGACTGTAGATGATGGGTTTGTCGAACCCACGGGCATAGAGAGCATAGTGAGGCACCATACCGACGGCATTGGTGATCGCGGCAAGTAGCACCCATGGGTATAGGCCGACGGCATCTTGATAGACCGCCTTTCCCACCCAATGTAGCAGGTAAGGCAGCAACGCCCAGCTTACGAGGCCAAACGCAACCGACATGGCCACGGTCTGAAAAAACATTTGCTGAACCGTCTTACGGGCCAGACTGTATTCCTGCTTGTGGCTGTGACTGATCAGTGCGGGATAACTGAACGAGAACACGCCCGCATCCAGAAAGACCATAAGCGTTCCTGCAACTCCGAGGAACAACACATAAGCGCCGACCGCTTCAATGCCGCCCAGGCTCTCCATCCAATATCGATCGGCTGTCTGGATACCGCGCAAAGCGAGGGTCGAAACCAGGAAGGCCGCGCTGACCGAGATCCCTTTTCCGACCCAGCGCCAATCGATCGGTTTCGACCAACCACCAATCGGGAGTTGCCTTAGTCTCCAAATACCCAGCGCTCCTGCAGCAAGCCCCGCGCATGCCCAGAGCGCCATAATGACGTTGAGGTTCCGGCTTTCTGGAAATCCGATCATCAGGGTTACAACGGCGATCGCCCAGCTGCCCTGGCGCACGAATAACGTTATGCTCGCCGCAACCTGGTCCGACAACACGACGAGCAGACGGGACACTTCCTGGTTGAAATGCTCCAGTGCCAGAATTGGAACGAACCAGCATAGAAGGGACGTTGACCAGCCCTCGAGCATTAAGATCAGGACAAAGGCTGGCAGTACAATCACGTAAAGAAGGCCGCATAACGTCAATTGGCCCTTCAGCATGGCCCCTCGCTGGTCGTCAGAGACTTGCAGTATCTCCCTCGAAAGGAAGACATAAAAATCCAAGCCGACCATATATAGACCGTAACTGACGGTGGCTGTGAAAAGCCCGTAGTATCCGACCGACGTCGGATCGATGTACCTGGCCAGGAAGAATACGAACAGAAACCGGGTCAACAGAGTGCCGAAACGCAAACCAATATTCAGCAGACGGGCTGCTCCGGCAACCAAGCGCTCATCTCCCCGCTGCAGGGGCGCCGATACCATGTTCAACGCCCAGCCTCGGCTTGACCTTGCACTCCCAGCCATTCAACGAGCGCCAAAGCCGGTCAGGACCGTCCTAATTGTCCGGAACACAATTAGCAGATCCAGCCACGGCGAGAAGTTCTTGATATAGTAGAAATCGTAGTGAAGTTTCTCTAGGACCTCTCCCACGGCCGCAACATGGCCCTGATTCACTTGTGCCCACCCTGTAATTCCCGGCCGAACGATATGCCGATACCTATAAAAAGGTAATTCAGCCTCGTACCATCTCGAAAGAACGAGCGCCTCGGGTCGAGGTCCTATCCAGCTCATTTCTCCGCGCAGGATATTGATAACTTGTGGCAGTTCGTCGATCCTCGACTTTCTCAACAACCGCCCTAATCGAGTAATACGCGCGTCACCGTCTTTTGTAATTGCCTGTTCCTTCTCATCAGTACCGCGAGCGCCAACTCTCATCGTCCTAAATTTGTAGACCCTATACACGTTGCCTCTGTAGCCCATCCGCTCCTGTTTAAACAACGCAGCTCCACTTGACTCAAGTCTGACCAACACGGCGACCAATAAGAGCGCCGGCGAAAGAAGAATCAGAGCAGCCAATGCCGCAGCCCAATCGATCACCTGCTTTATCTTCAAATAGGCCTGATTCGGATTTAGAGAGCCCAGAGTGTTTTCTGAAAGGTGTTCGATCTCGACACGCCCTGTCAGGGACTCGCTGATCTGCTTGATATGATAGACCGGCGTGCCGGAAAGCGCTCGATCGGCAATATAGCGCTCCCACTCGTCTGAAAGATCAGCCCGAAGGTCTGCGACCACTCCGCTTGCATGTTTTACAATTTCGTCAGACGAACGTATCCAATGCCAGGCCACGCCGGGTATATTTCCGAGCCGATCGACGTTTCCCCCAGGGACTACAGCCAGTCGGTACGGATCGAGCCGCCGCGTCACCACGCTTATCGCAAAGTACCAAAATGTTGACTGAAAGAAGCTGGCGGCCGCCTGGAACCGGCTGTAGTCAATTCGCAAAAAGAAAATCGTCAAAAACACGAGGCCGTAGGCTAACGCAAAGGTAGGCAGAATGTATCCAGTTGCTGCTACCCCGGGAAAATTCGCGATCCGGCGGTATGACATGTAGCCAATGATATGTGCGATAACCGCAGCGACGATCGTGATCTGCATATTTGATGAATAAATAACGCCGTACCCTATCGAAAGACGAATCAGAGCAGGCACAACGATGGCAAACATCAAACCGCCCACCAATTGAAAGCGCATCCGCAACAGAAGATGTCTTTGGTTCGGCAGATTGACGGCGCGAACATTCATGTTCATAGACTATCTGTCCGGTTATTTTGTCTAGAGATAGTTGTTGTCATGGCAGCATGAAATGGCACAAGCCGCGAAGTCGTTCGCCGACTTCTTCCCAGCGAAGAAGTGGAAATAGGGTATTTTGCCGCGAGAGCGGGAACGATTGACGCCTTTTGTCACCCTGGTCTGTGCCGATCGGCAAGCCGATCAGACCCGACATTCCAGCTACTGCCTTAAATGACAGGCACAACATGCTCCGTCTGAAGGCTCATCCATGAAATCTTCAAATGAAATCCAACCAGTGTGTAGTCCGTCCAGCCCGGACTAACGGTCTTGTTCTGCCCGCGCCGAGCAAAGTCCTTTGACGAATGTGCAAGACCACGGCTACCGCACTCCCGGGTGAAGCGGGGAGTTTTCACATGCAACGAGGGGGATCAAGCAAGCGACCAATAAAGCGCTTTGATCACGCGATTACGACAAGACCGCTCGATTCCAGATCAATAGGAATTTCGCCATTCATGATGGCGACGAGAACGCGGGCCCGCCCTGTGGAATCAAGCCGATCAAGGCGACCTATCAACTCCGCGAAAGGTCCCGATAGAATTCGAACAGAAGATCCCGGTTTGAGGCCACCGCTGAAATCAAGCAGGCCATCTTTGCCGGTTAATGCAATGAAGCGCTCGACCAACCCAATAGGGACCGGCGATGGCCTATCCCCTCGCATAATCAAAGAACGAATGCCGATAGTTCCGTTGATCGAGCGCCAGCGTTGCCGGTTAACGTCTATGGCGACAAACATATACCCAGGAAAATATGCTGCTGTCCGCGTCGAGAGCTGTCGAGCGTGACGAACTGTTCTCTTGCTACGCGGCACGTATGAAACAAATCCCTGCCTGTAGAGGTGTTGTTCAGCTATTGTCTCTTTTCCCAGAGATACACTGGCAACATACCACCTAACGCCATTATCTGCGGCTGGAGAATTCTGAACGGCACTCCGCTCGGTGCTCGCCAGTCCTAAGAGAGTCACAATACTGTTTCCATATTTCTTCAACCGCTATGGGCAGGTTATTTATGCTACATCTTTCAGACTCGCAAGGAACTATTTTTCTAAGAAGCGGCATTGCCTGAAAGATTATGAAATACTTTTGTTATCCATAACGGCAAATTAGCTGTCACTAATATTTCATCTATTGGCTGTAGCGATTGTTATGTACGGTATTTCATACTTGTGTGATTGCCGCATTTGTCATATTTCTCTCTCGCACGGCAGGCGCGCAAAAGCTTTGGCTAACGAACAGTTGGTCCGAGTCGATATTGCGGAGCCATATGATGCTTGTGCGTTAAACGCAAGTCTTGACTGATACGCTTTATCGCTACAATCGATTAAATAATAATCGCGTCAAGGAAGGTCTGTGGCGGGCTTGACAGGTTTTCCACGCGTTGTTAAGCGCCGCCTCGCCCCCTCTGCCTTAGCACTAGATCTTCAATCTCTGACTTTGTTTTGCATCCGTTCTTGTCGATTGTAAAATGATGCGCTAAGGCCCAGGGCTCCTGATAGGGCGCTAAAAATGAGTGGCTCATTTCAGCGCGTGAGACAGCATCGTTTATGGCGCTGTGTTGTGTGGCCCGATGGTTTATTCTTGATAATCACAAGGCGAGGCGACTTGTCACGTTTCTGTTAACGTAATGAACTATCGGTTGTTTTAAGGGTGGCGCTTAGGCAGTATTTCATAAGGCTGTTGTGTAGTCCTGTTGTTACTATTGCTAACATTTGTTGGCTATTTGTAGCAACATGTTGTGCAACGGTACGGTCGGGCACAATTTTCCACGTGGCCAGAGACTGACAACGCTGTGAACTAGGTCGGCTTTCTGTAGTGGATTGAAGGAACTGTCTGCATGTGCGGTATCATTGGAATTGTCGGCCAAATGCAGGTTGCGTCGCTCATTGTCGATGCCCTGAAACGGCTCGAATACCGCGGCTATGACTCCGCCGGCGTCGCTACCATCGAGAATGGCGAGCTCGGCCGCCGCCGTGCCGAAGGCAAGCTGATCAACCTCGAGCGCCGGTTGAAGGAAGAGCCGCTCGACGGCACGATCGGCATCGGCCACACGCGCTGGGCGACGCATGGCGTGCCCAACGAGACCAACGCCCATCCGCATTTTTCCGACGGCGTCGCCATCGTTCACAACGGCATCATCGAAAATTTCGCCGAATTGCGCGATGAGCTGATCCGCGACGGCTATACTTTCTCCTCGCAGACCGACACCGAGGTGGTGGCGCATCTGGTGGCGCGCGAACTGGCCAGGGGTCTGGAGCCGGTCGAGGCCGCACACCAGGCACTGAAGCGGCTGGAAGGCGCCTTCGCGCTGGCGGTCATGTTCAAGGGCGACGAGGATCTGATCGTCGGCGCCCGCAACGGTCCGCCGCTCGCCGTTGGCCACGGCGACGGCGAGATGTTCCTGGGCTCGGATGCCATCGCGCTCGCGCCCTTCACCAACTCTATCACCTATCTGGAAGATGGTGACTGGGCGGTGGTCCGCCGCAACAGCGTCGTGATCTACGACATCGACGGCAACAAGGTAGACCGCAAACGTCAGCAGTCGCTCTCGACCAGCTTCATGGTCGACAAGGGTAACCGCCGGCACTTCATGGAAAAGGAAATCCATGAGCAGCCGGAGGTGATCTCGCACACGCTGGCGCATTATGTCGATTTCGTCTCCGGCGTCTCGAAGCCGCTCGATCTGCCGTTCGATTTTGGCAAAATCGAACGGTTGGCGATCTCGGCCTGTGGGACCGCCTATCTCGCCGGCCTGATCAGCAAATACTGGTTCGAGCGCTATGCGCGGCTGCCGGTCGACATCGATGTCGCCTCGGAATTCCGCTACCGCGAGATGCCTTTATCCTCGAACGACGCGGCCTTGTTCATCTCCCAGTCGGGCGAAACCGCCGACACGCTGGCCTCGCTGCGCTATTGCCGCAAGGCCGGCATGAAGATCGGCGCGGTCGTCAATGTGCGGGAATCGACCATGGCGCGCGAATCCGACGTCGTGCTGCCGACACTCGCCGGGCCCGAGATCGGCGTCGCCTCGACCAAGGGCTTCACCTGCCAGCTTTCGGTTCTGGCTTCGCTGGCCGTGCGGGCCGGCGTCGCCCGCGGCACCATTTCGCCCGAGCAGGAGCGGATGCTGGTGCGCGAACTCTCCGAAGCGCCGCGCTTCGCCAGCGAGGTGCTGAAGCTCGACGGGCAGATCGAACGGATCTCGCGCGATCTCTCCCGCCACAAGGATGTGCTCTATCTCGGCCGCGACACCAACTTCCCGCTCGCCATGGAAGGCGCGCTGAAGCTCAAGGAGATCTCCTACATCCATGCCGAGGGCTATGCCGCCGGCGAATTGAAGCACGGGCCGATTGCGCTGATCGACGAGAACATGCCGGTCATCGTCATCGCTCCGCATGACCGCATTTTTGAGAAGACGGTGTCCAACATGCAGGAAGTGGCGGCGCGCGGCGGCAAGATCATCCTGATCACCGACAGCAAGGGTGCGGCCCAAGTGAGCGTCAAGACGATGGAGACGATCGTGCTGCCGGACGTGCCGGAAATCATCTCGCCGATCATCTACGCGCTGCCGATCCAGATGCTCGCCTATTTCACCGCCGTGTTCATGGGCACGGATGTCGACCAGCCGCGCAATCTGGCGAAATCGGTGACCGTCGAATGACTCTTTCAACCCAGCGTTCACCACAGTCGACCTTCCAACCCGTCGCGAACGGTGGTCAGGGTTCAGACTTGGTCGGAGCAGAATGAAATATTACAAAGTCGCCGAACGGGTCGCTTTTGGGGTTATGCTGGTTGTCGTCCTTGCATTCGCGTTGTTGCCGTTGCCTCGCCTAAAGGATTTTGGGATCGACATAGGCTTTCACTACGACAAGTTGAACCACATCACGGCGTTCGCCGTCCTGATGTTCCTTGGAAGCCTCGGCTGGCCCGAGCGAAAGATGAGGCTGATTATCTTCCTTGCGTTGGTTGGCGCCGGCATCGAGGTTCTCCAGGGGTTGCCGTTGATAGCTCGCGATGTTGATATGCTCGACTGGGTTGCTGATTGCGTCGGCGTGGCATGTGGCCTCGCCGCCGCGATCTGGGGGGAAAGGACTGCCTGATGATCGACGGTATTATGCCCCGAGCGTCGGAAAGCGCGCTATTGTCCGGCTTGTTGCCCTCGACATTGGGAAGGCAGCCTCGTTCGCGGCGGATGCAGTGGTTGCCTCGAACATTCTCGCCAAAACGGTTCCGAAGGTCATACGCCTTCAACGGTATCAGAGTGATATGCCGTCCCGCCTGATGGGAAGCGACCCAGTTTCATCGCCTGTGCTCGAATCAATTGTCTCGGCGGGTTTGGACACGTCGAGATAGATCAATAACACTACAGCGGCAAAATACCCTATCTGGAGAATGGTAGCGATGAGCATCGCCCAGCCTACCGTACGCCAGATCGAATCGGTTGTATGGTAAACCCAGATCACGACGACCAGCAGAGTGATCGTCGCACCGACAAGAAACCTTGGAAAATACATATCCCCAACCCCAACGCCGCGCTCTCGCGAAGCCCTGCCCGCCGGCCGCACAAGCGAACTAAGATATTCATGTTTCGCGCGAGCTTGCAAGCAAGCAGTCTACGTTTAGTTGCTTTTGTCCAAAGCATTGGAGGCATGACCTGATAATGGATCATGATGTCTTATTGTTTCAACGTAAAGACATCGGGGTTGAATGATTCTACGACCGAACCAATGCACTGCGTAACGTGACCGTCATTGAAACTAAATTTGCTACCGATACCATTGCAGCTTTGCCTATCACCACGTTGGACTCTTTCACTCCTCGCGTCTGGATTATCGCGCCGCGTATTGTTTGGTCAATATCACGTATCAAGTACACCTGCTGCCGATAACATAACAGTTGACACCAAAAGTCAGCGTCAAAACATACTTCGCCGTTCATAGGTTTTAAATACGTGTCTGTGCAATGATTTCCGCCGGAAGCTCGATCTGCCTACACATCTTAAGATCTGTCTGGATTTACCTCATCCGAGCTTATTTTTTTGGTGATCGCCTGTATAACATTACTGCGCGGCACGCGCCATTCGCAGGAAAGTGCCATGCCCTTCGCGTTGTTGGTAGAGGATCGTGGCATTCACCGTTGGCGATGATGTACTTCCCCAATCACAACGCATGGCTTACCTCTTCGAAGCGATCACAGATGCCTCCGTCAGCCTAGCGGTTAATCGTCGATTGGCTTTTGCCTATTGGACCACCAAATAAGGTAGATTGGGCCGAGCTTGACTACGGGCATCCGCCTCTGACGTTCTCGAGCGCGCAGTTCACGATAATTCTTGACCTTCAGCGTGCCACCGGGAAGCCTTATTCGAACAGTCACTGAAGAACCCCTAGCCTGGGAGCAAGAGACGGCTAGACAGCGCTTCCCAATCCGAAAGTCAAGACATACCTTTCAAAGTAAGTTACGTGCGTGAGCAATGTTTTGTGAGCCGGCGCTCTTATAGTTTGGGCGCGCTTGTTTGATCACTTCGGCTTTTGCGGAAGTTTCGCGAGCCTTGCACAAATAATAAAGCGATGTAGCCTCGCTGCTTACCCTTTGCGGTAGTAGGCATCCCATGCCAGCCTGATATCGGCGAAAGACCATTCTCTGCGGCGGCCATAGGCAGGACTTGGACGGGTGAAGCACTCGTTCAGTCCGGTCTCCCTCTGGAATCGCATAAACCACGCCGTGGATTTTGGCTTGCCGCGCGCCGTCGGCTGAATCCGGCGGATGAGCTCGCTATGCGCCCAATGGTCTTGCGGATTGGCAAGCGAGGCCGGGTCCGCCAGGTAGGCCCGGAGTTTCTTGAGGGTGGCGTCGTCGGGCGCCTGATGAAGTTCCGCACGCAATGACGCGACGGCCAAACTCGCTCCCTCTCGAGCAGCTTCCGTCAGCATGTCGCGCAGCTGGGTGCTGGTCAACACAAGCGCCTGCATGACTTCCATGGGCATAGCTTTCGTTGTGGATTGTCGCGGCTGAACATCGCCGCAGGCCCATTGCCTCACAAACGAAAAATGACGTCAAGCGCTAGACGCCGAGCAGGACGCCAAGCCGTTCAGTCACCGGGCGCATCGGGTCTACAAGGCCGAGGTCGTAGATCATGGTCGTTTCAAGATTTCCTTTGTGGTCGACGTAGTGTGACACGGCCTCGTGCGATACGCCTTGGGCTGTCAACATCAGGGAGATGGCAATCCGCTTGAGGTCGTAAAGCTGGAAATACTCCGGAACGCCCGGCATCGCTTTGAACCTGTCCAGCCCCTTGCGGAAATTGTCGCGGGGCTGGGTCATATCGGTGTGCGAGGGGAACAGTAACTTGCTTTCAGGCCAGCGGAGGCGTTGGGCCTGCACCATCGCGGCCACCCTAGGATGGATCGGCACCGAACGGTAGGCGTATTCATAGAGCGAACGCGACAGTTTGATGCCCTTGGTGTTGTGCTTGTGCCAGACAAGCTTCTCCAGATCAAAATGGTCGAATTCCGCCTTGGTCAGATCGCTGGGGCGGGCCATGGTCAGGAACAGGATGCCCATAAAATTGGAGAGCTCCTCCATCTGGTCGTTGGCGGTTGCCACCTGCCCCTTGACCAGAGCCATGTTCCGTTTGGCGAACCCTTCCAGGTGATCAATTTCAGGCGGTGCCTCGAACACCGGATAGAAGATGTGAGCTGCGATTTGGCGGATCTGCTCTGTTGAGTAATCCCGGCGTCGGCGTATAACCTTCCGGGCTCGGATAGGAGTGCAGGGGTTGCGCATGTCCACCAACTGCATACGGATGGCCCAGTTATAGAGCGCCAGTACGTGCCGCAGCGCGCTGTTGAACACGTATCCCGACGAAAATTGCTTCTGGAATTCCTCGATATTCAGCGGTTTGATCGAGGAAAGCGGCCGGTCGGCGAACATCGTCCCGAAATCTTTGTAACGACGCCGACTGTTGTGGCCGCGCTTGCTTGCCACCGTCGGCGTGGGCCGCAGCCAATGCGCCACAAAGATCGCGAAATTGTAGCGGTAGCCGGCGGAGAGGCCGTTCACATGGCTTTCCCAATAGCGGTCGATCGCCTCACGGACCGTTAGAAGATGAGCACGGCGAGGGTCGGTTCGGTCGAAATCTGGATTATCCCCGACCTCCAGGCGGCGTTGCCGTTTGCCGACCGCCAGCCGGGCAGAGGATACGTTGAGGACGACGGTAGACCCGAGCACTGTTCGATAACGCCTGCCATTGAACCTGTAAGCATGGACAAAGGCCTTGTGCCCCAACTCAGTAACACGGAGCCCCAGGCCCGAAACGGAGTCACTTCGTATACGACCGTCCACTCCAACTGGATAATCCCAGTATATTTCCTGGCCTTTCCCAAGTGGGCAACTTGCCGTAAAAACAAGATCGTCAGTCAAAAACAATTTAGGCATTTCATGTAACTTCCATGTAACCGATTTATAGCAAATGTTACATAGAAAGTGAAGTAATGATGTTGAGTACATCAACAAAAATGACCAGAAAACAAATGATTACGAATTTCAATAATCTCGTATTGTCGTACGGTTGGCGCTCCGAAGGAAGGGGTCATGCGTTCGAATCGCGTCGGGTGCGCCATATTATTCAGATGGTTACATGAAAACCGATCCAGTCGATTCTTCCCATGTATCTTTCATGTAACCGATCTTTGGTCGGGACGTTCATCCGGCACTAATAGTCACTGGAATGGGCGGAGGGGCGGATCGGGTTCTCCGTCCGCGACCGTGTCACCAACTGACCGCTCGCCCGATCTGTTTTGCGCGGCGCTTTCTCACGACCGAGCATCGCCCTTTGTACCCACTGGGCCAGTGCACAAATCACACACCGGCCTGTCAGAAATTTCCCCACCGCCTGTCAGAACATCTGGAGCGAGGTACCATAGGTCTCAAGACCCAACAATCAGCAAGGAACCTCATGACTAGTCAACTTACCTTCAACAATCTGTTTAGCCGTCTTACCTCCAACAAGGGCTATACCATCGACCAGACCATTTTGATCGTTGCCATTATTGCCATCCTCATCACCCTCGTGATCATCACCGTGGGTTGGCAGCTCATCAACCGCTCCAGCGGTACCAAGGCGGGTGCCCAGCTCAAGCAGGTTGAAGACGCCAACGGCCAGTTCTATTCCGGCCAGCACATGTGGCCCCAAAACGCGCTCACTACCGCCGGTACCCCCACCAGCAACCTGGCCGTGCTGGTTAACAACTCCATCCCCGCCGCCAGTTGGGCCAGCAACATCGACAAGTCCGACCTGCGCAACATCCTGCCCGGCTTCCGCATAACCGGCACCGGCACCTCCGCCGTGGTTTACCATGGTTTCGGTGGTGGCAGCTCCACGACCGGTATCATCACCGAACAGGCCAACACCATGGCCACCGTCGGTAGCGACCAGCGCATAGTTGTCCAGTTTGCTGACATGCCCTTGGCCGACGCGAAGGAAGCCGACAAGGCCACCGATGGCGCGATCGACGCCACCAAGGGCCGCGTGGTTTACGGCACCACTGCCTGCCTGAACAGCACGCTCGGCGGTGCGACCACCATCCCGACCGCTCAGCCAACCGCCAGCCTTGTAACCCTCTGCTACGCGGCCAACACCGTCAACTAAGCCTGAGCCTACCCAACAAGCCGCCCCACCGGGCGGCTTGTTGCGCTCTTACTCCGCCTCTCGTTCATTTTCGGCTCACCCCATCATCACGCGCCAGCGCCTGACCCAGGCGAAGTCGGCCGAGGTAAAACAGCCCAACGTGGCGAAGCCGCAACGGCGGTTGCCCCATTTGGCATCACTGGCGACGCCAAGCGGTTGAGGTTGCGGTAGAGTGGCCTATGCATCTCCTATGCCGCCTGTCGCTCCTCGCCGCCATGCTGGTGGTGGCGCCTGCGTGGGCGCAGGATTGGGGCCAGGTTGTCAACGTCTCTGCCACTATGGGCATCAATGGCAACCGGCTTTGCTATGGCGAGGCTAGCCGCGGGGATATCGGTTGCCCTTCAGATGCGCCAATAATTAGCGGCTCGACCATTTCGGGCACGTTTCTGGGGGATGGATCCGGCCTCACCGGCGTCACGGTAGCCACCGATCGCATTGTGAGCGGCACGAGCGCTGCGATTATCACCCCCGACGGAACCGTGACCATGCTCGGGCGACTGGAAATCGTGACTGGCACCAATGTGGTCTCCCTCGGCAAGGGTGCCGGGTATAGCAATACCGGGAGTAATGTTACGGTTGTCGGAAAGTCGGCCGGAAATTTCAACTCAGGCTCCAACGTCGCAGCGTTGGGCGATTTTGCCGGTCAGAACAATCCCGGGAGTGCCCTCACGGCGGTCGGGCATGCCGCCGCGCAGAACAACACCGGAAACAACGTCACCGCCCTGGGGGCTTGGGCTGGCACCTCCAACACCTTCAGCAACGTCACCCTGCTGGGCTACAACGTCTATACCGCCGACAAGTCCAACCAGGTGGTGCTGGGGAATGGCAACGTAGTTGAAGTAAGCACCAGCGGCGTTTATGTCGGCAAGGGCGTTAGTATCACAGGCACCATCTCCGCCACCAATTTCGTCGGTAACGGCTCCGGCCTCACTGGCATCAGCACGGTTACCGACCGGATCATCTCCGGTACAGCCAGCGCCATCATTAGTCCCAGCGGCAACCTTAACGTCCGGGGCCTGCTGGATATCGTCACCAGCTCCAATGTCGTCGGCATCGGTTCTAGCGCAGCCAAAAACAATACGGGCGTCCAGGTCACCGCCTTGGGCTATGCCGCAGCCCAGAACAACACCGCCAACTACCTCACCGCCGTTGGTTATGCTGCGGCGTTGTCCAACAACATGCCGAATGTCACCGCCGTGGGCACCAACGCGGGTTATAGCAACTCCGGCACCAACGTCACTGCGGTCGGTATGGCCGCTGCTCAAAACAACACCGGCAGCAACCTCGCCGCCTTGGGCTATTCTGCAGGCCAGAATAACAGCGGGGACTATTCCACTTTGGTCGGTGGCCTTGCCGGGCAGAACAACACTATGACCCACCTTACGGGCATCGGCTATTTCGCCGCAAAGGACAATACATCCGCCTTCGTGACGGCTGTGGGTGAAGAGGCCGGGCAGCTCAACTCTGGCTACGCTCTTGCGGCAATGGGCGTTGCAGCGGGAAAGTACAATACTGGCTCCAACTCCACCGTCATCGGCTCCTATGCAGGCCAGTACAATACGGGCCTTAACGCCGTCGCCTTGGGTTATCTTGCGGGGCGGAACAACATGGCCAGCAATGTGACCGCCCTGGGTGCCTATGCCGTCCAATCCGCCAGCGTATCCAATACCTTCATCAACGTCACCGGCGTTGGCTTCAACGCCCAGCCTAACAAGTCCAATCAGGTGATCTTGGGCGATGGAAACATCGTCGAAGTCTCAACTACCGGCATTTATGTCGGCGCAGGCGTCTCCACAACCGGTGCCATCTCCGCCACCACTGGCTACTTCTCCAGCAATGTCGGCATCGGCGTCACCTCTCCCAGCAAAACGCTGCATGTGGCTGGCCCTATCCTGGTTTCAGCTACAGGAACAGGCGCATGGCCAACCGACGCAGGCAATGTCCTGCTCTACGCGGCAGCCCCCACCGGCCCCTTTCCCGTCCTTCAATTCAACGTTAGCAATAATAAGCTGATGGTCGGCAACGGCGGGGCAAATTGGCAGACCGGCCTCGTCCTCATGGGTGGCAATGCCGATGTGATAATTGGTTCCACCTACGTTTCTAACAGCCTCGTATCCAAACGGGTCAGCGGCTACGTCGGTATCCAGACCACCAATCCTCAAACCATGCTGGATGTCGCCGGTTCCATCCGAATCTCTGCCGACGCCTCTGCCACGACTAATACCTGCGACACCAACCGTTCGGGGGCCATCCGCTACAACGGCTCCACCTTCCAGGTCTGCTACGGCAGCGGCGGCTGGGCCAACCTCGCCGACGCCTCCTCCACCGTCGCCACAGTCGACCGCATTACCTCCGGCACCGCGCAGGTCATCGCCAACGGCAACAGCGGATATGTCTCCCTCACAAACGGCGCCAGCACCTGGGGTTACCTGGGCGTCAGCCAGACCTATTTGGGCGCCGCCAATTTCGGCGGCAAGGTGGGCATAGGGACCGTTACCCCCGCGGTTGCTCTGGAAATCTCCGGCACCGTCTCCGCCACCGTCCTGCAACTGGCGGATGGCCCCGCCATCACCTGCGGCCCATCCACCTATGGCACCATGAAGATGGTCAACGGGCGTCCTTATTACTGCCGCCAGTAGAACAGTTTTAGGCGACTTTCCACTTATTCTGTGAATAAGCGGCTCACGGCTTGCCGACCACGCCGAACGAACGTAAAGACGCGCGTGCGGCAATCCTGCGTACTCGTCCATGGGTGTTTTATGCACGGTTGTGAAGAATTGCGAAAACAGCGGCGTCGGCGTGTTCTCAAAGGAGCGACGATACTGACAGGTATATCAAAATTCAGAGGTCAGGTGCACTGTTCGAAACATGCATTCCAAAGGTGCGGAGTTGCAGGTGTCAATCGAAGCGCGCGCTCCGGATGAATTCCTTCTCTACATCCCGATTGACGGCATAGGCTATAAGTCTGTTGTTAAGTGGCGACGAATGTAGACAAGATCGGTGTGATGTTTTTGAGCACAGAACCGAAGCCGCATTGGCACTACGGTTAAGTATAGGTTTTCGAACCAGCCTTAGCTCCATTTTAAAGAGAGTAGTACACCGAGACTCGTTTGCCCGCTCTTAGCCTTGCAATCGCTCACGAAGGTGCGGTCCATGGCAGTTCCATTCGTTCCGGATTTTGGTAATTGTCGGTTGCGAGGAAGCAGGTCGATGGAACGTTTCAAAGTCGAAGAGATGGACGGCTCAAAGATCGTCCGTAGCGTGTCAGTCGCGGCACAAAGCCATGTTCACGCAGTGGTGAAGGCGATACCGCGCCCCCTCAAGCCTGGTCGCGTACCTGGTGAGCCGTGGATACGCGTTACCGACCCCAGTGGTTCGTCCAGAGAGTTTTCTAGCGGATGCTAGCCCAACCCATGTCACTGCCCTCGCTCGCGAGCAGCTTGATAGTGTTCCTGTTGTGGTATGGAATGCTTACCGTTGGAGGAATGGAGGTTACGACGTGTTCGAAGATGGCGAATCTGGCCGAAACGGAGACCAGACGTGTATGTTCTGGATCGTCGTAACCGTTTTCGCGATAGCATTCGCCACTTGGTGGACGGTGTAAGGACAGAAGCCACGTGGGTGGACTGAGCGCACCTTTCCCTACTGTGTTCTCTGATGTTCTGACCAATGCGTCGCTGGCGAGTGGGGTTCTATGTACCGACCAATCGAGCGCAGGTAGGCAATGATCTCCGGTAGCAAAAAGTCACGATCGCCAAACTCTTTGCCTATGCGCTCGAGATTCCCCGGCGGCTGCCACCATCATCGACCATTGGGACATTCAACTCCCGCAGATGTCTTCCAGTGGCCAAGCTCCGCGGCCGCGCCCGAAGCAAAGCAGCAAGAGTGCAATAGTAAAGGTGCGTCACTCTATAAGGGCATCAAACAACGCGGTCTGTCGTGCATCTGTCACACACCACCCCTACACGCACACTGAGGCGTCCCGCAACTGACATTTCGGGGCAGCCAGTTGGGGTATGAAAAAATGCAAGACAGCTGCCTGTCAGGTCGCTGTGTCTATGGTCGTTACCATTCCGTCTGCCTGCTGTAGCCTTTCAACCGGCTACAGTTGGGGACGAGCGCGCGTGGCCGGCAAGTCAGATACATGACCAGATTTCCAAATCCGATGGTTGGGATATCCCACGAAGCCTTGGCGGGTCTGGTGGGCGAGGCGGTGCAACAGGCATTGACGCAGCATGGTGTCCTGCTTGACGCCGAGGCGCTCGTTTCCGTCAGCGCGATTGCGGGCAGTGTGGCCGCCGCCCTGCCCTTCCTGCCGCAGGCACAGTCGCTCGCGATCGGCTCTTTCAAGGGCGACTTGACTGCGCTCGCCTCCGAGTTCTTCCGCACGATGGCAAACAAGATCGCGCACAGCCACCCCGCCGAATCGGACCACGCTTCGGGGAGGCCGGCGCCGGCGGCCGGACCCGGCCAGCCTGCGTTCCAACACGTTGCCGAGGGAACCGCAGAGCTCCAATCGATGGTGATCGAGGACTGGGCGGGCGAAGTTGCCGGATCGACCTATTTGGAAGAGAAGCTCCGCATCCCGCGTTCCACGCTTCATCGCTGGCAAAGGCGCAACGAAGTCATTGCCTTGCGCAAGGGCGGCCGCAAGCATGTCTTCCCGCTGGCCCAGTTCATCGACGGCAGGCCAGCGCTAGGGATCAGTGAGGTACTCTCCCTGATTCCCAATCCAAGGCTGGCCTGGTTTTGGTTGGCCCGCCCTTCGCCAGATCTCGACGGTCGCATTCCCATTGAAATGCTCAAGCACGACATGGTGCACGAGGTCATACTGGCCGCACGCGACTTTTCATCGACCGGCAGTATCAACTCTTCAGTTTAACGTTCTGATTTTCAAATCGATTAGATTGAAATTGTAATACCGGTTTACTTGGCGAGTAACATCCCGTTGTAAAACAGTCATAAATAGAATCAACTCAGGCTAGTCCACGTTTCGTTTGTACATCTTGTGCAATATGTGCCGAATTATGGCATATATTCGTGATATTCCTGCAACAATACTTCTTAAAAAGCCAAAGAGCCGCTTTCCAGTTTCAATCTCCGTTTGTGCACTGCAGCGAAGTCGGCCATGTCGAGCGCGAAGAAGCCGCACGGTGCGCGACTTTTTCAACGATGAGGACGGGGGTGGCAGGAAAGCCCAAGTGACCTGCCGAAGCCTGTCTTGAACCTTTGACTGGAGATTCAAGAAAATGAACATCAAGAGCCTTCTTCTCGGCTCCGCTGCGACCCTGATCGCAGTTTCCGGCGCCCGCGCCGCCGATGCGGTCGTCGTCGCCGAGCCGGAACCGGCCGAATACGTCAAGATCTGCGACGTCTATGGCGCAGGTTACTTCTACATTCCCGGCACCGAGACCTGCCTGCGCATCGGCGGCTATATCCGCTATGACGCCGGCGTGGGCGACATCGGCACGTTCGATGGCGCTAAGACCACCGACGTACAAAACGGCAGCGAGAACAGCACCTGGTTTAAGAACACCCGCTTCACGTTGAAGACCTGGACCGGCCAGGAAACCGAGCTCGGCACGTTGAAGACCTACACCGAAACGCGCTTTAATTTCGGTGACAAAAACCTTGTCACTGATGCGCGCGGTAACGTCGACAGCAATCCCGCCGCCAACAAGCCGGTCGACCTGCATTTCGCGTGGATCCAGCTCGGCGGCCTGCGCGTCGGTAAGGATGAGACACCCTACGACGCGTTCATCGGCTATGCCGGCAATGTCATCCAGGACACGATCATCCCGTACGGGATCAAGGACACCAACGTCGTCAGCTACTACTTCGACGCTGGCAGCGGCTTCTCGGGCGTTGTCTCGCTGGAAGAAGGCTCCGGCGCCAACACGATCGACAGCTATGTTCCGCATGTCGTCGGCGGCTTGAAGTACAAGGCCGACTGGGGTGCGATCACCGGCGTTGTCGCCTATGACAGCAACTACGAGGAAGTGGCCGGCAAGGTTCGTTTGGACGTCAACGTCAGCAAGGAACTGTCGCTGTTCGTCATGGGCGGCTACGGCACCGACAACAACCTCACCGACCCCACCAACGCCGTCAACGCTCATGGCCGCGGCTTCTACAAGCCGTGGGGCGGCAACTGGGCCGTCTGGGGCGGTGGCACCTACAAGTTCAATGCCAAGACAGCGTTCAACGTCCAGGCTTCGGCCGATGACGACAAGAACATCGGTCTGGCTGCGAATGTCGCCTACACCATCGTTCCGGGCTTCACGATCACGACCGAAGTCGACTGGGACCATTTCGGTCACTTCGACGATGGCACTCCGTTCGGCAACTTCACCAAGGCCGACAAGAAGGATAGCGTTGGCGGCATCGTCCGTTTCCAGCGCAACTTCTGATCGAACCCCAGCCGATCAGAAGGGAAAGGCCCGCGACGTCGTCGCGGGCCTTTTTGTTTCGCCGAGAGCTGCCGTACCGACGCGAATGTGCCCTCCCGTAAGAAGCAACGCTCAGCCGGCTGGGAACGGGGCGAAGTGACCCGAGCCACGAAGCCTCGCGAGCAGGATGATGGCCGTTCCGCGGTGGTCACCCCTCGCCTGCTCACTTAGCGGCGACGCATCCCAGGCAGCCAATTCTGCCACCAAAAGGGCTGTGTCTCCGTTGATCGAGGCGCATCTAAGCTGTCCGCTCTTCTCCATTACGATTATCGCTGTGCCGGTTTCGCCATATCCAATCCCAGCCATCCGCTGAACGCAGATATCACCGTCGACACGTACATCGAATAGAACCGCTCCTGCGGTTTTCTCCGCAGCGTCAGCCACACGATCACCGAACGGTTGATGCAGGCCCTCGCGATTGCCGAACGACTGCTCAAACAACGCCAATTCAACATGCTCCGCCACCATGGTAGCCAGGGTGCGCGCCGGCTGGCGTAATCCGCAATAGGCCAGGCCTAATTATCCACATCCCAGCCGCCGTCCCGCAGCCGCTGCGACCTCGCAGCTGCGCTCCTGGCCGGCGCCACCTTCGCCTGTCCGCCTCATGCCAAGCGCCTTATCATCGCTAAAGTAGCCGAAGTTGAATTTAGAGCGTTTCGGCTTGCCGGAAATTAGGGTTTCCGAGGATAGACCAGCATGGCTTTTGGGGTGCTGCAGGGAAGACTAATGCGTGGACGTGGATTGATTAGAGCGTTGCGCCAGGACGACGCTCGACAGGTGCGCGCGCGCATTGCCGAACTGGAGCTCGACCTCATGACGACCGCACCTTTGGGACGCCATCGACGTTTCGAAGCCGGACATGAACTTCGCAGGGCGAAGCTTCGCCTGGAGAAGCTCGAGGAATGCATGGGCGAACTATCGGAGAGCTCCGGACGATAGCGGAAGCTTCACGCTCTTCGTCCGAGCCGCCGTCCGCGCATTTGGTCCATCAACTGGCAAAGAATTCGTGCCGATTCTATGGGCACTTTTGCGGCAAGGATTTCAAAAGCCGCTTGGATCCCGTAGAGTCAGCAGCCACACCACACGATCGAGATGGCTGCGAACCGCGTCGCGGGCGCGAACTGGCTCGTCCCACGGGTCGATTCCCAATATCTCCACCATCTCTTCTATGCTGGCTTCGTCGGACCACGCCTCCAGGAGCTTCAAATAGATGGGCTGATGCTCTCGATCGTAAGCAGTTATGTGGTCCGACCAAAGGACATAGATAGAAACAGCAGACGCTTTATTAGGCATTTGCAATCTATACTCCGTGATATCTCGCTTTGCATAACCTCAGACCCCGCCTTTGACGCCCTTAGCCTATCGTCAATTGAGGCAAGTGCAACATTCTTTGGTCCCGCACTAACCGGGAGGTTGGTTTGGCGTGGCTACGCTTTGCCACCAAACGAAAGTTCGCTTTTCCCCTGCGTCATACAGAAAAGCCAAATATCCGACTTGATTGGACAAAATCCAAATGGCATAGGTTGGGCGCATATCGTCTCTTTGACGGATATGAGAATATGGTGATTGAAGGAGCACGTCGATGCCCGGGGAACCAAACAATAATATGATTGAACTTACTGCCGATATCGTTGCCGCCTATGTCCAAAAGAACGCTGTTCCAGTGTCCGGATTGTCGGATTTGATCGCGAGCGTGAATTCGGCATTGTCGAATATTAGCCCGCCATCTCCCATACCAGAACCCCCGCCCAAGCCGGCAGTTAACCCCAAAAGGTCGGTGTTTCCGGACTACATCATCAGCCTCGAGGACGGTAAGAAATACAAGTCGCTTAAACGCCATCTTGCGACCAGTCATGGGCTGACGCCTGATGAATACCGGGCGAAATGGGGGTTGGCGAAGGACTATCCCATGGTGGCGCCGAGCTATTCGGCGACCCGTTCGGCTTTGGCAAAGTCGCTAGGCTTGGGAAGGAAGCCAGCTCTAGCCAAGAAACCTGCGACGAAACGTAAGGCCAGGGCCTGAGGTCTGGCCGCTATCGCCTTCGGCACTCAACGCCACCCGTAAGGATGGCGTTGAGCATCGTGACGAACGCTACGCCCGAATCCGACCCAGGCGACGAGCCTCGCGGGCATAGCCCGATAGGGCTCTGTCCGGCTTAAAGTGCCGGTCGCGTTCCACGGGTAGACCAAGGCGGCCTCGAACGGCAGCTAGTTCCGAGAGGCTCACGTTCCCGATCTCGGGACAACCAAGCCCAAGGTCACAGAGACCGAAGGCGATATCCGGGTCTTCTGGATCGATCTCGGTCAGGAGCCAGGTCGCGCCGGCATCCGGCGTGAACAGTTTGACGACCGGGACGAAGTCGATTTCGCTGCCGGTGCCGCGGAGAGGCTGCTGCTGGCGACCATTCGCCAGCAGCTTCTCCCGCAGGTCTTGGGTTAAGATCTGCATGGCGGCCTCCTACTCGTCGGCCTTCGGGGCGCGAAGGACGATGCGTCCGTCGAGCGGCAGGGCATCAAGGAGGAGCGTGCCGCCTTCGCCGTCATCGTGGGCGAAGAAAGAGCCGATGCGGGTCCAGAAGCCCTTCTGGCCTTCCTTGCCGTCGCGCACGGTGTAGGCGTGGTAGAGCGGCGATTTCGCCTCGGACTTGGTGTTGCGGTTATAGGTCATGGTCTTTTCCTTTGGTTGATGGTTTCTGTCCCGGAGGACGGTTCCAAAGGTGACGGCGCTCAAAGCGGGCTTGTCCCCAACACGGGAGCGCAGCGAATGGAGCGGGCAGGATCGGGACAAGACGGCTGCGCCGGCTAGAAGGGAACGTCATCGGATCCGGGCGGACCAGCAACGGAAAAGGCAACGCCCAACCGCATGGCACCGAGCGCCGCTTGACGTCATTTTTTGGCTGTGACGCAATGAATCTGCGGCGAGCTCTGCCGCAAATCCCATCAATGAAAGTACGGTTCATGGACGCTATGCCAGCGCTGGTGCTGACGAGTTTGCAATTGCGCGACATGTTAACGGAGGCAGCAAAGCAAGGAGCAGTGCTCGCGGTCCAAGAGCTTCGCGCCGACCTTCGCCAGGCGCCAGAAGACGCCACTTTAAAAACTACGCAGCTATCTGGCTGACCCCGCATCCCTTTCCAATCCGCGTGAGCATTGGGCCGACAGCGGCATCATTCGTCAGATTCAGCCCGCAGCGAGCGGCAAGCCCAAATCCACGGCCTGGTTCATGAAGTTTCAAAGGCAGACTGGCCTGAATGAGTGCATGACGCGGCAGAGCCCCGCGTACGGCCGACGGCGGGAATGGACATTTGCCGATATCGGCTTGGCGTGGGATGCTTACTACCGCAAACGGTAAGATTCCATATTGCGTGGGGGCGATGACAGAGGGCAAATATCCGGGGGAGCTCGCCTCCCCGGAGCAGATTCATGAATTGGCCGAAGAGTACCGCAAGGCGGCAACCGAGCTCCTTAAGCTCGGCCGATCCGGCAAGCCGCTTACGCGTGCGCCGCTCAGACTGTGCGCCATCCACGCGATCGAACTCTATCTGACCGCGCTTTTGCTCCACCGCGGGCACAATCCCAATCAGATCCGCAAGATGCAGCATGACTTGGCGGCGCGGTCGGCGCACACAGTCGAAGCTGGGCTGCGCCTTCGCGCGAAAACCGCCAAGCATCTTCAGTCCCTGAGCCAGAACCGGGAATATCTCATCACCCGCTATGGGCCCGAGCTCGCCACAACCGTCTCACAGATCAACCGCCTAACCGCCACCCTCGAAGAGGTGGCGGCAAAGGTTACAGTCCTGATCGCGAGGTCCCCCAGGCCGCAGATAGAGCCAACTGCCGCCGGAGAGGCTCAAGTCCGAATCTCGGCAGCCTCGTTGTCTGCGGCGCCCGCCAGTTGGGCGACATGAGGCATCAGAAATACATCAACGAGATACGCGGCGTAGTCCAACGAGATCGGCAGCATGGATGCTGTTATTTCATTGTCGATGTAACTCTCAGCGTCCCAATAGCTTCGAGTCAGTTCCTCGTTGGCCGGCTCCATCCGCTCGATTACCCTTTCGAAAGCGGCGTTGGCGGCATCGATAAGCACGGTACGGTCGGCACCGGCCACTGGCAGGGACGTAATAACGGCATGGGAATCCATGACGGCTGTTTCCTTTATGGAAGGGCGGTCTCTTGCCTCAGCATTTTCGGTCGCCAGGCCGATCCTGGTTCTTGAAGGGGTGGCTAATCGAGGCGCCAGGCGCCACCTTATGCTCACATGCACACCGGCAGAATACGCCGGATTTGGCAGGATTCAATCCAAAGCGGATGCAACGCTACCAAAGGTTCGATTTCGCTCATCCTCGGATACCCCCGGGTCGGCACCGGTTGCGGACACCAAGTAATTTGTTTTATGCAAACTGCTGGAAGCTAATGGGGGTGGCGAAGCGTGGCACGTCGAATTGTTTATGCAGAATCTCCACACTACTATGCGGATGACGACAGAAAGCCGCCGAAGATCGACGAGCGACTTGATATAGACTGGAGAACTCCCATTCATATAGACGATTGGACAGGCGATGTTTCGTCAGCGCGGCCAAGCTACGAAGTCAAGAGACTGGGATGGGCGTCGATGGGGGCGGTGGGACGGCTTACGGTACCAGATGAAATAGCATGGTTAGAGAAGGCAATGCTCAACGAGCCGGATGGCGGACTCGTTGCGCGCGTCAATGAAACTAACGTGAGCAATGGTGAAGGAGACACCAGCGGGTTTCGGATCGAAGTATTGACTGGAGCCGATGCCAAGGCTTTTTTCCGGAATGAAACGTGGGAGGATCGGAGCGCCTTTCTTGCCAAACATTGGTGGAAAATAGCCATCGCTATTGTCGTTTTATATTGGTGGCTCCGCTAGTTACCCCCCCTCGCGCCAACATGCGGCCCAACACGATGCCTGCGGAAAGCTTCGCTGACCGCGCCGTCAGCCTTCCAGTAATGCGTTAGAGGGGTGAGTAGCTTCCGACTGCAATCGAGAAATGGTGCTGCCACTGACATGCAACGAACTGGCAACATCAGAACGCGCCTCGCCCGCCGCTAATCTCGCCAGTGCCTCCCTGCGCTGCTGCATGGAGAGCTTCGGCTTACGGCCGAACTTCACCCCCATCGCCATGGCACGGGCGCGGCCATTCGCGGTATTCTCCAGAATTCTGCGCCGCTGCCACTTCGCCGCCCATCCGACCAGGAACAGCACAAGGTCGGACATTTCCGAGGTCGTGTCGATGAACGGTTCGTCCAGCAGTCTCAGAGCGGCGCCGGCTGCCGTGACGGTCCGCATGATACTCAGCAGATCGAACGGATCCCGCGCGACGCGGTCACTTACCACGGCGTAAACCACGTCCCCCGGTTTTAGCCCCCTCATGAGCCGTCTGAGTTGAGGCCGGTTCGCATCCTTGCCGCTCTTTTTTTCAAAAAAGATCCGTTCACAGCCCGCAGCCCTGAGCCGCTCCACCTGTGCTGACAAGTCCTGAGCTTCAGTCGAGACCCGCGCATATCCATATTTCATTCACGTGCGCCTCCCTGTTGTTCCAAAAGTCACGAGATTTGCAACATCCCTGCCCTGATATTTTTGCCCATATTCTCGAAGCTGGTCACGACTGTTTGCCTAAATTTTGCGCATAAAAGCCAACGCCGCGTTAGTTAGCGCAGCCTTATGTTCGGGCTCAAAAATCGTGAGTTCTGGATAGAGATTGAGCCCTTCTGTCCTTCCAGAAACAGGCACATCCTTGATGCTTCCCGCAATCGTTGCTGTCGTCTCGGCCGGCCTTCGCTCGGCATGCAATCCACTTTGGCGCCAACCTCGAACTCATCGAGCAACAGGTCCGACGATAAAAGCCAAATCCGTTGCGGCGTTGGGCTGTCTCCTGCTGGCTGCCGCAGGGTGCAGTGACAGCAACAAGCCCAAGACCGTTGTCGTAGACCTATCCCAGATCCCGGCCGTCACCATTCCGGCACCTTCTATAATCGAACAGGCTCGCCTTGACGCCAGTGCCGCGTTCTCGGGGATCGACGCTCTCAAGGGCGCCGGAGCTGGCATATCCACCGTAGAGCTTGAGAAGCGTCTAAAAGCGATGGGGTTCGGGGTCGAGGTCAAGAAGGACAACCTGCCCTTGTTCCTCGGCAACGTGGACGGCCAGTTCCATGGCGTTGTCTATCCCGAAGGCCGAACCACTATCTCCGCCATCAAGGGTTTTTCCAGCGGGGGACGCAATATGCTGGAGCGGTTCCGCGCGAACCTCATCCTCGACCGCATCGAGCGGGTCACCGACGAATGGTCGGTGGTGATTGGGAAGCTCCCTGCCGACATCGCCAACATCCCCTATTTCCTGCAGCCGAGTTTCGGCATGGAGGCGGACGATCGCGGGCTTGATCCCACCTTCGTCAATGTCCGCCTTGCGAGGTTCGGCGTCAAACTCCCCATGACCACTGATCATCGCGCCGCCGATCAGCCCCAGAGCTCGATCGGGAAATGCTTCACCCGAGGTGGTGATGCTCTACCCGACAAGGACTGCAAGGATGTCATCGTTGGATACTCGGCTTCCTATTTTGTTAAGGACGAGCAGTCTTCGACGGCGAGTGCCTGCCGCGGCGAGATTTGTGCCCTCAGTCTCTACATCAAGGACAGCCAGCTCGACTGGGACATCCAAAAGCAGATCTCAGGCGCTGGCAGGGCTATCTTTGTGAAGGCCTTTGGTGAGCCCGACCCTGAGACCAAGTGATGCGTTACAGTGCATGCAAACGACCGCTTCTCTGGGCTGTCGGCGCCGCCATTCTGGTGGCGGCCCCCGCAGCGGCCCAGGAAGAACCCACGCAGCCGATTCCGACCCAGAGGTTCAAGCTCGACCGGCGCGACGGGTGCTTCCGCTACATAGGCAATGCCGTCGAATTCGTCGGCCGCTTCAAGGCCGGGAGCTACATCGGCGTGTCCATGATCACCATTGGCGGCGACGGCATGCCGACCCCGCCCGCCGATGAGGACCGGACACCGGCAATGGATTTGCCGGCGTGGTCAAGTGCCTCACCCCATTCCTGGTTCGGCCCGACAACCAGCAGCCGCGATTACGCGATCACCTTCGCGCCCCGTGCCTTTTGGGGCAGCTCCGCTATCGTCACCATTTGCGGCCGCCAGTCCCCACCAGAAAACTGAGGGAGCGCTCACGGGTATAAATAGCCCGGTGACAGCCGCCAGAAAGCGGGAAGCTCCAGCCGCGTCATCGCTCCCGAACTGCCCGAGCAACCGCGATTGCCATTACATCAGGCGCGTCGTGTAATGAGCCTAAGGCTGAATCGCATTCGCCAGTTGCGCCGTGCCACGAAAGCATGCGGGGAACAGCCAGACGCCAGCGGTGACAAATGAACCTACGGGAAGTCATATGCGACAACATCTTCGCGCAGAGCGTATTGGAACAATGCAGCGAAAAAGTCTCCAAATTTCAGAACCCATTTGTCAATGCTGTTTATGATTGGCAACCCCTCCTGACTGGCGTTTTCGCCCTGATCGGCGCCTGTCTGCTTTGGGTCCAAATTCGAGACCAAAAACAACAATCCCGCCTTGAGAGAGAACAAATTGCGCTGGAACGGAGACGCGAGAATCTGGCAGCGCGGATCGGACTCCCGCACGCCCTTGCTGATCTGAACAAGTACTGGGCGGCTTGCTTCGAGGCGTGGAAGAAAAAGGACCCCGACAGGCGACCAAAGCCGCCACCCTTCGACGCGCTTAGAACTGTGATGGAAGCGGCTGTCCTTGTCGATGAACAAACATATCGCAGCATGCAGTTGCTGGTAATCCATGCGCAGGCGTTCGAATCCAGGGTGGACACACCCAAATCGGAGCGAGCGCTCAATTTCTTTGAGACGATGGTCTTTGATATCGCACGGCTGACTTACCTCACCAACCGCCTTTACGATTTCGGCAGAATGAGAGCCGACAAGGCGCCCTATACGGAGCCCACCCGCAAAGATCTCGAGAGCGAACTCTACCGCGACCTCGGTATGTACGCGCTGCCGTCAGGCCACGAACTCAACAAGCGGATTCGACAGGCGATGGACCAGCAATTCGGCAAATCCCCAAATGACCCGAAAGATGGGGCAGATTCTGCGAAATAACCCTGTGGGTCGGGCTGGAGCGCGAGGGCCGGGCCAGGGGCACCCTCGCCTGGCCTTGGCCGGTTCGATGCCGGCCTGAAGGACATTCCCGACGCAAAAAAGCCGGGGCATCGCTGCCCCGACCTAGAATAGCGGACCGTACTTACTCGGCGGCGATTGCCAAGCTTTCGCTCTCGACCTTGACCGGTGCCCGCAACGCTGCGGGAAGCCAGCCCTTGCCGTCGAGTTCCTTCTCGGCCTGCAAGACGCCTTCGGGTTTCGGGGCGCGTTCAACCGCCTTCGCCGCATCTTCCGTGCACCCCGCCTCTCGCATCACACCCGCGATGTCGGCTTTCGACAGCCGCGAGAGAAACGCCGCTTCTGGTGTCCACCACAGGCGCATGTCCAGCCCGACCGCCTCTGCCATCAGGTCGGCTTGGGCTATGCGTTCCCTGCCGGTTTCGTGGCGGGCAACCACGGCGTTGAGATTGGCGGCGGTCACCACCGCCAGCAGGTCAAGCTGCACGTCCTGTGGCTGCGCTACCAGCCACGGCCAGAGGTCGCTGGGGTTTCCGGGCAATCGGTGTCCCCAACCTTCCATTACCTCGTTCCACCCGCTTAAAGCCCGGCAAGCATCCGGCTCCTTGATGGACGGAACCAGATTGCGGCGCTGGCCGGTAACCTCCACCGCCGTCTCGATACGCCCATAGTGGTAATCGTAGAACACGCGGCTCACCAGCGCATGCAGGATGGCGACCAATGCCACTCCGGGCCGGTTCGACAGCTCGACGCGCAAGGCTGCGGTGCGAACGGCTGTCAGTTCCTCGGTGAGGGTCGCCGACATGCCCGAGGTCTCGACTTCGGCCTCGTCCACCTGACGCGCTTCGTCGCTCTCGTTTTGGTCATTGGCATCGTTGCTGCCCTGCGAGGCGGCGAGGGCCTTGCGGTCTTCGGCCTTCACCAGCCCCGGCGTGACCTGCAAGTAGCCGCCATGTGCCACGGACACGATACAACCTGCCAGCCCCATCTCTTGCGGGTCAAAGGCCTCCAACGCGTTCTGGATAGCTTCAATGCGACTTTCCAGAACTTGCAACTTAGCCTCATCGGCCTCCATTTGCGGGTCGCCCTCGGCATAGGCATCGATGGCCTCGGCCAGTTCGTCATACTGCCTGGCCAGCGCCGACAGTTCCGCTTGCTCGTCCTCGGTCGGGTCACGCCGCACCGCATGGATACGCCCGAACCCACCGCCATGGATGAAACCGCTGTCGAGGCTGATTTCCACCCACTTCCAGCCCAACGGACGCACTTCGCCTGCGGCCGCCTCGAGCCTTTCACCGGCAAGCTTCACCAGCAAGGGCCGGTCGGTCATGAAGGTCAGGCCGTCATCGGCGAACAGGTCGCGCAGCACCCCGCCCCCCGCCGCCTCATAGGCCTCAATCCCGACAAACTGGGCCAGCCGGTCAGTGCCGCGCACATGGGCGCTGGTCAGAAACGAGCGGATGTTGGATGGATCGCGGCTCCAGCCGTCCTGCTCGAACCACGCTGCTTCCTGCGCCATGTGGTCGTCGGACACGGCAAGGGCCTTGGCCTGTTCAAGGGTTACTTCATCGGCTCGCATGGCATCAAGAATGCGCGGTGAAAGGCTGGCGAGTTTGAGCCGCTGGCGCACTGTGACAACAGACTTGCCGAAACGGGACGCAATGTCCTCCGCCGCCATGCCCTGTTCGACAAGGTCGCGGTAGGCAATCACCTCGTCCACCGCGTGCATCGGCTGTCGCTGGTCGTTTTCCGCCAGCGAAATCTCAGTGTCATTGCCTTCCTCGGCCACGATTGCCCTGACCTGATAATCCTTGGTTACTGCCACGCCCTGCACCGTGCGGCCTTCATCCAGCAGCAGGCGCAGCGCGCCCAGACGCCGCCCCCCGGCAACGACCTCGAACTTGGCTCCCTTCGCAGCTTTACGGGTCACAAGATTATGGATGAGGCCGTGGGCCTCGATACTGGCGGCCAGTTCGGCCTTGCCTGCCTCGGAACTGACGCGGCGGACGTTGGCTTTGCTCGGCACCAGCTTGCCGAGCGGGATGGTGATTTCAGCGGTGTTCATGGACTTGCTCCTTTGATTTCTCGTTTCAGGTTCCCCGTTCCCTTCGGGTTCAGGTCCCCTGAACCCCTGCCTCGCGGCGAGTAGCGGGGAGAGAGGGGGCAAGTCCCGGGGGCGGAGGGGTCTCCCCGGTCTGCACGGAGCGAAGCGGAGGAAGATGGGGGAAACCGACCGCGGCGGCTTGCGGGGAGAGAGGGCCGCGCGCCTCTTCCCCTCACACAACAAGCGTGCCGCCAGGCACATCCCTATCGGCGCAGCCATGCCGCGAAGCGGCCCCAACAAAAAAGGGCGTACAAGGCGGAAGCACCGAAATGCCCACCAGCGGGACCAAGTCAGTTCGGTGCTGGAGAAAGTTCGTGGCCCTGAGACCGGTTCAACAGGGCGGCCTAAGGAGCGTCAGCATAGCGCCGCCGCAGGCGGGACGCGGGACTGACCGCCCCCGGCGAGGGGTGCCATTTGTTCAAATGACCACGAGCTTCCAAGTTTTGGTGTTCATGCTATGTTCAAGACTGGAGGGAAGCATGTTTGAAAATTTGCAGCGCGAACTTGAACGCCTTTCGAGAACGACCTCGATAAGTGTCCCGATAGAGTCGGATGCAGACGGGTATCACGACCGCGAATGCCCTGCTACGGAATGCATGTTCTCGTTCAAGATCCATAGCGACGACTGGCGGGATATCGTTCGCGACGAGGAAGTGTTTTGTCCATCGTGCCGTCATGCCGCGCCCGCGAAGTCCTGGTATACGACCGAGCAAGTTGAACAAGCCAAGGAATACGCGCTCAACAAATTGAAAAGCGGTATCAACGCGGCGATGCGTGCGGACGCCGATGCCTCCAAGCGCCGCCAGAACCGCAACTCCTTCATCCGGATAACGCTAGAGGTGAAAGGCGGCCATGATACCTTGCTGGTGCCTTTGTCGGCCGCCAAACCCATGCAGCTCAAAACAACCTGCGAAGGCTGCAACTGCCGCTATTCGTATATCGGCGCGGCATATTTCTGCCCCAGCTGCGGCAAGAATTCGGCGACCCACACCTTCACGCAGACCTTGGCTGCCATTCGGACGGCGGCCAATCTCGGACCCACGCTTCGTCAAACGCTCGACGTCGACGCCGCGGAGATCATGACGCGGACCTTGCTGGAGAAGGCTATGCAGGACACGGTTACGTCGTTCCAGCGACTTTGCGAGCAACTCTATGAAGCCAAAACAGGCGCCGCAGCCCGCCGCAATGCCTTCCAGAGCCTCGACGCCGGTTCTGACCTGTGGGAGCCGATTGTCAAGGAATCTTACGCTGATATGCTGGGAACAGCTGACCTTGGCCGGTTGCGGATATTCTTCCAGCAGCGGCATCTTCTGGCCCATCAGCAGGGTATGGTCGACAGTGACTATGTTCAGCGAAGCGGCGACGCCAGCTATCAGGTCGGGCAGCGCCTTGTGGTCCGCGACACGGGAGTACTCCAGTTCGCCGACCTCGTGGAAAGGCTCGGCGCCGCGCTCATCGCCAAGGTGTAGGTCAAAAGACGTCGATCATAGCCCCTTGCGGGCTCGTCTGGATCCGAACCCGGCCATCCTTGCGCGTGCTGAGGACGCGTCGGCGTTCTCCGTTAAGTTCGAACCCCCGGCATCGATGCCTGTACCAGCTCACTGTGTCTTGAGAGGCGTATTCCAGGCCTGAGTCGGATATGACAACGAAATAGGGTTTGAGGCCGGTTTCGTCGAAGAGACGCTCGCTGCACCCGTTGCGCCGGCCATGATGCGATGCAACGAGAATGTGGACCTCGCCCATGGCATCGCGGAAACCCTCGCGAGCCAACAGACGGTCCCACCCTGCAACCTCCATATCACCCGGAAAGCAAATCTTGATGCCATGGCTCTCGATGATAGAGACGAGACTGAGGTTGTTCTCGTCCTCGAAATCCGTCGGATAGCGGTTCCAGAAGCATTGAATCTTGAAGTCGCCATAGTCGACATTGCTGATGATCGGTCTGGTATATCTGGCCATCATATCCGCAAGGGCATCAATGCCGCGGCCTATCCCGCCGATCCCCTTCAGGCGCCGGAGGTTCTGCGGCGACACCGAGGGATTTTTCGTCAAGGTTCCTACGCTGACGGTGTCCACCAGATTGTGCAGGTCGCTCGCATGGTCTTCGTCGAAATTCGAAATGATGAGGTTGTCGATGTAGGAAATGCCTCGGCGCGGCAAATAGGTCGACGGCCGCCAGTTGGTGGTCGAGTTGTGGCCTGCATCAATCAGGACGTGCCTGTTGGTGCTGGTAACGATATGCGAGCACTGTCCGTGCTCGACATCGAAAATCCTGAGGTCCATTGGGTTAGTTGCCCGTAATCGCCGCATTGCGAGCAGCAGGCGTTTGCTGCAGCTGGACTTTGTCACAGGTCGCGAGCAAGGCCGTGGCGTACTGGATTCCAGCTTCATACACCCAGCGGTTCGAGACCACGAAGATCCAGATCAGTATCGCAAACGCGTTCACGGCCATGGCGGACAGCACCGCCGGACCCAGCGGGGTTAGGACCGTGATCGCGGCCCGCCACGCGTGTGCCTGGATGAGGTCAATGAAGCCGGGGTTGCTGTAGATGATGGCTCCTACCGAAGCTAGCAAGGTGATGACACATGCGGTGATGCCGATCGGCTTGAGGCCGCGCAGGTTGCGGCGAAAGCCGTACTGGGCATTTTCGCGGTTCACCATTGCGAATTCCTTCCCCCTAGCTCGCTCCTTGAGCCAGATCACGGCGGAATCGTAAACGGAATTGGCAGCGGCAGGATCCGCAGCCTCCTGCTCGGCGGTCGGGAACGCCGGCAGGTCTGGCACCGCGCCGCCCAGAAACGCATGGTAGCGCTTGCGGGTGTGCACATCGAGCTCGCTGGTGTGGCGAAGAAGGATTGTGGTCGGCCAGCCGCCCCACCGTTTGCGGAGCCCGGGTTCGATCCGGCGTCCCTTGGTTCTCGCCCATGACCCAAGCGCGTAGAGCAGCCCACACGACGTGGCAATCGTGAGCAACGTCGCTGCGACACTCGATAAGATTAACCAGGG
Organism: Mesorhizobium newzealandense; assembly: GCF_042682145.1. NCBI lineage: Bacteria > Pseudomonadati > Pseudomonadota > Alphaproteobacteria > Hyphomicrobiales > Phyllobacteriaceae > Mesorhizobium > Mesorhizobium newzealandense. The sequence goes on along the minus strand of NZ_JBHUGZ010000007.1, from coordinate 564,114 downwards.
AAACCACGCCATCACTGCCAGCAAAGGTGGAAAGATCGTCAGAAGGCCCGGAAACAATCGGGCCTGCCTGCCGTAGCCGTCGAACATCTGCGCGATATCAGTTGTGAGAGGAATTGCCATTGCTATTCCTCGTACTCGTCAGGATAGGTAGCAGGCGTCAGAGCGCTCCATCCGCTCCTGACAGGCGCACCGGCGGATGACGATCGAATATCCCGCCCCTCGGTCATATGCAGGTTGGCGCCGCGATGAATCACGGCGCGCATCACGACCTTTCGCGGATGATCTTCATCTTCCTTTGCCGAACTGATGATGGCTGTGAAGTGGCCTTGGGCAGGAGGATTATCGAGGCGTGGGCCCAAAATTCTATCTAGTAAGTCAGTAGTCAGGTTACGGCGCCCACCGTGATGCGGAACCTGAAAGCGATTGATGCCGGGGAGCGAAAGTCCTGCGGCAGGAGCGTAATCAATCAGTTCCGCCAAACCGTCGCGGCCGGTGTCGGCCGTTAGGAGAATCTTCTCGCCGCACATTTCAGCAAACTGCACCACGCTCATCTCGTTTTCGTTGCTTGTATCCTCTGCTGGGAACGCTTCGGCGCCCCATGCGGCCCTGATGAGAGCCACGGCCGTGATTGCCTTCTCGAGCAGGGTAGTGAAAATCCCGCCGCCGGTGACCTCCTCGACCCTGGCCTCCGGCGTCTTGTTTGACGTGACGATCAGATCGAGGAACCGTGCCCGGGTGGGAGCCATGACATGGAACGCGCCGATCCACGCGCCTTGGAAAGGTTCGCGGATTTCAATGCCCTTTTTGAGCGCGATATCCTCAAGGGCGGCCAAGTTGGCATAGGCTGACCGCAGGGTGGACCGCAAACGGTCGACGCTCGTGTAGGTTTCGAACCGCCCAATAAGCTCGTCCGCGTACAGCCATGGCCGGAGCATCCAAAGGACGCCGACCTCAAAATGCTCAAGAACAGCAATCAAGCCGCGTGCATGGTCACCATCGTTGTGGGTGGCCACGACATGGTCAATGAACGCAGGATTACCATAATGCGTGACAATATGATCGCGGAGAGTCTCCCCGGTCGTCGCGTAACCGCCGTCGACGACGTGGATATAATTCGTACCATCTTTCTCGTAGCGCAGCGCAATGGCGTCGCCGCTTTTCTTGGTCTCTACCCCAAGAAAATCGATCTCAAAATAGTCTGGCATGTGGTTTCCCCTCCCCTCGGCTCCTTGAAAACTACTACAAACGCTTTCCGTCGCAAAGTTTTGTTGTCAAGTGCGACTTCAAGCGCCTGATTACAAGGGCGCTTATACAGAGCAATGCGGAATGTCGGCAGCATCTTTGGGAACATAATCGACGGTAGGTGCTAGGCTGCCGGGCGCCTCGGCCATCGCGCTACCTGCTCTCCTATAGATCTGCCTTGGAAAAGACGGTCCGTGGTCCACGGATAGGTTGTCGCCCCGTAGGTTTCGCATCCGCTCTTCTCTTCGCTTGACTAAGTCCGGGGAAAACCGTGCAGATACCCAAAAAGTATCGGCCTAGCCCTCTGAGCCTCGAAAACTTGTTGACAGTCCCTTCCTTATGAAAATCTCGTTTTGTTTTTGCAAATACGGAATGCATTATTTGCGAAGCGGCAAAGGTGGGGACAGATCATGAAATTTTTCGTAAGGGGATCAATTGGAATTTGCTTGGCCGTTTCAGGGTGTGGAAGTGTTCCCAAGCTTCAAACCGACATCGGACTGCTGCGTATTTCGGACATTGTGGACAATATCCGGTGCGAGCTACAGGAAGGGCGAGACGGCAACACGAAGACAGGCGTCGGGCCGGCATCATTCCTGACCGAGAAAGAAGAGTGGAACGCTGGTGTCGACCTCTCTTTGAACGTGATTGCCGAAGGCGGTGGGAATGGAGCCGCCGGCAACGATGTGCCCTACATTCCACAAACCGCTACATTGGCTCTTTCCACGGACGTAACAGGCACGGCCGACCGGCAGGTCGGCTACAAGTTCACGATCGGCCTTGGCAAAAGGGATCAAATTGACTGCAACCACGATGCCGTTGAAGCACGCAGGTCGCATGGCATCCGCCTGGTGGGGGACCTTGGTATCGCCAGTTGGCTGGCCCAGTTGCAGGATGCCTATGCGGAGACGCGGACCAAGCCGGAATCGGTTGCCTATACCCTGAGTTTCAAACTCGTCCAGAAGGGGGAAGCCAGCGTAAAAATCGTCAAGATTCCCTTTGACACCGCGCAAGCTAGCCTTGGTTTTGGTTGGAAAGGCTCGTGGACGGACACGAACAAGATCATCATCACCTTTGCCCCCAAGCCCGCCAAAACACCAAAGAAAGAGGCCGAGCGGCCAAAGCGCGCAACCAAGCTTCCGGAAGGTCAGAAGCCCAGGACGGTCGTCCCGCCACCGCCACCACCCGTGGACGAGGGCTCAAAGGAGAGGCTCCTAAGGGATCTCGACTTCCTGATTTTGCAGCAGAAACTCCAACAATAGACACAACGTGACCGGCGACCAGGTCCGAGCTTACGTGACCTAAATACTCAAAGGGTATTTTTGAAATGAGCAAAAACATTGTCGTGTTCTCCGACGGGACCGGACAGGACGGCGGAGTTCGCGCGGAGCAACGGATGAGCAATGTCTACAAGCTCTATCGGGCATCTCGTGTTGGCCCGGAAAGCCCCATCAACCCAACAGCCCAGGTTTCATTCTACGACCCGGGACTGGGCACTGAAACGACTGCGACCGGCATGACCGACGTCGTCCGGCGGGTACAGAAGCTGCTTGCATCCGTTTCTGGCACTGGCATCACCACGAACATCGCTGATTGCTACGAATTCATCATCAATCACTATCAACCGGGAGATCGCATCTTCCTTTTTGGCTTTAGCAGAGGCGCGTACACCGCCAGAGCGGTTGCGAACCTTCTTATGCTTTGCGGCGTACCGAGCCGCATGGGAGATGACCGTCTTCCGCGGTTCAGGAAGGCGACGCGTGACATTTCAGAGGAAGCCGTGCACACCGTCCTCGAACATGGCGCTGGGCATCCTCGGAAAGACTTTGAGGATGAACGGCTCGAACTCGCGCGCCGATTTCGGGAAAAGTATGGCTCGCATCATGAGACCGGAGAGGTAAACCGCTCAAATGCAGCGCCTCATTTCATCGGTGTGTTCGATACGGTGGCGGCACTGGGCGCAAAGGGAATGCGGCGCGCCATAATCCAGATCGGTCTTTACGCCGGTGTGTTCGGTCTCGGCGCCGTGGTGGCGTTCGTTCCCGCACTGGTTATTGCGGCAATCGCCAGTTTCTGGATTTCGTTCTGGGGAACCTTCTGGACGATTGTAGTCGCCGGGGCAGCTGTAGGCATGGCAGTGCTCCACCACAAGCAGCGCGGGTCCGTGCGCAAAACCATCAAGAATTTCCCCAACCCGGGTGACGTGCACAGCCATATCGCGGAGTGGAAGGGGGACAACTTCGACCGCCTTCTCAGCCGGTTCGTCAACTTTGCGCGATCGGCAAATGCGATCGACGAAACGCGCGAGGATTTCGCGAGAGTCGGCTGGGGATCGACCGTGGCTGCGCCCACCACAATTGATGGCCATGAGGTCCTCAAACAGTGGTGGTTTGCCGGCAATCACTCGGACATTGGCGGAAGCTACCCCGAGGCCGAATCGCGTTTGTCCGACATAGCGCTCCTTTGGATGATCGAAGAAGCGACCGCCATCCCGGATGGACTTGTTGTGGGCCCGGTCGTGGTCAACGGGGAGAGTTTCGAACGATCGATGGAAACGGGTGCGGCGCTGCACCTCTTCCCTTCCGCCGACGGTCTCCAGCATTGTGAGGTGGCAGGCATGAAAGACTTGATTGCGAGCCGGACCCCTGCCTGGCTGTCATGGTTAACCGCCAAACTGGGTTACAAGGTGAAGCTCAGGGATATCAATCCGGAAGCTGTAGTCCATCCCACCGTCGACGCCCGCTTTGAGTTCGCCGATGTCCCGCAGTGCGCCGGATTCGGACCTTACCGACCTGAGGCCCTGCGTAACCACAAGAAGTTTGCCCATTTTTACATCGAAGAAGCCACGCCTATCTAGGCAGCTAGATCTAGAAAAGCTCTGTATAGCCTTTGTGCATAAACCAACGCACCCGTTCGAGGTGACTGCGAAGAGCCTGGCGGGCACGGATTGGCTCCTTCACCGGATCGATACCCAATATGTCCTGCGCCATCTCGTCTCCGCTGGCACTGTCGGCGCACGCGTCCATGAGCTGCAAATAGGTCGTGAGATGCCTGTTGTCATAAGCGGTTAGATGGTCCGCCCAAGGGACTTCTGTTGCGATAGTTGGATCAGGCTTCCGGCGCGATCTGCTTTTCATCCGCTTCCGCTTTATGCCGTGAACCCCTGCCGCCTCGACGTTCACATGTATCGGCAAGTGGCACACTTTCAATATGTCGCCAAAGACTGCCCGCGGGCCTTGCCCGCAAACCCTGCGTGCGGTGGGAAGCTACAGGAAATCGGTACCTACACGGCTTATCAAGCTGTTGGGCTTACCATCGAGTACATCCGGAGTACCCAAGCTTGCGTAGCCACTATTTTGAGCCATATAACAGGGACAGATTCAGATTGAGGATTCTCGTTTGAAAACGAAATCGGTCCATGCCAATCCCAAAAAGAAGTCCCGACTGAGCATCGATGAGGGCTTGGTGATAAAAGCCATCATCGAGGGAAGTAAGCTCGTGGATCAGTCAGGCAAGGTTGTGGGACGCCTTGGCAACCGCAGAGGCGATCTTGTGAAGGGCTTCGGCAGCCAGAATGTTGGTCGAAAGGGCTCCATTATTCTCACTGACGTTCGCGGAACGAAGATTTTTGAAGCAGTAGTTGGATCGTCAGAATTAGCTTCCCATCCTTACGATTTAAGTTACAGTAAAGTTGTTACTCCCACGAAGGGCCGACGTATCGGCTCTTCAAAGGGTCACATTGTCGCGCCCGACAAACTTGAAAGGGCACCGACAGTGCAACCCGATACCGTTTCACAACCCTCGCCAACCAACGCGATGCCCAGGCACAACGTTGATATGAAAGCTCTCTTTGCCGAGATTGATAAGGTCAACTCGCGAGAAAAACTCAAAAAGCGCGCCGCCAAGACGGTAGAGAAATTTGACAAGGAGTGGGGCCTACGGCCCGATCCCGAGGAAGAGTTCGTTACGTTTCGTAAATCTAAGTAGCCCTTCGGGGCTACTTTCGTGTTTGGGGGGGACTTTTGGAGGGTCGTTACATTACGGCCTATCACGGCACGACGTCGGATAGGGCCGAGGCGATTATGGCGGGTGATTTCCAGTTGTTTCCTCGACCAGGATCTTGGTTGGGAACCGGATTCTACCTGTTTTATCGCGCTCCGGGACGCGCAGCGGAGTGGGCTCGAACAGTAGCCGACCGTCGTCGCAAAAAGGTTCCTGGTATCGCTCCAGCAGTCATTGAGTGTGAAGTCGACCTCGCCGACACCATAAATTTGCTAGACGATTCCGATGGTCATTGGGAAGCGCTAAAACGACTGGCAGCAGGCGCCATTGGTACGCCGCGCCAACTGGGGCCTTGGTCGATGGTATTTGATCCATCCAACCCCGAGCTTTTCCGGAACTATGACGATAATGATCTCGTCAATGCGTATGTCGACATCCTGAGCCAGCAAAGACCGGTTTCCAGCATCATGGCCGCATTTATCGAAGGTGCCCCGCTCTTTCAAACGTCGTGGCTCTACGATCATTCCCACCTTTGCATCTCGGTGCTTACCAAGGATGCAATCCGAAGCCGCAAACTCTTCGAGCTCTGAGTTCCGTAGATCGCCGACGTTGCTCCGGAGCTTGGCATGCTCCTACCATGTGGCGGATATCTCTGTTAGCATTCCATACCGGCCCTGAAAGGAGCGTCGACCAATGTACCTTGGTGTCAGAATTCGAGTCAGCAGATCAAATCGAAATCGTTTGGACCTAGTTGACCTCGCCCGCAGGCAGGTCGATCATCTTGGGCCGGCCGGAATCCGCTCGAAACGCAACCAGACCAACGAGCGCTTTGTGACAAAGGGCTATTTGCGGTTTGCCCCATTAACTCGAAGCCAACGCAGGAAATTAATGGTTCGCATTTCGAACCTGGGCGAGCCGGCGATTAAGGTCCAGCGGATCAAGAACCCCAACCGTCGTCCCCGATGAATGCCGCGGCTGCGTCCCTCGCTTGCTTGTAGCCACGGTAAAGGCGATATCCTATTGCAACGAATCGCTCTGAGCTTCCCAGAAGCCGGTCGTAATTAACCACTGCGCCCGGGCCAAGTGCGATGTCCAGGCCCGACGCGCCATTTCCGGCTCACTCTGGGGATCTAATTTCAGAGTGACACGCGCTACGTGGCGCCAATCGGCACCCTCAGCCTCCGCCATCAGTAGGACCGCGTACGTCGCGATGTGCGCCACATCATAGGCCGTGACCTTGGACACGTCCGGTGCCACATCATCGATCTCGCGTTCTGAGGTGGGAAGTAGTTCCTCGAGCCAGGCCTCTGCCTCCGGCGGAGGCACGTCGATATAACGGCCAATCGAGGTCAGGTGCGCTGCGATCTTGTCGCGCAGATGGTCGCGACTACCATAGCGCGCGTCGATGTCGGCGAGCTTCGTGTACAGCCCTCTACGCTTGCTGCGCGGAACATCGGCATCGCCCATAAAATAGTGACCCCGGCCAAGCGCACAGATGTTGCAGCCGGTTGCGGCCACCTCCTGCACGAACGCCGGAATGTCCTTTTCTCGCATCCGCTTCATAGCAAAGCCTCTCAGCACGACCTGCCTACCACAATGGTTCGAACTTTCAACCCTGCCGTGCACTCGGCGGACGAAGTGCCGTTAGGCTGGCCATTTCGCAGCTATGGACCGGAACGATCCCGCGCATTTCTCCCGCATGCCAATTCTGTGAGGCAATCGCGTAGTCGGCTTCGCCTGGCGGGCTATGTCCTATGTCCCCAGACGTGCGCTGACCTCGCCGCCCAATTCCCGACACTCGGCACGAGCCAATGTCACGCGGCCCCTTGATGGACGAGCCGATTCATGTTCTTCCTTGGGTGGCTCCCGTTCTCGGAAAGAAGCGCGATGGACATCATCCTCTATGTGATCGGCGCAGTCATTCTCGCTGCCGCCGGATATACGGGGTTCAAGTATCTGAATAAATCCAAAAGCGTCTCTGCCCGAAACAATTCGATTGCCGCGGGCCGTGACGTGAGTATAAAATCGCGGGCTAATGACAAGAAGTAACTATGAATGGCTCTCGTAATCGCGAAGAAAGGAAGTATAGCTTCCGCGCGCGACGTCATTATTACGGTCAACATCCATCTCAACACCCCGCCCACCTCGACCAATCTCGCCAACTTGATCAGCACGTCGTTGCAGGCCGATCCAGACGCTGTGAGCAGCGTTGGGCCGTCGCCGGCCGATGAGCGCAGCGTCGAGGAAGTTGTCACTGCCTACCTCATGATGGCCAGTTCCAGCGCAGCCCTTCCGGACAATCCCTACGAGAAACAGTTCGCCGGCATCGACGAACTGCGGATCCTGCTGCGAACGGCGATCGGCCTGTTCAAATCGCATGCCTATCTGAAGGCCCACGACCTGTTCCGTCAGGCCCTAGCCTCCGATTATGCTGGAGACCTCAAGTCCCGTATCGTCTATGACTACTTGGTGAGCGGCTATGTCGGCTATTCGCTGGCCAGCGACACGGAAGGTATCCGGCAGTTGATCGCTTCGGTGCAATCCGCTTTCGCAGGCTATATCGACCGTTCCACCGAACTGGCCATGGCGGAAGCCCACCAAGAAGTTGCTACGCGCCAGACTGCGGATGATATGCTTTTTGAGAACAAGGGCATCCTAGCCGAGCTACTAAACAAGTTCGGCCCGGACGACATTGCCTGCCTCAATCTCCAGGGTTTGCTTTACCGGCGCCTCGGCGAACGGAAGAGTTCGGGCGGACGCCGAAAACATTTCCTTGAGCTCAGCCGCAGCATTTTCGATCATTTGGCCAGCTTAGAGCTCAACCTGTCGGTGGAGCATTCCAACAACCGCGCGATCACGTTGATTCGCCTCTATGAATTGACCGGCGACGCGATGGCGCTTGCGGAAGCCGAGACCATCCTGAGCGGCATCGACTATCGCGTCACCTCGCTTCCCCTGGCCGATTTCCTGGCGCTGCCCAAGGCGCTTAACAATCACGGCAATGTCTGGAAACAGAAGCTTCAGGCAAACCCTGATGCCGACAGCTACACCTCAGCCGTCGAGAACTATTCAAGGGCCGAACGGTATTGGAACGAGCAACAGTCCCCCTACGAATGGGCGATGCTCCAGAAAAACAAAGCCGACGTGCGCTGTGTCTACATGAAGATTTTTGGCCTGAAGAAAGCTACCTTCGAGCGAGCGATGACCGAGATCATCGACTCGCTCAAATACCGAAGTCCCGATCACGCTCCGTATCAATATGAACGCTCTATGGAGGTGAAGCGCGAGCTCGAGAAACTTTTGGCCTAATTGGGAGCCGGTCCACAGCATTGGGCCTGCGGTCCCATGGCTTGTCTAAATTAAGCCGGTGGCGAAAACCATACAGCCTTGGTTGGCCCCGGGTCGCTACGAATGCTTCGGGACAGGACCGATTGCGTACCACTTGGCAATGAGCCCGACACACTGTGTTACCGCGACAACGGCCAGGAGAAGCATAAGCACCAGCGTCAGCACGAAGAAGGCCGAGCAGTGTTGATGGCTTTTCAAAAGCGCGTCTAAACGACGACAAGCGTTTGGTGCTTGTGGACGGAACAAAAAGGCGGCCTTTGCAGGCCGCCGAGTGTGGAGGATGTGTGCTTTAGAGCGAGGACGGGGCTTTTTCGATATCGCTGTGATCGGTCGGTGTTCGTTGCTGCTCCTGGATAAGTTCCTGGAGTTGGACGCCGTAGTGAGACCAGATGCTATCGGCGAGATCGTTGAGGAGCTCGAAGACAGCGAGCGCCTGTTCGGGTGTCCATTCGGGATTGATGAGGAAGTGGATACCACGACTGAGGCCGGACGGTTGAGGATCTGGTTTCATGCTGCGGGCACCTTTTCGCCGGAGGAGCGGCTGGTGCGTTTTTCGCGCTGTGCCTTTGATCGCTCGGCCGCTTCCTTGAAGCGGTAGGAATCGCCTTCGATGGAGATCACCTCGGATCGGTGCATGAGGCGGTCGACGAGGCTGACGACGCAGGCGGCATTGGGAAAGACCTCCGACCAATCAGCGAAGGGTCTGTTGGTGGTGATGATGGTTGAGCGTTTTTCGTAGCGCCGGCTGATGAGTTCGAACAGCAGGTCCGCATGACGGTTCGAGTAGGACAGATACCCGACCTCGTCGATCGCAAGAACGTCGGCGGCGGCGTAGTGGTGAAGGCGTCGGCGCAAGGCTGCGTCGCTGTCGAGGGCGGCGAGTTCGCCGAGCATCTCGCTGGCGGTTCGGAAGACGACGGTGTGACCGCAGATGAGCGCCTGGTGAGCGACATTGCGAGCAAGTGTCGATTTCCCGACGCCGTTGGGGCCGATAAAGACGATGTTGGCGGCATCGTTCATGAAGGACAGGGTCATCAGATCCTCGACGGCGGCGCGGTCGATGCGGCGAGGCCAGTGCCAGTCATAATCGGACAGTTGCTTGAAGTGGCCGAGCCTGGCGGCACGCGTGCGTCGCCGCATCGAACGGTCGGAGCGCTCCTCTTCTTCCCATTGAAGGACGGCGGCCAGCCAGTCCGCGTCAGCGATTTCGTCCCAATGGGTGATCAGGCCATTGAGGCGCAACGCCTTGGCCCGGTTGAGCAGGATGTCGGGATTATTCATCATCTTTGCCTCCAAGGGTCAGTTGGTCGTAGCTGTCGAGGCGATGCGGCCGTACCGTCGTATCCTTGCGCCGCACGTGTTCGGGCAGGCTCGTTTCGACCGGCGGCGGAGCACCGCGGGCGACCCGGCGGCGTTCCAGTACGTCGCGAACCGACCTCGAATGGGAGGCGCCGGCATGCAAAGCTTCCTCGACGGCGGCCTGCAGTTCCTGCGCGCCGTACAGGTCAAGCAGTTTCAGCAACGCGTTTGTGATCGCACCGATATTGGAGCCACGCTCGGCGGCCCGGATCATCAGGGTCTGGCAGGCCGGCACGGCGCGGGTCAGGCTGTTGAGGCCGCGATGCTGGCGCGCCTCGCGCTTGATTGCGACGAGTGCCTTGAGGTGCTGAGGGTCCTCGATCTGCTGGTCGCGATCATAGCTGCGACGGTGACTGGCGATCATCTTTGCGCCGTCGAAGACGCGGACCAGGCCGAGATCGGCGCGCACGCTGAGCGTGCGCCGGACATGAGCATGCGGTACCGAGTAATCGTTGAGGTCGAAGCGCACATAGGGCGTTTTGCCAACCTTGGCGGCGACCTGCTCCTCGACGGGGTATGGGTTGGCGGGCAGCGGCAGAAGCAGTGGCTGCTCTTGCGCAAACGCCTGGCGGACCGTCATCGTCCGGTCCTCGGGGCATGGCCGGTCGGCTGCCTGGTTGCGGCACCACTGTTCGGCCTGGGCGTTCAGATCGTCGAGATCGGTGAACTTGCGGGCGATGAAGAATGCTTCCCTTATATGCCGTATGGCGCGCTCGACGCGGCCTTTTTCGTTGCCCCGGGCAACCGCGACAGGACGTGGCTCGAACCGATAGAAGCCGGCGAAGGCAAGCAGCGTCGGATGGAAGCGGATCGCATCGCCCTGGCGCTCGAGCACCGCACTCTTGAGATTGTCGTAGAGCAGGACCCTGGGCAGCCCGCACCATGTGTTGAACGCGCCGACGTGACCGCGCAGGAAGTTTTCCATGCGCGCGTCGAGGAAGAAGCGCAGGTAGATGTCGCGTGAGTAAGAAAGCACCATCACGAACGCCATGAGCGGCCGGCGGGCGTTGCCGATCTCGATGTGACCGAAGTGGGCCCAGTCGACCTGTCCCTGCTCGCCCGGCAATGTGCGCAGCCGCAGGAACGCCTCGGCCGGCTTGCGGGGACGGTGCAGGGCGACCAGGTGCCGAAAGTGCGTCGGCAAGCCCCGGTAGCCGCGCTCGCGCACCATCGCATAAAGGCGGCTGGCGGTCAGCGAGGGGAACTTTTCCAGCGTCTGCTCAATGAATGGAAGATACGGGTCAATGATTGAGGCTCTCTGCAGCGGCTTGTGCCGGGGCAATCCCGCCTGGGCCAGAACGCGATGCACCGTCGTGTGATGGACATGCAATTGCCTGGCGATGGTGCCGCAGCGCCACTTCTCGGCGTGATACAGGCGCAGGATCTGCGCTTCCAGTTCGGGGCTGATGGTCATGATACGGGCTCTCCGTCTGCGTAGTCAGCTTCACGGGCATAACGAGGCCCCCGGCGACGCACGAAGCCGGTGCGAACGAACGGCGACAGTCGACAGTCGCAGCGCCGACAGCACGGCGTGGGCATGACCGATGTCGTCGCCCGCCCGGCGACGTCAGCAAAAGCAGCGACGACATCGTTCGAGGGACTGACCAGTAGTGAACCGGCAGGAGATGCAGGTGGAGAATGATGCGTCACTTTATTGTGCCGAGCCCGATATCGTCGGGCCCGGACCGCATGAGCCAGGCGTCCCCGGCGGCTGCGCTGATAACGTCGCCCCGCCTCGCGCACACTCTCGCGGCGGGCAGCACGGGCGCAGTCCTGGCCGCAGTAGCGCTGTCCCCGGTCGCAGCTGCGGCAGATCGTTACCTGCGAACGGCAGCGGCCGCACAGAAAGAAGCGGCCCGTGAGCATCCGCGACGATCCTTTCGGAGCGCCGCTGGGAGTTCGGGGAAAAGGTCGACGGAATGCGCTGACAATGCGATAATGCAGTCGCGCACCGTCAGTGGAGCGTGACACCGAGCCCGGACTTGCCAGTTGAGATCGGTGTTACGCCGGATTGTTTCTGGGCGCTGATTACCCGCAGATCTACCACAAGGCACGCGCATGGCGGGGTACGTCGAAAGCCGCCTCAGGGCGGCTGGAGACGTGCCCCGCGTCTATCCCTTCAACCTCCCATGATCAGCACCGCGCCGCAAAGGCGGCCGCCCGCTACAGCGCTAGTTGAAGAGCGCGCGGGCGGCCGCCTTTGCTCTTCCAGCGCTTCAGATCTTGTCGTCGTTTATCAGCGGGTTTCGACCGTCTTCGACAAGCAGCCCGAGCCGCACAACGGATCCAGGACCAAGCCGCCTACCGGGCATAACGCGCCTACGAGCCTCTGCAGACGGCTCAGAGATCGTCTGCCCAGGCGACTGACTGAACCGTCGCGCCGACAAGGCCGCGCGGCTCACCGCCAGCCAGCATACAGAGGGTATAAAAGCCCCTACCCGCACCTCAAACTGCCCCCCAGCATTGGCGCTGGCGGCGGGAGGAGCGATCCGCGATTCTTTCTCGCTATCAGTCACAGCGCATTGTGTTCCCGATCTGTTCGGCGCGCAAGGGACGGTGTATCCTTCCCACATGGAATCATCCAACACTCAGTCCAGCCACATCGAAATGTCGCCGCAACGTCCGAAAGCGCTTGATAATTGCGCCTGCGTCTACTGCGGCGGCGCCCTTTCGGCCGGCAACACATCACGGGAGCACGTAATTGGACGCCGCTTCGTGCCGAAGGGCAAACTACATGGGCAATGGAATCTGATTCTGAACGCTTGCCGCCAATGCAACTCACATAAGGCTGATCTTGAAGACGATATTTCCGCGATCACTCTCCAGCCCGATGCCTGGGGCCGCTATGGCCATGATGACGTGGGGGCGATAGAGGACGCGCGTCGCAAGGCAAATGATGCTCGCAGTCGTCGTACCCGGAAAACCGTCAAAGATAGTAGCGAAGGGATTAATATCCGCAGCAGCCTGGGACCGGGCGTCAACATCTCGTTCCAATTTTCTAGCCCGCCACAGATCGACGACAATCGCGCGTTTGAACTGGCACGAATGCATCTGATGGCGTTCTTCTACATGCAAACCTATAATCGCGAGAGCCGTCGTGGCCTATACTGGCCTCACGGCTATCACCCGGTCATGACCGCTAACCGTAGCGACTGGGGCAACGGGTTGATGGCCGGTTTCATGCGCGCTGTTGAACATTGGGATTGTCGCGCACTTGCGATCTCTGCTGAAGGTTTCTTCAAGCTCATCACGCGCAAGCATCCGTCCGCAGAAACATGGGCGTGGGCCTTGGAATGGAACCACAACCGCCGCTTAATCGGCTTTTTCGGTGAACGTGAGCCAGCACAGGCAATCGTAGACAGACTGCCAAGGTTGAGAAAGCACACGGTCTACCAGGCTCCCAATGAGTCTCTCTCCTATCGGACTGACGTCCCGCTGAACGAGGAGGACGATACCCTTTTCTCGGTCTTCGGTGAATCTGCGGAGCCCGAAAGCGCTCCTCACAGCTGAAACAGCATTTGCTGCTGGGCCGTCTCAGTTCGTCAAATCGTTCGTAGGGCAATTACGCCCATGGGCTGATCCCAGGAAACGTCTTTCGCCCGAGGAACTGTTCAGAAAGGTTCTTCTCACGCTTCTCGCACGCTCGGAGCAACTGCGGCATGTTGAATATGACATGCGCGCGTTTTAGACGCTGCAAGCGATCGCCGGACCGCCACGGCGGGATCTGGGACTGAACCCAGCTTAGAACGCGTCGATCGGCGTTTTTCGTGAACATGATCCATGCTCCAAATGCCTCTTCGGGACTCGCGGCTGCCAGATATTTATTCCACCAGAAGCGTGCGCAGGCTTCTGTGAGACGCCACTTGGCCGCTTGATTTTTCCTGCTGGTGGCCGTGTCAATTTCCCCTTCGGGCCAGGCATCATCGACCGGCAGGACATTGTTCTGGCTGAACCCGGATAGGACGGTTGCGCGGAATTCTCTCCACGGCTCGCCGGACGACGAATCCTCTGCAACCACCCGAGAGAACCAATCGCTGCGCCCGTTGATCGACGCTGCGATTGCCAAATCCAAAAGATCTTTGTCGGTACCGGCGTTTTCCGGATCGAGGAGCTCTGCCAGCAGGCTCTCCGATTGGGGCGTTTGCCGGACCCGGAAGGGGACATGGATCAGCTGGGAAAATCCTGATTTGCCAATCGTTCTTATTGTGGCGACCTTGCGCAAACTGCGCCATAAGGTGGCACCCACTACGGGTTGTTCTCCCAAGGCCGCCTCACACAGGGCTATATAGAGGCCTTCCGCAGAAGAGACCCTCCGCCTGAAGTCAGACGAGATTTCTTCGGCGCCTTCAACCAGCTTGGCAATAACGTCCGGGGCCTCTCGGAAGAATGCGCGAAGGTCCTCACTGTCAAAGCCAGCCAGGATAAGCTGCGCGCCCGCAGCCTTGGCTTCATCCATGCGGGTTAGAGCTGTTTGAACGGCGCGCTGCCGCGCTTCTTCCCTAGCCTCAAGATCGAACGCAGCCTTGAAATTTGTTGCCAGATCAATGCTCTCATTGGGCAATGGTGAAATCGAAAAGGCGAAGGGATCTTCTTCTCGCCGCTCCATGTAGATGGTGACCGTTGCGCCCAGATCGACAGGCTCTGCTACAGAATGTGTAAGGGCTGCGCCAAGCAATTCTGCGGCCAGTAAGGTTTCCGAACCGGCCTGGCCGCGCAATCTGGCCGCTTTTGGCAACATCCATGGAGCCAATCTCGCGGCGAGTTGGTCGAACGGAACCGCACCAGCGGCGTCGATCAACGCGAGTGAGCCGTAGTGATTGACGAGTTCGGGGCCCGACGGTTCCCATGCCCAATCCCGAGCCAGCAAGGCTTCACCTAACCGCTTGATATTGAATTGAGCGAGGGTGGAAAGAGCCATAGAACGTCTGGTTGCTGTAGTTTCACTGAACGCGATCCCAAATAGCCAATTCCATGTCTGTTCGCTTAGGGGGGCGTGTGACACCATGAGCATGGCGAGTAAGCCGCCCAATGTGGCATTGTCCGCGTTACGGAACTCGGCGACAAGAGTGTCGGCGTCATCGGCAGAAATCTCTCCAACGATCTCCTCGAAATCGAGGTCGGCACCTAGCCCGGCTCGAAGGGTGCGCTGGAATTGTGCCAAAGCGGGCAGGTCCAATATCTCCATCATCATGAGATTGGTTGCCGCGAAATCTTCGCGATCTGAATCAACATCGGTGAATTTGACGCGCAATTGTCCAGCGGGCGCAGCACTTTTTTCGTCCCACATGAGGGTATGTTGCCGAATTCTCGCGGCTACAAAAAACCGGGATGCCTCGTTCCTTTTTCCCAACCCGGCGATCTTCCTTCGCACCAGCGTCGCCAGGGCATCCGGTGTCGCGCGCGCCCAGAACTGTTCATGCTGTTCGTAGCTATGGTCTGTAGGAGTCAGCGACATATTCGTATCGAGTTCCTGGACGGGAAAATTGCCTGCAGCGGTCTTGAGATCATCAAGGATATGGTCGGGGGGCGTGAAAGTTGGGTCGAGCCACACGTGCTGAGTCCTGTTCAGCTTTGTGAACAGACTGAGTGTTGGATCCTCCAAGACCTGTTTCACATGCGGTCGCTCAAGCAGGAAAAAACTGCGGCCGGGGTCGTTGGCATAGTCGCGCGCGTAACTCCAGGGCCGGTAGCGGTCTGGGGTGGCACCGAGGGAGGCACGATCATCGTCGGCGTTAGAGTTTAAAGCAAGCAGCAGGGCGCCTACCCGTTTTCCAAGGTCGGGATCGATGTCGGGTTCTGGTCGCCGAGCCATGACGTCGTTCGCAAGGGCACGATTGGCTACCGTTGCGACTGTCCGGTCGACTTTGTTGAGAAGCATCAACCACTTGAGACCTTCCCAGATTTCCTCGCGATTGCGAATGGCAAGACTCAAAGCCGCCGCTTCGAAGACCGGGCCAGCCTGTGCCAACGGAAAACCCTCCAGCAACGAAGGGATAGTCTCAACGGCGGTGGAGGCCGAATGGTCAACAAGGACTATCTCGACCCCAAGGACTGTGACCGGTCCCGACCGATCGATACCAATACGAGAGATGAATTTTTCCGATCGCCTCGCCTCCGCTTCGTCACTCGTCTTTTGCAACTCTACATCGCGAGGGACGTACCTTAGCCACCGCGCGGTCTCTTCCACGACTGCCCGGCCGTGACCAGGGTCATCGTGTGGCAAAGATCGGATGGCATTGATCGCCCAAAGGCGGGCCGACCGCTGTGCATAGCTGAAAAGCTTGATCGCCGATAGAATCGGTACGACGAGATACGCTGCCAGTGCCTTCAGATCAGACAGATGACTTGCCGGAATATTCTGGGTTTGCAGCCAGGCAACCAACACCTGTGTTGCATAGGCGGGCAGATCGACTGAACGTTCCACCATGATTGAAACTGCCGCCCGCAGGATTCCGGCGCGCTCGTCGAAACCGGAAATCGGGTCCAGCCACCCATCGAGGGTTGTTTGAGCATCTGCCGAACCTGCATTGTCGAGGTGCGTGAGCAGCGCCAAGCCCAAAGCATGACTGACGATTGCAGCCGTCGCCTGATACTCAGGTTCTTTGGCTTCAACGAAGTTTCCATCGACCAAGTCGCTGATCCGCGAGAACACTTCGGATTCGGTCAAGTCACTCCTGGAAGCGCTTTCTACCAGGGCTTTGTGTGTGAATCTCGCCCCATCACTGAAGAAGCGCTTGGCAAGTTCATGTAGCCATTCACGCCATTCACGCTCCGAGAACGAGCGTCCTCCTTGGGCGCCAAGTGTATCCTTTCCATACTCCCATAGGAGTCGATTAGGTGTGATGGAACCTGCCTCCACCAGGCGCTCTCGGAACTTAATCACAAGAGCAAACAGGCGGGGTGTCCGCGCAAGCGGTATCAGTTCGGGATGGAGATCGTTGCGCGTAAGGCCTTCGCACGCCAGCTTCGCGTCAAGCTCAGCGTCATCGTAAAGCCCGACCTTGATCGGCACTGGTTGAACCGCGAGCGGGCTCATTGAACGCAGGTTCTCTTCAAAGTGAAACTTCCGCGTTGTGGCGATGACGCGGACCCTGCCACCATAGACACCATCCTGGAGTGTTCGGAGTAGCGGCAACCAAGGCACAGACGCGTCCTGATTGAGGCCGTCGAACATCAGTGTGAGGACCGGCCCTTCCGAAGCTGGCCGTTTTAACAAGCGATCTAACCGCCGGCGCCAATGATTGGCATCTCGGACCCCGGTTAGGTCAAAGAGTTTGTCGGCGAGGAACCGACTAATCTCACCCGGACCCGTGGCCTTGAGACCGGCCATCGCAGCCGCTGGGATAATCATCGTGATCGGTAACTGCGTTTTCCGCTGGATCATCCAATCGAGACACGCCCAAGTCTTGCCAACACCGTCAGGGCCGATCACGGCGGCCGGAGCGTCTCCGGCCGCCGTGCCCCACCATTTGTCTAATTGGTCGGTGACGCTCGTCCGATGTATTGAATTAGCACGGCCGCCCCCGGCCGCATCTTGGCCGAGCTTCGCAATGGAGGTGCGTGGCACACTCCATATGGTGTCAAGTTCACTCAGCGCGACAGTCCTAAGCCGCTCGTACCCTAGCTGCCAAGCCTCGCAGTCCCGCCGTAGCTGTTCCAATGCTGCCCCGGCAACGGGTGCCAGGGCGCGGGCAAGGTCGCCTGCTTCTTTGGTCGCCAGCGAATCCAAAACATCAGGATCAGCCGTGCATAGCGCGGTCAAGCTCCAGATGTCGCTGTCAGGCTTGCAATCGATGACAATGACCGGCACGCCTCTCTCGTCGCCATGCTGGAAGAGTTGGTTTTCCAGTTGCTCCGGCACGCGCTTCGTTGCAGCCAGAAACCATCCCTCAAGGGCCGGGTCAGCTTGCAGAGCCTGGTCCAGTTCTCCAAGGAGTTCCCGAGTGCTCAAAGTGGTTTTGTCGGCATATCGCTTGGTCTCGATTCGGAAGCGACGGCCTTGGCGGCCTGCTGGTCCTGCATCACCACCGAATTGGAAGCCTGTCTTGGCGACCGCGATACCCACGTCGAGCATCCGACTTACCAGACCCGCGACAAGGCGCTCGAATTCATTGGTGTCGATCTCATCCTGTAGAATCTTCTTGAGGCGCTCTTGGTTGGCTTTTTGCGTCGCATCAATGGTCATCTTCAGCACCTAAAATCTTTGATCCGATTTCTTGCCCGAGTTGAGGTACATCAACTTGGTCTTACTAGTTGACTTCAGTTGAATGGCGCTGATTGTCAACAAAAATGAACGCCACTTTGAAGTGGCGTTCACTATCGCGATGCCCTCATCCTCCGATACGGCCGAGACGCTGAGCGTCGCTGGCATAAGCCGAGAGAGGCTTGTTCGCCCGGAAATGCCGGTCACGCTCGACCGGTAGGCCGAGACGGCCCCTGAGGGCAGACAGTTCCGAGAGGCTCACGCTGCCGAGTTCCGGACAGCCAAGCCCAAGGTCACAGAGACCAAAGGCGATATCCGGATCATCCGGATCGATCTCCGTGAGGAGCCAGGTCGCGCCGGCATCCGGCGTGAACAGTTTGACGACGGGCATGAAGTCGATTTCGCCGTCCGTGCCGCGGAGAGGAAGCTGCTGGCGACCATTCGCCAGCAGCTTGTTCCGCAGGTCTTGGGTCAAGAGCTGCATGGCGGCCTCCTACTCGTCGGCCTTCGGGGCGCGAAGGACAATCCGTCCGTCGAGCGGCAGGGCTTCGAGGAGAAGCGTTCCGCCTTCGCCATCTTCGTGGGCGAAGAAGGCGCCGATGCGGGTCCAGAAACCCTTCTGGCCGTCCTTGCCGTCCCGCACGGTGTAGGCGTGGTAGATCGGGGATTTCGGCTCGGGCTTCGTCTGGGTGTTGCGTTTGATGGTCATGGCCTTTTCCTTTGGTTGATGGTTTCTGTCCCGGAGGACGGTTCCAAAGGAGACGGCGTGCAGAGGCGGCTTGTCCCCAACACGGGAGCGCAGCGAAGGAGCGGGCAGGAACGGGACAAGACGGCCGCGCCGGCTAAAAGAACAGGCATCACTTCCGGACAGTCCATCAACGGAAAAGCCATGGCCAACGCGACACCGGACGTGGCGGGACGAATCCGGCAACACGACGACGCTGCAACGGCTGGGGCATCCCGGGGGGATGCTTCCGGCCCGCCTGCCTCCCACGCGGGGCGGAGGCGGTCGAAACGACAATCAAGCCTTCGGCCCTGACGCAGGGCCACCGCTTGCCGTGCCGACGAGCATCCGGGATCCGGGCCAACAGCGTTGCCAGGAACGCGGAAAGGCGTGACGAGCATGGTCGGGCATGGAATGTCCGACGATGCGGGCGGCCGGCGGTCTGTCACTCGCCAATACATTGGGGAGTGACAGACCGCCCTCAAATCCACGGTGGATGACGGGTTAGCGCAAACGCCACCACATGACCTGCAAATGACGCTGCGCTGCGCTGATCATTTCCGGTGCAATGCGCTGGCCACTGGCATGCGACCGCGTGCACTATCCCGGCAGGCAAAAAACGCCTGATCCATCTCACCCGACCATTTTCCCAACCAAAGGAGAGCAGCATGACTGCTTATCGCATACGTGCGCCGCCGCGGCGGCCACACCTCCGGTTTCGACCTCTCGGTAACCGGACGCCCAACAGGGCAAACCAATTCGGCCAGCCACCCGGCTGGCTAGGGAGGCTTATACCGTAAAGAAAACTACGCATTCCGGCCCTGCCGCGAATGACCTTCGCGGGGTGTCACGATCTACGGACGTGCATCGGCCATCAACACTCAGCCAAAAATAAAAAAGCGAGCATGATGGACGATTTAACCATGGACCTGGTGCGGCTGTGCCAACGCAACCGGGACGGCTCTTACGGCACGCAGAACAACCGCCGGCGCGGCCTGTCCGCAATGGCCAACGACCTCGTGGACCTCGGCTACAAGCTGCCGTCCGCGACCTCCCTCAAACCCAAGCATGTCGAGGCCCTCGTCGAGCGATGGCTCGATACCGACACCTCGGACGCAAGTATCCGCAATCGCCTTACCTGGCTGCGCTGGTGGGCCGAGAAAATCAACAAGGTCAACGTCGTCAACCGCGACAACGCCACGTACGGCGTCGCCGAACGGGGCGAGGTCACACGCAACCGTGCCCAGGCTCTTGATCACGCCAAGCTCGCTACCATTGAAAGTCCGCACATCAAGGCCTCGGTTCTGCTGCAAGCAGCCTTTGGCCTGCGACGCGAAGAGGCGATGAAGTTTCAGCCGCAAGCGGCCGCCCGCGCCGACCATATCGCCCTTCAGGCGAGCTGGACGAAAGGCGGCCGCGCTCGGACGGTACCGGTGACCACACTCGAACAGCGGCAAGTCCTCGAGCACGTGCTGCGCCTGGTTCCCGGCGCCGGCTCGTTGATCCCGCCAGAGATGAGCTATGTCGAGCAACTCAAGCGTTTCGAGTATCAGACACTCAAAGCTGGTCTGCGTAATACCCATGGCCTCCGCCATGGCTACGCCCAGCAACGCTATGCGGCGCTGACCGGCCGAATCTGCCCACTGCAAGGTGGCAAGCGCTGGGCTGATATGAGCGGGAATGAACGTGCTGCCGATCGGGCAGCGCGCCACAAAATCTCGGCCGAGCTGGGCCATGGCCGTCTGAAAATCACCGACACCTACCTCGGGAGTGCATTCTGATGAAACGCGCAGAAGGCAATTTCCTCATGGCCGCCAACAAGAGGACGAAATACGCAGAAGAGCTGTTCAAGTCGGCGGCCATCGCCGCCGCCGTCGACGAGACGGCCATGCAGGGCTATCGCCGCTATCGTATCGTGCAGGAGTTTCCGTTCGACCTTTCTGACACGGAGGCCGCGAAGGCGCTTGAGAAATGGCTCAATTCCGAGCAGTTTGAATACGTCTGGCGGCCGACGCGTCTCGAACAGGATGCGTACAGGCCGTCGATCTTGGCGGAATACCCTGAACTAGAGATCTCTTGGTAACAGAGCTGAAGGCGTGGCGTACGCCAGACCGGCTGAGGGGATGTTCATCCCCTTTCTTTGTGTTTGCCTCCGCTTCCGGAGGTGCCTGGAACAGCAGTTCTGCTGTTCAAAACGCACATTATCCAACAACAGCGCAAAACCGATCTCACTCAACTGAACAGTTCGAAAATCCCGTTGTATTCGGTTGATCAGTTGCTACAGTCTGATCATTCGGGCTGGGGTGGGACGTGGCCAACAAATACGATCCTTTTGGCGATTTAGATCGCGGTTTTGCGCTTGCCCTGAAGTGGGGCAAGTGGGGTCTTAAGGGCGGGAAGTACCTGGGAGCCCGCTACGCGCGGCGCCAAGTCGAGCAGCTCTATGGGCCCGAGGTGGCGGACGCCGTCGAGGCCGCAATCCGCTCCGGCCGGGATCCCGGCCCGATCATTGAGCGGGCCAAGCGCGAACAGGAAGAGCGTCAGGAACGCCAGCGTCAACTCGAAAATCCGCCGCCGCTTTATGGCTCTGCACGCTGGGCCACATCCGCTGACCTGCGCGCCATCCCGAGCGGCAAAATGTACCTGGCTGGCCGGTCTGCTTTCGACAATCCGTCCTCGATCCTGCTGGGCACTTATGCCGACGACGACACCGGCAGCGAGCCTCATTTCGTCCATTGGGACGACGACGGCCACCTGTTGACCATTGCGCCGACACGCTCGGGCAAGGCGGTCACGTCGATTGTGCCGAACCTGCTGCGTTACCGGGGAAGTTGCGTGGTGCTCGACCCCAAGGGCGAGCATTTCGAGAAAACGTCGCAATGGCGTAGATCCATCGGTCACGAAATCTACCGCATCGCTCCGTTCGACCACGGGTCGGGCTGGACGAGGCATCGCTACAATCCGCTCGCCCAGGTGCGCACGGAATCGGACGCGCGCTCCCTCGCGGAGCAGATGTTTCCGCGTGATCCGAAATCGCCGGAATTCTTCGCCGACGATGCGGCCGGGTTCCTCACCGCAGCCATGATGTACGTCAAATACAACGCGCCGCCCCATCGGCGTACCCTCGCAACCGTCTGCCAGCTGGCCTCGCAGAAGGGCCGCGATCTCCTCAATGTTGCCCAGAAAATCTCAGAGTTCGCGCCCACCTCCGAAGCCGGCAAGGCGGTCCTCGAAAAGACGCGCGATCGCGGCCTGAAGACGCTCGAAGCGACGCTGGAAAGTAAACTCGCCCTGTGGCGCGACCCGGATATCCAGACCAGCCTCAGCGGAACCGACTTTTCTTTTGAGGATCTGAAGGACCGGCCGATGACGGTCTACATCGATATCCCGTTCGGCAAAATGGAGCCGTATGCGCCTTGGTTGCGCGTCCTGCTGAAAGGCGCCCTTGATGCAATGGAGAGCAATCGCCGCACACCGGATATTCCGGTGCTGTTCGTCCTCGATGAGTTCTTGAACCTCGGACCTTTTCCGGAATTCCGCGCGGCCATTCGGACCCACGCCAGCGCGGGCGTCCGCCTGTGGTTCTTCCTCCAGGATGTCATGTCCCTCCAGGAGCATTATCCGGGCGACAGCTGGCAGCCGTTCCTCAACTGTTCGGTCAAACAGTTCTTCGGCATCGATGACCCCATCACCGGGGAGCTCATCGGCAGATACCTTGGCCATGAGACGCTGGCCTATCTGAGCCGCTCCAGCGGCCACAGCGGGTCTTCCCAGCTGGGACGATGGTACGGCGACGCCTCGGTGAACATCGGCACCTCCGGTAACGAAACCGTCCAGTTCCTGGGGCGGCCGTTGATGACCCCCGACGAAATTATGGAGCTGCTGTCCGGCTGGCAGCGGAACGGCTGGCGCTGGAGCATCAACTACGCTCGCGGCGCACGCCCCTTCAAAACACGGCTGGTGTCCTACACCGAGAGCGAGACGTGCCGGAAGCGGATCGGCACCATGGCGGAGGCGAAACCATGACGCTGGCAGCTACGGTTTTTGGCACGGAAACAAGGCTGCGGCGGCTCCTCAAGACAGTCCTTGTAGTCACGGTCCTGCGTGCCGGATGGCTGGCAATCAACATCCCCTATCCCGACATTCTTTCCCTGGGGTGGGCCGTGATCCCGTGGCCATGGCCCATGCATTCATGGATCGTCTGGGGTGCCGACCTCACGCTGGTCTTCTACCAACTTCGCGCAAGCATACGCACCGGCCGACTGCTGCTGTTAAGATACGCGCCGGGGCCCGCTGCATTTCTGGGGCTTTCCGCGGCCCCCATCGAGACCGGGGAGCACCTGACACCCCGCAACCGGTCCTGGTTGCCAACGGCGCTTCAGCTTTCCGCAATCCTGATCCTGAGCTGCTGCGTGCTGACGTGGCTCACGTTGATGGTCTGGTTCAGGGAATGGGCACCCTTCGACTTTTTGATGTGGAGCCCGTACGCCAACCTACCGCTGCTGGTCGGCTTGGGCCTGTCGCTGCTCGGCCTGATGTTCGGCGGTCGCTACATCTCCCGGGCCTCCGGCGATGTCAGCACCAGTTTCGGGGTGGTGCCGGTTGCGGAGGACCACTGGCTGGCCGTGCGGGTGCATGGATTCGCCGACCAGTTGAAGCTGCCCAGGCCCGCCGTTGGGATCACGAACGTCATGAACGCCTTCGCCATGGGCGCGAGCAGGAAGTCGTCCATGGTGGTCATCGGCAAACCGCTGTTCGAATTCGAAAAGGATGAGCTGGACGCGATCATCGGGCACGAACTCGGGCATATCTTGCATAACGATGTGGCGCGGATGCAGTTTGCCGAGGGCTTCCAGCGCATGCTGGTCGGCGTGGTCAACGTCCTGACCGTGTTCGGGATGTTCATGGCCGCATCCGCCTCGAAGAAACGGGCCAACGGCCGCCTGAACGCACACCTCGCCTGGGGCACCGGCGTCGTTGTCCGCAAAACCGTCTTTGTCGCCTCCGAGCTTGTCGCCAAGGGCATTTCGCGCAACCGCGAGTTCCATGCCGACGCGGTCGGGGCGCACGTCACGTCCACAGAGGCAATGGCCGGCGCCCTCCGGCGTATCCATGGCGTGACGGCCAGGCCGACCGCGCAGGAGTATCACTATGGCTACCTGATGTTCCGAGGCGCCGCTTTCGGCAACCTCTTTTCCACCCACCCCACGCTCCAGGCGCGGCTCAGGGCCTTGGATGCGCGAGCATCCGAACCCGTAAAGATGGCGATCTTGGAATCCGACGCGGGTACGGCAGCCAACGAAACCGTTGCAGGCTCTCGCCGCCTGGGACCTTCAGGCCCTTTATCCGGAAAGGCTTCGCCGTCACCGCTCTGGTCAAACCTTGGCGCCTTGACGTCCCGGCTCCTCCGCGCAACACGGCGAGCCGGTGTGAACCTGGGGTCCAGAGTGAACATACGGCGCGTCGGGATGGGGGTCGTCGCGTGCGTGGTTCTGCTGCTGGTGGCACCCGCGATTGTCAATTTTTACTCACTCGATCGCCGGTTCAATGACGCCACGACGTCAGCAGGGCATGCGCTGTCATCGTCCTGGGCCTGGGTGGCCGACACGACCAGGGCATTGATGGGTCACGCTGAAGACGCCCGTCTCACACAACTGGAGCAGCGCGAGCAAGCCCTCAAACGAGCCGAGGCGCAGCTAGGCGCGGACCGCCAAGCCCTCGTAACCGATCGCGAGGCCCTCGCAAATGAGGTGGCGCGCACGCAAGCGGCCTCGCCGGTCGTCACCGACCCGTTCGCTGATTCGCTGCAGGCGCAGATTGGACCGCTGAACAGGAAGGTGGCGGCCCTCACGTCAGAGAGGGACGATCTGCGAAATACGATCCTTGACCTCAAGCGCCAGATGGCACTGCAACAAAGCCCGGCCCCCGCCAGCACCAACAACTTGCTCTTGCAACTTGATGCAGCCAATGCCGACCGTGAGAGGCTGAGAGCACAGCTTGCAAAGCAGCAAAATCAGACGACCCTGCCAGATCAAATCGCGTCCCTCTCCGACCAGTTGGCCAAAATGACAGCCGACCGCGATGAGATGACCCACCGCAATGATGTCTTGCGTGACATGAACCTGGAGCTGAAGGGACAGATCGCCACTGGCGACATGGCGCGGCTCGACCTCGAAAAACAACTCACCGATCTCAAAACCCGGATCGACAATGTCAGCGCGGGTCAACCGACAGATCAAGGGCAATCCAACCTGCCCGGCATTGCCACAACGCCGCAGGGTGCTTTTGGCGCCATCGCGGTGGCAAGGAACGGCGCCGTGATCCTCACCGAGGGCGGTTACGCGAGTTATGAACTCGCGAGTGATGCTGCCATGGCGGAATGCCGCCGCTTCAGCAACGGAACCCGGTGCAACGTTGCGCAGGTCTTCCGCGATACTTGTGCCGCCGTGGCCCGCGTCAAACCGGTCAGCAAAGCGTCCCGCTATCAACTGGAATTCGGCGACACGCTGGAGGATGCGTCGCAGGCCGCTCTTGATGCCTGCTCAGGAAGCTTCGGCAGGGCGTGCCAGACGACACGTCAGGTCTGCGTGCATTAAAAAAAGGAGCGGCGGGCTTCCGCCCGCTGCTCAGCCCCGCCCCAGCCAGTCCAGATGGTCTTCTTGCGCCGGTTCGCGTTCCATCTCCCGCACCATCTCGTGTTCAGCCAGATCCTGCTCGTCAAGCTGGGGCGGGTTGTCGGCGAGTGACTGTTTGAACCAGTCGAGGTGATCTTCCCGCGTGACGGGAAGGGCCTCCTCAAGGCTGTCGGCGAGGACCCGCTCTTGCGGCTGCTCCTGCTCCTCGCGGCGGAGCTCTTCCAGGTCCTCGATCCGCGCCTCGGTCTTGCCGAGGTCATACATGTAGCCAAGCTGGGTGCTGTGGCGTTCCTGGAGGTAGGAAATCAACTGGCCGGGGTCGCCCCCGGCGGCAAGGTCATGGGCCGCGCGCTCGATGTCGTGGTCGAGCCCGGCGATCGACTTATCCAGTGAGTCGGCGTGGTCATGCAGCCGCGCCAGGTCTTCCTGTTTACCCATCGTGCAGTCTCCCAAAGCACCCTAGTGCTGGTAGTGGTAAGCGGCCTGATGTTCCGGCTGGTCTTGCAACTCGGCGACGAGGTAGGCCCGGAGCTTCTCCCCGGATTTCACCAGGTCCTGGGCGCGGCCATAAAAATGGAACGTCCCCTCCCGCAGGTGCGCCGGGAATTCCGGCATGGTTTCGGCCTGCGTTTTGCGCATGGTCCAATAGGCAAGCCGCTTGCGGCGCCGGATCAGGTCCGTTTCCAGCCATTCCAATTCCTTGCGCGCCCGGGCGCGCTGCTCGTCCGTCAGTTCGCGGATGCCGAAAACAGATCCTCTGTGTACCTTGGTCATGAAACTATGATGGGACGGCTTGCGGCATCCTGCAAGGGCTACCTGCGCTCCCGGTCCGGCTCGGGCATCTGGGGCTCCTCCCGGCCATCCGGGGGCTCCTGCGTGCCTGTGTCGAGCCAATCAAGGTGGTTTTCCGTGTCTGCCCGTAGGGGGCCATCGGATTGCTGGACCAGCGTCCCAATATGGGAGAGCCAATCCAGGTGGTTTTCGATGGCACGCAGAGGCTCACTGCTCAAGGTAGTGGGCTGCCTAGACTCTTCCAGCTCAAGGTCGCGGACCCGGAGTTCCAGATCCTCGATCTGCCCTTCCACCTTGCCCAATTGATGAATGTGCACGCGTTGAATGCTGTGCCGGTCCTGGAGGAACGAGATGATGCGTTTGGGATCGGAGTCGGCCTCCATCCGCGGTAGCCAGTGGTTGATCTCGTAATCAATGTCGCCGATGGCTTTTGTCAACGTGCGGGATTGGTCGTAAAGAAGTGCCAGTTGTTCGTCCATCGGAGTGCCCTTCGTCTTTTCCGAAATTTACGCGGAGACCCGGTAAACGGTAGCCAGGCTCAGGTCGGAAATGACGTACATTACCGCTCATCCCGTCCCGGTCTGTTCCACTCACGTCCGTCAGCGCCGTCTCCCGGTTCTGGCCGGTCGGTACCGAGCCAATCAAGGTGGTTTTCCCACCGCTCCAGGGTCGGGACGTCCTCTGGCCGCGTGTTGTCCTCAAGCCAGTCGAGGTGGTTCTCAGGCGCCAGCCGGTAGGCTGCGGCTTCGTCCTCGCCCACCTCACGGGCGTTCTGCTGGTCCACGGCCATCCTGGCGGCCTGTAGGTCGCCTTCGGTCTGGGAGGCCTCGCCCGGGACCGGGCGGTGCATATCGCCCAGCATGCGGTCCTCGGCGGCAGCCAATTGCTCCGGGTGGATCGGCGAACCGTCTGGGTCCGGCACCGGCAGGTCCTCGTCAGGGTCTCTGGGGGCCATGATGTCCCTTTCCCGTTGCGCTTGCAGCCTGCGTACTCGCCGTTCCTGAGGATTGGGGCCGTGGTGCCGCCCCGGCACATGCTGCAGCTTACGCTTTGCATAGCTGCGGCTGTCAACTGTCACGGCGTGACCCGCCTTACCCAGGGCCGCGTTGGCGACGCTCTCCCACAGCGCGCGCGCCTCCGTCACGAACTGTTTCCCGTCCGCGCTGCGGATCTTCAGCCCGAACCCGTCCGGGCCGACCCGGCGGGTCGACATCAACAGGTGGACGTGGGGATTGCGGCGGGCACCGTCGTCATGGATCGCCAGATCCACCACGAAGCCTTGCGCCGTGTACGCATCGGCCATGGTGCGGGCGACGTCGAGCCACGCGGACCGTGGCAGTTCGACAGGGAGCGCAAACTCCACCTCCTTCGCCAACCGGGCGTCGACCCGCTTCTCGGCCACCTCCACCGCGTTCCACAGGCTGGACCGGTTGGCCATCCACTCCGGTGCTCCTGCGGGCAGGCGGATTTCGGTCGCCACGACATCGCGACGCCCGCCGAAGTCCGACAGGCGCTCCTCGGCCTCATTGGGCAGGACTTCACCCGCGCGATAGGCGGCGGCGGTCACCACGGAGCGGCCGTCGCCCCGGCTGATGTTTTTGACATTCAGGTGGTAAATGGCCACGGGCCTCTCCACGGCTCGGACGGGGTTTCCAAAGGGGGTTTACCCCCTTGGCGCAGCTGCCGGTTTTCTCCGGTTTGCGCCCCGCAACCGGTTAGAAAACCGAGCAAGCGTCGCCCCCCACGTTGTAATGCGTACACGTTGGGGCGATGCGTAGGTGCGCTGTACGCATTGCAACAAATTCCGGTCAAATCCACAAGCTCACCCGGCCCTCAGTTTTCGAAGAGGTCAAGCGTCTCCGACGGCTTTTGTCGTTTCGCTGGCCTGGGCTTTCGGACGTTGATGGCAGCGGCATCGAGGCGGTTCTTGAGATGCACCGCATAGTGCTTCTCGATCATCTCGACGCTGGTCCGGCAGTTTTTGGCGATCTGGTAAATGTCGGCGCCCTCCAGCAACCTGAAGCTGATGTAGCTGTGACGCAGCGAGTAGAGCGTCCGCCGGTTGCCTTCGCGGTCGAGTTTGAGGCCGATCTTGTCGAGGATGCCGTTGAACTGCTTTTTGTGGTCCACCGGAAAGATCCGGTCAGTGGGTTTGGGCTTATTCCGGGTCACCATCCGCTGGAACGGAAACACGGCGCCTGAAGTGCTTTTGCAATACCCTACCCCGCGCTTGCCGCGCACCTGGATCTCCAGGATCTTCTGACCCGTCGGTCCGTCCTTAACAACCTCCACGTCCCGGTACTCCAGCCAGTTGGCCTCGTCCGGCCGCAAACCGGTATTTGTCAGAAAGAGAATCTTGTCGTGAAGCTGCTCAGCCAGCCAGACACGGTGCGCCTGCTCGCCCTTCTGAGCTTTGAGGCTAACTGCACGTGCATCATGAGCGTGGGCACGTGTCGCCTGGTACAGCTGTTTGTACTCCTCTGGCGTAAACCACGCCCGGTGAACAACCTTGGCGGATTTCTTGTAGGGCTGGGAGATGTCCGGCAAGTGCGCGACCCACCGATGACGGACGGCGGTTTTCAGGACCAACCGCAACGTCACAGTTTCGTGGTGGAGAGTGCTGCGTGAAGGGAGCTTCTTGCCCTCCTCCGGCGTCATGCGCGAGATACGGTACTCCTGCACCGTGCCGGCAGTGATCGTCGAAAGGCCCATCTTGCCGAAGAAGGGCACCAGGTATGTGCGGACACGCCGGTAGTGATCTTTGACCCAGCGAGCGTTCCGCTCCCCCTCGGTCAGCACCTCGTATTCCGTGATGAACTGGTCGGCAGCGTTTTTGAACGTCTTCTCGGTGACCAGCTCGCCGCGCCGCCCCTTATCCTTCAGGCCGAAGTACCAATCCTCGGCCCAATCCTTGGCCCTAGCCAGGCTGTCTTCCTTCGTGCTGACCCGCCAGTTTTTGCCTTTGTGGTACGTCGAACAGTTCCAAATCGGGCTGTCGTTGCGCCGATAGACGTGAACTTTTCCTTCGAGAATCGTGTGCTTTTCCGTCATCGCCAGACACTCCCTGAGCACGTGCAACTTTGTGCAAGAGATGTGTAAGGCTAGTTTCGGCTTCCACGCCACGCAAGGCGTTTTCTAAGTGCCTGTTTCCGTTGAGGAAATGGCACGGGCAGCAGGGCTCGAACCTACGACCTGCGGTTTTGGAGACCGCCGCTCTACCAACTGAGCTATGCCCGTACGTGCGCATGTCGGCGCAGCAGGCGCTTCCTAAAAGCTTCCGCACGCTCTGTAAAGAGTGGTTTGCAAGCAAACGCGCCTTAACCCCTGCGCCAGAAACCGGGATAGCTGACCACCAGCCCGTCGCGATCGATCTCGATCACGCGCTTGAAGTCGCTGACGCGCGATTCATAGAGATATCGCCTGCCCTGTTCGAGACATGTGTAGCGCTGCGGGTTGGCGACGACAGTGAGCGCCGGGAACTCGATGAAGGCGGTGGTGATCTCGGCACTTTGTCCGCTGGAAAGCCGCAAGCGCCGGATTGGCAGCGTGTTGGTGAACGGAGTGACGGTGAGATCCGGATCGAGCACGCCGTCGAGCTCGGGCATCGGCAGGCCGTCCCTGGTCCAGCGACCTTCGCCATCGGCGGAAAGAACAAGTGTCTGGCCACTACCGATCACGTCGACCATGACACTCCTGGCGCGCCAGTTCGCGTCGCAGGCGATGCGGTAGCGGACGGCAAAAGGCGTTTCACCGGAGCAGATGACGACAGAGTCGGCCAAAACTTCCCCTGCCCGCTGCCGCAACACCAGATGTTCGAGGCCGGGTCCATCCCACTCGTGCCAGCGCACGATCTTCATATCTTCCGGCATCAGCCCGACACCTCCCGTGGCGACTGAAGGCTACTTGGTTTCCGGTGGCCGATACGGCCCGCCCGGCACGCCCCAGCCCCAGGCCGGCATCGGTTCCGTCTCGGGGTCGCAGGTCTCGCCAAGATTGGAGTTCATCTTGGCCAGCCGCGATCCCCATTCGACATAGCCCATGAAGGCCGAGCGGAACTCGGGATCGTCGGGCAGTCCGACCGCGTCGGCGGCATCGGCCAGGAGATTGATCCAGCGGCGGCGCTGCTCCTCGGTCAGATGCTTGCCCAGGTGATGCATGACCATCTCACGATGGCCGCCAAATTTTTCGCTGTAGGTTTTCGGCCCTCCGAAAACCTCGCCGATGAACGCCGCAACATGGGCGGGATGGTCCGGCGACATGGTCCTGAACACCGGCCCGATGATCGGGTCGCGCAGCACCTTGTCGTAGAAGGTTTCCGTCAGGCGGTTCAGCGCCTCGGCGCCGCCAGCCCATTCGTACAAAGTCGGGACGTCCTGGCTCATTTTCGTTTCCTCCACTAGCGCCCAAGACGATGCCGTAGATGACGATAGCGGAACTGTCGGGGATGGCTCAACCTGCCTCGATGGCCAGTTCCGCGCCTCCAAGCATTTGGCGTAATTCCGAACGGAAAACCGCTACACACTTTTCCTGGAATTGCTCGATGTGCTTGTCGCAATTCCGAACGGAAAACCGCTACGCACTTTTCCTGGAATTGCTCCGGGCGCTAGGACTTGGTGGGCGCGTTGGCCTGGATCCTGGGCGCTGACACCAGGCGGCAATTGCCCGGCTTCGGTGCCGATTTGCAGATCGAGGCACCCGTCAGTTCATCCGCCGATTGAGGCCCCGTCGTCAGCCCGACTTTGAGCATCATCCTGGGGTCGAGCCGCCGTTGGCTGGAATGCGGCTTGATCGCCGCAAACAGACCCGGCCCGACCGCCATCTCCTCGAGGTAGGACTTGACCTTCCGGTCGAGTTCCAGCGACCGCAGGCTCAACCTTGCATGGGGACCGACGAGACGTCTGACACCGCCCGCAAGCATGATCGGACAGGCTGCGTCGCATTCGCCCAACGCATCATTCGTGAGCCCAACATAGACGCCGTCCTCAGCCGTGCAGCCCGGCTTGTCGGGCTCGCATTCCATGAACTCGGTGCGTGCGACCGCCACGTCGAGCTTGCGTTCGCGGATCAGCCTCCCTGTGGCGAGAGAGCCGGGCAGGTCACCTCCCGGCGAGCTGATCACGACCGGCAGCCGCCGATCCCCCAGGGTGCCCAGCAGTTGGCGCAGCTTCTCAGGCGTCTCGGCCGTAACTTTGCCTTCCGCCGAAATCCATTCGGGACAATCAGGATCGCAGAGGAAACTTTTGCCACGCACCAGAACGAAGCGCATGTCGGCAACCTGCTGCACGGTTTCGGATTTGGCCGGCGCGGCGGGCGCGGGCTCGGCGTTTGCAACCTTGGCATTGGCCGGTGGCGTGGCCCCGCTTGCCGGTGCCGGCACCTCCCGGCAATTCGCGGGCAGCGGATTGGCGCGGCATATGGCTCCCGCGGTCAGCAGGTCGACGGACTCCAGGCTGGTGACCATCTTCATCCGAAGCATGTTTTGCAGCTCCAGTTGGTGGATGCCGCTGGCCGGCGTGTTCTTCATCGTTTCGAGCACGCCCTGCTCGATGCCCATCCCGTTCAGATAGGCGGCCAGCCTTTTCTCCACCGACTTGCTCATCTCGTAGGTCTTGTAGCTGCCGGCACTCTTTCGACTGACGATTCTTGTGCTGAGCACCTTCTTCTTGCCGCCCACGATACGATAGGTGGTCCGATATTGCAGTTTGGTGCGGATATAGGTGGTTGTGATCTGGTGGACGCCGAGATAGGCAGACTCGCCGACCAACCGCCGGACACCACCGGCAAACATCAACGGACAGGCGGAATTGCACATCGCGCCGCTGGCGTAGGGTTCACCGAAGTAACGGGCGCCCTTGCCGTCATTTCCCGCGCAGCCCGTTCCATCAGGCAGACAGCCGTCGAACCGGGTCTTGCCGATGGCGATATCGAGCTTGTTCTTGCGGATCAGCTGGCCAAGCGTCAACGCCGCCTCGACATTGCCGCCCGGGGAATCGACGACGATCGGCAGCTTTCGGCCGCCGAGCGTTTTGAGCAAGCGTTTGAACAGAGCCGGCGTCCCGGCTTCTATCGAGCCCTCGGCCGAAATCCATTCCGGGCAGATCGGCTCGCAGCCCGGCGCATTGCTGCGGACAATGCCAAACCGCATCGCCGGACCGAGATCCGCCGCTGTATCCGCCGCAAAAGCGGCATGCCCCAAGACAAGCAACGCCAGCAGACAGGTCAGCCGCAGCGACCACAAAGCCTGACGATCTGGAAGGCGCCCTGGAACCATTTGGGAAAAGCCCCGCGATGCAACCATACTAGACAAGGTCCAAAGGCTTGCAACAGGGCAATACGGCACCCGGTCGCCGGGCAAAAGAAAAAGGGCGGCCCCCAAGGACCGCCCTTTCTGTTTGAGCCTGACCGGCAGGATGCCGGCGTCGGTTATTCCTTGATGGTGACGACGATGCCGGCACCGACGGTGCGGCCGCCTTCACGGATAGCGAAGCGCAGCTTCTCTTCCATGGCGATCGGCACGATCAGCTCGACATCGACCGTGATGTTGTCGCCCGGCATCACCATCTCGGTGCCTTCCGGCAGCGAAACGATGCCGGTCACGTCCGTCGTGCGGAAATAGAACTGCGGACGGTAGTTGGTGAAGAACGGCGTGTGACGGCCACCCTCGTCCTTGGTCAGGATGTAGGCTTCAGCCACGAACTTCTTGTGCGGCTTCACCGTGCCCGGCTTGGCCAGAACCTGGCCGCGCTCGACACCTTCACGGTCAACGCCGCGCAGCAGCGCGCCGATGTTGTCGCCAGCCTGGCCCTGATCGAGCAGCTTGCGGAACATCTCGACGCCGGTGCAGGTCGTCTTGGTCGTCGGACGGATGCCGATGATCTCGAGTTCCTCGCCGACCTTGACCACGCCACGCTCGACGCGGCCGGTCACGACCGTGCCACGGCCCGAGATCGAGAACACGTCCTCGATCGGCATCAGGAACGGCTTGTCGAGCGGACGAACAGGCGTCGGGATGTAGGCATCAACCGCAGCCATCAGCTCGCGGATCGCGTCCTCGCCGATCTTCTTGTCGGAATCTTCCAGAGCCGCAAGCGCCGAACCCTTGACGATCGGAATGTCGTCGCCGGGGAACTCGTTCTTGGTCAAAAGCTCGCGAACCTCGAGCTCGACCAGTTCGAGCAGCTCGGCGTCGTCGACCTGGTCGACCTTGTTCAGGAACACCACGATCGACGGCACGCCGACCTGACGGGCCAGCAGGATGTGCTCGCGGGTCTGCGGCATCGGGCCGTCGGCAGCCGACACAACCAGGATCGCGCCGTCCATCTGCGCGGCACCGGTGATCATGTTCTTCACATAGTCGGCGTGGCCGGGGCAGTCGACGTGAGCGTAGTGGCGGTTGGCCGTCTCGTATTCGACATGCGCCGTCGAGATCGTGATGCCGCGCGCCTTCTCCTCAGGTGCCGCGTCGATCTGGTCGTAGCGCTTGTATTCGCCAAAATACTTCGTGATCGCTGCCGTCAGCGACGTCTTGCCATGGTCAACGTGACCAATCGTGCCGATGTTCACATGAGGCTTGTTACGCTCGAATTTACCTTTTGCCATAGTCTCTTTCCTTGGACGGCCTGGACCTTCAGTTCAGTCGAATGCGGGGCGATTAGCGACAAAGGCCAAAAAACACAAGCGTCTTTTGGCCGGGTGCCGTCTCACTCAGTCCGAACCATTGATCCGATTGCGGGGATGTGGCGCTGATATAGGAAGGATCGAACCGAAATGAAATGGGCGACAGGCCGATCGATCGAAGCCGCGGCAGCGCTATCTTGCCTGCCCGGCCCTGTCTGATTCACCGCCAGGTCATGGCCCATTGCGGTCGTCATCGCGGTCTGATTTCTTCGCCGGATGCATTTCCTTCCGACCGCCATCCGCGGCCCCCTGTTCATGATCATCTCGACCGGGTCGTATCTCGTCAACGATACGATGATGAAGCTCGCGACGTCTGGCCTGCCGTCCTACGAAGTGCTGTTTCTGCGCGGCGCGGCGGCAACGCTGTGGGGCTTTCCGCTGCTGTTCGCGCTCGGCTACGGCAAGCAGATCCCGCTGATTTTCGACAAGCGCGTGCTGCGCAGGAACCTGCTCGAGCTGGCGGCGATCCTCTGCTACGTCGTAGCACTCGCCAACATGCAGATCGCGGATTCGACGGCGCTCGGACAGATCACGCCGCTGTTGATGCTGGTCGGCTCGTCGATCCTGTTTGGCGAGCGGATCGGCGGCCAGCGCATGGCGCTGATCGGGCTCGGCTTCATCGGCGCTCTGATGGTGGCGCAGCCGACCATGCAAGGCATTTCGATCTACGCCTTGCTGGCGCTCGGCAACGCGACGTTCGCGGCGGCGCGCGATCTTGCCGGCAGGCGTGTTTCGGCCGAGGTGCCGGGGATGATCGTGGCGATTTCGGCCGTCGTGGTGGTGCTGATCGGCGCCGGTGCCGCGCATCTGGTTTCCGAGCGCTGGGTCATGCCCGAGGCGCGCCATCTGCTGCTGATGGCCGGCGCCGGATTTTTCCTGATCTTCGGCCACTTCTTCATCTTCATGGCCTACCGGGTCGGGCCGACCAGCGCCGTGGCGCCGTTCTACTATTGCTTCACCGTCTGGGCGGTCATTTCGGGCCTGCTGTGTTCGGGCAATTCCCCAATGCGCTGGCCGTCTGCGGCATCCTGCTGGTGGTCGGCAGCGGATTGACCATCGTCTCGCTGGATCAGCGCCAGCGCCGGCTGACCGTCGTCGCCTGACCCCTGCTCAATCGGGCCAGGCGGGCGCTCACTCAGGTCTTCCACGCGCTGTTGCCGAGCCGAAAAAGATCGTCTAATCGGCGAAGGCCCGTCCATTCGACGACGGCATGATCAATCAGCCAAGGGAGTTTCCCCATGACGGATTTTGACCAGAACAAGAACTCCGACGCCGAGCACAAGGCCGCCATCCGCAAGTCGCTTGTCGGCTGGGCGGTGTTTATCGCGGGAACGCTGATCTTCTTCGCCGCGGCCGACGCAGTGTTGATGCCGTAGGCGAGTTGCGGCGT
The DNA here is from genome assembly GCF_042682145.1 of Mesorhizobium newzealandense. Taxonomy (NCBI): domain Bacteria; kingdom Pseudomonadati; phylum Pseudomonadota; class Alphaproteobacteria; order Hyphomicrobiales; family Phyllobacteriaceae; genus Mesorhizobium; species Mesorhizobium newzealandense. The sequence goes on along the minus strand of NZ_JBHUGZ010000007.1, from coordinate 528,745 downwards.
ACCGGCGCGAAGCTGGTCTGGAATTGCTTCAGAGCGCCCGGCGGCCGCTGAACTGGTGGTAGGCCCACAGGACGACCACGGCGCCAATCACGGCGACGATCAGGCTGTAGATGTTGAGGCCGGTGACGCCCGACGCGCCAAAGGCGCTGAAGATCACGCCGCCGACAATGGCGCCAACGATGCCAAGCACGATATCGAGCAGAATGCCCTGGCCGCTCTTGTTGACGATCTTGCTGCCCAGGAAGCCGGCGATGACGCCGAGTATGATCCAGCTGATGATTGACATTTTTTCCTCTCCACCGCCCGCCAGCCGGACATTTTCATAGGATTGTCAAAACCTCAAGCCAACTTGAAATTCCGCCCGGATGCCCCATTGTTGAAATGGGCTGGGCTTGGTTGAGATGGAGGATCCACTATGGGACTTTTTGACAACGCCGTTCCCGGCGGCAACATCACCAAACCACTGATGATCGCGCTCGGCGCGCTGCTGGTCGGAAAAATGCTGAGCGGCAGAAGCGCCGAACAGCCGGACCAGCCTGAAACCCCAGCCCCGACCGGCCCTGCTTCCACCGGAACGACCTCCGCCGACGGCGGTCTGCTTGGCGGACTGGGCGGCCTGCTCGACAAGCTCAGGGATGCCGGCCACGGCAACGCCGCCGATTCCTGGGTCGGCACCGGGCAGAACAAGTCGATCAATGCCAATGATCTCGGCGCCGCACTCGGGCCGCAGATCATCCGCGAGATCGCGCAACGGACTGGGATGGACGAGCAGGAATTGCTCAAGCAGCTGTCCACGGCCTTGCCCGGCGTCATCGACAAGCTGACGCCAAACGGCCAGGTGCCGCAGCAACACCAGGTCGCATCGGCGTTCAACAGCTGAAGCAATTCCAGGACAAGTGTGAAGCGGTTCTCCGTCCGGAATTGCGTCAAGACAAAGCGCTAGCGCGGCGCGGACACCCACACACTTGGAGCGCTGCGCTCATTGCCGCGCGGTGTTTCGCCTTGCAAATCGTAGGGCTGAAAGTCTGGAGCGGGTAGCGGGAATCGAACCCGCATATTCAGCTTGGAAGGCTGCTGCTCTACCACTGAGCTATACCCGCGCCTTTCAGTGAAGTATCGGATTCCCCCGAAAACCGCTACACACTTTTCGGTCCGATGCTTTGCGTTTCAGGGCTTCCGGGCCGGCAGTGGTGGAGAGGGTTGGATTTGAACCAACGTAGGCATAGCCAACGGATTTACAGTCCGTCCCCTTTAACCACTCGGGCACCTCTCCAGTCTGCCGCCGGAGCCATGCAACAAGGCATCGACGCGTCGCGACCGCCTCAGCAGCCTTCCGCGAAGCGCCTTATGGCGGCACCGCCCAAAACTGTCAACCGCAAGATCCCGGCAAAACGCGCTGAATTTCGTCTGCCATCCGGCAAGCCGTTCGAACCAGCGGTATCCATTGCCGCGCGACACGGTTATAGAAGCTGGCCATGAGCAACGACAACAATTCCAAGACGCCGAAAGACACCCATTACGCCAAGCTGCGTCGCGCCTATCGCGACGAGAAAAGCGGCGGCGCGCCGGCATTCAGGCCTCGGCAGCCGGTTCCACCGGGCGAAAACGCCGCCGACGGCCTGGTGCGGCTCTATGGCCTGCACACGGTGCGGGCGGCACTCGACAATCCGCGCCGCAAGATCAGAAGGATGCTGGTGACGCGCAATGCGGCCGAACGCCTGGAGATAGCCGATCTCGCCGCGCTGCGCTTCAAGGCCGAACTGGTCGAGCCCAGGGATATCGACAAGATCACCGGGTCGGACGCGGTGCATCAGGGCGTGCTGATCGAGGCCGAGCCGCTGAAGCCGAAGCGGCTCGACGCCCTTGGCGATGCAAGACTGGTGCTGGTGCTCGATCAGGTCACCGATCCGCACAATGTCGGCGCCATCCTGCGCTCGGCGGTCGCCTTCGGCGCCGGGGCGCTGATTACCACGGCCCGCCACAGCCCGCAGGAATCCGGCGTGCTGGCGAAAGCTGCATCGGGGGCGCTGGAGCATATCGACCAGATCGAGGTAAAGAACCTGGCCGACGCGCTCGACCAGTTGCACGAGGCCGGCTTCCAGACCATCGGCCTCGATTCGGACGGGCCGGCGGAACTCGAAACGAGTTTTTCAGGTGAGAAGATCGCGCTGATTCTCGGCGCCGAGGGCAAGGGCCTGCGCCAGAAGACGCGCGAGACCGTAACGACGCTGGCGCGGCTCGACATGCCCGGCGCCATCCGCTCCCTCAACGTATCGAACGCCGCGGCGATCAGCCTCTATGCGGCTCGGGCATTTTTGAAGCGCGGCTGAGCCTCTCGAAACAGTAGGCGTTCGGCGAAACATCTCGAAATGCGAAACGGGCTCCGGCGACAGCGCAGGAGCCCGTTCTTCGACAGGCAAGAGTTGGCGGCTTGGGAACGTTGCGCCGCCCTCTCCTGCTATGCTGCCTTGCCTTTGACGTCGGCTGCGTTGCCGCCGACTTCGAAATTGGCCATCCGCTCCAGCGCCCTGACCAGCGCCGAATGATCCTCCTTGGCGCCGCCATTGGCAGCACAGGAATTGAACAGTTGCTGCGTGGTAGAGGTGTTGGGCAGCGACACGCCGAGCGCCTTTGCGGCCTCCAGCGCCAGGTTCAGGTCCTTCTGGTGCAGTTCGATGCGGAAGCCCGGCGCGAAGGTGCGCTTGACCATGCGCTCGCCATGCACTTCGAGAATGCGCGAGGCAGCCAGTCCACCCATTAGCGCCTGCCTGACCTTGGCCGGGTCGGCGCCGGCTTTCGAAGCAAAAACAAGCGCTTCGGCGACGGCTTCAATGGTCAACGCGACGACGATCTGGTTGGCCACCTTGGTCGTCTGGCCGACGCCGTTCGGCCCGACCAGGGTAATGTTCTTGCCCATCTTTTCGAACACCGGCCTGGCGCGCTCGAACGCCTTGTCCTCGCCGCCGACCATGATGGTCAGCGATGCCGCCTTGGCGCCGACTTCGCCACCTGAGACCGGCGCGTCGAGATAGTCGCAGCCGAGATCGTTGATCTTCTTGGCGAAAATCTTGGTTTCGATCGGCGATATCGAGCTCATGTCGATCACCAGCTTGCCCTTCGTCAGGCCGGACGCGACGCCGTTCTCGCCGAACAGCACATCGGCCACTTGCGGCGTATCGGGCACCATGGTGATGATGAGGTCGGCCGCTTTGGCCACGGCGGCATGGCCAGAGACTGACTTCAGACCCTTGGCGACGAGATCGGCCGGTGGCTTCGAGCGATGGTCGCTGGCGATGACCTTATAACCCGCATCCAGCAGATGCCCCGCCATCGGCGCGCCCATGATGCCGAGGCCGATGAAGCCGATGGTTTCCATTGTTTTTCTCCGTCGAATTTCTCTATTAAGGGCGCGTTCCTTCGCCCCCCTGGCCTGCCGGCGATCTCCCCCAGGGTGGGGAGATCGGTAGCTTCAGCGTCGGCAGCTAAGCCGCCGCACTTCCCTGCCCGGCCAGCTCCCGAAACCAGCCCAGCCCGGCCTCCGTGCCGGCCTTCGGCTTGTATTCCGCGCCGACCCAGCCGGAATAGCCGATGCGGTCGATGTGTTCGTAGAGGAAGGGATAATTGATCTCGCCCGTCCCCGGCTCGTGACGGCCGGGATTGTCCGCGAGCTGGATATGCGCGATGCGGCCGAGGTTTGCCTCGATTTTACGGGCGAGATCCCCCTCCATGATCTGCATGTGATAGATGTCGTATTGCAGGAACAGGTTCTTCGAACCGATACGGTCGATCAACGCCAGCGCCTGGTCGGAGTAATTGAGGAAGAAGCCCGGAATATCTCGCGTGTTGATCGGCTCGATCAACAGCCGAATGCCTGCCTGCTCCAGCTTCTCCGCCGCGAAGGCGAGGTTTTCGGCAAAGACATCCTCCAGCACCTTGCGGTCGGCGCCCGCTGGCGCGATGCCGGCCAGGCAATTCACCTGCTGGCAGCCGAGCGCCTGCGCGTAGGTGATCGCCTTGGCGATGCCCTGGCGGAATTCCGGCACGCGATCCGGCAGCACCGCGATGCCGCGCTCGCCCTTGCCCCAGTCGCCTACCGGCAGATTGAACAGCACCTGGGTCAGGCCGTTCTTCTTCAGCCTCGCGGCGACGACCTCGGGGGCGTGATCGTAGGGGCCGATATATTCGACGCCCTTGAAGCCCGCGCTGGCAGCTGCGTCAAAACGGTCAAGGAAATCGTGCTCGCCAAAGAGCATCGAAACATTGGCTGAAAATCGCGGCATTCTTTTTCTCCTTTTCCGCTAATCTAATCCAACATCACGATCGCCGTCGGCGCATCTTCATGGCTCTCGGCAAGGTCCTCGAATTCGGTGATCTTGTCGATCTCGGTGCCCATGGAGATGTTGGTGACGCGTTCGAGGATGAATTCGAGCACGACCGGCACCTGATGCTCCTTCATCAGCCGCTGTGCCTCCTTGAAGGCGGCGGCGAATTCCTCCGGCTTGCGCACCCTGACCGCCTTGCAGCCCATCGCCTCTGCCACTGCGACGTGGTCGACGCCATAGCCGGCCTCGGGATCGCCTGAGCGGTTGATGTTCTCGAAGGCGAGATTGACCTCGAAATCCATCGAGAAGCCGCGCTGCGCCTGGCGGATCAGCCCGAGATAGGCGTTGTTCACCACGACATGGAGGTAGGGCAGCTTGTGCTGCGCGCCGACGGCCAGTTCCTCGATCATGAACTGGAAATCGTAGTCGCCCGACAGCGCCACGATGGTGCGGTCGGGATCGGCGGCGCGAACGCCAAGGGCGGCCGGCAAGGTCCAGCCGAGCGGGCCGGCCTGACCGCAATTGATCCAGTTGCGCGGCTTGTAGACATGCAGGAACTGCGCGCCGGCGATCTGCGACAGGCCGATCGTGGTGACATAGGTGACATCGCGGCCGAACGCCTTGTTCATCTCCTCGTAGACACGTTGCGGCTTCAGCGGCACCTGGTCGAAATGCGTCTTGCGCTTCATGGTCTTCTTGCGGCCCTGGCATTCCTTCGCCCAGCCGGACCAGTCGCGCAGCTTGCCGGCCGTCTTCCACTCGGTGGCGACGTCGAGCAGCATCTTCAGCGCCGCGCCCGCATCCGAGACGACGCCAAGGTCCGGTGCGAAGACACGGCCGATCTGCGTCGGCTCGATATCGACATGAACGAATTTTTTGCCCTTGGTGTAGACGTCGACCGAACCGGTGTGGCGGTTGGCCCAGCGGTTGCCGATGCCGAAGACGAAATCGGCCTCCAGCATCGTCGCATTGCCGTAGCGGTGCGAGGTCTGCAGCCCGCACATGCCGGCCATCAGCCGGTGGTCGTCGGGAATGGCGCCCCAGCCCATCAAGGTCGGGATGACCGGCACGCCCGAAATTTCGGCGAATTCGATGAGCAGATCCGACGCGTCCGCGTTGATGATGCCGCCGCCGGCGACGATCAGCGGCCTTTCGGCCGCATTGAGCATCGCCAGCGCCTTTTCGGCCTGGGCGCGCGTCATCGCCGGCTTGAATGGCGTCAACGGCTCATAGGCATCGATGTCGAATTCGATCTCGGCCAGCTGGACGTCGACCGGCAGGTCGATCAGCACTGGGCCCGGCCGCGACGAGCGCATCAGGTGGAAGGCCTTCTGCAGCGCCATCGGCACCAGATAGGGCTCCATGACGGTGACCGCCCATTTGGCGACCGGTGCGGCGATGGCGGCGATGTCGACGGCCTGGAAATCCTCCTTGTTCAACCGTGCGCGCGGCGCCTGGCCGGTGATGCACAGGATCGGAATGGAATCGGCGGCAGCCGAATACAGCCCGGTGATCATATCGGTGCCGGCTGGGCCCGAGGTGCCGATGCACAGGCCGATATTGCCAGCCTTGGCGCGGGTAAAACCTTCCGCCATGTGCGAGGCGCCCTCGACGTGCCGGGCAAGGACATGGCGGATGGAGCCCCTCGCCTTCAGGGCCGAATAGAACGGATTGATCGCCGCGCCCGGCACACCGAAAGCGCAGGAGATACCTTCCTTTTCGAGAACGAGAACCGCGGCATCGACAGCGCGCATCCTGGCCATTTTCCAGCCCTCCACGGGTTTGTCATTGTTGGATGAGCTGAGAGTGTCACCAAGCCGGCTATTTTTCAATTTTTTCAGAATATTTTTTCATTTCTAAGAAACGACCCTTAGCCAATGAATTTGAATGGCTTTTCGTTTTCCACCAATTGCACGACTTTGCACAATGAAAAACTTTTTCATTGCCTATTGCGCTGAATTGCCGACAATGCAGCCATGGAAACCACCGAGAAACGCCAGCGTGGTCGCCCGCGCGCCTTCAACGGCCCATCCGAGGCCAGTTCGGTGCAGTCGCTCGATCGGGCGTTGCGCATCCTGGCCATTGTCGCCGAGGGCAGCGGCCTGTCGCTGAGCGAGATTGCCGCCAGTTCTGGACTGGCCGCCTCCACCGCCTACCGCATGCTGACGACGCTCGAAAACCACGGCATGGTCGAATTCGACACCAGCGACCAGCTGTGGTCGATCGGCGTCGAGACCTACCGCATGGGCGCAGCGTTCCTGCGCCGCCGCAAGCTGGTCGACCGCGCCCGTGTCGTCATGCAGGAGCTGATGGAAAGGACCGGCGAGACCGCCAATCTCGGCGTCGCCGAGGATGATTGCGTTGTGTTTGTCAGCCAGGTCGAGACGCACCAGGCGATCCGCGCTTTCTTCCGGCCGGGCACGCGCAGCCCGTTCCATGCATCCGGCATCGGCAAGGCGGTGCTGGCGCATCTCGAACCGGAGCGCGTCGGCACCATCCTGCGCAAGGCAGGCCTGCAGCGCTTCACCGACAAGACGCTTTCCGACATTTCCGCCCTTGCCCACGACCTGGCCACGACAAAACGGCGGGGCTGGTCGGTCGACGACGAAGAGCGGCACCCCGGCATGCGCTGCGTGGCGGCCGCCATCTTCAACGAATTCGGCGAGCCGATCGGCGGTGTCTCGGTGTCGGGGCCGACCGTGCGGGTGACGCAGGAGCGGCTGGCCGAAATCGGGCCGCTGGTGCGCGATGCAGCAGCCGAGGTGACCAGGATGATCGGCGGCGTGCAAGCTGGCTGATCAGCCTGCCCCGGGCAGCGCGCTCTTGGTCGCAATATCGAAGAAATCGAGCAGAATCGCCATGCCGACGCCGCAGGCGGTGAAGATGAGGCCGGCGATGAAGATGCGGTTGGCGTGTTCATAGATGCGCCGCTGCAGGGACTTCGTGTCGAGCAGCAGCGACAGCGCCCGCATCTGCAAGGCGATGCCGAGCAGGATCGGCAGGACGGCGACAAGATGGTAGGTCTGCCACGGGATCGGGTTGGCGGCCCAATGGGTGATGAAGCCCAGCGAAAAAGCCAGCAGGATGCCGACGGCGGTGACTGTGCCGTTGCGGAAAACCGTTTCGACCAGGTCTTCCTTCGGGTCCTGCTCGTCCAAGGGTCTCTCCCCACGTTCCCCACGTTTCGCGGTCAGAATAGACGCTCGGAAAATCGCTGTATACCGCCCAGGTCGGTCGCCAAGGCAATCGCTGCAGGTCTTTACTTGCCGACGTTGAAAGTCGACCGATCGAGCAAGCGCCGCTGCTATCGAAACAACAGAAAAGGGGCTCGCGTGAGCCCCTTTTGTTGCTGAAACGGTCCACCTCCTCTCAGAGCCGGCAGTAGTGGCGATAGCCGTCGTAGCCGACATAGGTGTCGGAGTCCGGATCGTAGCTCGCGTAGCGGTCGAAGCAGCGGCGCACGTGCCAGGAACCGCCGTCTTCGTCGACATAGACGGTGCGGGGCTGCTGGGCGAGCAGGCTGCCCAGGACGAAACCGCCAACCCCGGCGGCGATGCCGATGCCGAGGTCGTGGTGATGCGAATGCGCAGCCGAGGGCTGCACGGTGCCGGCCAGCATGGCGGCGGCGACGCCGGTGGCGATGAGGCCGGAAACGAGTGTGCGCGTGAACATGATGATCTCCTTGCTTCGTTGACCGAGGCGATCCATCCGCCCCTTGATCATCTGTCGCTGCGGCAAGGGAAAAGGTTCGAAACTTTTTTCGATTCTCCAGGAATCGAGGACATCGGCCAGTCAGAGACCTGTCGAGGCGATGCCTCCGCACCATGCGTTGCGGAAACAACCCGACAACGCAAAAAGGGCGGCCGAAGCCGCCCTTGGGGAATTGGGTCCCTCCATCAAAGGAAAATGATCACCCTGCCGTGCTTGTGGTGATGATGGTTGTGGTGCCACCACCAATGCTTCTTGAAGTGCTTGTGGTGATGATGGTGATGGTGATGCATGCCGTGGGCCGACGACGTGCCGACGGTGCCGGCGAGCGCGCCGGTGGCGACGAAAATGGCAACGAGGCCTGACGTAAGAGTGCGCTTGAACATGATGATCTCCTGGATCCTTGATCGAGGCGACCCATTCGCCTCTGACCATCAGTCGGCCGGGCGCGGGAAAAGGTTCGAAAGATCGCGGAGATTTTTTGTGGAGGAGGCGCTCAGAGCGAGTAGCGAGTAGCGAGTAGCGAGTAGCGAGTAGCGAGTAGCGAAGGCAGGCACACCAGGGTGCCACTCGCTACAATACTATTCCCTATTCCCTATTCCCTATTCCCTATTCGCTTACCCGTTCACCCCATGCCCGTGACATGGCGAAGCCAGAAGGCGAGCGCGATGAAGCCGATGATGGTGGTGACGCCGGTCCAGTCCACATTGGCCTTCTTCACATCGCTGATGATCTTCACCAGCAGCATCCAGGCTATGAAGACGATAGGGAGAATGATGACAAATCTAATCATGCCACACCCCTGCGCGAAGCGATTGCACCTTCTCATATGTAGGAAGCGATTTGGCGGTTTTCAGGATGCCCCTCCCCGACAGCCCATATGAGACGCCGGGTAACCGAAAAAGGAGTTTTGTCTTTACTGGCGCAACAAATATGCTAACCGGAGCGCCGTGCCCTTGTAGCTCAGCTGGTAGAGCAGCGGTTTTGTAAACCGAAGGTCGGCGGTTCGATTCCGTCCGGGGGCACCAGTTCGCAGTGAAACGTCGATCCTTTGACTTTGATGTGCCGGTGTTCCTGAAATAGGAGCTGATCCATGTCACGCTGTGGGGACGTCTACGAGAACAAGGTGACCGGTGAATTTGCGGTGATCCTGCGCGGCACCGAAGATCGCGGACAAGGACCTGGCATTGTTCACTTAACCGCTCGGCCGGGAGCTGCGGTCGTTGGCGAGCACTTCCATCCGAACATGACCGAACGGTTTACCGTTTTCAGCGGCCGGCTCGATGCCTCCATCGCCGGGGAGACGTTTTCTCTGGGGCCCGGCCAATCGGCAATGGTCGAGGCAGGCGTGGTGCACGATTGGTGGAACAGCAGCAAGACCGAGGAAGCACACGTCTTGATCGAAATCGAACGGGCGCCCGGCGCGGACCGGATTGACCCGAACCGTTTCGAGCTCATGATCGGCATGCTCTTCGGCCTCGCCAATGCCGGCCGGGTCGATAAGAGAGGAAGACCCTTCCCGCTTCAGGCGGCAGTCATCGTCAGGGAATTTGCCGACGTGGTCGTCTTCACCCAGCCTCCACCCGCGATTCAGCGTGTGGCGCTCGGCATCCTGGCGCCGCTCGCCAATCTGCTTGGCTATCGAGCGATCGACCCTGCTTTCTGCAGGCCACACGCACATGTCACTCCTGCCCCCGAAATCCTCGCTTTGGCAGGCCTTCCGCCGAGCCCCTAACCCTTCAAATATTCCAAATTGTGCTTTCTAGGAGGCGGGCACGACCCGGGAGGATGCTCTGACCCCGGTGAACGTGTTCCGTACCCTGACGGATTTGTAGACGTAAGCGACCCAGAGGCCGGTGAGGACAAACGACACTATAGGCGCGGCAAGTGCGTGTCCGGTGACCACTTGCCCAACCGGGACGCCGAGACCCGTGGAAATCCAGATCGCGTCCAGGATGAAGACCACCGGGATTGCAAGCCACTGGATGAGAAACAACTGCTTGAACCGAAGGCTCCGCCTCAGCATGGCAACAAGCACCACCAGTTGAAGCACCAGAAATGCCAGCAGCAGCGCAACCTCGCCATAGACCACCATGGGTCCGTTCGGCACCAGCATGAGCTGGTTGTAGCCATCGCGCGAGGAACCCAATGTGGCGAGCGTGCGCAACGGCGACAGGGTCTGGCCGATCGCAAGAAGCATCAGCCACCCTCCGAACCCAACGAGGTCGGCCGAATTCTGCGAGGGCTTGCGGGCAGACCGGAGCGCAAAGAAGACAGGAACGCCGATCAACAACAGAACTATTACCCAATGCCAAATGGAAAACTGCATTCACCCCTCCCCTAGAAATGCACTCATGGGTTGTAGCAGATTTCAGATTCGACTCAAGAGGGTTGAGTCGCGGCTTGGCCAAAAAATCGATTCTGCTGCCTTTTCCTGACAATCACACCGCAATCGCCGCCACCAATATCCGGTTCTGCCGGCGTATCGCCGCGCGCAGCTCCGGGATCTTCGCCTCGTCGCGTTTCACGAACTCGATGAACATCATGTTCATGTTGTTGAAGATCAGTTCGCCGAGCGCCGCGCCGTCGATGTCCTGCCGCACCAGCCCGAGCACCTGCAGCCGGGCGATCAGTGCACGGATCTGTTCGGTCAGCGCCCGGTCGAGCGCGGTGTAGGCCTGGCCGAACGGGCTGCCTGGCAGTTGCGTCGAGATCGCCATCGCCTGCCGCCACATCTCCTTGCTGAGATAGTGCAGAGAGTGCTCGATATAGATGCCGATCAGCGTGTCCAGCGCATCGCCGACATTGGCCGGCGGCCTGGCGACGACGCCTTGGCCGGCGTTCAGCACCTCGTTGACCTCAAGCGAGACGATGGCGCCGAGGATGTCGCCCTTGTTTTGGTAGTAATTGTAGATGGTGCCGACCGAGACTTCGGCCTGCGCGGCGATCGCCTCGATCTTGGCGCCTTCATAGCCAGCCTCGCGAAAAAGCTCGGCCGCCGCCTCGATGATGCGCCTGTGCCGGTCCGCCTTTTGCCTTGCCCGCAATCCGCTCATATCAGCCTCTTGCCATAAAAACAGAATTGACTCAATTTTAGAATTGGTTCAATTTTTTGCAAGAAGCCACAAAGGCAAGGGAGAACACTCGATGTCCGCTGAATCTGCATCCAGGAATCCGCTTTCCATCCTGAGGAGCCATCTGCACGCCGCGTGCGCCGCCACGGCACTGCTGCTCGGCGCCGGCAGCGTCGCCCAGGCCGCCGATCTCAACGCGCTGATCTGGTGCGATCATTCCGATCCCGCGCTGCTGCAGCCCTTCGAGGAGGCCAACAACGTCAAGGTCAACGTCAAGGAGTTCGAGGGAACCGGCGCTGGGCTGGCGATCGTCGAACAGTCGCAGCCGGGCGACTGGGACGTGATGGTGATCGACAGCATCGACATACCGCGCGGCGTCGAAAAGGGCCTGTTCGAGCCGCTGCCGGACGACAAACTGCCACTGGCCGACATGTTTCCGCAGGTAAAGATGGACGGCTCCACGGTGGTCGGCGGCAAGCGCTACGGCATCACCGAAAAGTTCGGCTACAACACGATCGGCTACAACAAGACCAAGGTCGATCCGGCCGACATGCAGTCGATGGCGGCGCTGACCGGCGACAAGTACAAGGGCAAGGTCGCCATCTACGACTATTATCTGCCGGTCATCGGCATGGCCGCACTCGCCATCGGCAAGAAGACGGCCGAGCTGACCGAAGCCGACCTGCCCGCCCTCAAGGAGTTACTTCTCAAGATGAAGGCCAACGCCAAGCTGGTCGGAGAAGTGACCGCCAGCCAGACTGCGCTGGCGACCGGCGAGGTCGATATCCTGGTCGGCGGCGGCGAATGGGTGACCGCCGGGCTGGCCAAGGAGAACCCGGCGCTGGACTTCTCCATTCCCAAAGAAGGCGCGGTGCTGTGGTCGCAGTCGCTGGCCATGTTCAAGGACTCAAAGAACAAGGACATGGCGCTGAAATTCATCCAGTACATCATGAGCCCGGAGGGCCAGGCGCGGCTTGCCACCTCGTCCTGCTACTGGGGCATGCCGGCGAACGCCAAGGCGGCGCTGAGCGACGACCAGAAGAAGATCCTGCGTTTCGAGGAGCAGCCGGGCTTCCTCGCCCGCGCCCAGGCCTATCCGGCGCCGAATGCCGACCTCGACAAGAAGATGCAGGACATGTGGACCGAAATGCTGCAGGCGAAATGAGCTGATACCGCTGATGACCACCGGGAACAACGGGCGTGCCCTGCCCCGGGCGGGCCGCGCCCTGCCCTGGGCGCTGGTCACGCCGGCGCTCGGCTGGACGCTTGTGTTCTTCGTGCTGCCTTTCATCGCCATGGGGCTGTCCAGCCTGACGGCGCATGAGCGCGGCGGCTTCACGGCGTCCAACTACAGCCAGTTCTTCACCAACCCCGCCTACTGGCAAGCGATGGTGAACTCGCTAGAGGTGACGGCGATCGTCACTGTCGTCTCGGTGCTGCTCGCCTACCCCTTTGCCTGGATCCTCGCCGAACAGGTGCCGGAACGCTGGCAGCGGCTGGCGCTGATGCTGGCCGTGCTGCCATTCTGGACCTCCTATGTCGTGCGCTCCTATTCCTGGCTGCTGGTGCTGGCGCAGAACGGCGTCATCAACCGGGCGCTGACGGGCTCCGGTCTGTTCAGCGAGCCCCTGCAACTCGCCAACACGCGTTTCGCCACCGTCACCGGCTTCGTGCATTTCTTCGTCATGCTTTTGACGCTGACGATCTTCGCCAATCTGAAGCAGCTCAGCCCGAGCTATCGCAAGGCCGCAGCCGATCTCGGCGCCGGGCCGGTGCGCACCTTCCTGCATGTCGTCCTGCCGCTGACCTTGCCCGGCATCATGGTCGGCGCCTTCCTCACCTTCGTGCTGTGCATTGGCGACTACATCACGCCGCAGATCCTCGGCGGCAACAACGAGCTTCTGATGCCGCAGCTGGTGATGATGCAGATCGGCCGCCGCGGCGACTTCCCGCTGGCCTCGGCGCTGTCGATCATCCTGATGGCGGTCGTCACCATCGCCTACCTCGCCTGCGCCCGCTGGCTGAAGATCGAGCGGGCCTGAGATGCACCGGATTGTCCGCATCGCTTCCTGGCTCTATGCGCTTGCGATCTACGCCTTCATCTTCCTGCCGGTGGTGGTGCTGGTGCTGTTCTCGCTCCAGGCGACGTCGTTCCCGATCCCACCCTTCACCGGCCCGTCATTGCGCTGGTACGACGCGGTTCTCTCGGACACGCGGCTGACCTCGGCGCTGGTCAACTCGCTGCTGGTTGCTTCGATCTCGTCGCTTGCCGCGGTCACGCTCGGTTTCCTCTCCGCCTGGGGCTTTGCCCGCTTCGTCCTGCCCGGCTCCGGCCCGTTGCGCGGGCTGATCACCCTGCCCTTGACGGTCAGCTATCTCATCATCGGCATGGGGCTGCTGGTGCTGTTCAACTGGGCCGGCGTGCCGAAGTCGCTGCTGGCCGCCGGCATCGGCCATGTCGTGATCAACCTGCCGCTGTGCTTTGCCATCATCTACAGCCAGATGGGCGACCACCAGATCAACATCGAGCGCGCCGCTCGCGACCTCGGCGCGCCGGAATGGAAGGTGCTGCTCCTGATCACAGTGCCGGTGATGGCACCGGCCATCTTCGCCGGCTTCTTCCTGTCGATGACCTTCTCTTGGGACGAGTTCGTCATCTCCTTCCTTTTGACACGCTTCGACACGACCTTGCCGGTGGAAATCTGGAACCTGCTGCGCTCCGGCCTCAATCCGAAAACCAACGCCGTCGGCTCGCTGGTCTTCGCCGTCTCGATCGTGCTGGTCGTGCTGTTCGAACTGACATTGCTGCGCAGGAGAAGAGCATGACCGCGCCCTTGGTCGATATAAGCTCCGTCTCGCATCGTTTCGGCCAGCAGACCGTGCTGAAGAACGTTTCGCTGCAGATCGAACCCGGCAGCTACACGATCCTGCTCGGCCCTTCCGGGTCCGGCAAGACGACGCTGCTCTCAATTCTCGGCGGCTTCGTCACCCCGAGCGAGGGCAAGGTGTTCATCCGCGGTGTGGACTGCACCTCGGTGCCGCCGGCCAAGCGCCCGACGACGACGGTGTTCCAGGATTACGCGCTGTTCCCGCATATGAGCGTCGGCAACAATGTCGGCTTCGGCCTGCGCATGCAGGGCGTCGACGGTGCGACGCGGGCCGCGCGGGCGCGCGAGGCGCTGGCGTTGGTTGGGCTGGCCTCCGCCTTCGACAAGAAGCCGCACCAGCTCTCCGGCGGCCAGCGTCAGCGCGTGGCGCTGGCGCGTGCGCTGGTGATCGAGCCGGCGGTGCTTTTGCTCGATGAGCCACTTGGCGCGCTCGACCTCAAATTGCGCCGGCAGATGCAGGACGAGTTGAAGGCGATCCAGAAGCGCGTCGGCACCGCCTTCATCCATGTCACCCACGACCAGGAAGAAGCGATGGCGCTGGCCGACCATTGCGTGGTGATGAATGACGGGTGCATCGAGGACGAAGGACCGCCCGAGCGCGTCTATGCCAGGCCGGCGACGCGCTTTTCCGCGACTTTCATGGGCGAAAGCACGATCCTTGCCGGCACGGTCACGGAAGCCAGTAACAGGACCAGCACCGTCGCGACGCCGGTCGGGCCGGTTTCGCTGCCCAGCGCGTTGCCGGTGGGCTCGACGGTCGGGCTCGCCATACGGCCGGAGCATCTTGTCCTCGGCGCGGCCAGCGGCAATGTCAGGCTTGGCACGGCTGAGGTGAGCGACGTCGTCTTCCAGGGCAGCTTCAAGCGCGTGCTTGCGGTTTCCGTCGAAGACCCTTCGCTGCGGTTCATCGCAAGGCTGCCAGCGGCAGCCACCGTCCAGCCGGGCGACACGGTCGCCGTTTCGTGCGATACCGACCAGATCATCCTTTTGACGGATTGAAATGGGCACGCTTCCGGTCATCGACGCCCCAGACTGGTACGAGATCATCCGCATGAGCGATGGCGTGACGCTGATCCATGAGCCATGGATCAAGCCGTTCTTCCGCTGCAACATGTGGCATGTGCGCGGTCGCGACCGTGATCTCCTGTTCGATACCGGCCTAGGCCATTTCAGCCTCAGGCGTCACGTGCCGCTGGTGACGGAGCGAAAGCTGACCTGTGTCGCCAGCCACACGCATTTCGATCACATTGGCTGCCATCACGAATTTCCCGACCGTTGCGTGCACGCGGCCGAGGCGGAGATCCTCGCCGATCCGCGCAACGAATGGACGGCGGCCGGCACCTATGCGACCGACGAGATGTTTGACGGCATGCCGCAAGGCTGGGACACGGCGCGCTACAGCATTCAGCCCGCACCGGCCGATCGCCTGCTCGCGCATGGCGACGTCGTCGATCTCGGCGACCGTGCCTTCGAGGTGATCCACACGCCCGGCCACTCACCCGGCGGCATCGCGCTCCACGAGAAGAAGACCGGCATCCTGCTTTCCGGCGACATCATCTATGACGGCCCGCTGATCGACGACGTATATCACTCGGACATTTCGGACTATATGGCGACGCTACTCGGCATGCGCCACCTCGATGTCTCGGTCGTGCATGGCGGCCATTTTCCGAGCTTCGGCAAGGTGCGCTACCGCCAACTCGTCGACGAGTATCTGGCGCACAAGCGGCAGGCTGGCTGCCACCTGCGGCAGCATCCATAAAAGTTAGCGCATCAATTCGAAATGCCGCGGAAACGACTGATGCAGCAGCATCAGCATCGTCTTTCTCAGCACATCGGAATTGCCCGCCGGTGGGTTGAGGTGATCCCAGATCCATGCGCCATGGACGAGATAGTTGAGGCTTTCAGCCAGCGTGTCCGGGTCGACATCGGTGTAGCCGCCGCTGTGCTTGATTTCGATAAGCAAGTCTCGCGCCTCGGCATTGTAGCTGAGATCGCTGGGCAGGCCGATTTCGTTGTAGATCTGCATGCTCTTGCGGTCGCTGGAGAACACGACGAAGACCGAAACCCATTTCGGATGCTGCCGCGCGAATCTTTGCGCGCATTCGACCGCGCCCATCAGCCGCTCGACCGGCGACAGGCCTGGCGCCCGCACCAGCGTCGCCCACAATTCATCGTACTGATCGCTGAGATACTGCAGCACGGCGCGAAACAGGTTCTCCTTGCTGCGAAAGTGGAAAACCACCAGCGCGTTGGAAGAGCCGACATGCTCGGCGATCCGCTGCATGGTGACGCTCGCCAGGCCTTCCTCGGCGATGAGATCGATGGTGGCGTCGATGATGCGCTGAATGCTCGCCTCGCCGCGCTCGCGCCGGCGATCCCTGGGAGCCGGTTCGACTTGCGTGTCCCCACCTTCGGCCACCATTGCCTTCCCCCGTGCCGCGGCAGCCTTGCGTTGCGCCATCCCTGTCCAACCCTTTTCAAACCTTGCGACGGCAATTTCCGGCCCCGCGCACCGGCTCACCATAGCCGAAGCGAGAGAGCGAGCACCAGCCAGCACGGGCCGCGTGACCGTTCAAAGCGACGGGCGTGTTTCGGCGTTTCCGTACCATTGGCCCTGCGCCGTTTCATAGGCCAGCGCTGCCCGGAAGACATCGGCGTCGCAATAGGTGCGCCCG
This sequence comes from Mesorhizobium newzealandense, assembly GCF_042682145.1. Taxonomy (NCBI): domain Bacteria; kingdom Pseudomonadati; phylum Pseudomonadota; class Alphaproteobacteria; order Hyphomicrobiales; family Phyllobacteriaceae; genus Mesorhizobium; species Mesorhizobium newzealandense. Next base: position 512,075 of record NZ_JBHUGZ010000007.1, on the reverse strand, counting down.
ACAATCTGGATGCCGGTCGGCACGCCACTCGCCGCCCGCCCCGAAGGTATGGTGAGAACGGGACAGCGGCTCAGCATGTTGAACGGCGTCGTCATCACCCAGCCAAGTGACGGGTTCACCTGCCTGCCGTTGATCTCGACAGTGTCTTTGGTGTGGTCGAACTCCGCCGGCACCGCGGGCAGCGCGTTCGTCGGGCAGATCAGCACATCATATGACTCCAGCAGCGGACCAAGCGTCTGATACATCCTGGCTGCCACCTCCAGGGTTGCGACAAAGTCCGTGGCCTTGGACTTTTGCCCATCCTCGGCGAATTGCCGCGCATAGCTGGTCATGTCCTTGCCGTGCTGCTTGAGCAGTTGCGACAGCGAGGCGCCGAAGAGATGCTCCAGATAGGCCATGCCGGCCTTGAGCACTTCGTCGCCCCAGCCCAGGTCGACCTCCTCGACGGTGGCGCCAAGTGAACGAAACACATCACAGGCGGCAAGCGTGTTCCTGCGCACCTCGGCATCCACTTCGAAGGAGCCGAGGTCGATGGAAAGAGCAATCTTCCAGCCCTTGATCGGCTTGTAGTCGAGCGGCAGGCGCAGTTTCGGGCGCAGCGTGGCGATGTCGAACGGGCTCGGACCCGCCATGACATTCTGCAGCAGGATCGCATCCCGGACGTTTCGTGCCAGCGGTCCGGTGTGGCAGTAGAAATCGAGATTGAATGGCGGCTCGTCCGGGTTGCGGCCGTATGGCGGCTTGAACCCGACAAGACCGCAGGCCGAGGCAGGAATGCGGATCGACCCGGCAATGTCCGAACCACTGGCAATCGACGATGTGCCCGCAGCCAGCGTCGCCGCCGCGCCGCCGGACGAACCACCCGGCGTGAAGTCCGGATTCCACGGATTGCGGGTGACACCCCAGCGCCTCGACCAGGTGACGCCGGCGCAGCTGAATTCGGGTGTCGCGGTGCGGGCGTGGACGATGCCGCCAGCCTTGATGATGCGCTCGTTCATCGTCGAGGTATGGCCGCCAATGGCATCCTTCGACAGCAGCGAGCCGTGCGATGTCGGCTTGCCCTTGATGTAGCTCTCGTCCTTGATGCCGATCGGCAGGCCCTCGAGCGCGCCGGTCCTGGCGCCCCTGGCGTATTTCGCCTCGGCCTTTCTGGCCAGCTCCATCGCCTCGTCGAAATGCGTGAAGGTGAAGCAATTGATCGCCGCTTTCGTCGCTTCGGCGCGGTCGATGGTCGCCTGCATCAAATCGACTGGCGAAAGTTTCTTCGCCTTGAACAGCCGCAGCGCCTCGCTGGCTGGCAGATAGCAAAGGTCGAGATCGGTCATGGGAAGTCTCCTGCGATCGCCAGATCGCCTTTTGCATAAGGGCGCCAAGCCGCGCGTCGTGGCGCGGCCTGGCGGTTCTCGATTGGTTTCCGTTCGGGCTACTTCTGCAGGTCGGTCCAGATTTTCGTGTAGAGCGCCTGCACGTCCGGCGGACAGGCCTGCATGAACTGTCCCTTGGCAGCGAATTCAGCCGGAACGTTCACTTCCGGCGCGTTCTTCATGTCGTCGGGCATGAAGGCTTCCGAGCCCTTGATGCCGTTCGAATAGCGCGCGAAGGCCGAGATCAGTGCGGCGTTCTGCGGGTCCATGATGAAGTTCTGGAAGAGCTTGGCGTTGTCGACGTTCCTGGCGTCCTTGAGGACGGCGACGTTGTCCATCCAGATCGGGTAGCCCTCTTTGGGATAGCCATAGGCGATCTTGTCGTTCTGCAACCGCTGACGCAGCGAAATGCCGTTCCAGTTGACGCCGGCGGCGATGTCGCCCTTGCCCAGGCCGTCGACGGCGCCGTAGTCGAAGGACAGCCATTTCGCCTTGGCCTCGACCAGCTTGTCGCGCACCTTCTTCAGCACCACCTTGTCGGCCGTGCAGTATTGGCCGCCTTCGTAGGCTATGGCGAGGAACATGACGTCACCCATTTCGGGCACGACATTGATCTTGCCAACGAGCTCGGGGGGCGGGTCGAGGAAGATTGCGGACGTGTTGATGTCGCCGGAATAGACCGACTTGTTGACCGACACACCTGTCGTACCCCATTGCCACGGAACGGTGTATTTGCGGCCCGGATCGAAGGGGACATCGACCCATTTGGGATCGACGTTCTTGAAGTTCTCCATCTGGTCGGGGCGCGATTCAAGCAGCAGCCCTTCGCTGATCCAGATCGGGACGACGCTGGCCGAAGGCACGACGATGTCGAAACCGGCACCGCCCTGGCGGATCTTGGCCAGCGCGGTGTCGTTGGAATCGAAGTCGGTGACGGTGACCTTGACCTTGTAGGTCTCCTCGAATTTCTTGATCAGATCGGGGTTGGTGTAATTGCCCCAATTGTAGATGTTGAGTTCGCCCTCGGCACGGGCCACGCCCGTCACGGCCAGCAGCGACAGCCCGATCGCCGTCGCGGTCAGTTTCAAGTTCATGCTCCATGCTCCCATTGTTGGGACCGTTGGCGTTGCCACCTCAGGTCCGTTTCCTGCTGATGAAAAAGAACGCCGTGACGATGCCGATCGACAGCACGAGGAAGGCCGTCGAGATCGCATTGACTTCCGGCGTCACGGTGCGCCGGAGCTGGCCGAGCATGTAGGTCGGCAGCGTGTCCTGGCCGCCCGATTTGACGAATTCGGTGATGACGACGTCATCCAGCGAGACGACGAAGGCGAGCATCAGCCCGGCGAGAATGCCCGGCCAGAGCAAAGGCAAGGTCACATGCCGGAAGGTCTTCCACTTGGTCGCATAGAGATCGGCCGCCGCCGTCTCGAGCGACAGGTCCATGCTTTCGAGCCGAGCCCGTATCGGCAGATAGGCGAACGGGATGCAGAAGGCGGTGTGCGCGGCGACGAGGTAGCCGAGCCCGGAATATCCGGTCCAGATCTTGATGCGCGAGAACACGATCAGCAGCGCCACCGCGGTGACGATCTCCGGCACCATCAGCGGCTGGTTGATGAAGGCGTATTTGAGGGTCAATCCCGGATACGGTTTGGTCCTGGTCGTCGCCAGCGCCGCCATCGTGGCGGTAATTGTCGCCAGCACGGCGGCCACGGCGGCGATCTGGAACGAGCGGATCGACGATTCTATGACCAGCGCATTGTTCCAGGCGATGTGGAACCAGCGCAGCGAAAAGCCTTTCCAGATCACCACGGAATCATTGTCGTTGAAGGCATAGACCACCAGCGTGGCGATCGGCAGGTAAAGCAGGAAGAAACACAGCATCGCCACACTGACGAAGCCGTTCTGCCGCCGGACGTCGAAGCGATTAGCCATGGGCGCCATCCGACCTGGTCGTGTTGCGGACATAGAACAGCAGCGCCACCATGACGATCGCCATCAAGGTGATCGAGAGCGCGGCACCGAGCGGCCAATTTCTGCCCTGGCCGAACTGCAGCTCAATCAGGTTGCCGACCATCAGATTGGTGCCGCCGCCGAGCACGCGCGGCGTCACATAGGCGCCGAGCGAAGGGATGAAGACGAGGATCGACCCGGCGACGATGCCCGGCGTGACCAGCGGGATGATGATGCGCCTCAACACCTCGAACCGCGTCGCGTAGAGGTCGTAGCCCGCCTCGACCAAGCGGAAGTCGATCTTCTCCATGCTGGCGTAGAGCGGCAGCACCATCAGCGGCAAGAACACGTAGACCATGCCGGCCAGGACGGCGAAGTTGGTGTACATGAGCTGGACAGGATGGTCGGTGATCCCAAGCAGCTGCAGCACCGAATTGATGATGCCGTCATTGCGCAGCACCTGCTGCATGGCGAAGGTGCGGATCAGTAAATTCGTCCAGAACGGGATGGTAATCAGGAACAGCCAGATGTCGCGCCGGTGATCCGGCCGCGTGGCAATGAAATAGGCGGTGGGAAAGCCGAGGATCAGGGTCAGCACGGTGGTTGCCAGCGACAACGACACCGAGCGCCAGAAGATCGACAAATATGCAGTGGCGAACGACAGCGTGTCGTCGAAGACGTCACGCTCGAACAGCACGCTCACCCAGGCATCGGTCGAGAACTGCCATTTCACATCGCCATAATTGCCCGGCGTCAGGAAGGAATAGACGACCACGATCAGCAGTGGCCCAAGGGCCGCGAGGAAGACGATCAGCAGCGCCGGGGTGGAAAGCAGCCAGCGTGACCTGATATCGTCGCGCTCTGCCTTTTCGGCGACCTCTTTCGCGGTTGCCATGGGCCCTAGTCCTTCAGCACTTGGGCTGCGTCGTCGCCGATCGAAATGCCGACCTTGTCGCCGTTTTCGAAGCCGCAGCTGGCGCTGCGCGAATTCTGCTGGCGCACCATGAAGACGTCGCCTTCGTCCAGCCGGACATGGACATGCGTGTCGGTGCCGAAATAGACGATGTTCTCGATCGTGCCGGTCAGGTCGCCGCGGCCTTTGACGAGCTTCGCATGCTCAGGCCGGACCATCAGCGTTGCGTTGCCGCCTGCGCGGAAGCCCGCGGCGGCGGTCGCGCAGATCTTCGCACCCGAGCGCAAGACGATCCGCGCCTGGCCGTTGCCTGCACTTTCGATCATGCCGGTCAGGAAGTTCGTCTCGCCGATGAAGTCGGCGACGAACCGCTCCGCCGGATGATCATAGATGTCCCAGGGCGAACCGACCTGCAGGATCTTGCCCGACGACATCACCGCGATGCGGTCCGACATCGTCAGCGCTTCTTCCTGGTCATGGGTGACGAAGATGAAGGTGATGCCGGTCTCGTGCTGCAGCCGCTTCAGTTCGATCTGCATTTCCTTGCGCAGCTTGTAGTCGAGCGCCGAGAGCGGTTCATCGAGCAGCAGCACTTTCGGCTGCGGTGCGAGCGCCCGCGCCAGTGCGACGCGCTGCTGCTGGCCGCCGGAGATCTGGCTGGTGCGCCGATTTTTCAGCTCCTGCATGTGGACGAGCTTCAGCATCGCGTCGACGCGCGCCTTGATCTCGGCCTTCGGCTTGCCCAGCATCCTCAGGCCAAAGCCGATATTCTCGGCGACCGTCATGTGCGGGAACAGAGCATAGGACTGGAAGACGGTGTTGACCGGCCGCTTGAACGGCGGCAGCGGCGCAATGTCCTGGCCATAAAGCAGGATTTCGCCGTCGGTCGGATAGTCGAAGCCGGCGATCAACCGCAGCAGCGTCGTCTTTCCGCAGCCGGACGGGCCGAGCAGCGTGAAGAATTCATTTTCGCGGATCGCGACGGAGACGTTGTCGAGCGCTCTGACCGAATCCTGACCGGTTCCCCGAAAGATCCTGGTGACGCCCTTCGCCTCAACGGCGGGCCGTGTGGCTGTCAAGATATTCCCCTCTCCTTCGTGGCCATTCACCGGCAGAAGCCGGCTGGCCAACTCGATCCTCGCCATCAGGGATAACTATGACTAAACATACAGTCAATATCTTTTTGCGACCGCGAGCAGGACATCGACCAGTGATGATGCGGCCGATGCGCCGGTGAACCCGGTGCGCTGGTTGTCGCCAATCCGGTCTAAGGGGGAGCGTCGGCCATAGACAACGCCGAGATGAGCGCCGAGCTTGCTGCAACAAGCCTGCGGTCCCTCGGTTTCACCGTCCGGCAAGTGGCTGACGGCGACCGATCATATCTGGTTTCGCCAGGTCTCTCAGTGCCACCAGGTGGCGCAGTGAGCGGCCGATTTTTGCGTCACACCCTCGACAGCATGTTCCCGGCGATCTGTTGGCGAAACCACTCGAAGGTCCGCTCGATACCGTCCTGATAATCGGTCTTCGCTTCCCAACCCGGAAGGACATGCCTCGCCAAAGTCAGGTCCGGGCATCGGTTGGTTGGATCCTGGGGGGCCGGAGGCTGGTGCTCGATGCGGCTGCCCGGGACAAGCGCCCTGACGAATTCAGCTACGTGCAGAACCGAAACCTCGTGATTGTTGCCGATGTTCAGCGGGCCATGGTGCGCGATGCTGTCGCGCCAGAAGAAGCGTTCCAATCCATCGACGATGTCGTCGACATAACCCCAGCTGCGCGATTGCGAGCCGTCGCCATAGACCGTCAAGATCCCTGTTGTCAGCGCCTGGATGACAAAGTTCGAAATGGCGCGGCCGTCGTCCATGCGGGTTCGCGGCCCATATGTGTTGAAGATCCTGACGACACGAACGTCGAGGCCACTGACGCGCTGCTGCTCGAACAGCAATGCCTCGGTGCAGCGCTTGCTTTCATCATAGGACGCCCTGGGACCGGTACAGTCCACCGATCCCCTGTAACTCTCGGGTTGCGGGGAAACCAGGGGATCGCCGTAGACTTCCGAGGTCGAGGCAAAGCAGAAACGACCGCCGGGCTTGAGCAGGGTCAGAAGATTGAGTGCGCCGCCGATGTTGGCCTTGATCGTGCGTGCCGGCTCGCGCATGTACCATATCGGCGAAGCGGGCGACGCGAGATGGATGATCTCATCGAAGCGCTGGCTGGATGCAAAGCTTTCGGCATCGGCAACCTGCAGGCTGAACCGCGGGTCGGTGATATGCGCAATGTTGTCTCGCGTCCCGGTCCATAGATTGTCGACGACGACCAGCTTTTGCAGATCGCTTCGCCGCAGCAGGCGGTCGATCAGATGCGAGCCGAGGAAACCGCAGCCACCGGAAACCAATACGCTGCGCGACATGGAAAATTCCCCCTCCAGACACCCGGCCAGTCAACGAGCCGCAGGGCTTGTTTCCCAAGAACAGCGGATACGTGGCCACCACCACCGATCCAAAAGCCTATCCGCCAATCATTGCTCTCATCTACGCCGCGAAGGGCTGCAAGCGCAACGAGCAAGCTTTGGCGCACGCCACCGACGCGCCACAGCCGACCGGCCTCTTGTTTTGAGGAGAAACTGCCAAGCGATCTCGCGCACCGAAGCAGGGGCAGACGCTGTCGGTCATCGGTCGACTCAGCATGTGTTCGGGAGTTACAGCGCCCTTTGCGGGCATGGCGTTCCGGCTGCATCACCGCAGCGCGACGCTGTGGGCTGAGGCCGGAAGCTCATCTCTTCGGACTGGCGGACCAGTTCGGCGAAGACAAGAGCAAAACTTCCCAGCATCAGAAAGACAATGATCAGGCGTGCTACCGGCAATATGTCGGCCTCGACTGGCTAGGCCCCACGCCACCCGTCCACTGCCGGCTAACATGACCGATCCGGCTTTACGAGAGTTTAAGCCCGGGGTTAACCATCACATTCGTGTCGCCTTTGACATGATACGCGAACGGCAAGTCCGCATCTCGCCGTTCTGCGATCGCCTCGCCGGCCGGAACAACGGCTCTCCTTTGCAGACGTGCCCCGCCCATGCTACCTCGGCGCTGGCGCGGCCCGGTAACCGGCCGCCGCCAACCGGTCGTCATCGGGGAGCCATGAGCCAAACCGCCAGCCGCATCGCCTTCGTTTCGTCCGACACCGCTGACGCCAAGACGGCGCTGGAAAGCCTGTCGGCGCGCTATGGCCAGTCCTCCATCGAGGATGCCGGAATCGTCGTCGCCCTTGGCGGTGACGGCTTCCTGCTGCAGACACTGCGCGACACGATGGGGACGGGCAAGAAGGTCTACGGTATGAACCGTGGCACCATCGGTTTCCTGATGAACGAGTATCGTTCCGGTGGCCTTACCGAGCGTCTCGCGGCCGCCGTCGCCGAAACGATTCGCCCGCTGGAGATGCTGGCCGTGACCTCGGAAGGCGAAACGGTTTCGGCACTGGCGATCAACGAGGTGGCGCTCTGGCGCCAATCCTATCAGACGGCCAAGATCCGCATCACCGTCGACGAGCAGGTACGGCTCGAGGAACTGAGCTGCGACGGCGTGATGATCGCGACGCCGGCGGGGTCCACCGCCTACAATCTGTCCGCGCACGGGCCGATCCTGCCGCTCGACGCGCCGCTGCTGGCGCTGACCCCGGTCAGCCCGTTTCGCCCGCGCCGCTGGCGCGGCGCGCTGCTCTCCAACAAAGCGACCGTGCGCTTCGACATTCTCGAGCCGGACAAGCGCCCGGTGAACGCCGCCGCCGACCACACAGAAGTCAAGGCAGTAACCTCGGTCACGGTCAGGGAATCGCCGACGGCGACGGCGACGTTGCTCTTCGATCCCAATCATTCCTGGAACGAACGCATTCTCGCAGAGCAGTTCCGCTACTGAGCCGGCACAGCGATCGACACCTCGATAAGCATCCCGATTAAGGTTACAACTTCACAATCGTGCCTTTCCCGCCCGTTTCTGTTGACAAATCGCGGGCTTGCGCCTAATCGCAATACCAATCTTGCAGGCGCGTGGCGCTTGCCGCGACAGACGCCGTTGCGCTTCCCCGAACCAGCCAAAGACAACAACACTTGTCCTCAGACACCACGATCGCTCCAGAAGCGTTGACCTTTTCAGACCTCGGCCTGTCGCCGAAGGTGCTTTCCGCAGTAACCGATGCCGGCTACACCCAGCCGACGCCGATCCAGGCCGGTGCCATCCCGCACGCCTTGCTCGGCAAGGATATTTTGGGCATCGCCCAGACCGGCACCGGCAAGACGGCTTCCTTCGTGCTGCCAATGCTCACCCGCCTCGAAAAAGGCCGGGCCCGCGCCCGCATGCCGCGCACGCTGATCCTGGAGCCGACGCGCGAGCTCGCCGCTCAGGTCGAAGAGAATTTCATCAGATACGGCAAGAATCACAAGCTCAACATCGCGCTTTTGATCGGCGGTGTCTCATTCGACGAACAGGACAAGAAGCTGGAGCGCGGCGCCGACGTGCTGATCGCGACGCCCGGCCGCCTGCTCGACCACCGCGAGCGCGGCAAGCTGTTGCTCAACGGTGTCGAGATCCTGGTCATCGACGAAGCGGACCGCATGCTCGACATGGGCTTCATCCCCGACATCGAGCGCATCTGCGAGATGATCCCGTTCACCAGGCAGACGCTGTTCTTCTCGGCGACGATGCCGCCGGAGATCACCAAGCTAACCGAAAAATTCCTGCACGCGCCGGTGCGCGTCGAAGTCTCGAAGGCCGCGTCCGCGGCGACCAACATCATCCAGCGCCTGGTCAAATCCGGTTCCAAGCCCTGGGACAAGCGCGAGACGCTGCGCAACCTGATGAAGGCCGAGGACGCGGAACTGAAGAACGCCATCATCTTCTGCAACCGCAAGGTCGAGGTGTCGGAGCTTTTCCGCTCGCTGCTGAAGTATGATTTCGACGCCGGCGCGCTGCATGGCGACATGGACCAGCGGGCGCGCATGCAGATGCTGGCCAATTTCCGCGACGGCAAGCTGCGCTATCTGGTCGCTTCCGACGTCGCCGCACGTGGCCTCGACATCCCCGACGTCAGCCACGTCTTCAATTACGACGTGCCGATCCATGCCGAAGACTATGTCCACCGCATCGGCCGCACCGGTCGCGCCGGGCGCTCGGGCAAGTCCTTCACCATCGCGACCAAGTCGGACACCAAGTATATCGACGCCATCGAGCGACTGATCGGCAACAAGATCGAGTGGCATGATGGCGACCTGTCGACAGTGGTCGCCAGCGAAGGCGGCGAGGACGATGCTCCGCGCCGTGGCAAAGGCGCGCCGCGCCGTGCCGGCCGCAAGGACGACGATCGCAAGGACAGGGGCGGTGAGCGCAAACCACGTGAACGCCACGCCAAGCACAGCGAAGAGGCGGCACCGGCGACGGTGCGCGAGGATCAGCCCGTGGTGGCTGAGGTCGAAGTCGCCGATATCGGCGAACGGCGCGCGCGCAAGGATGCAATCCGCTCGGAGAACACCGAGCGCAAATCTTCCGATCGCAACGAACAGCGCGCTCCGGAACGTGGTGACACAAGGCCGCAGCGCGACAGCAACCGCCCTGCCCGCCACCGCCAGGAAGACAACGACGCCACCGTCGGCTTCGGCGACGACATGCCGGCCTTCATGCGGATCGTCGCCAAGGTCTGATACCATAGAGCCGCGGGTCCCGAGGATGCGCAGCTTTCTTGGAGCCCGCTCCAGGATCAATCGGCGCCATGCGCGGTAACCGCAAAACAGGCCCGGTCACTCCTGACCTGGGCGCTTCAAATAGCCCGTCGATGCTACAGGCTTTTGAGTTCCAGGCGGGATGCCAATAAATCCAGAAATGTGCGAACCTTGGCCGAAGATGACCGGCCTTCCTGCCACAAGGCATGGATCGGCACGGGCGCCGGCTCGAATTCTGTCAAAACCAGCTCGACGCGACCATCGTCCACCAAATGTCTTATCTGCCAAAGAGGCGAGAAGCCCAAACCCAGTCCGTGGATTGCGGCAGCATAGACCGAGGTCATCAGATTGGAGCGAAAAGCGCCTGCGACCTTCACGGTCCGGGGTTTCCCGTCGATCTGAAACGTCCATTCACCTGGACGCTCGTTAACGGTTCTGATGATGCAACTGTGCTCATTCAGTTCGAAGGGATGGGTCGGCCGGCCGCACCGCGCAAAATAGGAAGGCGCGCCGAACACAACGCGCCGCAACGCCCCCAGGCGTTTGGCTTTCAAGTTGGAATCCGGCAAGTCGCCGATGCGTATTGCCAGATCGAGACCTTCGGCACCAAGGTCGGCAAATCCATCGGAAAGTTGAAGATCGACCTCGACCCGGGGATACGTCCGCATGTATTCGGCGATGACAGCCATTAGGACGTTCGGGCCAAACAGAACTGGCGCCCCGACGCGCAGGACGCCTGATGGCTCCGATCGTTGATTGATCGCTTGAAGTCTTGCGTCGTTTATTTCGTCGACCGCGGGTTTGATCCGGTTGAAAAAGGCTGCCCCGACTTCACTCGGTGTCGAGCGACGCGTTGTTCTGTGGACCAGCTCGACGCCGACTGATTCCTCCAGCGCCGCCAGGGACCGGCTGACCGACTGCAACGAGCGGTTCAGCCGACGTGCGGCAGTCGTCAGACTTCCATGCTCGATGATCGCGATGAAAGCCTCGAAATCGTCTATCCGGCTCATGCATTCTCCCGACAATCGACATAATCTATCGCAAAATCGAACAATTGTAACGCCGATTGCGACATCGTACCTCCCTGTAGGTTGTCCCGCGAGGACAGGCTTGTGGGAAGGGAGTTGTCATGCAAGCACTCAATCCAACCGTGCTGGTTGTTGGCGCCAGCGGTCGATTTGCCGGATTGGTCGTGCCCGAACTTGTGCGCCGCAATGCCACGGTTCGAGCGCTAGTCCATGATCCGGCGAACACCGAGAAGGCCCGAATGCTAGGCGCATCCGAGGTCGCCACTGGCGATTTACGCAATCGCCGGAGCCTCGAAAGCGCCGTCGAGGGCGTCGCCGGGGTCTTCCATATTGGACCGGCCTTTGCCCCCGATGAAGCCGCCATGGGGGTTGCCATGGTTGAGGCGGCGGCGCAGGCGGGCGTTCAAAAATTCGTCTTCTCGTCGGTTATCCAGCCGACCAATACGAAGCTGGAAAACCATGCGAGCAAGGTGCCCGTCGAGGACGCTCTCTACTCGACAACGATGGAATATACGATCCTGCACCCGGCCAATTTCATGCAGAATATCGCAGCGGCCTGGCCATCCGTCGTTGAGCATGGCGTTTTCTCGGAACCGTTTCCAAAGACAGCGAAGGTGGCGCGTGTCGACTACCGCGATGTTGCCGAAGTGGCAGCGATCGCATTGACCGAAGCGCGACTGTCCTATGGGACGATTGAGCTATGCGCGGGTATGCATAGCCGGGAAGAGATCGCGTCAATAATGGGAGAGGAACTTGGCCGCCCGGTCTTCGCGGGCGAGCCGACATTTGGCGAGTGGGCCGCGAATGCCCGCCTCCCCTACAGTGACCGCCAGATGCAATTGTTGGCCAAGGTATATGGCCACTACGCCGACCATGGCCTTGGCGGGAACAGTCTGACATTGCGCGCCGCCTTGGGCCGCGAACCGCGTTCGTTGCGCAGCTTCATTCGGAACCTGGCCCTGCAAACGGCGCATGCCACCTGATCGCGCTCAGCCGCGCATGCATTCACTTTCTGAACAGGAGATACTTGATGCGAGCGTTATCGGACAAGGTTTTGAAATCGAGGAAACTACCGCCCTCCTACAATGCGCTGGTAATGCCATTCGTTCTTTCCATCCTGATGTCGTGCATTGTTTCCGCGGTATCGACGCTGATCAATGCGGGCTGGACAACCGGTTTCGTGGCGAGTTGGCCGTATGCATGGGGAGCATCATGGCTTGTGGCGTTTCCGAGTCTGCTGGTGGTCTTGCCGATCGTGCGCCGGATCGTTGCGGCAATTGTCGATCAGCCGACCTCGTCCTGACGGCGTCGCCAAAGTCTGATCCCCGACCGCTTTCGAGGGCAAGCCGGCCATCCGGCTTGCCCTCTCGGCAAGCTCGTGGAGCGGTTCACCGTTTTACGGAGGGCCGAACCGCTCTCCTTGTTTTGACGCAATTCCCGCGACCGTTTCACACTCTTCCTGGAATTGCTCCTGGTCTGGCTCGCCCGTTACATCGGCCCAGGCATCATCTTGGTCGGTTTCTCCAGCATCGGAAACTCGGCCTTGCTGCATTTCACCTTCGGATTCGTCGGACTGAACATACCGTTCGGATTGTCCCTGAACAGCCAGGCGTGAAGATCGTAGTGGACGAACTCCTTCGGGATGAGCGGATAGTGCCCCTCCATTGGGCCCATGAAGGTTTGGCCAAACAGCTTCGGCGGCTCTTTGGTGTCCGGCGTCAGCGGCACAAGCCATTCCACCCCGACCAGGCGCAGACCTTTTTTCGTCGGTTCGTAGATGAGCACATTGGGGCGCATCGGATCGAGTTTTTGGCCGACACTTGGGACGTTGACGAAATGGATACCCATGGCGCCTTTCGGGTAGTCCATCGTGCCCGGTATCTTTTCTCCGCTGTAGTAGACGCAGCCGACTGTCGACAGATAGAGGTCGCGGACGGCGGCGGTGTAGTCCTCATATTTGGCGAGCGACTTTTTCAAGGCATCGATGTCGGCCTTGTTGGCGTCCTCGGCCCGAACCGCAGTGACGCCCAACCATGCGCCTGCAAGACTTGTTAAAACGAGGACGCCGCAGCGCCCAAGGCTGGCTGTTCTTGGCATGCATTCCTCCCAGATTTTCTGATCTGGCCGTGCAAGACCGAGGCGGGGAAAATGCTGATTGCGCGGCCAGTTGTACCGCCTCATCCCCTCTGGAACAGGGACGATGCTATTCCTTTCCATGACTGCGGGAAACTAGCCAATTAGAACTAGCTAATTCTCTAAAGTGCGTCGCGTTGAAACGGATTCATGCGACGCGCTTTAAGCCTTTGTCTCTATGCATGTCGTTGTCTCAAAACCAGGGCCACTTTTGAGCGACATGCATTAGTGCGCCAATCTGCGCCGACGTCCGCTCAAACAAAAACGGCCCCACGTGGGGCCGTTTTGCAATTCGCTTGCCGAACGGATCAGGTGAGCGGCGACAGCTGGATCTCGACGCGGCGGTTCTGGGCGCGGCCTTCCGCCGTCGCATTGGACGCGACCGGGCGCGTCTTGCCAAAGCCGGTAACGGCAAAGCGGCGCTGATCGACGCCCTGGCCCGACAGATAGTTGGCGACCGCCAGCGCACGACGCTGCGACAGATCGAAATTGTGCTGGTCGCCGCCGGTCGAATCGGTGTGACCGAAAACGTCGACCGTGGTCTGCTTGAACTTCTTCAGCACCAGTGCGACCGAATTCAGCACCTGGTAGAAGCCGGGCTTCACCGCATCCTGATCCGAGTTGAAGGTGATGTCGGACGGCATGTTGAGGATGATCTGGTCGCCGCTGCGGGTGACACTGACACCGGTGCCCTCAAGCTGCCGGCGCAGTTCGGCCTCGTTCTGGTCCATGGTGGCGCCGATGGCGCCGCCGGCGAGCGCGCCGATGCCCGCGCCGATCAGCGCGTTGCGGCGGTCATTGCCGCCGGCAAGCAGGCCAAGGCTGGCACCGGCCAGCGCGCCAAGGCCGGCGCCCGCGGCCGTGTTGGAAATCTTTTGGTCACCGGTATACGGATCGGTGGTGGTGCAGGCACTCACGAGCACAGCCGTCGCCACGACGACGAGCACAGTCTTTTTCATAGGATCGTCCCTCTCCAAGTCACGCCATTGCGATGGCGCCAAATCAGCCCTTCCCGCGACTTGTACCATGAATTGCGGCGAAATACGGAACGGCAAGAGCTCTCGCAATGGCTTTTCCCGGCGCCAAAATTGGCCGGTTGCCCTCCTGGCGAGCTACCAGAGATTCTTGCCGTCGATGACCACCACTTCAACCTTGTTGACATCGAAATCATCGAACAGCCGCGAATTGACGCTGATCTTGGGATTGTCGAAATCCGGCTCGCCGGTCGACCAGTCCGGCGTTTCCGTGAAGGTGCCGCAGCCACACGTGGCGCAAAAACCGTGCTTTACGGTTTTCGACCCCCACTCGTAGACAGAAACGTTCTCCGGCGGGCTGGTGAGCTTGAATTGCGACGGGATGTAGTAGGCCCAGAGCGAGCCGCGTTTCGAGCAGAACGAACAGGTGCATTGCGTCACCGTCTGCGGTGCCTGCGAAACCTCGAATGTCGTCGCCTTGCAATGACAGCTTGCCTTGATGGTCATCAACGAACTTCCTCCTGTCGCCAGCCGCCTCGTGCGGCAAGGGCAGCATAAAGAGGCGCTCCTGACAACTGTCTGTCAGCAGACCCGCCAGACACGCTGGCGCAGCCCGAAAACGACGCGTCGGCCTGATCCCTTCGGCCTAAGATCCAAGCCTAGTAGGACGATGGGGGCACGAACAAGCAGATGGTCTTGCCGGCATCGAGCCCGGCTTCATGCGCGCACCAATGGAATTCGCCGTCGGGCGACTCCTTGATTCGTCTGTCGCTGTAGGCCAACACCTCCCCGGTGTCCTTGATGACATAACCCTCCGGGCGCTCGCTGATCGAGGTCTGCGACACCTCGTGGCAATCGTAATTGGCGCAGCAGGCGAATGGATAGCTCCAGCCTTGCGGCTTCGCCGCGGTCGGCTTGGCGTCATGCGCCAGCGCAGGCGACGACAGCATTGCCATCATTGGAATTGCGAGCAGGGAAAACAGGAGTCGGCCGGCCGGTTGAACGGCTTTGGCCGATCTGGGTGTGGCAGCAGACATGGAAACGTTCCTTTCAAACGAGCATCAAGCGTTTCGCTTGCCCGTTCCCGGAACGTGTCTTCCCAGCGGCCGGATCGTCAGCTTGCAGATATGCCGCGCCCAGCCATAAATGCTTTTGCCTCCCGTGATGGTGATCGCAAATGTGAGTCGGCGCAAGAAATTGCTACGTGGCCGGCCGACGCCTATTCGTCGACAGCTCCGACGACATGCCCTTCATATTGCGGCAGGTCGTCGGTGATGGTGAACCAGCCCGCCTTCGAACCGACGAAGATGTGCGCGGTCGGGCGGATGGTCGGATCGTCGACAAGAGTGCCCATGGCGACATGGACAAAAGCCCCCTCGCGGACGAGCGAATAGAGCAATGAGCCGCACAGCCCGCAATGCGCGTCGTGGCCGCTTTGATCACCGAAGATCAGAAGCTTGCCCTCGCCTTCGGTGAGGACAAGTTTTTCGCGCTCGATACCGGCGAACGGCTTGAAGGCCGAACCCGTGGTCCGTCGGCAATTGGAACAGTGGCAGTTGGCCGCGTAGGCAAATTCGTCCCGAACGGCGTATTGCACAGCGCCGCACAGGCATTTCCCGACAAGCTTGCGAGCCATCGTCCAATCCAGGTCTATGTTAGGCCGCTGTCCTCGGGCCACTGCGCACTTTGGGCGAGGTGCATCAATCCAGGTCCGCCACCGCTTCACCCGCACCGCCTTCGATGCGCTGCGACAACGAGGCTTCCATGAAATCGTCGAGGTCGCCATCGAGCACGCTCGACGGGCTGGTGCTCTCGACGCCGGTGCGAAGATCCTTCACCAGTTGGTAGGGCTGCAGCACATAGGAGCGGATCTGGTGACCCCAGCCGATATCGCTCTTCGACGCTTCGGTGGCGTTCGCAACCGCTTCGCGCTTCTTCAGCTCTTCCTCGTAGAGACGCGAGCGCAGCATCTCCCAAGCCTTGGCCTTGTTCTTGTGCTGCGATCGTTCGGCCTGGCAGGCGACCGCGATGCCGGTGGCAAGGTGGGTGATGCGCACCGCCGAATCGGTGGTGTTGACGTGCTGGCCGCCCGAGCCGGACGAGCGATAGGTATCGATGCGGACATCGGATTCCGAAACGTCGATCTCGATCGTGTCGTCGATGACCGGATAGACCCAGATGCTGGCGAAGGACGTATGCCGGCGCGCATTGCTGTCATAGGGCGAAATGCGTACCAGGCGATGCACACCCGATTCCGTCTTCAGCCAGCCATAGGCGTTGTGGCCCTTGATCAGCAGCGTGGCGGACTTGATGCCGGCTTCTTCGCCGTCGTGAACTTCCAGCACTTCGACCTTGAAGCGGCGCCGTTCGGCCCAGCGCGTGTACATGCGCAAAAGCATCGAAGCCCAATCCTGGCTTTCGGTGCCGCCGGCGCCGGCATGGACTTCAAGATAGGTGTCGTTGGAGTCGGCCTCGCCCGACAGCAGCGTCTCGACCTGGCGGGCCTTCGCTTCGCCCTGCATCGAACGGATCGACGCTTCGGCCTCGGCGATGACGCCTTCGTCGCCCTCTTCCTCACCGAGCTCGATCAGGCCGATATTGTCTTCCAGCGCCTGTGTCAGGCCTTTCACCGAGGCGATGCCTTCCTCGAGGCCCTGGCGTTCGCGCATCAGCTTCTGCGCTTCCAGCGGTTCGTTCCAGAGGCTGGCGTCCTCGGCACGCACGTTGAGGTATTCAAGCCGCTTTATGGCCTGATCCCAGTCAAAGATGCCTCCTCAGCAGGGTAATCGCCTGCCTGATCTCGTCGACAATATTCTGCGTTTCCGCGCGCATGGCTGGCTGTTCTGTCCTGTTTGCTGAAATCGGTCGGCGCGATACATAGGGAGGCTGCCGCCGGCTGTAAAGCAAAATGGGCTGGCGTAAGGCCAGCCCATCCGCTCATGAAAATCGTCAGTAGAGGCCGCCTCCGCCAGACTGGATGGCCTGGTTGGCCTGCGGCGACAGCGCGCCGCCGGTGGCATTGGAGCCGTCGGCGCCCATGCCGATGACCCAATAGCTGTCGGCGGGACCGGTGCCCGGCTTGAAGGCTTCGATGATGGTGCCTGGATCACCCGAGGCGGCACGCATGCCGGTCTTGCGATTGATGGCGACCAGATTCATGCCTTCCGGCACCTTGAAGTCGACATTGGGCGTGCCATCCAGCGCTACGCGCATGAAGTCCTTGAAGATAGGGGCCGCGAGACCACCACCGGTAGCACCATGGCCAAGGCCGCGCGGCGTGTCGTAGCCCATATAGAGGCCGACGACGAGGTTAGGCGTGTAACCGATGAACCAGGCGTCCTTTTCGTCGTTCGTCGTTCCGGTCTTGCCTGCGATGTGGCGGCCGAGTTCGCCGATGGTGGCGCCGGTGCCGCGCTGTACGACACCTTCCATCATCGAGGTGATCTGGTAGGCGGTCATTGGATCGAGCACCTGCTCGGAATTGTCGACCAGTTCCGGCTCCGGCTGGTTCTGCCATTCGGGCGCATTGCAGCCCTGGCAGCCGCGTTCGTCCTGCTTGAACACTGTCTTGCCGTAGCGGTCCTGGATGCGGTCGATGAGCGACGGCTTGATCGACTTGCCGCCATTGGCCATGATCGAATAGGCCGACACCATGCGCATCACGGTCGTTTCGCCGGAGCCCAGCGCCATAGGCAGATAGGGCGCCAGATGGTCGTAGACACCAAAGCGCTCGGCATATTCGACGACCAGCTTCATGCCCATGTCATTGGCAAGCCGCACCGTCATCAGGTTGCGCGACTTCTCGATGCCGGAGCGCAGCGTTGCCGGGCCAGCGACGGTGCCGTCATAGTTCTTCGGCGTCCAGGTCGTGTTGCCGCTCTGGATGGTGATAGGACCGTCCATGATCACCGAGGCCGGCGTATAGCCATTGTCGAGCGCGGCCGAATAGACGATCGGCTTGAACGAGGACCCTGGCTGGCGCATGGCCTGGGTGGCGCGGTTGAATTCGGACTGCGCGTAGGAGAAGCCGCCGACCATGGCCAGCACGCGGCCGGTATGCGGATCCATGGCGATCAGGCCGCCCTCCACCTCGGGAACCTGGCGCAGGCTGTAGGCGCCATCGGCACCATCGTTCTTCTGCACAAAGATGACGTCGCCCGGCTTCAACACGTCCGCCGGCGACTTGGCCTTGACGGTCTTGCCGTCAACCACATGGCGCATGGCGAAGCCCATGTCCTCCTTGCTGACGGTGCCTTCGACGCGTTCCTTGACGATGTCGCCCGACGCCTGGCGCGCCGGCTGCAGGCCGATCGACAGGCCGGTCTCAGAACTGTCGAGCACGACGGCGAGCGACCATTCGGGGACATCCTCCAGCCCCTTGACGTTGCCCAGCGGCACGCCCCAGTCGCCGGACACGTCGATGTTCGTCACCGGCCCGCGATAACCGCGCAGCGTATCGTATTTTATCAACCCGTTCTGCATCGCCTTGCGGGCGATGAGCTGAACCTTTGGATCAAGCGTCGTACGGACGGAAAGGCCGCCTTCGTAAAGCGCATTCTCGCCATAACGGGCGATGATCTGGCGGCGCACCTCCTCGGTGAAGTACTCGCCGGCGAAAAGATAGGTGCCGTTGCGGCGCGGCGTCACGCCCAGCGGCTCGGCCTTGGCCTTGCCGCCTTCCTCGCGCGTCACATAGCCATTCTCGACCATCTGGTCGATGACCCAGTTGCGGCGCTCGATCGCGCGATCGGCATGCTTGAAGGGATGGTAGTTGTTCGGTCCCTTCGGGAGCGAAGCCAGATAGGCAGCCTCGGCCACGGTCAGTTCGTTGACCGACTTGTCGAAATAGGTCAGCGCCGCGCCGGCGACGCCGTAGGCGCCGAAGCCGAAGAAGATTTCGTTGAGGTAGAGCTCGAGAATGCGATCCTTGGGATAGGCCTGCTCGATGCGGAAGGCGAGGATCATCTCCTTGATCTTGCGCTCATAGGTCTGGTCCGAGGACAACAGGAAGTTCTTCGCCACCTGCTGGGTGATCGTCGAGGCGCCGACTTGGCGCTTGCCCGAGCCAAAATTCTGCAGGTTGACGATGATGGCGCGGCCAAGGCCGGTCACGTCGATGCCGGGGTGGTTGTAGAAGTTCTTGTCTTCCGCCGACAGGAAGGCCGCCTTGACGCGATCCGGTATGGCCTGGATCGGCAGATACAGGCGGCGTTCACGGGCATATTCGGCCATCAGCGCGCCGTCCGACGCATGGATGCGGGTGGTCACCGGCGGCTCGTATTTGGCCAGCACCTCGTAGTCGGGCAGATCCTTCGACAAATGGCCGATGTAGATGGCAACGCCCGCCGCGACCAGAAGGGCCAGCGTCGTGCCGATGCCGAAAAAATAGCCAATGAGACGAATCATACCCGCTCCAGTCCTTGGTTCGGGAATTTCCTAAACGAAGCCGCCTTCCACGCAAGCTTTCGAGCCGGTCCCAATCCGCAATCGAAAACCCATGTCGCCACCATGTGGACAAAATACGGCAATGCCTCAATTCGTGATCGCAAGCCGGAAATAAAAGCACCGGCTGTTGTCGTCGCGCAACGCTGCCGCCGGCTGTGGGCGACGCCGAGCATATCAGCCTCCGGTTCCAGCCCCGCCCTTGGCTGAAGCGAAAAGCGCGACGGCATTGGTTATACTTTGAGCCGCCTTGCCGCGCCAGTCGGCGTTGAGCAGCTGCGCCTCGTCCTTGGCATTCGAGAGATAGCCGAGTTCGACCAGCACGGATGGCACGTCGGGTGCTTTGAGCACCTTGAACCCAGCCGAGCGCTGCGGATTGTTGATAAGGCCGACGCTGGTCGACAATTGGCCGACCAGCGTGTGGGCGAAACTCATCGAGAAATTGTGCGTTTCGCGCCGGATCAGGTCGATCAGGATGTCAGTGACTTCCTTGTTGTCGTTCTTGATCTCCATGCCGGCGAACTGGTCGGAGAGGTTTTCGCGGTCGGCAAGCGCTTGCGCCTCGGGATCCGAAGCCTTGTCGGAAACGGTGTAGACGGTGGCGCCGCGAATGCCCTTGACGCTGATTGTGTCGGCATGGATGGAAATCAGCAGGTCGGCCTCGTGCTGCCGGGCAATGCGCACGCGATCATCCAACCGCAGGAATTCGTCGCTGTCGCGCGTCATAAACACGTCGTAGTTGCCGACGGCCGCGAGCTTGTCGCGCAACTCGGTGGCGAAGGCGAGCGTGACGTTCTTCTCGATGGTGCCGTTCAGGCCCTCGGCGCCACCGTCGACGCCGCCATGGCCGGGATCGAGGACAACGGTGAAGCGGTGGCCCGGATTGGAGACCGGTCCGGTGCCGACCCGCCCTCCCTTGTCGGTCGAAACCGTCGATCCGGTGGTCAGCGCCTGATTGTCAAGTGCCGCGTCGAACTCGCGTTCGGAGGCTGCCGACATGTCGATGGCAATGCGGTAGCCGGTTCCGTCCTCGTTCTTGAGCACATCGAGCTTGTCGACGGCGAACGGCCCCTTGCCGGTGAGGATCAGCCGTGAAACGCCCTCGCCGAGTTCGCCCAGGCGAACGCCCCTGACCAGGCCACGCGCCTTCAAATCCTTGGCGTTAATGGCGAATCTCGTATTCGCGAGATCGATGACAAGGCGATTGGGGCCGCGCAGCAGGAACCATTTGACGTCAGGTTCGCGGTCGAAATCCATGACGATGCGCATCTTGGCGGCATCGCCAGCCATCTTGTAGCCTTTTGCCACGAGCGGTGCGTCGGCGGCATTGGCAACGGAAGCGATCGCCAGCAACAGCAAGAGGCAGACGGCACTGATGATCTGGCCGCCAACACGACATCCCTTGTCTGTGAAGTCTGCCCGTCCCATCTCTCTTCCAGTCGCTCCCGGTTTGGCGCCAGGCGCCAGTGGTTTCGTCGAAATGCCGGCAAGGCCGTGAATTCAATTAACGATTGGTATCCAGAGAAGGTTAACCAAGCCTTTTCATGCGGGTCGGAGCCTGTTCTTACGTTACGGAACCGCTTTTTGCCGGCATCGGAAATCGGGGTTGCCTTCCACCCCGCCAAATCATAAAAGCGATGGTGGATCACTGCAATCCTGGAACCGCCCTCCTCCGCAGCTTCCTGCTACAGGGTCAGATGAAAGGCGGCTCCTTTCGCTTCACGCGAAAAGGACACAGGTGATCGCGACGAATTTCGCAGGTGTGCGCCCGTGGCGGGGGAATCGCCTGCGTGAGGAAAACGGCCGGGTTTGTTCCCGCGCCGGCTCTGTATGAGCAAACAAGCTGGTCCGGTTCGTCCGGGCTTTGGTTCAAAAGGTTCTGCTGGTGACGATGGCTTCAAGCGCAATCATGGAAAGGTCCGCATCAAACCGCGCCATTATGGCTGCGGGCGGCACCGCCATGGCGCTCAAGCGGCGGCCGGCGGACATTCAAGTATCCGGCACCCACACTCCAGACACGCAGCAGCAGGCATTGCCTCGCAAGCTGCGGCTGACGGCTGCCGGGGGGAAACGAAATAATGCCCAACAAAATGCTGATAGACGCCTCCCACCCGGAGGAAACACGCGTTGTCGTCGTTCGCGGTAACCGTATTGAAGAATTCGACTTTGAATCCCAGGACAAGAAGCAGCTCAAAGGAAACATCTACCTCGCCCGCGTAACGCGCGTCGAACCCTCCCTTCAGGCAGCCTTTGTCGAATATGGCGGCAACCGTCACGGTTTCCTCGCCTTCAGTGAAATTCACCCCGACTACTACCAGATTCCGGTCGCCGATCGTCAGGCACTGCTGCGCGCCGAAGCGCAGGAGGCTGAAGACGAGGAGGACGAGGACGGCGACGGTGAAGATCGTCAGAGCCGCGATCGCGGACGGCGCGGACGCCGGCGCGGCGGCAAGAGCCGCGACCGCGGTGAGCACAAGCGCGATGCAGCCGAATCCGGCGAGGCAAGCGAAGCTGCCGATGAGGCAAGCGAAAGCTCCGGCGAGCCAGGCGAAGGCAGCGGGAATGGCGACATCGTTCTCGAGGAGATCTCCCACACCTCCGAGATCATCGAACACGCAGCCGATTCGTCCGAACATTCCGAGACGTCGGGGCATGCCGATACGTCCGGCCACGATGAAGGTTCAGCCGAGCAGGACGAAACCAAAACCCGCGAGGGCGGCCCGACATCGATCGCCGCCGCGGTCGAAGGCGATGTGATTTCCGAATCCGTCCCGCAAGCGGAACAGGGCAGTGAAGTCACATCCGGCGACAATGATCGCGGCATGCTCGAGGAAGTGCAGTCCTCGCATCCGGATGACCATGAGATCGAATCGGTCGGTGCCGAGGATGCGCTGGAAGAAGTGCGCAACCGCCGCAAGCCGGTGCGCCGCCAGTACAAGATCCAGGAAGTCATCAAGCGCCGGCAGATCCTGCTGGTGCAGGTCGTCAAGGAAGAGCGCGGCAACAAGGGCGCCGCCCTCACCACTTACCTGTCGCTTGCCGGCCGCTATTCGGTGCTGATGCCGAATACGGCGCGCGGCGGCGGCATTTCGCGCAAGATCACCAGCGCGGTCGACCGCAAGCGCCTCAAGGAGGTCGTTGCCGATCTCGAAGTGCCGCAGGGCATGGGCGTCATTCTGCGCACGGCCGGCGAGAGCCGCACCAAGGCCGAGATCAAGCGCGACTACGAATATCTGATGCGGCTTTGGGAAAATGTCCGCAATCTCACCTTGCAGTCGACGGCCCCCGCCCTGGTCTATGAGGAAGGCAGCCTGATCAAGCGCTCGGTGCGCGACCTCTACAACAAGGATATCGACGAGATTCTCGTCTCCGGCGAGGAAGGCTATCGCGAGGCCAAGGACTTCATGCGCATGCTGATGCCGAGCCACGCCAAGGTGGTTCAGCCGTTCCGCGACACGACGCCGATCTTCGTGCGCAATGGCATCGAGGCGCAGCTCGACCGTATGCTGCAGCCGCAAGTGACGCTTAAGAGCGGCGGCTACATCATCATCAACCAGACCGAGGCGCTGGTCGCCATCGACGTCAATTCGGGTCGCTCCACCAAGGAGCATTCGATCGAGGACACAGCGCTCCACACCAACCTGGAAGCGGCCGAGGAAGTCGCCCGCCAGTTGAGGCTGCGCGATCTTGCCGGCCTGATCGTCATCGACTTCATCGACATGGAGGAGAACCGCAACAACCGCTCCGTCGAGAAGCGGCTGAAGGATCACCTCAAGAACGACCGTGCGCGTATCCAGGTCGGCCGTATCTCGCATTTCGGCCTGATGGAGATGTCACGCCAGCGCATCCGCGCCAGCGTGCTGGAATCGACCATGAAGCCCTGTGCGCATTGCGGCGGTACCGGCCATGTGCGCTCCGATTCGTCGGTGGCGCTGATGGTGGTGCGTGCGATCGAGGAATTCCTGCTCAAGGATTCGCGCAGCCACATCACGGTGCGGACACCGGCGGCGACCGCACTCTATGTGCTCAACCACAAGCGGGGCACGCTGGTTGAACTGGAAAGCCGCTTCGGCCTGACCATCACCATCGAGGCCGACGATTCTGTTGGCGCGCAGCACTATGCGATCTTCCGCGGTGCGCTGGCTGAAAAGCCGGAAGGCTTTGTCGAGGCACGCAGCTTCCCGGCCTATGTCGAACCGGAAGAGCCCGAAGACGAGATTGCCGTCGTCGAGGAAGACGACGAGGCACCGGTGCAGGCGGAGCAGCCACGCCAGCAGCCGCAGCAACAACAGCCGCGGCCTGCTGCCGGTGGCGAAGAAGGCGAAGGCCGAGACCGCAAGCGCCGCAAGCGCCGGCGGCGGCGCGGCGGCAAGGATCGCGACCGCGAACATGGCGCGCCGACGGAAGGGGCTTCAGTCTCCGCACCGGCGGGCGAGTTCTCCGGGTCAGCGGCCACTGCGAGCGATAGCGACGCGGAAGCGGACGACGACGCCCCTGTCGGTGTTGCCGAGACCGCTGAAACGGTTGAGGCTTCGGACGAAGGCCAGGGCAAGAAGCGCCGGCGCGGCAAGCGTGGCGGCAAACGCAATCGCCGCGAAGACGGTGAAGGCGAGGCCGAAGCAAGTGCTGGCGAAACCGACGAGGCATCCGACAGTGATGTCGCGGAAAGCGTGGCGGTCCCCAGCGAGCCAGTAGTTGTCGCACCGGCCGAAGAGCCAGTGGCGCTTGCTCCGGCCAATGACGACGCGCCAAGCACCGAAAAGCCGAAGAAGCCACGTCGTGCCGCCAAGCCGAAGAAGGCAGCAGCCGAGGTCGTCACCGAGGAGCCGGCTGCGGAAGTGGTCGCGGAAGCACCGGTCGAGACCTCGGTCACTGCGTCCATCGAGACAGCGGCAGCGACCGCCGAGGACACACCGAAGGCCCGCCCGTCACGGCGCAAGCCGGCGGCAGTGGATGCGCCGGTCGTGCCGGTGGTGTCTTCGACCGTTGCGGACGAACCAGCGGCGAAGACCGAAGACAAGCCGAAGCGCGCCGGATGGTGGCAGCGGAAGGGCTTTTTCTAAGCTTTTCAATTACTTGTGCTGATTATCTGATAAAAATCCCGCGCTATCGAAAAGATGGCGCGGGATTTTTCACATCTGGCGTTCTGTGGACCGCAAGAATGCTAACAATGCTACGGCGCGAAGATCGACCAGTTCATCATCCTGGCCAGCTTTTCCAGCGCGATCGACCCCAGCTTGGAATTGCCGTTGGCGTTGAGGCCGGGCGACCAGACGGCGAGCGAGGCGACGCCCGGCACGATCCCCAATATGCCGCCGCCAACGCCGCTCTTGCCGGGAATGCCGACGCGGAAGGCAAAATCGCCGGAGCCGTCATAATGGCCGCAGGTCAGCATCATGGCGCCGATGCGCCGCGCCCGCTCGGCCGATACCACGGAATGCCCGGTCGCCGGGTTCTTGCCGCCATTGGCCAGGAACCGGCCGGCAAGCGCCAGTTGCCGGCAGCTCATGGCGATGGCGCAGTGGTGGAAATAGACACCCAGCGCCAGCTCCGGCGCGTGGTTGAGATTGCCGAAGGATTTCATGTAGTTGGCAAGCGCAAAGTTGCGATAGCCGGTGGCCCGTTCGGACGCTGCCACCTCGCGGTCGATGATGATTGTTTCGTCGTCGGCAAGGAACTGGATGAAGCGCAGGATTTCGCCGATCGCCTCGCGCGGCTGGTGGCCGGCAAGCAGGATATCGGAAACGACGATGGCGCCGGCGTTGATGAACGGATTGCGCGGAATGCCGTTCTCGTGTTCGAGCTGCACGATCGAGTTGAACGGATTGCCCGAGGGCTCGCGTCCGACGCGCTGCCACAACGCGTCGCCGACATTGCCGAGCGCCAGCGTCAGGGTGAACACCTTGGAGATACTCTGGATCGAAAATGCCTGGTCGGCGTCACCCGCCATCAGCACGCGGCCGTCATTGGTGACGGCGGCGATACCGAATTTCTTCGGGTCGACCTTGCCCAGTTGCGGAATGTAGGTGGCGACGTCACCACGATCGGTGCGTTGCGCCATTTCGGCGGCGACTTCAGCCAGTGCCTGCTCGAGTTCCGGCATGGCTCTACCTCAACCAGCGCTCAATGCGCGCCATGGCCTCGACCATGTCGTCATGGCTGCCGGCATAGGAGAAACGCATGGTGCGGTGCCCCGCCTGCGTATCGAAGTCGCGGCCAGGCGTCGCCGCGACATGCGCCTCCGCCAGCATCTTTCGCGCGAAGGCCATGCTGTCATTGGTGTGCCTGGTAACGTCGCAAAAGGCATAGAAAGCGCCATCCATCGGTGCCGCCAGCGGAAAACCGAGTTCCGGCAGGCGCTTCATCAGGAGCTCGCGATTCCAGGCGTAGCGGCCCTTGACGGCCTCCAGCTCCTCGGTAGCGGCGAAGGCCTCGATCGCGGCGATCTGCGACAGTTCCGGCGGCGAGATGTAGAGGCTCTGGGCGACGCGCTCGACCGGCCGCACAAGGTCTTCGGGCAACACCATCCAGCCGATGCGCCAGCCGGTCATGCAGTAGTATTTCGAGAACGAGTTGATCACCGTCACGCTGTCCCCATAGGCGAGCGCCGTGGTGTCGGGGGCGGCATAGGCCAGCCGGTGGTAAATCTCGTCGGAAATCACGGCGATGCCGAGTGCTTCCGCCGTCCTCACCAGGGCCGCCAGTTCATCGGCCGGTATGACCGCTCCGGTCGGATTGGCCGGACTGGCGAACAGGACGCCTTTCAGCGGTTTTTCGCGATGCGCGGTTTCCAGGCGACCGGCATGCAGGTAGGCGGCGTCGCCGAGCTCGATCTCGACCACGTCGATGCCGAGCGCAGCCATGATGTTGCGATAGGCGGGATAACCAGGTGCCGCGATGGCGACGCGGTCACCCGGATCGAACATCGCCAGGAAGGCGAGATTGAAGGCGGCCGAAGATCCGGTCGTCACCGCGATCCGGCCCGGCGGAACTTCAAGCCCGTAGTGATCGGCATAGTGCTCGGCGATCGCCTTGCGCAAGGCAGCGAGCCCGAGCGTGTCGGTGTAGCCGATGCGCCCGTCCTGCAAGGCCTTGGCCGCCGCCGCGCGAACGCCGATTGGCGCCGGATCGGAGGGCTGGCCGACGGCCATGGAAACAACCGGCACGCCCTGCGCCTTCAGCCGGTTTGCCTCGGCCAGAATGTCCATGGCATGGAAGGGCTCGACATTGCCACGGCGTGAGAGCGAAACGACCATTTAACCAGTCTTCCCGATGGTTGAGGGCGCCGGGCTTTGGCGCATGCGCCGCACAAATGCCCGATTGATGTGAGGATCACAAGTTGAGGAAGTTTCCGGCGCCGACTTTTCATCTTTCGCCCGCTCGTCTACCAGTGGACACGTCATGTTGAGCCGACCCAGATTGACGATTGCCCAGACAGCGCGCGTCTTCGCGACGCTTTCGCTTGGCGTCGCCGTTGCGGTGGCGAGTTCGGTCAGCGCCTTCGCCCAGAACGTGCCGGTGGTACGCGATGCCGAGATCGAAGCGCTGGTGCGCGATTACGCGCGGCCGATCTTCAGGGCGGCGGGGCTGGCGAACGACGGCATCGACATCGTTCTGGTTAACGACCAGAGTTTCAACGCCTTCGTCACCGGGCGGCGGCTGTTCATCAACACCGGCGCACTGATGACGGCCGAAACGCCCAACGAGATCATCGGTGTCATTGCGCACGAAGCCGGCCATATCGCAGGCGGCCATCAGCAGAAGCTTCGCGACCAGCTCGAACGCGCCAAGACGATGGCCATCCTCGCGACGTTGCTGGGCGCCGGCGCCATCGTCGCCGGTGCCACCACCAACAGCCGCGGCCTTGCCGGCGCCGGCATGGGTGTGGCGGCGGGCGGCGGCGAGATGGCGCAGCGCAGCATCCTTGCCTATCAGCGCACCGAGGAGATGACCGCCGACCGCTCGGCGATCACCTATCTCAACGCCACAGGCCAGTCCGGCATGGGCATGCTGAAGACGTTCCATCGCTTCCAGACGGCGCTGTCGCTGTCGGGCGCGCAGGTCGATCCCTACCGGATCAGCCATCCGATGCCGCAGGACCGAATCGCCAACCTCGAAGTGCTGGTGAAACAGAGCCCCAATGTCGACAAGGTCGACCCGGCGGCGCTGCAGCAGCGGCACGACATGGTGCGTGTGAAGATTGCCGTCTACATGGAAGGCCAGGCGACCGCGTCGCGGCTGATGCGCAAGATGCAAGGCAGCCTCGCCGCGCGATATGGCGATGCCCAGTCGACGTATCTGTTCGGCAACATCGCCGCCGCGCTGGCCAAGACCAATGCACTGATCAAGGCGCAGCCGAAAAATGCGTATTTCCAGGAATTGCGCGGCGATATCCTGATGAAGGCGAACAAGCCCAAGGAGGCCGCGGAGGCCTATGCCAAGGCGGTCAGCCTCGACCCGGCACGGTCCGGATTGCTGCCTGTCTCCCTTGGCCAGGCGCTGATGGCCGTCGGTACGCCTGAATCCCTGAAGAAAGCCGTCGTGCAGATCAACAATGGTCTGGGGCGCGACAAGGAAAATTCCGCCGGATACCGTTATCTGGCACAGGCCTATGGCGAGTTGGGCGACATACCGGGCGCCGAACTTGCCACCGCCGAAGGTCACTTCTATTCCGGCAACTACAAGGATGCTAAGATTTTCGCCATGCGGGCGCAGCAGCAGATGAAGCGCGGCGAGCCGCGCTGGCTGCGCGCTCAGGACATCATAAACTACGCACCATCAACCAAGATCAAGTGAACCTTCCAGCCGCGCGCTGCGACACAGCCGGACAGACCGGCCCGGAAAACAGGTAAAAGGAACAGGAACGATGAAAAAAGCACTGCTGCTGGGCACCACGGGGGTTGCGGTCGCCCTCGCCATGCTGGCTTTCGGATTCGTGGCTGGAAGCCCACAGATTGCCAAGGCCGGTGCGGCGCAGCCCGTCCAGACGGCGGCGGCCGACACCAAGATCGACCGCACCGAGGTCGAAGGCATCATCCGCGACTATCTGCTGAAGAACCCGGAAGTGCTTCTGGAGGTTCAGGACGCGCTCGAAGCCAAGCAGAAGGAAGAGCAGCGCATCGCCCATCTCGGCGTGATCAAGAATGCCAAGGACCAGATCTTCAACTCCGCCTTCGACGGCGTTGTCGGCAACCCGAACGGCAAGGTCACCATCGTCGAGTTCTACGACTACAATTGCGGCTTCTGCAAACGCGCCATCGACGACATGCAGGCACTGACCAAGTCCGATCCGGACCTGCGTTTCGTGCTCAAGGAATTCCCCATCCTCGGACCGGATTCGCAGAAGGCGAGCGTCGTCTCGATGGCCTTCCACCTGATGATGCCGGAAAAATACGGCGAGTTCCACAATGCGCTGCTCGGCGGTCAGGGGCGCGCCACCGAGGCGTCGGCCATCAAGATCGCGCTTTCGCTCGGTGCCGACGAAGCGACGCTGCGCGAGAAGATGAAAGACCCGTCGATCACCGAGGCGTTTTCCAAGACCTTCGATCTTGCCAACAAGCTCGCGATCACCGGCACGCCGTCTTATGTGGTCGGCAACGAGGTCGTGTTTGGGGCGCTTGGACAGGAAGTGCTGGCTGAAAAGATCGAGGCGGCGAAGGCCGCGCTCTGATTTTGCTCACGAGCATATTCGTCACGGGCACATTTCCGCCTGTTGTGGACATTGAAAGAACGCACTTGCGCTCTTTTCGCAGGCGTCTATGCCCATTATAGAGGGCCCAGCGCGCCGGTTCATGTCGGCGCCGGGAAAGGTCGGCTTTTTGAAAACGGTTTTCGTCCTGAACGGTCCCAATCTCAACGCGCTCGGCAAGCGCGAGCCGGGCATCTATGGCGGCAAGACGCTTGCCGCGATCGCCGACGACTGCAAGCAGGCCGGTACGGCGCTTGGGCTCGAAATCGATTTCCGTCAGTCGAATCATGAGGGCGACCTTGTCGACTGGATCCAGGAGGCCGGCGACAAGGCCGCCGGCATCGTCATCAATCCAGGCGCCTATAGCCACACCTCGATCGCTATTCACGACGCCATCCGCGCCATCGCGCCGCTGCCCGTCGCCGAAGTCCATCTTTCCAACATCCATGCGCGGGAACCATTCCGCCACGTGTCCATGGTCGCGCCGGTTGCGGTCGGCATGATCTGTGGCTTTGGGCCGCTCGGCTACACGCTGGCGCTGCAGGCGCTGGCCGCACGCCTATGACCGGCCAACAAACAGAAGGCTCGAAAATGTCGATAAAGAAGACCGGTGTTGACCAGCAGCTGATCCGCGATCTGGCGGGCATACTGAACGACACCAACCTCACCGAGATCGAGGTTGAACTGGGCGACCTGAAGGTGCGTGTCTCGCGGCAGGCACCGGCCGTTCACGCGATCGCGGCGCCGCAGCCGGCCTATGCGCCGTCAGCCACCCAGCCCTCTGCCGCGGCAGCCCCGGCAGTGGCCGATGTATCGAAAAATGCAATAACCTCGCCGATGGTCGGCACCGCCTACCTGGCGCCGTCGCCGGACGCCAAGGCGTTCATCGAAGTCGGCCAGAAGGTCAAGGAAGGCCAGACGCTGCTGATCATCGAGGCGATGAAGACGATGAACCAGATCCCGTCGCCGCGCGCCGGCACGGTGACGGCTATCCTGTTCGAGGATGCGACGCCGGTCGAATATGGCATGCCCCTTGTCGTGATCGAATAGAGCGGGCCGGATGTTCCAGAAGATCCTCATCGCCAATCGCGGCGAAATCGCGCTCCGGGTGCTGCGCGCCTGCAAGGAACTCGGCATCCAGACGGTGGTGGTGCATTCGACCGCCGACGCCGACGCCATGCATGTGCGGCTCGCCGACGAGAGCGTCTGCATAGGCCCGCCGCCATCGCGCGACAGCTATCTCAACATTCACCAGATCGTCGCGGCCTGCGAGATCACCGGCGCCGATGCCGTGCATCCGGGCTACGGCTTCCTGTCGGAGAACGCCAAGTTCGCCGACATCCTGGCCGCCCACAACATCACCTTCATCGGCCCGTCCGGCGACCATATTCGCATCATGGGCGACAAGATCGAGGCCAAGCGCACCGCGAAACGCCTCGGCATTCCTGTGGTGCCCGGCTCGGACGGCGCGGTTACCGATGAAAAGGAGGCCAGGCGCATTGCCGGCGAGATCGGTTATCCCGTGATCATCAAGGCCTCGGCCGGCGGCGGCGGACGCGGCATGAAGGTGGCGCATACCGAGGCCGACCTCGAGGTTGCCTTGCAGACGGCGCGCTCGGAAGCCGGTGCTGCCTTTGGCGACGACGCCGTCTACATCGAGAAATACCTGGAAAAGCCGCGCCATATCGAGGTGCAGGTGTTCGGCGACGGCTTTGGCCGCGGCGTCCATTTCGGCGAGCGCGATTGTTCGCTGCAGCGCCGCCACCAGAAGGTATGGGAAGAGGCGCCCTCGCCGGCCCTAAATGCCGAGGAGCGTGCGCGCATCGGCGGCGTCTGCGCCAAGGCCATCGCCGACCTCGGCTATTCCGGCGCCGGCACGATCGAGTTCCTCTACGAGAACGGCGAGTTCTATTTCATCGAAATGAACACGCGCCTGCAGGTCGAGCATCCGGTGACCGAAGCGATCACCGGCATCGATCTCGTGCACGAGCAGATCCGTGTAGCGTCGGGCGGCGGACTTTCGGTCAAGCAGGAAGACATCAAGTTCAACGGCCACGCGATCGAATGCCGCATCAACGCCGAGGATCCGCGCACCTTCACCCCCTCGCCCGGTACGATCTCCCACTTCCATACGCCGGGCGGTCTTGGCATCCGCGTCGATTCCGGCGTCTATTCCGGCTACAAAATCCCGCCCTACTACGACAGCCTGATCGGGAAGCTGATCGTGCATGGGCGCAACCGCGTCGAGTGCATGATGCGGCTGCGGCGTGCGCTGGACGAGTTCGTCGTCGACGGCATCAAGACAACGTTGCCGCTGTTTCGCGATCTGGTCGGCAATGCCGACATCGCCAATGGCGACTATGACATCCACTGGCTGGAAAAATACCTGGCCAAGGAAGAGTAGTCCGGGGACGCGATGACCCGCCCCTACGCGCCCGGCTATCGCATCCCCACCGACCTGTTGCTCAAGGCCTATGCCTCGGGCGTCTTTCCGATGGCCGAAAGTGCCAGCGACCCGGAGGTGTTCTGGGTGCGGCCGGAGACGCGCGGCATCATCCCGCTCGATGGTTTTCACACGCCGAAAAGCCTCAGGAAAACGATCAAGAAGCATCCTTTCGACATCCGTTTCGATTTCGATTTCGAAGCGACAATCGATGGCTGTGCCGAAAAGCGCGAGGAGCGGCGGTCGACCTGGATCAACGCGCCGATCCGCGAAGCCTATGTGCAGTTGCACCGGATAGGGCATTGTCATTCGGTCGAGGCGTGGCGCGAGAATCGGCTGGTCGGCGGCCTCTATGGCGTGTCGCTGGGGCGAGTGTTCTTCGGCGAGAGCATGTTCGCCAGGGAAACGGACGCTTCCAAGACCTGCCTTTTTTATCTCGTCGAGCGGTTGAAGGCGCGAGGCTTTGCTCTGCTTGATACGCAGTTCACCACCGAGCACCTCAAGCGCTTCGGCGCGGTCGACGTGCCGCGCGGCAAGTACGAGAAGATGCTGGCCGATGCGTTGAAGGGTGAAGCCGTATTCTATCCCTGACGATTGAGCCTGTTACTTCCCGGCCGTGGCTTCCAGCGGCGTCTGGGAATGGAACATCATTTTCCAGCCGTTGACGCGATGGACATAGCCCGTGCTGACCAGCGCGGCGTAGGGCTCGCCGTTCTCCCGCGTCGCACGCGCCTCGTAGGTCAGCATGATGATGTCGCTGCCGGGCTCGATTATTCCCTTGAGCTCGATGTCGAGATCGCGCCAACGGTTGGGCTTGGTTGCGGTCTTGGCCAAATCCGCATTGTCCATCGCCTTGGCCATCTGCGGAAATGCCACCAGGCATTCGGTGTCGGCATTGGCCGCATAGTAGGCCGCATCGCCCGTCCAGAACCCTTTTTCAAGTTCCAACAGCTCTTTCTTGCTGGCAGTGATCCGCTTGCTGTCTGACATCGGAAAATCCTCCCTGCGCATAAAGACGCGGTCGTCCGTGGCTCAACGCATGGTGGCCATGACAGTTCCAGGGGATCAGTTGCTGTCGGTGGTGTCCGGTTCCGGTTCCGTGGAATCGGGCTGTTCCACATCCGGGCTGGCTGCAGCGTCCGGCTTGGCTGCGGCGGGCTTGGCCGCGGCGGGCTTCGAAGCGTCGGCCTTCGCGGCGTCGGGCGCCGGCACGTCCGACTTCTGCTTGCATTCCTTCAGCCAGACGTCATAGACGGCATGTTCGACGGCGTTGAGGCCGGGGCTTTCGGCGAACATCCAGCCGGTGAAGATGCGGCGGATCTTGCGGTCGAGCGTGATCTCGTCGACCTCGACGAAGGAATCCGTCTTTGGCTCCTCGGTCTGCGGCCGTGAATAGCAGACGCGCGGCGTGACCTGCAAAGCACCGAACTGCACCGTCTCATCGATATAGACATCGAAGGTGATGATGCGGCCGGTGATCTTGTCGATGCCAGCGAATTCCGCGATGGGGTTGGTGACCCGGTCCGCTCCCGCGGGCGGCGCCGGCGCGGGTGCCGGAGCAGCCGGCTCAGGCGAAGCGGCAAAGGCCGCGGCGCTGACTGCAAGGCCGGCAGCTAGCGTCAGACCGCCCATCGATATTCGGTTGAAAAAGCTCATCTAGGGATACCGGTGGTTCGCGCCCGGGTGATTCTCGTGATCGCCAAGGCTAGTCGCCGTTTTCTGATCAGCAAGCAGCTAAAGACCAATTGTGGCGATAAAGGACCGACCTGCACTTTGCGCCGTTACAACCCTGGGCCGTTACGACCCGGGCGTCCAGGCGTCATAGTCGCCCGTGACCTGCGGGCGATGCTGATTGGTCAGCACCGAGCCTTTGGGGCGATAGGCGGCCGGGCTGCCGGTCAGATTGGGCTGATGCGGCTTCTGCCAGTCGCGCGGCTTATAGTCCTCGCTGGACGGTGCGACATCGACACGGTGATGCATCCAGCCATGCCAACCGGGCGGTATGGCCGAAGCTTCCGAATAGTTGCGGTAGATAACCCAGCGCCGTGTGCGGCCTTCCGAATCGATGCCGCCTTCGTAGTAGACATTGCCTGTCTCGTCCTGGCCGACCTTCTTGCCATGCCGCCATGTGTGCAGGCGCGTTCCCAACGTCTGGCTGTTCCACCAGGTGAAAAACTGCGTAAGGAAAATCTTCATTTCTGAACCCTCGCGCCGGCGGCGCCCGTTTCCTGCTTATGGCGTCAGGCCTTCGGGAAGGCAAGGGTTTTGCCACGGAGACCGTTGAAATGGCTTGCCGGAAACCCGACACAAACCCGTGATCTTCTCGAACGCAGGGATGGCGCTTGCCAAGCCTTTGCGGTCTTTCTAAAGCTCTGCGCGCGCCCATGCGGGTATCCAGCCCGGCTGCAGGCCGAAGGAGGTGACGATTGGCCCCGGAAATGCCGACCGCCGACATTCGCATCAGCGCCGACGCGATTCGCCGCAGCAAGGGCGGCACACCGATTGTCTGCCTCACCGCTTATACCTATCCCATCGCCCGTTTGCTCGACGACCATGTCGACCTGCTCCTGGTCGGCGACAGCGTCGCCATGGTGCTGCACGGCCACAAGACGACGCTGGGTGCCTCGCTGGAGATGATGATCGCGCATGGCCAGGCGGTGATGCGCGGCTCGGCCAGGGCCTGCGTCGTCGTCGACCTGCCGGCGGGCACCTATGAGGATTCGGCGGAACAAGCTGTCGCCTCGGCGCAGCGAGTGGTCGACGAAACCGGCTGCCAGGCGGTGAAACTCGAAGGCGGGGTCGACATGGCCCGGCAAATCGCCGCCATCGTTGCTGCCGGCATTCCGGTCATGGGACATATCGGCCTTCAGCCGCAATCGGTCGAAAAGGATGGTGGCTACAAGATCAAGGGCCGCACCGAGGAGACTGTTGCGGCGCTGGTTCGCGATGCGCTCGCGGTCGAGAACGCGGGGGCTTTCTCGGTGGTCATCGAAGGCACGGTCGAGACCGTCGCCGCCGACATCACCCGCCGCATCGCCATTCCAACCATCGGCATCGGCGCCAGCGGCGACTGCGATGGCCAGGTCCTGGTCATCGACGACATGGTCGGTCTGACCGTCGACCGGGTGCCGAAATTCGTCAAGGAATATGCCACCCTGCGCAGGGTGATCTCGCATGCTGCCGAAAGCTACGCAGCGGAGGTGCGAAGCCGGACATTCCCCGGCCCCAGCCATGTCTTTTCGGCCGCGACGGGCAAGGACAAGACATGAGCCGGCCCGTCGTCGTCGACAGTGTTGCCGCGCTCCGCGCGCAGATCCGCGACTGGCGGCGCGACGGCCTTCGCGTCGCCATGGTGCCGACCATGGGCGCGCTGCATGACGGGCACATCTCGCTGGTCAGGATCGCCCTCGAAAAAGCCGAGCGCTGCGTCGTGTCGATCTTCGTCAACCCGACGCAATTCGCGCCGACGGAGGACCTCGACAAGTACCCGCGCCAGCTCGCCCGCGACCTCGACCAGCTGGGAATGGCGAAGGCCGACCTTGCCTTCACACCGACGGTTGGCGAGATGTATCCTACCGGCTTTGCCACAAAAATCTCGGTCGGCGGCCCCTCCGCCGGACTCGAATCGGACTTTCGGCCGACCTTTTTCGACGGTGTCGCCACCGTGGTGGCAAAGCTCTTCATGCAGGCAATGCCCGACTGCGCGATCTTTGGCGAGAAGGACTACCAGCAGCTTTGCGTCGTCAGGCAGCTCTGCCGCGATCTCGACCTACCGGTCGAGATCATCGGCGCACCGACGATACGCGACGGGCATGGCCTCGCCATGTCGTCACGCAACGCCTATCTCGGCGAAGCCGAACTCGAGATCGCCCGCCAGCTTAACGTGATCTTGCGCGACACGGCCGTGGCTCTGGCGGCAGGTGCCGACCAAAACGACGCAACCGCCGAGGCCAGCCGTGCCCTGATCGCGGCCGGCTTCCGCGAGGTCGACTATGTCGAGGCCCGCGAAGGCCTGACGCTCGCGCCATGGCGTCGCGACGGTGAAGGGCGCCTGCTCGCTGCGGCGTGGCTTGGCAAGACCAGGCTGATCGACAATGTGGACGTTCCCTTCGCCTAGGTCGATCTACGTCTCTGCTCTTCGTCCGCCGCGCCTGACGAGCAGTTGTCCGACGACGATCCCAACCACCCCGGCAAAGGCTTTCACAATTGCGTCGAGGAGGCGTGCGTGACGGCTGGGGTCGATGATCTGAAGCAATTCCAGAACGCCGGCGGTCGTAACCACAAAGATCGCGGCTTGATACAGGCGATCGGGGAAGCCGAGTGCCAGGGCGAAGCCCAGCAACACGTAAGCCAGGGCGCGCTCGACGTTCGCTTCGGCTATGTGTGGCCGCATCTGGATCGGCGACAATGTTGCAAAAATGATGATGGCGAGCAGCACCAGCGCTGCGATGCGGGACAGTTTGATCATGTTTCCTGCATATCCGTCGTAAGCGGGCACAGCAAACGCCGGGATGACGCATGCCAGGATGGGATCGATGGGAACCTCGCAGCCGATGCAGAGTGCGGTTGGCTATGCCGCGCCGGCTGGAACGACAGCGGCAACTGGCCGGCGTTGATCCATATCCCTATCCTCAGGCCTATTCCTCGGTTGGCATGTGAAGGTACATCGACTGGATGCCGACCCGGCCCGGTCCGGTGAAGCGGTTGACGATGAAATTCATGTTGGCGCCGAAGAAGCCGCTCGACAGGCGATCGATCTTGGTTTCCATCCTGACCGAGACATCCTTGAACAACCAGCCACCCGGCTCGATGTCGATGGTCTCGCCGGCGGCGAGCGTTTTCTCGAAGACATTGCCGTAGCCGTGCAGCCAGACGATGCCGTCGCCGACATCGCCACGAAACCGGTCGATGAAGAAGCCGCTCTGGCCGAACAGCATCGTCGCCAGGCCGCGCACGCGCTCGAAGGTGTAGTCGACATTGCCGGTGGCGGCGAGAAACTGGTGCTCGCGTACCTGGATCTCCTCGCCACGCCTGAGATGGATCGGCACGATGTGGCCAGGTCCATCACGGCTGAAGGCAATGATGCCCGCCCCCGACGCTTCGGTGACGAAGATCTGCATGCCCGCCATCATGCGCTTCAGCGCCCCCTTCAGCGACTTCAGGCCGATGGTGATGGTGGAATTCTTCCACAGCAGGATGTGGTGCTCGAAATAGACAGGCATGCGGGTCACATCGACCGAAAGCACCGGCACCAGTTCGCCAGCGATATGATAGGTGACGCCACCAAAGGTTTCGTCTGACAGCTGTGTCGGCATCAGTTCCGGCAAGCTCGGCATGGATCCCCTCAGCGCCGCCTTGCATGCCGGTCCATTCCGGCTTCCGCGCGGTCAGCTGCAGCAGCTTTGGTGCCGGACCCTTGGGTCGTCAAACGAAAACAGCCCCTTTGTCGCGCCGCTCGCGCGAAGGTGATCCAGACATATGCCGGCAGACGACGGTCAGCCGACAAGAGGCCTGCGGTAGACGAGCATCGGCTTTCCCGAGGCTTGTTCGCCGACATCGCTGGATCGCACGAAGCCGTTCGCCTCATAGAATGCGATGGCGCGCGTGTTCTGCTCCTCCACCTCCAGACGGATGGCGCGGGCCTCGGGGAAACTCTCGATGACTTCATCGAGGAGCATGCCGCCGATGCCCCGCCCCTGCAGGTCCGGGAGCACGTAGAGCTGTTTGAGGACAACCTGTTTACCGCTGTCGATGCTTTCGGCAAAAGCCACGCCGCCAATGCGCTTGCCGTCATCGGCAACGAGGAACTCGCTGACCGGTTTGGTCAGCCGCGCCTTCAGCGAGGCGATCGAATGCCATTCGTCGGTGATCTCCGTGACCTTGGCGGCGCCGTAGATTCCGTCATAGGTTGCGTGCCAGGTTTCGACCAGCAGCGCACGAATGGCAGCGAGGTCGCGGTCCCCGGCGGTGCGGACGAACATGGGTTCTTTCTCCCGCTTATGTTGCGACGCGATTGCGTCTGAAATCGATTGCCGCAAGCAGCACGACCCAGACAAGAAGCACCATGCTGCCCGGCATGTTGGCGGCCATGGCAATACCGGAGAAACCGGTTGCCGCGGTCGCGAAACCGCCGACCAGGACACCCACAGCGCCGGCGCCGCCAAGCAAGGACAGCCACAACGGACAGCGCCGGGCCCGATGCAGGGCGACGTTGGCGAGCAGAACCGTCAAGCCGAGCAGCATGGCGCTGATAGCGGCAAAGCCGACTTCGATCTGGCGCACCGCAAAGGCGGCGCTGAACAACGACGGCTTTGTCGCCGCATCGGCCATCGCCCAGGCATTGACCATTGCCTTCAACGCAATGCCGTCGACGGCCTGCAAGGCAGCTGCCGCCGCCAGCGATGCCGCGCCAAACAGGATCGTCAGAAGAGCCCAACCGCGAAGCGGGCCGTCCGACAGACGGCCAAGGATGAGCGCGAGGCCGGCGACCATCGACAGGACGCCGGCAAGCTGTGCCATGTGGCTGAACAGCCAGGTGGGATCAGCGGCATATTCACCGAAGGCGGCAAGCGCGTCATTCGGGTCCTCATGCATCGGATGCAGTGACGTGCCGACAAAAAGCAGCACGGCGCCGGCAATCAACAGGGCCGAGGAGACGCTTGCCGGATTGCCCGGCTTCGCGTCTCGGCTCATTGATCGGCGATGCCGAGCTTGGTCTTGACGAGATCGTTGACCGCTTGCGGGTTGGCCTTGCCGCCAGTCGCCTTCATCACCTGGCCGACGAACCAGCCCGCCATGCTCGGCTTGTCGCGGGCCTGTTCGACCTTGTCCGGGTTGGCGGCGATCACCTCATCCACCGCCTTCTCGATGGCGCCGGTGTCGGTGACCTGCTTCATGCCACGGCTCTCGACGAGCTGGCGTGGATCGCCGCCCTCGTTCCAGACGATCTCGAACAGGTCCTTGGCGATCTTGCCGGAAATGGTGCCATCCTTGATCAGATCGATGACTGCACCGAGCTGGTCGGGCGAAACCGGAGCGCTTTCAATGTCCTTGCCGGCCTTGTTCAATTGCCCGAGCAGATCGTTGATGACCCAGTTGGCGGCAAGCTTGCCGTCGCGGCCGGCGGCCACCTTCTCGAAATAGTCGGCGATCGGCTTTTCCGAAACCAGGATCGAGGCGTCATAGGTCGACAGGCCGAGCGAAGCGATGAGACGTGCCTTCTTGTCATCGGGCAGTTCCGGCAGTTCCTTCGCCAGCGCATCGACATAAGCCTGGTCGAATTCCAGCGGCAGGAGGTCTGGATCGGGGAAATAGCGGTAGTCGTGCGCCTCTTCCTTGGAGCGCATCGAGCGCGTCTCGCCCTTGACGGCGTCGAACAGCCGCGTTTCCTGGTCGATCTTGCCGCCGTCCTCGAGAATGGCGATCTGGCGGCGCGCCTCATAGTCGATGGCCTGGCCGATGAAGCGGATCGAGTTGACGTTCTTGATCTCGCAGCGCGTGCCGAACTCGCCGCCCGGCTTGCGCACCGAGACGTTGACGTCGGCGCGCATCGAGCCTTCGTCCATGTTGCCGTCGCAGGTGCCGAGATAACGCACGATGGTGCGCAGCTTGGTGACGTAGGCCTTGGCTTCATCGGCCGAGCGCATATCCGGCTTGGAAACGATCTCCATCAGGGCCACGCCGGAGCGGTTGAGGTCGACATAGGACATGGTCGGATGCTGGTCGTGCATCGACTTGCCGGCATCCTGCTCCAGATGCAGCCGCTCGATGCCGACCTCGATGTCCTCGAACTCGCCCTGGCGGTCGGGGCCGACCGAGACGATCACCGTGCCCTCGCCGACGATCGGCTGCTTGAACTGCGAGATCTGGTAGCCCTGCGGCAGGTCCGGATAGAAATAATTCTTCCGGTCGAAGACGGATTTGTGGTTGATCTGCGCCTTCAGGCCAAGGCCGGTGCGGATCGCCTGCTTGACGCATTCCTCGTTGATGACAGGCAGCATGCCCGGCATGGCCGCATCGACCAGGCTGACGTTGGCGTTGGGTGCGGCGCCGAAAGCGGTCGAGGCGCCGGAAAACAGCTTTGCTTCCGAGGTAACCTGCGCATGGACCTCGAGACCGATGATGATCTCCCAGTCGCCGGTGGCGCCCGGGATCAGGCGTTTTGCGTCGGGGGTACGGGTATCGATGAGGGTCATGGCGGCCTGCGAATTGCGGTGACTGAACTCACGTTTGAACGTGAATTTCACGTCGAACGTGGAAGTCATTCGCTAGTGCAAACCGCCAAAAGAGACAAGCACAAAGCCGCAGGCTGGCCTTTTCAGCGGCTTTCGCCCCAACGCGGGCTCGAAGTCGTCCGGTCCGAACTCGACAACAGGTGGCATTTGGCTCGGCCGGTCGGTTCACCGGCCGGCGGTTCCTTCGCCGCTCAAGCGGTGGCGATGTAAGCCCTGATCTCGTCGGCCTCGCGCTCGACATCCTCGATACGGCGCTTGACCACGTCGCCGATGGAGATGATGCCATCGAGCATGCCGTCCTTTTCCACCGGCAGATGGCGGAAGCGGTGCCTGGTCATGATCTCCATAACCTCGTTCACCGTATGGTTCTCGTTGCAGATCTTCACTTTCGGCGTCATCGCCGAACGCACGGCGATATCGAGCGCCGCCGCGCCTTCCCTGGCGACGACCCGCACGATGTCGCGCTCCGAAAGAATGCCGACAATCTTGCGATCGCCATTGGTGATGACGAGTGCGCCGATCTTGTGTTCGGCAAGGATGCGGATGGCTGCGCTAAGTTTTTCGTTCGGCCCAAGCGTCAATACGTCATGGCCTTTTTTCTCGAGAATTGCCTTAACCGTCATGGCGTCCTCCTCTGCTTTGCCTGCCGGTTTCCTGCCCTGACCGGCCTTCACATAAGAGTGAACATCGTGCGCCGTGATCTGTTGCATTTCAAGTGCGACGGTCGGTGGTCTCCCATTCAGGCGCCTGCCATCGCCTGTCGAACCAGCGTAGGCCGAAGAAGCCGGCGATGAAGCCGCCAATATGGGCCTCCCAGGCGATCTGGCCGTCTACCCCCGGGGCGAAGCCGAGAAGGCCTGTGGCGAGGTTGATGATCATCCACACGGCAAGGAAGATCACGACGCCGCGCGAGCGCAATACGATTGCGATGGGCAGCACAGGGCCGTCGAAGGCAGCCTTGCCGGCCGAGCGGTTGGTGCGGAAACCGAAACGCGCGGCGGCCGCCATCATGCCGGAAATAGCGCCCGATGCCCCGACCAGCGGCGCCTCTCCGTACGGATGCATGGCCCAATAAAGCACAACCGAAGCCAGCCCGGTCACGGCGAAAAACAACGCGAACCGCAGCGCGCCCAGGCGATTGGCCAACGGCGAACCGAAAGCGGCGAGCCAGACCATGTTGATGGCAATATGGGCAAAGCCGCCATGCATGAAGGCATAGGTGAACGGACGGGAGAAGAGAAACCAGTCGAAGCCATATTGTCCGGTGTAGAGAACGGGGATGAAGGCCCCGTCGTAAAGCAGGGTCAGTTGCTGCGCGTCGGTCAGCACGTACTGCTGCAACAGATAGACGACCGCGCAGATGCCGATCACTGCCAGCACGACAGGTGGCAGATTGAACACCGGCTCGCGCCGCTGTTCGGGTACATCCTCGATCGGCTCGATTTCCGAAGGGCCTACCGGTTCGCTCATATGAAATTGCACTCAAGCATGGGATTCGGGTTCGAGCATCTAGATCACCCCCGAACGAACCGCAAACGGCGAATCGCCCCACTGCGAATCAAAAAAAAGCCGTTCAAGGTTTCCCTTGAACGGCTGGTCGAGCCCCCTGCTCCCCCTAAAACTCTTGACTGAAGTGCTGCCGATCGTTGCGAAACGACCGCTTCTGGAGTGGTTTTCATGTGCCATGGAGCACGCCTCGGCGCAACGTCAACCACTTGTTAACCTTAACGGCCCCGACCCGTGAACAAGTGTTAACGACGCTGGCACGCTTCCTGCTCCGCAACGCATGTAGGTCATCGGAGGGCGCCCTTCTGTTCACCGATGGGACATCAGACGACAGATTGCGCGGAGCAGAATAGCATGAACCAGAACGGATCGATCACGCTGTTCCAATATTGGAACCGCCTGCGTGACGGACGCCCCGCCCCCAAGCGTTCGGAGGTCGAGCCGGCCGACATAAAGTCGCTGCTGGCCGACACCTTCATCCTGGAAAGGGACACGCGCGGGCAAGCCGTTTTCCGGCTGGCCGGCACCAGGCTTTGCGCCTGCTATGGCCGCGAACTCAAGGGGTTCTCCTTTCCGTCGCTGTGGCGCGAGAAGGATCAGCGGCTCGTCTCGCGGCTGATCCACGGCGTCTTCGACCAGAAGTCGGTCGTGCTCATCGCCTTTGAGGGTTTCAGCCGCAACGGCCGATCCAACAAGTTCGAACTCCTCGCCTTGCCGCTCGACGGCGGCGTCGAAAATCCGCGCTGCCTGGGCGTGATCAGCGCCGTGGAGAAGCCCTTCTGGCTGGGGGCAGATCCGATCACCGACGCCTTGATCGATTCGATCCGAGTCATCGATCCGGAGAAGGAACTCCTCAACAACCGCCCGGCGATCAATGTTCCCTCGCTCGTTCCCGACGAACTCGGGGCACCGGAGACTATATCGGCACTCGGCCGCGCGCGCCGCATCCGCCATCTCGTCGTATTCGACGGCGGGCGCGAGGAATAGGCGGCAAATCTCGCTCGTAACGGTACCTGCTTTTCCCCTTTGTTAACCCGCATTGTTGTACTTCTCTGATGAAGTTCCTCGCATCGACGCGCGGGATGCCAAACGGGGTGTAGGCAGTCATGAGGTCAGCGGCGATCGACTATGCGCCGTCCCAAGCTGAAAGGCGTAACTTTCAGCGCGTCCGGGTCAAGATCTACGGGCGCTTCATGCTGGAAGATCGCACCGAACACCCCTGCCAGGTCGTCGACATGTCGCCGGGCAATGTGGCGTTTCGCACCGACCGCATCGGCATGCCCGGCGAAAAAGTCATCGCCTATATCGACCATATCGGCCGCATCGAGGGTGTCGTCACGCGCACCTTGCAGGACGGTTTCGCGATGACCGTCATCGCGTCCGACCGCAAGAAGGACAAGCTTGCCGCGCAGTTGACCTGGCTGGCCAACAAGCACGAGCTCGACCTGCCGGAAGACCGCCGGCATGAGCGCG
Source organism: Mesorhizobium newzealandense (assembly GCF_042682145.1). Lineage (NCBI taxonomy): Bacteria > Pseudomonadati > Pseudomonadota > Alphaproteobacteria > Hyphomicrobiales > Phyllobacteriaceae > Mesorhizobium > Mesorhizobium newzealandense. Next base: position 469,219 of record NZ_JBHUGZ010000007.1, on the reverse strand, counting down.
TCGCGCCGCGCAATCCGACCAGCGTGCTGCAGCTCACCGACGGCCGTCAGTACCAGTGCCGTATCATCGACCTGTCGCTTTCCGGCGCCGCGATCGAGATCGACGTCAAGCCGGCGATCGGCATCCAGGTCATGCTCGGCACCATGCGCGGGCAGATCGTTCGTCATTTCGAGGACGGCGTCGCCATCGAATTCGCCGTCATCCAGCGTCCCGAAACGCTCGATTCGGAATTCAACACGCCACGCGCCTGACAAAACCCGGCACAAGCACTCGATGAAACCGGCCCTCCGCGGCCGGTTTTGTGTTTCACGCCATCGTTGGCTGGATGCCTGGACAAGTTGCGGCCGCTGTGCGCAGGGTCCGCTTGACATCCGAGCCCTGGAAGGGCCGATCCCGGCAGGTCCAAACAACTCAATACTCAAATGATTCAAATTTTACGTTTATTATATTGAGGTTTTACTCAATATCTACTTCGCGCTTTTGCCTCAAATAAATCCACATGTGGCAATGTCTCCTTCGAACGGGGAGACTACAACAATGAAGAAGACGAGGGGCAAGCTGTTGCTGGCGGCAATAGCGATGCAGCTTTCCGCTTGGGGATCAGCATATGCCGCGGGACCGGCCTATATGCACACCGGCGGACGCACCACGCAGCCTGTTGGCCATTATGAATTCTGCCAGCGCATTCCTGGCGAATGCAGCGAAAGGACGCCGAAAGGCGCGCCGGTCGAACTGACCCGCAAATTGTGGGCGACGATCGTCAGCATCAACAATTCGGTCAACACAAGGGTCAAGCCGCGCACCGACATGGAAAATTACGGTGTCGAGGAATACTGGGCCTATCCCGACAATGGCTATGGCGATTGCGAGGACTACGCGCTGGAAAAGCGCCGCGAATTGATGGACGCGGGCGTGCCCGCCGGCAATCTGCTGATGACAGTCGCGCGCCAGCAGAATGGCGACGGCCATGCGGTGCTGACAGTACGCACCAGCCTCGGAGAGTTCATCCTCGACAATCTGCAGACCAAGGTGCTGTCCTGGACGGACACCGACTACACCTACCTCAAGCGCCAGTCCGACCAGAACTCCGGTGTTTGGGTGACGATCAACGACGGCCGCTCCGACGCGGTCGCCAGCGTCCGCTAAAACAGAGGTCAAGCGCGTCGCAAGAATGCGGCGCTCTTAAGGAGAACCCGGTCGAGTCCCCACCCTCCCCGTCCCCAACGACCGGGTCAAGGAGCCGGCCCCGTCCCCGGGCCGGCTCCACCATTTCTAGGATGACCCATAGAAATCATGGCAACGGCGATCGAATTGATCGTCGCCAAATTTTAGAGTATTAGAGGCATGTGGAAACGGTCTTCCGCCGCCTGCCACTAAAGTACTGCGGAGTGGCACTCTATAGGGTGCCGTCTCGTGCGAGGGACATCCCTTCCGAATGAGGGGCAATCGCTTACGGGGTTGCTGCACATCCGCTTCATGTTGATGAAGCAAAAGGATGTGTGACATGAGCGTATCAAACAAGCTGGCAAAACTCAGAAATAAGCAGGCCAAGAAGCAAAATTGGCGGTGCTTCTACTGCCGCTTCCGTATGTGGAATGGAGACCCGACACTCCTCGCAGCGCGATATCGTCTTCAGACCGGGTCTCTCGACCGCTTCCAATGCACTGCCGAACACCTGCAGCCCCGAACGAATGGCGGCGAAGATATACATGCGAACATCGTAGCGGCGTGCAAATTCTGTAATCAGACAAGGCATCGAATGAGCGAGGTGTTATCGCCCGCCGCCTTCCGGCAGCACGTCAGTAAGCGCGTAAGGACCGGAAAATGGCATCCCCGTGAGTTTCGTCCTTTGTCGAAGCGAGACACGACATCCCCTTGACAGGAGACCCAGCGCGGCCATGGCCTGCGCCTCGATTTGGAAGTCAGGGCGCAGTGCGGGCATGCCTTCAAAGCGATGCTCGCTACTACGTACGCGACGGCAACTTGTTCACAAGCAAAGCAGTAAGAGCCATCCCCTATCCAGCTGAAGGGAAGGCTTCTGATACCCAGTGGCATGCAAACCGCTCTGTATCGCTTGCCTGTGCAGGGTCAGGGTGCAAGACAAGGCAGTCGATCCTGAAATGTCGGCTCAGTTCACGTTGAATATCGCAGAACTGGACCCACCTAGAAGCGCGGCGACCAACCGCCCACTTGGCCCAAAATTGCAGTGGGGCGACTATGAAATTGCGTGTGGTAGTGAGGGCGTGTCTGCATCGTCCAGTCGCTATCGCCTCACTGCTGATGGCCTCAAGATTGTCGCGGACCACAGCCGCGTAGGCAAGCAGTTCCAGAAGTGCAATGACGGGGCTCTCGTTGCTCCGCCCAACCTTCAGCTCGACAAGGCCGAAGGCCCCGTCGCAAATTCCGACGAGATCGACCTTTCCAATTCCTGCATCCGAACGTGCAGCCTTCAAGGGGAATTGATAGTCAATGACCTGTAGCAGGTTCCCGTCAGGAAGGCGCAAGCTCCCTTGCTTGTAGAGACGTCTCGCGAGCCACTCTTCCGCCCGGTTAGATGCACCCTGAGTTCGGCCCTTACCAGCGTGGGAAACAAAATATGGCTGCTTGCGGAAAGGACCGCGTTGCACATCGTAGGCGTTCTTGAGCTGTGCCGCGCTCAGACTTGCAGCCATGTCACTCGATAGACGCGCTAGGCGAAGGTGATCTAGCAACGTTGAAGGGATTTCTTCCGCATCGGTCATAGAGCGTTCGCCGTGGATAATGTCTGCGACTATAGCATGACATCCCGGTTCTGACCTCCCATACGCCTCACATATCGGAGCCTAGGAAAGCCTTTCGCCCGAGCCGTCGCAGCAGTATCGGTTGATGGGTTTGTTGGGCAGATGTTACCAACGCGGTGCGGTATCCTAGCCGTTGCGATAAGCATGAGCCTGTTCGAGCAGAGACCGCAGCACTTCACGGTGCTTCTTCACATTCTAAGCTGCTGAATTTGCTAGAGAGATTGTCGCGCTTTCGAACCCCGGGCCGGCTCCACCATTTCTGGCGGCAACTCATTGAAATCTTGATAGATGTCACGATTCCAATAGCTTAGATTTCTGTTTGCCGCTCACCTCTGCTACAACAGCAAGTAGCGCGAACGGCGGTTCGGCAACGGTTTCGCCGGCTTCAGTTCGACGCTCGCGCCAGCCGCAGGAAGTGTCGCATGCCGACCGAACCCCGATCACCGCGCCTTGCGGTTCTTATCGACGCCGACAACGCCTCTGCCAAGATTGTCGACGGCCTGTTCGAGGAGATCGCGAAGATTGGCGAAGCCAGCGTCCGCCGCATCTATGGTGACTTTTCAAACGCCCGATCGAAGGGATGGGCTGACGTCTTGTCAAAGCATGCGATCATCCCGCAGCAGCAGTTCGCCTATACCACCGGGAAGAACGCGTCCGATATCACACTGGTGATCGACGCCATGGACCTGCTCCACAGCGGTCGTTTCGACGGTTTCTGTCTGGTCTCTTCCGACAGTGATTTCACCCGGCTTGCTGCACGCATACGCGAACAAGGCGTCGATGTGTTCGGGTTTGGGGAGCAGAAAACTCCGGAAAGCTTCCGGCAGGCATGTCGCCGTTTCGTCTACACCGAAAATCTTCTGCGTGGCACGGCGAACATTCAGGATGCCGCGCCCGCAGCCAAGCCGCTTCAATTGCCCGGTGCTGCGATGCCCATACTCAAGAAAGTCATTGGCCAGATGGAAAGCGAGGATGGTTGGGTCCTGCTCGGCACCTTCGGAAAACAGTTGTCAAACCTGTTCTCCGACTTTGATCCCCGTACCTACGGTTTCAGCAAACTGAGCGATCTGGTGAGGAGTACAGACGCATTTGAAATCGAAACCCCGACGGGCGGAGCCATGCGAATACGGACCAAGCCTGCGGCTGGGAAAAAGCCAAAAAACAAAGCCGCCTAGCGACGGCTGGAAGGGCACAGGCCCCATCGCCCCACCAAGCATATCAGACGACCGCCTTTCCACAGGCAGGAGATCGAGGCACTATAGGCCGTTGGTTTCGCCTTCTGGATCGCGGCGATGTTGGAAATCCCGGAAGATCGATGCGAGCGCCATCGTCTGTTCAAGACGATCGACGACGCCTTCAAGGCCGGCGATTTCGAGGGCCTCGGCGTGGCCCTGGGCGGCTCGCCCTGCTGGTTCGACGAGCGCATGCCGTTCGAACTCGGCCTCGGGCACCCGCTGGAATATGCAATCTATTGGAGCCCCGTCGGCTTCATCTCGACCTTGCTGGATGCGGGCTCGGATCCGAACTATCCGGATCACGGTGGGTTTCCGGCAATCATTGCGGCGCTGTCCACCGACCGCGCCGACAGGCTGGAAATCGTGCGGGTGCTGATCGACGGTGGCGCCGACCCCGACATGCGGGGCGTGAACGACTGGACGCCGCTTCACTATTCGGTGGCTATCCGCAGCGTCGATGCGATCCGCCTGCTTTTGGCGGCGGGCGCCGACCCGGCGCTCGAGACCCGCATCGATGACTACAGGACAGCCGCCGAGGAAGCCGACATTGCCGGCTTTGAAGCCGGCGCTTCATTGCTGCACGATGCGCTGGCCAACCGCAGTTCTAGCGGACAGTGAGTGGGGGGCGATGAAACCATCGGCGGGCAAGGCTGGCCTCAAACCTTCTTCAATCCCGCCTTGAAGCGCTTGCCATTGGCGACGTAATGCGCGGCCGAGCCGCGCAGTCTGGCAACGGCCGCCTCGTCCAGCACCCTGATCGCCTTGGCCGGCGAGCCGACGATCAGCGAATTGTCCGGAAACTCCTTGCCTTCGGTGACCAGCGCACCGGCTCCAACCAGCGAATTCCTGCCGATCCTGGCGCCGTTCAACACGATGGCGCCCATGCCGATCAGGCTGTTGTCGCCGATCGTGCAGCCATGCAGCAAGGCGCGGTGGCCGATCGTGCAGCCTTCGCCAATCGTCAGCGGGAAGCCGGGATCGGTGTGCATGACCGTGTGTTCCTGCACATTGGTGTCGGCGCCGATGACGATGGGTTCATTGTCGCCGCGAATGACGGTGCCGAACCAGAAGCCGGCATTGCGGCCGACGCGCACATCGCCGATCAGCGTCGCATCGGGCGCGATCCAGTTCGAGTCCGCATCCGCGAAGCTGGGCTCCGTTCCATCGATCGCATAAAGCGGCATATTCGGTCTCCGAATCGTCTCAGCCTGGAAGGCTGGAGCCTAGGAGACGGACCGTCCATGAAGCAATGGCGAGCACGACGACGCCCAGCGCCAGCGCCCAGGCGATCGCCGTGCAACCGCAGGACATCAGCGCCAAGGTCGAAATGCGGCGCTCCCGCCGGGCATCGAGGGCGTCGTTGACCAGCATGAAGGGGCCGGCACAAGCGGTGGCGAGCAGCGAGCGCAGCAGATGCGACGGCGACACGTAGGGCTCAGTGAAGGCGACCTTGCGGCCCGACACCAGCTCCATCATCGATCCAGCCAGCCCGCAGGCCGTCAAACCGACGACAAAAGCGAATACGGTGAGTGCCAGAGGGTCCATCTTTACGTTCCATTTACCATGAAATTGCACAGTCGTGCCATGAAGGCTGCAAGGGCCGTGCCGTGCGATGTGTGCCGCCCGGGGACACCCAAAGGCGGACAGCAGCCTGGATCCGAGGACTGAGATGAAGCAGGCAGCGACCGCCGACGGCCCCGAACTCACCGTGGTCGATTCCGTGCTGATGAGGCGGGTGTTCTACGCGTTCGCGGCGCTGGCGCTGCTGTCGGTAGCGATCAGCCTTGGCGGCAAATGGTTCGGCCATTCGATCGCCATGGCCGGATACACTGACGACGTGACGATCCACCGGGTCGTGATCGGCAACAATGTCATCGCCGTGCCGGCCAACGCCATCCGTTTCGCCCAGGCGCGGCGCGACGGCATCGCCTCGCGGCTCGACCTCTATCTGCGCTATCCCCAGATAGACGGCTACAGCGAGCCGGCGCGCGACGATTTCAATCACATGGGAGCGAGCCGGAACATCATCTTCCTGTCCTTCGAACAGCAGATGATGTCGCGCGACATGAGCGGCCGCTTCGCGCCGATCTACAGCGCTTTGATCACCCAACCCGGCATTGCCGGCCCCGGCGGCACGACGGTGTACGGCTTCAATGAAAAATCAGGCTACCTGAACGAGGTGCTGGTTGTCGGCAAGCGCCCCGGCAAGGACCCGTTCGTGGCCCGCTGCCTGAGCGGTCCGAGTGCCGAGGAATCGCTGGCGCCCTGCGAGCGCGACATCCAGGTCGGTGAGGAGCTCAGCCTCACCTATCGCTTCCCCAGGGAGTTTCTGGGCGATTGGCAGGCGCTTGACGCGGCAATCGCCACCGAAGCCGCGCGTATCCTGAAAACAGGACATTAAAGCGGTTCATCGTTTAACGGAAACGCAGAACCGCTCTATCTCTTTGCTTTGACGCAATTCCGGACGGAAAACCGTTTCACACTTTTCCTGGAATTGCTCTAGGGAAGCTCGGGAGATCGGGCTGGCCGGCCGCATTCGAGGCGGAGCCGGCCGAGCACTGGATTGCCGGCTCAGGCCAGATCGATGTCGAGGATCGCCATCGAGAAATTGTAGTCGCCGTCGTCCTCGTCCTTGAAGACGATGCCGAGGAACTCATCGCCGACATAGACCTCGGCCGAATCTTCCTTGCGCGGCCGTGCCTTGACCTCGAGCTTGGGGTTCTGGAAGACGCGCTTGAAATAGGCGTCCAGCTTTCTGATTTCGTCCGGCTTCAACAGTCTTCTCCGATCATCGGGCTTGCTCGTTCGAAGGCGCTTCTGGCACGTCGACAATGGCGATGTAAAGGCAAGCGGCCTGATAAGACGAGAACAACCGCCCGCTCCTGCCTCGCGGCTAGACTCCGGCTACAGGCAGCGGCCAGATGAAAATCAGATGTCGAAGCTGACGACCTGATCCATCGTCTGTGACGGCAGAAGCTGGTCCATCTGGCGCGACGGCTGATCGCAGCCGGTCTCGCCGACGACGCGGGCCGGCACGCCGGCAACCGTCTTGTTGTGCGGCACGGGCGACAGCACCACCGAGCCTGCCGCGATCTTCGAGCAATGGCCGATTTCGATGTTGCCGAGGATCTTGGCGCCGGCGCCGATTAGCACGCCGTAGCGGATCTTGGGGTGACGGTCGCCGCCGGCCTTGCCGGTGCCGCCCAGAGTCACGCCATGCAGGATCGATACATCGTCCTCGATGACCGCGGTCTCGCCGACGACGAGGCCGGTGGCGTGGTCGATGAAAATGCCCTTGCCGATGCGGGCGGCCGGGTTGATGTCGGTCTGGAAGACCGACGACGAACGGCTCTGCAGATAGAGGGCGAAATCCTTGCGGCCCTGCTTCCACAGCCAATGCGCCAGCCGATGGGTCTGGATGGCGTGAAAGCCCTTGAAATAGAGCACCGGCATGATGAAGCGGTCGCAGGCCGGATCGCGGTCGTAATAGGCCTGGATGTCGACGCGCACGGTTGTCGGCCAGTCCTTGTCGTCGGCCAGCATAGACTTGAAGGTCTGGCGAATGAGATCGGAGCCGATGTCCTGATGGTCGAGCCGCTCGGCCAGCCGATGGATAACCGCTTCTTCCAGGCTGTCCTGGTTGAGGATGGTCGAATAGAGGAACGCGGCAAGCAGCGGGTCGCGGTTGACCGCCTCCATCGCCTCGTCGCGGATCGAGCGCCAGATCGGGTCGACCGGCTGCAATGCGCTGTGTCGGGAAATGCTGATGCTGTTCATCGCCGTCTCGTCCTGCGTCCTGCCGGGCTTGCCTGTAGTGCGTGCCTGTTGTCTGGCGGCACATATAAGCCAGATCTTAGCACGATTGAACTCAATTTTCCTTAGTGCTGTGTCAAATGGATTTGGTTCGCGGGAATTCAAGCAGCCATGGAAAACGAACCCTTGATCGATGAGCCACCGAAAGCGAGCCTTCCGCGCTTGACCGCGGAAGGTGTAGCGGTCTGGTGGCCGGCGTGCCCAAGTTCACCGCGACGTCGATGACGCCGCCACAATGGCCGCTGTTCAAGTCGGCAGTGGTTTGCCGGCCTGTTCCGCCACCATGTATTCGGCGTACCAGTCGGGCCAGTTCTCATCCCGCTGTCCGCCGGTCCGCTTCTCGTGCTCACCATGCGCGGCCGCCGCACGCCGCAGCGCGGCGGCAAGCTCGGTCGACGAGGTGAATGTCGTGTCGTGGGCATCCACGCGCCCAGGCAATCGCTGGGTGATCTCCTGCAGCAGCCAGCTGTTGCCGTCCGGGTCGCTGAACGAGGCATAGGAGGAATAACTGCGCCCCTCCGGATGTCTGCCGCTGATCGGCGGCTGCCCGGGGCCCGCACGGTGGAACACTTCGCTTGCATCGACCCCGCGCGCCACGAGTTCGGCACGTGCCGCCTCGATATCGGACACCACGAGATAAAGTCCCTTTGCCGAGCCCGGCGCGGCGGTCGTCAGTCCCTTGCCGAAATGGATCGAGCATGGTGAACCCGGCGGCGTGAACTGCACGACCCGAAACGCATCGCCAACGACGAAGTCGGCGTCGAGCCTCCAACCCAGGCCACCATAAAAACGCTTGGCCCGATCGGCATCCGAAACGGAAATGATGACGGCCTCCAGCTTCATGTCGATAGTGGTCATGTCAGGCTCCTTGGGTTTGAGTGCTTTGAAAATGACAAGATGCATCCGAGCGGGTGACCGCGTGGATCCTGCTCATGGCAAGGAGCTTCCCGCCGTCGTGCGATTTGGTCAATCGAGTGCGGCACCATGAACCCCCCACCGCCTTCCGCTGTGCCGTGTTTTGGCCCTAGGATGCCGGAATTATTTCATTGGGCGGATAGCGACGCCGGCATGGAAAACGAACTCTTGATCGACGATCCGCTGAAGCGCGTGCTGTCCGCTCTCTACAGCGCGAAAGACCGCCACTATCACAACCTCGCCCATATCGAGGCGATGCTGGCGCTCGCAGGCGACTATCGAGGGCTGCTCGATGACCCCGAAGCCGTCGAAGCGGCGATCTGGTTCCATGATGCCGTCTATGACAGCAGGGCCAAGGACAACGAGGCGCAAAGTGCCGCCCTTGCCGAGAAAAAGCTCGCGGGCCGCACTGAAGCCGGGCGCCTCAACCGCATCTCGGCGATGATCGTCGCTACCGCCACGCACCTGCTGCCGCTGTTTGAAGACGCGACGGCAGCACGGGACGCCGGTCTTTTCCTCGACATGGATTTGTCGATCCTGGGTGCGGCGCCGGACGCCTTCGACGCCTATGAACGGGCGGTGCGGCGCGAATATGCCTGGGTGGAAGAGCCGATGTGGCGGGCCGGCCGCAGCGCGGTCCTGAAGAATTTCCTCGCCCGCCCACACATCTTCCACACCGAAGAGTTTCGCCAGCGCTTCGAACTGCAGGCCCGAGCGAACATGGCGCGGTCTCTGGAAGCCCTCACCGCCGGCTGAGAACAGTCAGGTGAAGGCGCCTATCGTCGATGCCATCGCCGCAAGGAGAGCCAGCCCTGCCATCACCGACAGGCCGTTGAGAATGATCCCGAGAATGCCAAGCGCACGATTGTCGTTCGAACGCACCAGCGCCATCACGCCGAAAACCGCACCGGTAACATGCGCCAACGGTGCGGCGAGCAGGAACACCGCCATGAAGAAACCCGTGGCGATGTTCTGGGTGAACTGCGAAGCATCGCTCGGCATCGCCACCAGGATGGTTATCGCAACCGCGCCTGCCGCGAATGCCGACAGCGCCAGGACGACTGAACGTTTGCCGAGCCTGCCCTGCACGACCGCGTCCGGTATGGCGGCCGTGCTTCTGCCCCATTGTGCCACTGTTGCCCGCTCCCCTCGCCGTCCGCTCAGAGCGGATTTTCGGCATAGAACTCCAGCACGCGCTGCTTGAAGGTCTTGTCCCCGACCGCCAGCATATGGTCGCGGCCTTCGATGTGAAAGGCCCTGGCGTTCGGCATCAGCGCTGCAAGCTCGTCGGGCGAGCCGCCAATGTCGTCCGTCGTGCCGACGGCAACCAGTGTCGGCTGGGCGATGCGCGCAAGATCCTCCTCGCTCAGCAATTCCCGCGACCTGGCGATACAGGCGGCCAGCGCACGGCGGTCGCTGCGGGTCTGGTCGGCGAAGGCGCGAAACGATCGGCCGCGCCGATGGGTGACCGTGGCCGGATCGTCGGCAAGAAGGGCGGTTGCAATCGGATCCCAATCGCCGACACCGTCGATCATGCCGATGCCGAGACCGCCAAAAACCAGCGTCGCCACCTTGTCGGGATCGGACAGCGCCAGGAACGCCGCGATGCGCGCGCCCATCGAATAGCCCATGACATGGGCGCGCTCGATGCCGAGATGGCCGAGCAACGCGGCGGCATCAGAAGCCATCTTGACCGGCGTGTAGTCGGCCTCGTCATAGCTCTTCGACGACGAGCCGTGGCCGCGATTGTCGAAGGCGATGGCACGGTAACCGGCATCGTTCAGCGTCTTGAACCAGCCGGGCGACACCCAGTTGACATAGTGGCTCGAGGCAAAGCCATGGATCATGAGCACCGGATCGCCCTGACCCGACGCCGGCTGGCGGTCGAGGAAGGCAAGATCGAAGCCGTCATGGGTGAAAACCTGCATCAGCGACCCCGCCCGCGCACTCAACCGGCACCGCCGTTGGGCGCATCGCCATTGTCCGCTGGCGGCATGCTGGGACCAGACACGGTGCCAACGGCCGGGTGGCGTAACAAGTCGCCATACTCGATGCCGTTCCTGGCGGCGGTGCCAGCCTTGAGCTCGAGCACGAAACGCACCGGTACGCCAGGCGAAATGATGGCCTCGGATTGCGGTTCGCCATGCTTGATCGCCCGGATCTTGCCGTCCTGGCCGACGAAAATCAGGTCCAGTGGCATCGGCGTGTTCTGCATCCAGAAGCTCACCTGCTGCTGGATATCGAAGACGAACAACATGCCATGGTCGTCCGCCATGTCCTGGCGGTACATCAGCCCAGCCTCGCGCTCCGAGGGGGGTGTCGGCGACTTCAATCGAAAAAGAGCGGTTCCCGCTTTTCGTCACCACAATTAGCGGCACCGAATCGACGGGAAGAAGCATCGCCCGGCTGTCCGCCGCGGTCGGCCGGTCGGAATAGAAGTAAGCGCCCGCGGCAACGGCCACGGCGACGATGGCGCACACCACACCCGCCGTCAGCCAGTTCCTGTGAGCCATTCAAAGTCCTCGACCGAAATCGTCCTAGTGCGAAGCCGGCAAGGTGCCCATATCGGGGTGAATTTCGGCAGCCATAAGGCCTTTGTCGCCGCGTCCAAAACGAACCAGCACAACTTGTCCGGGCCGAAGCTCGGTGATGCCGTAGCGGCGCAAGGTTTCCATGTGGACAAAGATGTCCTCGGTGCCCTCGCCGCGGGTGAGAAAACCAAACCCCTTGGTGCGGTTGAACCACTTCACCAAAGCGCGTTCGAGGCCGCTTTCCGGCGTCACCGCGATATGGGTGCGCTGCTCCTGCATTTCGGCCGGATGGACTGCGGTGGTCAGGTCCATGGAGAGCACCCGGAAGGCCTGCAATCCGCGATCGCCATGCTTGACGAGGCAGACCACGCGCGCGCCCTCCAGGGCCGTCTGGAAGCCGTCCCTTCGAAGACATGTCACATGGAGGAGGATATCGCCCGAGATGCCGTCATCCGGGAGGATGAAACCATAGCCCTTGGCCACATCGAACCACTTGATGGCGCCGGCGATTTCGAGCAGATCGGCGGCATCGCCGCCTTCGTCACGATGCAAGGCGTCGCCAAGGGGTCCGTCCCGCCCCGTCAAAGAGGCCTTTTCCCCCATAAGAATGCCCCCTTTTTTCAAGAACACCGCAACTGATTCTTGACGCTAGATTAACACTGCGGCTTCCGGTGTGTGCAAGACCTGACGTGCCTTTTTTCACGGTTCATTGGGGGAATACCGGATTTGTTCTTTGCCGGCACTGTGCACTGCCGAACGATTGCCCTTTGACCGGGTCGACCCTATGTTGCGCCGCAACGCAATTTATCGAGGAAATGACATGCGCTATCTGCACACCATGGTCCGCGTCGCCGACGTCGATGCCTCGCTCGACTTCTACTGCGCCAAGCTCGGCCTCAAGGAGGTGCGCCGCTACGAAAACGAGCAAGGCCGCTTCACGCTGATCTTCCTCGCCGCGCCGGAAGACGAGGAGAGCGGCGTCAACGAAAAGGCGCCGCTGGTCGAACTGACCTACAATTGGGACCCGGAAGACTACAAAGGCGGGCGCAATTTCGGCCATCTCGCCTATGAGGTCGACGACATCTACGCCACCTGCCAGCATCTGATGGACAATGGCGTCACCATCAACCGGCCGCCGCGCGACGGCAACATGGCCTTCATCAGGTCGCCGGACGGCATTTCGATCGAGCTCCTGCAGAAAGGCCCGGCCAAGGCCAAGGCCAAACCGTGGGCTTCTATGGCGAACACTGGAAGCTGGTAGGCTTCGACCCTGGCGCCGGGCAGAGATTGCCCGGCAGCCTTTGGCGTTTTGCACGACGGCACCTATCTATCCGGCTGTCGCGCCAGCCTGGCAAGTCTGGCGCCATGTCAAGCAATGGGCGCCTGCCCTCCCGGAGAATTCACTCATGCCGAACAGCCGTGCCGAAGTCGCCACCGAACATGCCAGCCGCTATTTGCAGCAGCTGTGCAAGCACTGGGCGCATAAATTCCCCGTCGAGTTCGATCCGAACCACGGCACGATCGATCTCTCGCTCGGCCGCACCGTCATGGATGCCGATGCGAGCGCACTGCATATCACGGTGTCTACCGAGGAAGGCGGATCGCTGGAGCGCCTGGAAAGCGTGGTCGCCGATCACATCAAGCGTTTCGCTTTCCGCGAAGAACTGATCTTCGACTGGAAGCCCGCCACGGTAGCGTAACCGGCTTTAAGCTACGCTCCGCCGGCCTGACCGGCCATCTCCTGCAGCGCCAGCACCGAGCGCCAGTTGCGCGCTGTGCCCGGCACTTTCAGTGTGCGCGGGATCAGCCCGGCAAAAACCGATTTGCCGAGCCCGTCCGGCGCGTGCAGATAGAGCACGTCGCCCTTGATCTCGAACCGTTCGGGGCCGGTACACTTTTCGGCCAACCGCGCCGCCTCATCGCCGGTCGGCTCGCGCTCCAGCACATAGGCATGGAGCTTGGTCGGCTCTTCGGCGATCTCCGGGTATGGATTGTCCGCGACCAGCCGCTCAAACCAGCCGCGATCGCGCACCATGATGCGCGAATGAAATCCCCATTTCTTCTCGAAGGCTGCCTCAATCTGTTTCGTCAGCGCCGCCGCGTCAGCCTTCTTCGCCCGGAACACGGCGTTGCCGCTCTGCACATAGGTGGCGACATCCGAAAAGCCGAGATCCTCGAAGAACGACCGCAGCTCCGCCATCCTGACGATGCGGTTGCCGCCGACGTTGATGCCGGAAAACAGGGCGACGAAGGTTATTCCTCGATCACTCATATGATGAACCCGGCCAGCGTCTCGTTGTCGGTGATGTCCTGATACTGGACGCCCTCGGCCTCAAAATTTGCCTTGAGCAGGTCGAAATTGCGGCGATCCCTGGTTTCGATGCCGATCAGCACCGAACCGAAATTGCGTGCCGATTTCTTCAGATATTCGAAGCGGGCGATGTCGTCGTCGGGCCCGAGCAATTCAAGGAAATCGCGCAACGCACCCGGCCGCTGCGGAAAGCGGATGATGAAATACTTCTTCAGGCCCTCGAAGCGCAGCGCCCGCTCCTTCACGTCCGGCAGCCGCTCGAAATCGAAATTGCCGCCCGAAACCACGGCGACGATGGTTTTGCCCCTGATCTCCTTCTTCGAAAAATCCTTGAGCGCGTCGATCGCCAGCGCGCCGGCCGGCTCCAGCACGACGCCTTCGATGTTGAGCATCTCGATCATGGTGGCGCAGAGCCGGTTTTCCGGGATCAGCCGCACCGTGTCGGCCGGAAAATCCTTGAGATACCGCAACGGCTCGCGGCCGATCTCGGCCACCGCCGCGCCATCGACGAAATTGTCGACCTTGGCGAGCTTCAGGCGCTTTCCGGCAGACAGGCTCTCGCGCAGGCTCGGCGCGCCGGCCGGCTCGCAGAAGACGAAGCGCGCTTCCCGGCCCTGATCGGCGAAATAATGGGTGACGCCGGCGGCCAGCCCGCCGCCACCGACCGGCAGCAGGATGATGTCGGGCATGCGTGCGCCCGGCATCTGATCGGCAATCTCATAGGCGACGGTCGCTTGCCCCTCGATGATGTCCTTGTGGTCGAAGGGCGGCACCATGTGGGCGCCTGAGCTTTCGGTGAATTCGAAGGCGGCGCGATAGCAGTCGTCGAAGAAGTCGCCGACCAGCCTGATCTCGACGAAATCGCCGCCGAACAGCCTGGTCTTGTCGATCTTCTGCTGCGGCGTCGTCACCGGCATGAACACCACGCCCTTCTTGCCGAAATGGCGGCAGACGAACGCGAAGCCCTGCGCATGGTTGCCGGCGGATGCGCAGACAAAGAGTTCAGCCTCGTTGCCGGCCGCGAGCGTCTTGCGGAAGAAGTTGAAGGCGCCACGGATCTTGTAGGAGCGCACCGGCGACAGGTCCTCGCGCTTCAACAGCACCCGCGCACCGGTCTTCTTCGACAGATAGTCGTTCTCCTGCAGCGGCGTTTCCGGGAAGATCTGTCGGATCGCTGCGGCCGCGACTGTAACGCGGGAAGAACAACTGTTCATCGGAAAACCACCTCGCACCGCATGACGTCTGCGGAACCTCTATCATTGATCGGGCCGCGCACCGGCTGGTTGTTGCGCACGCCGCAGCCGCGCGGCCCGATCCCGCCTATTGCATATCCGGCCCCGCGACGCCATTGTCCGGTCATCCATGCCCCTCCGCAACGGGCATTCGCAGAATCCTTGCAAGCACTTGGAGGCGTTTGTTCATGCCTGTCGCATCGGTTGGCCTGAAATCCATGTCCTTGCCGGAATTCGGTGAGCCGACAGTGATGCCGCTGGTTGCGCGCGCCACTCACGAAACCCGCATCGCGGCGCTGACGGCACTGGGCGCCGAGGCGGGCCTCGACGCCTTCGCCATCTACGGCGACCGCGAACACGCGGCCAATGTCTCCTATCTCTCAGGCTACGATCCGCGCTTCGAGGAAACGCTGCTGGTCATCGTTCCCGGCCGGCAGCCAAAACTTCTCGTCGGCAATGAAGGCTGGGGCTATGCCGAACTCTGCGACGGACCATACGAGCGCGTGCTCTATCAGACCTTCTCGTTGCCAGCGCAGCCGCGCGATCGCTCGGACGCGCTTGCCGACATTCTCGCCGACTGCGGCCTGAAACCCGGCCAGCGTATCGGCACCATTGGCTGGAAGCCGTTCGGCGCGGGTGACACCGGGTTCGGCGAAACGGCGCTCGACCTGCCCTCCTTCATCGCCGATACACTGCGCGCGCTCGCTGGCGACAAGGGCGCGGTTGTGAACGCGGCCAATCTGCTGATGAACCCCATCGACGGCCTGCGCGCCCTCAACGAGGCCGACCAACTGGCTGCCTTCGAGTTTGCCGCGACCTTCACCTCGCAGGGACTGCGCAATGTCCTGCAAGGCATCGAGCCCGGCATGACCGAACTGCAGGCGGCCCGGCTGATGGGCATGAACGGGCTGCCGCATGGCTGTCACCCGATGCTGTCGGCGGGCAAACGCGCCGCCTATGGCCTGCCCAGCCCGCGCCTCGATATCATCCGGCGCGGCGACCCGATCACGATGGCCTACGGCATCCAGGGCGCGCTCAATGCACGCGCCGGCTTCCTGGCCGAGGATGCCTCGGAGCTTCCTCCTGCCATCCGCGACTATGTCGAAAGACTGGTCGCGCCCTATTTTGCCGCCGTCGTCGACTGGTACGAAGCAATCGGCATCGGCACCACGGGCGGCACGCTGTGGAAGGCGGTGCATGACCGCATAGGCGATCCGTTCTTTGGCGTCTCACTCAATCCAGGCCATCTCGTCCATATCGACGAGTGGATGAATTCTCCGGTGTTCTCCGGCTCCGACATCCGGCTGCGATCCGGCATGGCGCTGCAGGTCGACGTCATTCCGGCGACCGGCAGCGCCTATTTCACCACCAATATCGAGGACGGCATCGCGCTCGCCGACGAGCCTCTGCGCGAGGAAATCGCCGCGCGCTATCCCGAGGCCTGGGGCCGCATCGAGGCGCGGCGCGGCTTCATGGTGGATGTGCTCGGTATCCGCCTCAAGCCGGAGGTACTGCCCTTTTCCAACATTTCGGCGTTTCTCCCGCCATTTTGGCTTTCGCGCAACAGTGCGATGGCCGTAACCGGGCGCTGATCACATTTCGGCCGGACACGACTTAGTTCTGCCGCACTCTGGCTGTCCGGGAGATGTCGCGGGGGTAGACAGGCCTTTTGGCCGGAGTTGGAATTTCTAAGTGCCTTTGAAGAAGATCTTTGCCGTTGTCCTCGCCTTGCTCGTTTCCGGCTGCGCCGGCACGCAAACACAGGAACTGCTTGGCAGCGCCATCGTCGCTGCGCCGGTGACGGAGATTGCCGGCAACCACAGCATCTTCATCGCCACGACGCGCAAGAAGTCCGACGATCCAAACAAGGTTTTCGACGGTGAGCGTTCGGCCACGCTGAACTACGCCCGCGTCAATGTCACGGTGCCAGGCGCCCACCAGACCGGCCAGATCGAGCGCCGTTCGCGCGGCAAATCGAATGACCCGGCGAAGTATTTCATGGCGTCCGAAGTCGTCGGCTACGACACACAGCCGAAATTCTCCGCCGCGCTCAACGCCGACATCGCGGCGCGTGGCGGCCGCGTCATGGTCTTCGTCCATGGCTACAACACCGGCTTCGACGACGCCGTCTACCGCCTGACCCAGATCGTCCATGATTCCGGCTATCCGGGCACGCCAGTCCTGTTCTCATGGGCCTCAGGCGCCAAGACCACCGACTATGTATATGACAAGGAAAGCGCCAGCGCGGCCCGTGACCAGCTGGAAGTGACGCTGCGGATGCTGGAGCAGTCCGGCGCGCGGCGCATCGACATTGTCGCCCATTCGATGGGAACCTGGGTCACCATGGAAACGCTGCGCCAGATGGCCATCAGCGGCGACCGCGATCTCGGCGGCAAGCTCGGTGACGTGGTGCTGGCCTCGCCCGACATCGATGTCGATGTGTTCAAGAGCCAGATGCGGCGCTACGGCAAGCCGGACAAGCCGTTCATCCTGCTTTTGTCCGACGACGATCGGGCGCTGAGGCTCTCCGGCCTGATCGCCGGCTCGCGGCCGCGCGTCGGCGACTACAAGGATGCCGCCGATCTTGCGTCCTACGGCGTGACGGTCGTCGACCTCTCGAAGGTCAAGGGAAGCGATAGCTTCAACCACACCAAATTCGCCGACAATCCCGAATTGGTAAAGATGATCGGCCAGCGGCTGCGCGAGGATGACGGTTTTGCCAGCGATCGCGACGTGACCGATCGCATCGGCCTGCTCGGACAATAGGTGCATTCGCGAGGTTTTCGCCGTGCCTATTCAGCATTGCGGACGCGTATCGGCTTACTTTGAACTGGACCGCGCCGGCCTCTGGCTTTATCGGAATAACCAGCGACGTCACGCGTTTGACGTCCCCCTTTGCGGGAGCCGGCGTGTGACCGTGCGTTTTAAGAGTTTCCTCATCGTCGCGATCGCGCTCGCTGTCACTGGCTGCGCCGGCCAGAAGACGCATGATCTGCTCAACAAGACGACGGTCGCGGTGCCCGCTTCCGACATTGCGGCGACGCATGAGATCTTCGTTGCCACGACACGGCAGAGGGCAACAAAGGACCCGCGACAGGTGTATGACGGCGATCGCTCGCTGACCACCAGCTTTGCGCGGGTCGACGTCACCGTTCCCAAAAGCCATAAGGTCGGCGCCATCGAGCGGGTCAAGGGCTCCGCAAACAGCAATCCGGCCAAGGATTTCACCGCCAAGGACGTCACCTTCTACGAAGGCGCGCCGCAATTTGCCAAGGCGGTTGGCGCCGACATCGCCATGCGTGGCGACCGTGCGCTGGTTTTCGTGCACGGCTTCAACAACGGCTTCGACGACGGCATCTACAGGCTGACGCAGATCGCCCACGACACGAAATATCCCGGCACGCCGGTGCTGTTCTCCTGGGCGTCGAGCGGCAAGACGACCGGTTATATCTATGACAAGGAAAGCGCCAACGCGGCGCGCGACGACCTCGAAGCGACGCTCAGGATGCTGGCCAAGACGCGCGTCAAGAGCATCGACATCATCGCTCACTCGATGGGAACGTGGGTGACGATGGAGGCGCTGCGGCAGCTCGCCATCACCGGCGATCGCGACCTCGACGGCAAGCTTGGCTATGTCATCCTGGCCTCGCCGGACATCGATGTCGATGTGTTCAAGAAGCAGATGATCCGCTACGGCAAACCCGACAAGCCGTTCGCCATCCTGCTCTCGGCAGATGATCGGGCTCTCAAGCTGTCCTCCCTGATCTCGGGCGACAAGCCGCGTGTCGGCGACTACGGCAATGCGGCCGACCTCGCCAGCTATGGCGTGTCGGTCGTCGACCTTTCCCAGGCCAAGGGCGGCGACCGCCTGAACCACGCAAAATTCGCCGACAACCCGATCCTGGTGCAATTGCTCGGCGACCGACTGCGCGCGCCCGCCGGCCTGGCCTCGGCCGAACCCGATCCGGCGCAGCTCAACAATCTCGGGCAGGGCCTCGGCAAGGCGGTCGGCTCGGTGGCCGAGATCGTCATCACCACGCCGTTCAAGGTGCTGACCATCGCCACCGGCGGCTGATCCGAACAGGTCAGGCCGAGTCGCAAACGTTGGGTTCCGAGAACCGGAGCGGAGCTTTGGATACATGAGCACCGGACGCGGCCATTCGCAGACCGGCCTCACCTGAATATCGACACACCCCTAAACGAACAGGTCGACCTTCTGGAAGGTCGTCACGTCGATCAGCCCGACGTCGGAAATCCTGAGTTCGGGAATGACCACCAGCGCCAGCAGCGAGTGCTGCATATAGGCGTTGTTCAACGAACAGCCCATCTTGCGCATCGCCTCGGTCAGCTTCTCCGCCTTGGCGGCGACGATTTCCGCCCGCTCGTCCGACATCAGCCCGGCGATCGGCATTTCGACCAGCGCCAGTTCCTTGCCTTTCGAGAACAGCACGACGCCGCCGCCGACTTCCCCCAGTCGATTGACGGCCAGCGCCATGTCCTGCTTGTTGGTGCCGACGACGATGATGTGATGGGAATCGTGCGCCACACTGGAGGCCATGGCGCAATCGCCCATGTAGCCGAAGCCGGAGACGAAGGCGTTGGTGACACCGCCGGTGCCCCTGTGGCGCTCGACCAGCGCGATCTGGCAGACATCGTTGCGGCGATCCATGGCGACCAGCCCATCCTCGACCGGCAGATCGGCCTCCAGCGCCCGCGTCGGCGCCTGGTTCTCGATGACGCCGATCACCCGCACCCGCACTTCGTTGGCGCCCTTGGGGGCCACAATGTCGAAGTCGCCGGCCTTGAGTTTCTTGCCGAGCTTGACGGTGTTCTTCGCCGTCTTCGGATAATCATAGGCCGGAATGTCGATTTCGAGCTTACCGCCCTTGGCCAGCCTGACGCCGCGCGCATAGACCTCATCGATGGTCATGGCGGAAAGATCCGAGACGATCAGCAGGTCGGCCAGCCGCCCCGGCGCGATCGAGCCGACCTCGCGTTCCAGTTTGAAATGCTGGGCGGTGTTGAGCGTCGCCATCTGGATTGCCGTCACCGGCTTCAACCCCTGTTGGATGGCGTGGCGCACCACCCGGTCCATATGGCCTTCATGGACCAGCGTGCCGGAATGGCTGTCGTCGGTGCACAGGATGAAATTGCGCGGATCGATGCCGCTCTCGGTCACCGCCTTGATCTGCGAGGCGACGTCATACCAGGCCGAGCCCAGCCGCAGCATCGCCTTCATGCCCTGGCGCACGCGGGCGACGGCATCCTCGGCGCGCGTGCCCTCATGGTCGTCCTCCGGGCCGCCGGCGACATAGCCGTGGAACAGCAGGCCGAGATCGCGCGAGGCATAGTGTCCGCCAACCGTTTTTCCTGCTTTCACGGTAGCCGCGATCTCGCCGGACATGACTGGGTCGTTGGCGGCGACACCAGGAAAGTTCATCACCTCACCCAGCCCGATGATGTTTTCCCACGTCATCGCTTCCGCCACATCGGCGACCGTCAGCTCGGCGCCGGCATGTTCCAGCCCCGGTGCCGAAGGCACGCAGGACGGCATCTGCACATGCACGTTGATGGGCATTGCGACGGCCTCGTCATGCATCAGCCGCACGCCCGGCAGGCCCAGCACATTGGCGATCTCGTGCGGGTCGATGAACATCGAGGTGGTGCCGTGCGGAATGACCGCGCGGCAGAACTCGGTCACCGTCACCATGCCGCTCTCGACATGCATATGCGCGTCGCAGAGACCGGGCACCAGATAGCGCCCGCCGGCGTCGACCACCTTGGTGCCCTGGCCGATGGCATGGCTGGCGTTCGGCCCGCAATAGGCGAAGCGCCCGCCGGCAATGGCGATGTCGGTCCCGGCAATGACCTCGCCCGAATGGACGTTCACCCAGCGGCCGTTGCGGATGACGAGATCGGCGGGTTTGCGCCCCATGGCGACATCGACCAGTTGCGTCGCCATTTCGGTCCAGGGTTTGGGTTTCGTCGCATGCGCCGACGGCTTCTTTGCCATGAAAGACTCCTGTTTGCCCGACTGTGCCAAGCCCGTGGGGTTTTGACCAGCGTCAAACAGCGGAGGCTTCAGGCCCACTGCGCCTTCACGGAGCCTACTGCGCCTTCACGTCGACCGTGACTTTCGCCTTTCCGGCCGAAATCCGTTCCGCCAGACGCCTGAGTTCGCCCTTGGCGAACCGGCCGCTGATCATGACCTCGCCGCCGAGGATGGGTTCGATCAGCCGCGGCGACATCACGACGCTGCCGCCCACGCTGAGATCGATCGTCTTTCCGACATTCGCCGTGGTGAAGGTAGCGAATGCCCGCGCACTGTCCGGTGTCATCTTGAGGTTGAGCGCCGCTTGTCCCGGCGCCGGATCGTGTACGACCACGGCCTTGGCAATGGCCAGCGTCAATGGCTCGGCCATGGCGAGGCCGCAGGCGAGGAGCGCGATGGCCGCTGCGGCGATCAGGCGAAACAGGGCACGCATCAGGATTTTCTCCACAAACCGCCGATCTTGCACGGCGA
Organism: Mesorhizobium newzealandense; assembly: GCF_042682145.1. Classification (NCBI taxonomy): domain Bacteria; kingdom Pseudomonadati; phylum Pseudomonadota; class Alphaproteobacteria; order Hyphomicrobiales; family Phyllobacteriaceae; genus Mesorhizobium; species Mesorhizobium newzealandense. The sequence continues at coordinate 447,879 of NZ_JBHUGZ010000007.1, read as the reverse complement.
CGCCGCAGCGGCAATGCCGCCTCTTCGGTCTGCCCTCCCCGGGCATGGCGAGAGCGACATCGGCCCGAAATAGGATTCCGTTTTGTTGCAAATCGGGTTAGGTTCCCTGCAAGGACCTTTCTGAACCGCCATTTCGGGGAGTTCGATGTGCGTCGCCTGATGGTCGCAAGTGCCGGTTTTCTTGCCGCTCTGGCCGTGCCGGCTTTCGCGGCCGACCCTACGGTCGACGTGCCGATGACCGCGCCCGGCTTCGACTGGACCGGCTACTACGCCGGCCTGCAGGCAGGATATGGCTGGGGCCAATCCGATATATCAGGAACAGAGGGCGAGCCATTTTCCGCCTCGCCCGACATCGACGGCGGTTTTGTCGGCGGCCATATCGCCGGCCTGTGGCAGTTCGATCAGGCGGTGCTCGGCGGCGAGGCCGACCTCAACTATTCCTCGGTCGACGGCACGACCGAAGCGGAGCCGGGAAACACTTTCGGCACCGACATCAAATGGTTCGGGTCGATCAACGCCAAGGCCGGCTACGCCATGGACCGCACGCTGGTCTACGGCATTGGCGGCATCGCCTTTGCCGGTATCGAAACCTCGCAAGCGACAGGAACGGCATTCGACAGCTCACGCACGAGCGTCGGCTGGACCGTGGGTGCCGGCGTCGATTACGCGCTGACCGACAAGTTCGTCGTCGGCGCGCAGTATCGCTACTACGATTTCGGCTCCGAGCACTATGACGCGTCCGGCGATTTCACCGACCGCGATCAGGATGTGAAGCTGAACACGGTCGGCATCAATCTGAGCTACAAGTTCTGAACCTCGCCGGCAGCGTGGCGCCACCGGCCAATATCGTAGCTGCGATTTCAAGGGGGCGGCCGACGCTCCCAGTTGGGCGGGGTAATGGGTTGGGCCTGAGAGGCGCCGGCCGTAGCGGATCTGATCCGCCGAAGAATATTGTAGCAGTACCAGCAGCGCGAATAATTCCGTGATCACACCAGTACCGCCACGCCAGCTGGTTTGGATTCCGCATTCAGACGTCGCCAAGAACACGACTTGACGGCCTGCGTCTGGCATCTGAAAAGGGCTGGCCTGCGGACGTGGCGGAATTGGTAGACGCAAGGGACTTAAAATCCCTCGATCTCTGATCGTACGGGTTCGATTCCCGTCGTCCGCACCACTCTTGGCTGCCCGTGCCTCCAGGCAAAGGAGGCTCCCTCGGACGAACCAGGGACCGCAGCCGAACGGAAGCTGGCGCGCAGTGTCTCGCCAGCGGCTTGGCGAAAAGGCTTTTCACGGCCCCTTCGGGTGAGGCCAGCGTCCTTACTTGATGTAAACCAGCACGTAGCGGTTCTTGTAGGGCTGGTAATACTTCGTCCCGCATCTCCAGACCACGGTGCCACCGCTGTAGGTGGTCTTCACGCATCCTTTGGGCAGGGTCGTGATGTAGATGGTCGTCCTCTGGATCACGACCGTTTTTGCTTCCGCCGGACTGACGAGGCGAAACCCCAAAATGCCGTCCAAGCCGTTGCCGGCCACCGAAGAGATCGCGAGCATGCCACAAGTGGCGACCGCGCGACAGAACAAGCTGCGACTGATCATAGGCTTCCCCCTTCCGCTCCTTGCCGCTCCGGCAGCCTATCAGCAACGGGCAAAGCCTCAAAGGACTTAAAATCCTCGATTCCCGTCGTCCGCACCATATTGAAATTGCTTTCTTATTTTCGTTCTGTCGTAGCGGCAGGCTACCCTTGCAAATGAGGCTTGGGGGGCCGCCAGGGTAGCCGTAACGGCAATTGGGAGGACATTTGCCGGCCCTAGAGCCTGCTTTCGCGGTATGCGGATTTCGCGCAAAAAGCGACCTGCCTTGCGTCTGACGCCGGCCAGCGGTCCACCTTTTGCTGCTTCCATCGTTCATATGGATAAGTGCCCCTTATATTAGCAGAGGCATATATATATTCGCTAGCCGGCGCCGCTCTCAACCCGCCCCGCCGGTCAGGCCCAGCGCTTAGCTGCCGGTCACCCCTGGCAACAATGCCGCTGGGCCGCCCCGCCCCGCGCGTTCTGGCGCTTGGCGCCGGAATCGGGTGGAAATACTCAAGAGCGCCGTTGCTGGGTTCGATTCCTTTTCCGCCTGACCGGTAGGGATCGAGCTTCGTCACCAGCCGCACTGTGCTGTTGTCGCGTTGAGCTTGTCGACTCCGGGATCACCGCCCGAAACAGAATGGCGAAACGATAGACCCTTGAGGGAACGGGTCGGTAGAGCGCGCGCCTAAGTGCGTCTGCAGTGCGCTGACCAAGTTCAAGCATGACGTTGTCGTATGTGTCGGAAATCCGGCAATTGGGGCAAGTTAACAGGTCGGATCCTTGCGGATCACTGACGCTGCTGAGTGGCACTTTGCATCGATTGCAGCCGATCTTGGGAGCGCTTTCGACCATATTGAGGGGAATCCCGCTGTTCCAATGAAACAGAGCAATTACGGTGCCAAGCGCAATTGATCCGTTGCGGGACATCCAAACTCGCTAAACTATGCCGCGTGGCACGCCTAAAAGCCCGCGCCATGGATGGCGCAATCGTGCGCGCCGCTGGAGCCGGCTCGGAACGGCGGCGTGACGCTTCAGATTGTGCGGGACTGGGTATTGAAGTTCAACGCGGATGGGCCGCCGCAAGGCGCCGGCGCGCAACTCGGAGTTAAGTAAACTGTCACCGAAATACGTGCGTCACCGAAATACGTGCCGTCATAGGAAGGGGCCAGGTGCGCCCAGAAGGCTTCGCGCGCTTTCGTGGAAGTCGTTTGATAAGGGGGCTTTCAATCGGAACCGGCGCAGCACTGGCTCTTCCGCCGCTTCCAACCTGAAATTGCCGCTTTCCAGCAGGCTGGCGATCCACTCGAGGAACTTGCCAAGGGATTCCGCAAGCACCGCCTTCACATCTTCGTCGCGCCCAAAGAGGATGACCTGGCCGACGCGACCGCTGGGCCAGGGATCGAAATCGAGACCGATATGATTGCCTGAGCCATCATGGGTCAGCGGTATCCAGCGCGGATTGATATAGGCCGGGTCAACCGCGTGTTCAGGCCACGCCCCTCCGGGAATTTCATAGCGATTGCCGCCGAAATCGGCGAGCACATCGACCCAGGCTTTCCATTGCGCCCCTGCCTGATGCAGCGGCAGCAGCGGAAGCCCATAGATATGGCCCCAACGGTCGTCGTTGTCGCCGTCGTGCCATCGGTATAGGTCGCGATAGGCGCGCGGCATCTTGAGGCCGATCAGGCGCTCGAACGCATCCAGTTGCGCGTCCGTGGCCGGCGGATTGAACACATATTTGTCTGGTGGCAGATGGGCAGCATACCAGGCATCAAGGCGCGCAAGCACCGCCGCGATATCTTCCACCAGCAACGGCTTGGCCTGTCCCGGCGGCCGTTTGGGATGGCTGGCTTCGGCCATGGGGGATTTTGTCCTGATTTGCCGTATCGCGCACATGGTAGGAAGCAGCCCCGCAAGGCTCAGGGCTCCGAAGATAGACGCACCGATCAGCACATTGCGCCTGCTCCGATCCATCACGGACATTCCGGCGCGATTGATCGGCGCCGCCACACAAGCCCCGAAGGCATCGCAGGTCTCGGCCCGGATTCGTTTGCCACCATTCAGAAGAAGTCCGAGTCTGGCGGGTAACGGTTGTCCATGATTACCTTCATAGCAGACACTATACCGGAGATCACCAATAGCGACCCGCCCTGAAGGGGCTTAAGCACATGGGTCGTCATCAGCGGGATTTGGTATAAGCAGTTCACTCCTCGAAAATCCTGCAGCGAAGCGTGCCGCAAGCCTTCCGCGCCGCACAAGTGCTTACGCGGCCGATCAGCCCCGGCTTGACCCATTGTGTCGGCAGCCGCTTCATGCCCTTAGGCGCCGTCCCTGCGAGGGTCTGGACGCGTGTCCAGAGCCGTTCGCGCATCTCGCAAGTGCATCTGGACACCAGCCGCCATGAGTCGCATTCTGCTCATGGGGGAAGGGCGTGGATAAACTTAACTTAGGTGCTGATCAGGCTAAACGTTGGCGAGACCGGGCTCTGCGCAGTCGCCGGGGGCGCCTTTCGCATAACGTCGTCTCGTGGGCGATCATCGGCTTGGCACTGGCTGCCGGCCTTGCTGTCAGATTCCTCGCCCGCGATTACACTCCAACCGATGCCGGCCTCTTCATCCAGTGGTATGATCTGGGTCTTTCGGCGGGGGCGGACAGCCTGCGGCAGGGGCTGACGAACTACGCTCCGCTGTACAGCTATGCATTCTATGCCATCACACTTCTGCATGACTGGCTGCCGATCTTCGCCTCCATCAAGCTGATATCGCTGCCCTTCGAATTGGGTTGCGCGGTTATGGCCTATCGGCTCGTCGCAATCTCGACCGACTCGCTCACTCGGCCAGCTTGGGCATTTGCAGCTGTCTGGCTGGCCCCGAGCGTCATCTTCAACGGCGCCCTGTGGGCCCAAGCCGATGCGATCTGGACGTTCTTCATCATGGTTTCTCTGCATGCGATCTGCCAAGGACGCCCGCTTCGGGCCACGGCGGCTTTCGCATTCGCCGTGAGCATCAAGCTGCAAGCCATTTTCTTCGGCCCCATGATCTTCGCTCTCGTTTTGCGACGCGAGCTCCACTGGGCATGGCTGGCTCTGGTCCCAATTGTCTATGCGCTGACCGCCGTTCCGCTGCTCCTACTCGGCAGGTCCATCCTTGACGTGCTGCTGGTTTATCAGGCCCAGGCCGAGTTCTTCCAAGAGCTCTCCAAGAACGCCGCGAACCTCTGGATCTTCGTGCCAAACGAGTTCTACCACGCAGGGGTCGTGGTCGGCCTGGTGCTCGCCGCGCTGGCGGGATTAGCGCTTTCATTGAGAGTTGCCCGTGAGGCAGCCTGGACGCCGCTGTTTGTCATCCTGGCGGCGGCTGTCTGCCTGCAGCTGATGCCTTGGGCGCTGCCAAAGATGCACGAGCGCTACTTCTACGCCTTCGAGATCTCCATGATGGTCGCCGCGTTCGCCGAGCCTCGCTTGACCTTTCTTGCCCTGGTCGCCCAGATCGACGCCCTCATCGCCTATGTCGGCGTCGACCTCAACGACCACAGCGGACTTGGCATATGGGGGCCTCCTTTTGCCGCCATGATCAATACTGTCCTCCTAGTTGCCATGATCCGCCGGCTGACAACAGCTCGCTATTTCGACGCAAGTCCCGCCTTCATGGCGGTGATAGCGTCATACGTTCTTTGGACCCTAGTCGTCGCGGGTGCGGGGCGCGACAGAATGTTGACCTACTGGCCGGCCGCGAAGAACGACATCGCGGGCCTTTCGGCTTTTCTCCTGATCCTCAGCCTGGTCTCCTCGTCGATCGCCGCATCTTCATGGATCATCCGCAGTCGTCGCAAGCGAGGCGGGGGCGTTCGGTGAGTTCGTGGTCCTGCTTTCCATCGAAGCCGCAAGTACGCCCGTGATCTCCCATTTTTGCCGCCGGCTTTTAGGGATACCGCTTTCGACCAGTTCCGATTTAGACTTTTGAACATGGAATCGGTTTTCGACGATCTCGGCAAAGCCCTCGAAGGCAAACGAAACAACGGTCGGGTCGCGGTCACCTTGTTGGTGCTTGCTGGCATCATCGCAGTAGGCCTTGGCATCGTGATTGCCTTGGACGGAAGATCGCCTACATCCGAGATCCGGCAAAGCCCTCACAATCTAAAGATGTGGGGAGAACGGCACGTCGTAGGTTAACGGGTCATCACTCCATGCTTTGGTCGATTGATAGCGACGTTCCAATATCTTGACTACCAGACGCTGCGCGAGAACTTGGCTAGGGTTTTCGGTGGTACAGGCTAGCGATTGCATCGGCGTCGGCAAAGCCGGCTTCGGCAGGATCGAACTCGCGTCACGAGGCCCTTGCGATTGAAACTACACCTTTCGGCGGTAGCCTTCATGCGGATGCGCTCTGGCTCTTATATTAGAGTGAGCGCATGCTTCGGCTCAGCCAGCACAGCGCCTCCTCGAGCCTGGCTGGTTAGGCCCAGCGGCCACCGCTGCTAGTCCCCCACGACCCAAGCCGCTGGGCCGCCCCGGTAAAAAATCCGCTCCCATCAGCGCTTTACCTTCGGCGTGATCTCCTCGACCCCACCTTGTCGCCGGTCTCCTTGCAGCCGCCAGCATTTGGCCTTGTCTCTGGTGGTCCGCACGGTCCGCCAATGCAGCTTCTCGAAAACACTCACGATCTAGGGGGGCCGGTTTGTGCTCCACCTTTGGCTACTACCTTCGTTCATATGGGTGTGTTCCGATAATATTAGCAGAAGCATATATATCGTCGCCAGCCGGCGCCGCCCCAACCCGCCCCGCCGGTCAGGCCCGGCGGCCCAGCTGCCAATCACACTGGCAACCAGGGCCGCTGGGCCGCCGGTGCCGGACCGTTTCCCACAGCAAAGCCGGCATCATCGAAACAGCGAAATGTGCTCCGCCCCCACTCGCGCTGAAATCGTCGAGCACCCCCGCGCGAGGCGCCCGCTTGCACTCGCCTTCGGGTTGCGCGATTATTGCCTTGGGGACGGACGAAGGGGAATCAGATGGCGGCTGAAAAAAGGGCAATAGCTCTCGCAAAAAGGACGATAGCTCTCGAAAAATGGGATGTAACGATGAGCGAGGAGATGGGCCAAGTCGTCTTGCGCATGTTCCCGACGGCAGGCGAACCGTTCCCGGTCCTCCTTAGCCCGGGTCAGGCAACGAGATTGGGCCGTGATCTACAGGCTCCAAAGTTTCTTCCGAAACTTACGGTTCAATGACTGCTTGGCGCTCTCGCAAGTCGGCTCCAGTCGCGATTGCGCTCGCTCTGCTGGCCCCGTAGTCAGGAGTGCCGGTGAAGAACACCGGTCTGCGCGGCCGTGATGTTTCGAGCAACCGAAGAGCCGCCACCAGATCCCAATGTTTTGAGCCGTGATCCGGGCCGAGCCTGTCGACCGGCGCCTGGATGCGACTTTGTCGCCTTGCAGCACACCTGACATCCCTCTGTTGCCAATACCCCGACGAAAGCTGCGCGGCCAATAGCGGGGGAAAACGTCCAAACAGGGTTCTGCTGCAGAGTTGCTAATATTAGGATTGGCTTCAGCCGGCTTGCCCCAACAAGAAACCCCAAGCCGGTTAGGCTCGGCGGCCTCTCGCCACCCCGACGGCTGTCGAGCCGCCTGAAGGCTTATGGCTGAATGAAAAGCCTCGCCGCTCCATTTGCGAAGCGGCGAGGCCCCCACCCGCCCCGATTGCCGGCCCCAACACCCGGCATTGCAGACACTGCAATTCTGGTGCCAGCGCAAATGACCCATTACGGGACATCTGCGTGCGCCGGCTCAGGCGGCGCCGGCCAGGATTGGTCCGGCGGGAAACGCGGGCTGGGCAAGCTTGGCACGGTTCTTGCTCCGATAACTTCAGGCATGCCGGCGCAGAGACGCTGTTCCACATCGACACCGGCGTGTGAGGTTAGGACAATGATGTCGCGCAAGCTTCTGTTCGGCCTTCCCGCAGTGTTCCTGGTCACGGCCCTGGGCATAGCCCTCTTGTCGTCCGACACCTCATGGGGATTTCTGACGGCGACCCAATCCGGTTCGGTCTTTTGTTCAAGCGGTCCATCACGCGAGACCGTATCGGCTTCGGCTTCAGCGTCGCGGACGTTGCCATCATGTGGATAGCACAGACAAAAATCGGCAATGAACAGGCTCCTGCATCAGTGGCGTCTTGCTGGGATTGGGTCATGGGACGTTGGGCCTTGATCACCCGGTTGGCATCGGCCTTTCGCGAATTCGTTGCACCGCGCTACCGGCCGGAACTCCACTATATGCGCGGCCCCGGACCGGCCTGTGCGCGCCGCATGCGCACACGCTGAAACCAAACGACAGGATTAACGCGCCAGAAAGCCGGCGCTTCAAGCAGGGATCGGGTTCAGCTTCAGGTGCTGGATCAGGATGATGGTCTTGGCGTCGATGATGCGGCCATCGGCGATGCCGGCAAGCGCCTCGTCGAGCGGCATTTCCAGCACTTCGATGTCCTCACCTTCGTCCGGAGCACCGCCGCCGGCCGAGATGCGGTCGGCGGGCGAATAGCGGGCGACGAAGAACCAGAGCCGCTCCGTGACGCTGCCGGGGCTCATATAGGGTGAAAACAGCCGCTCCACGTTCTGCAGCCGGTAGCCCAGTTCTTCCTCGGCTTCCTTGCGGATGCAGGTCTCCGGATCGTTTTCGTCCAACAGGCCGGCACAGGCCTCGATCAGCGGCTCGCGATGACCCGTGACGTAGGCGGGATAGCGGAACTGGCGCACCAGAAGCACGGTCGAGCGCGAGGGATCGTAAGGCAGGATCACCGCGCCGTCGCCGCGATCATAGGTCTGGCGGATCTGCGTCTCCCACTGCCCGTCACGCCGGCGGTAGTCGAGGACGGTCTTTTTCAGGACAGCCCAGTCGTCGGAGAGGATTTCCTCCGAACGGATGCGAATGCGATCTTCCATCGTGGTCTCCATGCTACCCAGTCGAGGCGTAGCGGCGAGCCGGCATTTGCGCAATGCAGGCAATCGGTCCAAAAAGGCGTGTCACCTTCTCGTGTGTGGCGCGCCTTCGATCCACTACCTAGATAGCGGCTTACCCCTCCCGGAGCCCATTTTCATGACAGCATCGCTTTTCCAGCCGATCACCCTCGACGGCCTCACCTTCCCCAATCGCATCGCGGTCGCGCCGATGTGCCAGTATTCCGCCGAAGACGGCTCGGCCAGCGACTGGCATCTCTATCACTGGATGAACCTTGCCATGTCCGGCGCCGGCATGGTCACGGTCGAGATGACCGATGTCGAGCGGCGCGGGCGTATCACGCATGGCTGCCTCGGCCTTTATTCTGAAGACAATGAGGCGGCCGCCCGCCGCACGCTGGATGCCGCCAGACGGGTCGCCGCTCCCGGCACGAAGTTCGGCTCTCAGCTTGCCCATGCCGGCCGCAAGGCCTCCAACCGCAAGCCGTGGGAGGGCGGTGGGCCGCTGCAGCCAAACGAGGATCCCTGGCAGACCGTGTCGGCCTCGGCCATCGCCTACGACACCGGCTCGAACGTTCCACGAGCGCTGGAAGAAGAAGAAATCCTGCAGCTCATCGAGCGCTTCGCCGAGGCGGCAAGGCGTGCCGAACGTGCCGGCTTCGATTTCCTCGAACTGCACGCGGCGCACGGCTATCTGATCTTCCAGTTCCTGTCGCCATTGTCCAACCAGCGCACGGATCGCTGGGGCGGCTCGCTCGAAAACCGCATGCGTCTTGCCGTCGAGATCGCCAAGGCGGTACGCAAAGCAACGCCAAAGCTGATGCTCGGCGCGCGGCTGTCGGTGAAGGACTGGGTCGATGGCGGCTTCGACGTTGAAGATGCGATCGAAGTCGCGAAAGCACTCAAGGACGTCGGCGTCGCTTATCTCTGCTGCTCGAGCGGTGGCAATTCGCCCCTGCAGAAATTGCCCACCGGCCCCGGCTACCAGGTGCACCTGGCGGAAGCCGTGCGCAAGGGCGCCGGCATTCCGACCCGTGCGGTTGGCCTGATCGACGACCCCAGGCAGGCCGAGGCGATCGTCGCCGAGGGCCGCGCCGACATGGTGGCGCTGGCGCGCGCCTTCCTGGCCGATCCACGCTGGGGATGGCGTGCGGCGGCCACGTTCAGCGAGACAATCCACCCGGCACCGCAGCTTGCCCGCTCGGTGACGACGATGCAGCACTGGATGAAGGCGGCGGGCTGATCGGCCCGTTCTGCCGATACCGGTGCGGTCCCTGCCCGTAGTTTCCGGACAGTGGCCACAGCCCCGCTTCAATTCTGTTCGCGAACTGTTACCTTGGGTGAGGCTGCGGCGGGCGCGGCCGGGCCTGGGAGGAAATCATGTCGTTCAGGGCATTCTTGCCGGTTGCAGCGCTGACAGCCGTGGCCGGCCTTTGGATTGGCGCATCGTCGCAGGCCGGCGCGCAATATTGCGAGGGCACGGTGCACGGCCTGTCCAGCCGCTACAATCTGGCGACCGGCAGCGGCTTTCTCGCGGTGCGGACACGGCCGAACTCGTCGTCGCGGATGATCGGACAGCTGTTCAATGGCGACCACACCGAAATCTTCGACCGGCGCGGCAACTGGTATCAGGTCGAGATCGGCGGCAGGACCGGCTGGGCAAACGCACGCTGGCTGCGCAACGATTGCGGCTACTGAGACGCCCGTGCATGGCACCCAAAAGTGGATCCGGTTTTGGGATAACGACATGCATCAAACAAAGACCTAAAGCGCGTCGCAAACGCGACGCGACTTTTGGGCGCAGGCTGAAGGCCATGGTTGCAACCAAATTGGCTGCTTTGCGTTGCGGCCATGATGGACAACAAACCTTTTGAAGTGCCGGTCGTCGTCGAACTTGGCCACGTCGGCAAATATCGCCATATCCGCAGTGCCCAGGAAGCGGCGGAGTGCCTGATGACCGTGTGGCCGCTCAATCGCGGCCAGCGTCATCGTGAAGCCCTCGACACTTGCCTCAAAGTGCTGGAAGGTTATCGTTCGACAGCGGATGCGCGCCGGGCGCTGATTGAAGCCGCCAAGGAATCCGAAGTGCTGGTGCCCGACGACAAGCTGCCCGACGACCGGCTGCATTGAGCAGACCCGGACCTTTCAACTGGAGGTTTTCATGGCGAAGCTGACTTACAAGATCGTCGAGCATGACGGCGGCTGGGCCTACAAGGTCGGAGCGACCTTCTCGGAGACGTTTCCCACGCATCAGGACGCGCTGCGCGCCGCTGAAATCGCTTCGGCCGAGCAGCAGGTCGCTGGAGCCACGGACGGCATCCAGTACGAGGACGCCGAAGGCAAATGGCACGAGGAACTGGCCGACGGGCGGGACCGGCCGCAGACGGAAGTCTCCGACTAATTTCAATATCGGGCAGGCAGGACGCCGACCGCAGACGTCCGGAGAGAAGACGTTCCGCGGCCAGCGACTGCCCTGCGGGCTCTATCTTTGAGCAAGATCTTTTCCGAAAACCGGCAGCCACTTTTCGGGATCATGCTCCGACTACTTGCCGCAGTACCGGTCGTTCACGTTCCCTTGCGCATTCGCATCGGGACCGGCGGTGTTGGAGGCACAAGGTCCGAGCGGGCCGGGATTGCCCAGGGTGTTCAATCCTGAGTTATCGCCGATGCTTCCGGTGGTGCCGTTGTCGACAGTTGAGGAATCCTCGTTGCCGAAGAGCCAGTTGTGGTGGCTGGAATTGGTGCTGTCCGACGATTGCGCCATTGCCGATGTGGCAAGACCGATCGTCAGAACGGATGCTGCGAGAAGTTTCGTGACCATTGAATTGCTCCGTGTCTTGGCCGCCTTGGGTGCGACACGGCTAAAACCGGCAATCAGCCGAATGGTTCAGTGAAATTGTCGTGAGGCCGCGGTGATGTCCGACCAGCGAAAGCCCGGTTGGCGACGCGCTCGATGAAGGCCACGATCCGCTCCGGCGCGACGAATTGCGGCATGTGTCCCATCCCCTCGACCACTTCGAAATCGAGCCCCTCGATCCTTGACCTCATCGGCGCGCCTTGGGTGTGAAAGCGGGTCACGCGATCGGCATCGCCGAAGAGGATGCCGGCCGGCATGGCGATCTCGCCATAGCGCCCCTCGATGCGGCCAAGGTCGCGCTCGATTGCCACGACATCGGAGGACATGGCATAGAAATGGGCTGGCCTGAGCCCGAGCCACCCGCCTCCCGCGACCATGTAGTCGCCGGGCAGGACTTGCGGCGCGAAGATGAACTCCATTGTCGGCCGCGCATATCTGAGGCTTGTCGGTATCGCCAGGGTATAGCTCATGATCCAGCGCCACAGGCGTGACGGAATGTAGAGTGAGCCGAACTTTTCGCGCCCATCGGCCTCCACGTGGGTCAATGGCGCCAGGAGCGCGATGCCGGAAATCGCCTCTGGGTGTTCCACCGCCAGGGTCAGCGCAATGGCACCTCCCAGGGAATGACCGACCACCAGCGGCTTTTCCAGCCTGAGCGCTTCGATGAAGTGGCGCACGATCTCGGCCTGTTCGGGCAGCCGGCCCGTCGCGCCGCTCGCCCGCACCGAATAGCCCGCCCCCGGTCGATCGAGCGCGATCAACCGGTAACCCGGACCAAGCCGCCCGAACAGAGTGTGCCGGAAATGATGGAGTTGGGCGCCAAGCCCGTGCAGGAAAACGATCGGCCGCCCCTCGCCCTGGTCGACATAATGGATGCGGTTGCCGTCGATTTCGATGAATTTTCCGACCGGCGGTACCAGCCTTTCGCCCTTCGCCGCGATCCACAGCGTCGCCAGCACAAGACTGGCGATCCCCAGGATCGCCAGCGACAACAGAACGGCAAGCAGCCACGACAGAATCGACAGGAGCATTGTTCACCCGAACCACAACCAGATTGAGCTTAGCCGCATCCAGTGCCGCTGCAACCTTGCATCGAAAACCGGCGACCCAAGGACCGCCCGTCGATCGATGATTTGCTGGTCCACTCACGCAGCATTGCGACGGCTGCCGCGCCGCGCTATCTGAGGCGAGCCGTCTTCCGGAGTCTTCCATGCCCGAAATCGTTACCGCCGCCATGCTCGTCATCGGCGATGAGATTCTGTCCGGCCGCACCAAGGACAAGAACATCGGCCACCTCGCCGATATCATGACGGCGATCGGCATCGACCTGAAGGAGGTGCGCATCGTTCCGGACGAGGAAGACGAGATCGTCGCGGCGGTGAATGCGGTGCGCGCGCGCTACACTTATGTGTTCACCACCGGCGGCATTGGCCCGACGCATGACGACATCACGGCCGATTCCATTTCCAAAGCCTTTGGCGTGCCTTGCGAATACGATGCCAAGGCCTTCGCCATGCTGGAGGCAAGCTATGCCGCGCGCGGCATCGAATACACCGAGGCCCGCAAGCGCATGGCGCGGATGCCGCGCGGCGCCGATCTCATCGACAATCCGGTGTCCGTCGCGCCCGGGTTTCGCATCGGCAACGTCCATGTCATGGCCGGCGTACCGTCGATCTTCCAGGCCATGCTCGACAATGTCGTTCCGACGCTGAAGGCCGGCACCAAGATGCTGTCTGCAACCGTGCACTGCCCATTCGGCGAAGGCCTCATCGGCGGACCGCTGGGCGACATCCAGAAAGCGCATCCGGACACGATCATCGGCTCCTATCCGAAATATGGCGATGGCAAATTCTGGACCGAACTTGTCGTGCGTGCCCGCAGCCAGGAAGCGCTGGATGCCGCTCGGGCGGACGTCGAGGCGATGGTGGCCGGGTTCGCCAGCAGTCCCGGCTGATCTGGTCCAGACCGGAACCAAGCACGACGCTGGAACGTTGCCTTCGCGCGAGTCCGGTCGCTCGTAAACTGAGGGATTTACCATGCGATTCAAAACCATCGTTGCCATTCTGCAAAACGAGCAGGACGCCGAGCGCGTGCTGGACTGTGCCATTCCGCTCGCCAACCGGTTCCAGAGTCATTTGATCGGGATCCATGCCGAAACGCTTCCGGTGCCCTACACCTCGGCCACCGGCTTTCCGGACACCGAGTTCCTGCAGGTTTCGGCCGACATGAACCGGGAGCGGGCCGAGAGGCTGCAAGCCATTTTTCTCAAGCATATCGAGAATTCCGGGCTTTCCTTCGAGTGGCGAAGCCTGGAAAGCTTTTCAGGCGACAGCGCGCTGACCGGCATTTCCAGCGTGCGCGCCGCCGATCTGATCATAGCCGCGCAGCGGGAGACGGGCGGCGACCCGAGCGCGGATGTCGATACGCTGGTCTATGATGCCGGCCGGCCAGTGCTGGTGGTGCCGCATGCGGGCCCGCTGGTCACCACCTTCAAGCATGTGCTGCTTGCCTGGAACGGCAGCAAGGAAGCCGCCCGCGCCGCCTTCGACGCGCTGCCCTTCATCATCGAAGCCGAGAAAACCGACATATTGGTCATCGATCCACCCGATACGCTCGACGAGAGCCCGGAGGCCGCCGGCGCCGAAATCGCGTCCGCCCTGTCACGCCACGGCGCCACAGTCAGCGTCTCGGTGCAGAGGTCGGGCGGCAACTCGATCGACGACATCATCCAGACCAGGATCGCGGAGACCGGCGCCGACCTGCTGGTGCTTGGCGCCTACAGCCACTCGTGGCTGCGCCAGCTTCTGTTCGGCGGCGTGACGCGCTCGGTGCTGCGCACGGCGCCGGTGGCGGCTTTCCTGTCGCGATAAGTCCACAGCGATCGCTGGTCCCTGCCCTTGCCAAGGCCAAGGCTTTCCAGTTAATTCCGCGCGCATTCCCCTGTTGTCTTGCGCGCGATCCCCGCGTGCTGCGGAGTGCGCGACATGTCCCTTCCCGAAAAAGCCTTTCCGGTCTCCTGGGACCAGTTCCATCGTGACGCCCGCGCGCTTGCCTGGCGGCTTGCGGGTGCCAACAAGGGGCAATGGAAAGCGATCGTCTGCATCACCCGTGGCGGGCTGGTTCCGGCTGCCATCATCTCGCGCGAACTCGGCATCCGCGTCATCGAGACGGTCTGCGTCGCCTCCTATCACGACTATACCAGCCAGGGGCAGCTGCAGGTTCTCAAGGAGATCACCCCCGCCCTGCTGGCCGACGACGGTGCCGGCGTGCTGATCATCGACGACCTGACCGACACCGGCAAGACGGCGGGCATCGTGCGGGCGATGATGCCGAAGGCGCATTTCGCCACCGTCTACGCCAAACCAAAAGGCCGGCCACTGGTCGATACTTTCGTCACCGAAGTCAGCCAGGACACCTGGATCTATTTCCCGTGGGACATGGGCTTCACCTATCAGAAGCCGATCGCCGACGACCACGCCGGCTGATTCGCAACAACTGCCTCTTCCAGATCAGCCGCCGCTGTCGGGCATCATTTGCTTCCGCGAATGGGCTTGGCGGGCCAGATATTTTGCGAAATCGACGTTCATCGGCGAAAATTGGCCAGACGGGCGAAAGTTTTTACTTTTATTGCTTATGATTGGCCGTAAGATTCGTGAGACGGCAAACGATTCTGGAGGCTGGGGCTAGCTTCTCCGATGTTGACGAGGCCAACGACGCACAATCATCTGGCCGAAAGGGTCCGGCGGCTCTTCGGCACGGCGCCATGCCGCCTGCAGGTCGCCGCCCTGCCCTGGCGCGACATTGGAAACGGTGTCGAGATCATGCTGATCACCAGCCGCGATACCGGTCGCTGGGTTATCCCCAAGGGCTGGCCCGAGGCCAAAGAGCCACTCTGTGAAGCCGCGGCGCGCGAGGCCGGCGAGGAAGCCGGGCTGCGCGGAACGGTGTCGCACCTTGAGGCCGGCCGTTACTTCTACGCCAAGGTGTTGGCTTCCGGCGAAGAAGTGCCGTGCGAGGTCCTGGTGTTTCCGCTGCACGTCGACAAGATCGCCGACCGCTGGAAGGAAAAACATTCTCGTACCCGCAAATGGGTCAGTTCCAGCGAAGCGGTGCGCATGGTCAACGAACCCGACCTTTGCCAGATCATCGCCTATTTCTGCGCCGACCCGCACAGGTTCCCCTGATCGTTGGCTTCCCCTTGCCGGCTCATCTCCCGCGTGTATCGCGGCCGATTCGCAACCCTGTGATGCGTCATGAAATGGTTTGCTAACCATTGGCGGGTACGAATCGGGTCGATCGGGCGCTTTATCGATGGCAAACCCTGTAAACCCACTTCACCAAGAGTCCGGCGAGCCTCAGCGCGAACGTCGTCCGCGCGTGCTCAAGGGCGGATCGATTATCACCGGGATTCAGAACTCGGAGGTCGGTTGCACGCTGCGCAATCAGCACGAGGGTGGCGCCGAACTGAAGATACCGCTGGAAGCACGGGTTCCCGATCACTTTCTTCTTTACGTGCCGCTCGACGGTATTGCCTATCGGTGCGAGGTTCGCTGGCGCCGCAATGACCGCATCGGGGTGCAGTTCACCGGCACCGAGCCAAAGCCGAAATTGCATTACGGCTGATCCGCCCCGGGGACGCAGACGGTTGTGTTTGGGCGAAGCATGGCGGCGCCAGCCCTGCCGGCAAAATCGCCTGCGCTGAAGCAATTCTATCCCCGTTATCCACATATGTGACACACAAGATGTTGGGGTCACAAAAGCTACGCAAACGAATCCTTGACGGCGCAAAACGAGTCGCCTTTTATAGGCCATGCGCTCCTGTTGAGAGTGCGACCGGAAAGTTCTGAGCCCGGTCTTTTTCCCGGATTATGTGTGTTTCTTCCCGCATTTCCGCCTGTTTACGAGGCCGGCGGAAGCGTTGGGATTGCGGGCGGGTTGGGGATGATAGGGAGAATTGTCGGACTGGAATAAATTGTCTGTTAACACTATATTTAGTGTTTGCAGGCAGGTTCGGCGCTAGATAGTGTGAATTTCCCTCGAGTGAGGGAATCGGAAAAAATCAGTTTTGAGGGACCCGCGGGTTCGTCGGCGCGTTGGACAGGCACTTCGCAAGGAGTTTGACCAGCAGGGCCGGCGGAGACTGCAAAATGGAGAGCCGGCCGTTTTCGAACGCCGGCAGGCGGCGGACATGCGCGTTTCGCATGGGGGGGCAGAAATCCCCTGACGAAAGCGCTATATATAGACAAAAGGGACCGGACCAATGCGCATCGAGCGTCGTTTCACCAAGCAAGGACAATCTGCCTATGCGGAGATCGAATTCCGCAAGGCGCTTTCGGAGATCAAGAATCCGGATGGTTCGGTGGTGTTTCGTCTCGACAACATCGATGTGCCGGCGCAGTTCTCCCAGGTCGCCGCCGACATCCTGGCGCAGAAATATTTCCGCAAGGCCGGTGTCCCCGCACGGCTGAAGAAGATCGAGGAGAACGACGTCCCCTCCTTCCTGTGGCGCTCCGTCGCCGATGAGGCCGAGCTTGCCAAGCTGCCGGAAGCCGAGCGCTACGGTTCCGAGATCGACGCCCGCCAGGTCTTTGACCGCCTCGCCGGCACCTGGACCTATTGGGGCTGGAAGGGCGGCTACTTCAAGGCGTCGGAGGAAGACGCGCGCGCCTTCCGCGACGAGCTTGCCTACATGCTGGCCACCCAGCGCGTGGCGCCGAACTCGCCGCAATGGTTCAACACCGGCCTGCACTGGGCCTATGGCATCGACGGCCCGAGCCAGGGCCACTTCTATGTCGATCCGTTCACTGGCAAGCTGACCAAGTCGAAATCCTCCTATGAGCATCCGCAGCCGCATGCCTGCTTCATCCAGGGCGTGCAGGACGACCTCGTCAACGAGGGCGGCATCATGGACCTTTGGGTGCGTGAAGCGCGCCTGTTCAAATATGGTTCCGGCACCGGCTCCAACTTCTCGCTGCTGCGCGGCGAAGGCGAAAAGCTATCCGGCGGCGGCCGCTCGTCCGGCCTGATGAGCTTCCTCAAGATCGGCGACCGCGCGGCGGGCGCCATCAAGTCGGGCGGCACGACACGCCGCGCCGCCAAGATGGTCATTGTCGACGCCGACCATCCCGATATCGAGGAATTCATCGACTGGAAGGTCAATGAAGAGCAGAAGGTCGCCTCGCTGGTAACCGGCTCCAAGATCGTCAAGAAGCATCTCGAAGCGATCATGAAGGCCTGCGTCAACTGCGAAGGCAATGCCGACGACTGTTTCGACCCGTCGATCAACACCGCGCTGAAGCGCGAGATCAAGGCGGC
This sequence comes from Mesorhizobium newzealandense, assembly GCF_042682145.1. Taxonomy (NCBI): domain Bacteria; kingdom Pseudomonadati; phylum Pseudomonadota; class Alphaproteobacteria; order Hyphomicrobiales; family Phyllobacteriaceae; genus Mesorhizobium; species Mesorhizobium newzealandense. The sequence continues at coordinate 430,182 of NZ_JBHUGZ010000007.1, read as the reverse complement.
CAAGAAGTCTGCCGTGCCGGAGAACTACATCTACCGCGTCATCCAGTTCGCCAAGCAGGGCTACAGCTCGATGTCGTTCAAGACCTACGACACCGACTGGGATTCGGACGCCTATCTCACCGTTTCGGGCCAGAATTCCAACAATTCCGTGTCGCTGAAGGACAATTTCCTGCGCGCTGTCGAGGATGATGCCGACTGGCACCTCACCGCCCGCAAGGACGGCAAGGTCTTGAAGACGCTGAAGGCGCGCGACCTGTGGGAAAAGATCGGCTACGCCGCCTGGGCTTCCGCCGATCCGGGCCTGCATTTCAACACGACGATGAACGACTGGCACACCTGCGCCTCCGCCGGTGCGATCCGGGCGTCCAACCCGTGCTCGGAATACATGTTCCTCGACGACACGGCCTGCAATCTCGCCTCGATTAATCTGCTGCCCTACCGCAACGCCGATGGCACCATCGACATTGCCGCCTACGAGCACACGGTGCGGCTGTGGACGATCGTTCTCGAAATCTCCGTCATGATGGCGCAGTTCCCGTCGAAGGAGATCGCCAAGCAGTCCTATGAATACCGCACGCTCGGCCTCGGCTATGCCAATATCGGCGGCCTGCTGATGACGTCGGGCATTCCCTACGACTCCGACGAGGGCCGCGCCATCTGCGCCGCGCTCACCGCGATCATGACCGGCACGGCCTATGCCACCTCGGCCGAGATGGCGGCCGAACTCGGCGCCTTCGCCGATTACGACCGCAACGCGCAGAACATGCTGCGCGTCATGCGCAACCATCGCCGCGCCGCCTATGGCGAGAAGCAGGGCTATGAGAAGCTGGCGGTCAACCCGGTGCCGCTGGTCGCCTCCGACCTCAAGCAGCAGGACCTGGCCGTGCATGCCAAGGCCGCCTGGGATCGCGCCATCGAGCTCGGCGAAGAGCACGGCTACCGCAATGCGCAGGCAACGGTGATCGCGCCGACCGGCACGATCGGCCTGGTGATGGATTGCGATACCACCGGCATCGAGCCAGACTTCGCGCTGGTGAAGTTCAAGAAGCTGGCCGGCGGCGGCTACTTCAAGATCATCAACCGCGCCGTGCCGGAAGCATTGCGCACACTCGGCTACTCCGAAGCCCAGATCGGCGAGATGGAGGCCTATGCGGTCGGCCACGGCAATCTCAACCAGGCACCTAGCATCAACCCCGGCGCGCTCAAGGCGAAGGGTTTTACCGACGAGAAGATCGCGGCGCTCAATGCGGCGCTGAAGTCGGCCTTCGACATCAAGTTCGTCTTCAACCAGTGGACGCTCGGCGCCGACTGGGTGAAGGAGACCTTTGGCTTCACCGACGAGCAGCTCAACGACTTCTCGTTCGAGATCCTGCCGGCGCTGGGCTTCTCCAGGAAAGACATCGAGGCCGCCAACATCCATGTCTGCGGTGCGATGACGCTGGAAGGCGCGCCCTTCCTCAAGGCCGAACACCTCGCGGTGTTCGACTGCGCCAGCCCGTGCGGCAAGATCGGCAAGCGCTCGCTGTCGATCAACAGCCACATCCAGATGATGGCTGCAGCACAGCCCTTCATCTCCGGCGCCATCTCCAAGACCATCAACATGCCGAACGATGCGACGGTGGAAGACGCCAAGGGCGCCTACATGCTGTCGTGGAAGCTGGCGCTGAAGGCCAACGCGCTCTACCGCGACGGTTCGAAGCTGTCGCAGCCGCTCAACTCGTCACTGCTCGCCGATGGCGAGGACGACGAGGACGACGCCCTCGAGCAATTGATCGCTGCACCGGCGGCGGCGCGCGCGGCACAGATCACCGAGCGGATCGTCGAGCGCATCATCGAGCGCGTGTCGCGCGAGCAGGAAAAGCTGCCCGGCCGCCGCAAGGGCTACACCCAGAAGGCCAAGATCGGTGGCAACACCATCTTCCTGCGCACCGGCGAATATGACGATGGCCGTCTCGGCGAGATCTTCATCGACATGAACAAGGAAGGCGCGACGCTGCGTGGCCTTCTCAACAACTTCGCCATCGCCATCTCGCTCGGCCTGCAGTACGGCGTGCCGCTCGACGAATATGTGCACGCCTTCACCTTCACCAAGTTCGAGCCGGCCGGCATGGTGCAAGGCAATGACGCCATCAAGAGCGCGACGTCGATCCTCGACTACGTGTTCCGCGAATTGGCGATTTCCTATCTCGGCCGCAACGACCTTGCCCATGTCGACCAGTCGGACTTTTCCAACACCGCACTTGGCCGCGGCATCAGCGAAGGCAAGACCGATGCGGTCTCCAAGGGCCTGACCCGTGGTGCCTCGCCGGTGAAGCTGGTGTCGCGCGTCAGCGGCAACGATCCGAAAGGCTTTGCGGCTCCCTCGGGCGCCCCTGCCCGCTCCGTGCCGACCGCCTTCTCCGGCTCCAACGTGCTGGCGCTGAAGCCGGCTAGCGACGAAGCGGTCGCGTATAAGCGTGACTATGAGGAGCGGGCAAAGGAATTGGCCGAGGACATCGCCTTCGAAGAGGCGGCGGGTGTTGCTTCTGACGCCACGGCGGCTTTGTTCACCGACGCTGCCGCCAACGAAGCGGCCGAGGCGAAGAAACTCGCCAACGACCGCCGCGCCAAATCGCTGCTCCAGGGCTACACCGGCAATTCCTGCTCAGAGTGCCAGAACTTCACTATGGTGCGGAATGGGACCTGCGAGAAGTGCGACACCTGTGGTGCCACGAGCGGGTGCAGCTGAGGAATTCGAAAACGCTAAAACGCAACATCATCGGCCCGATCGCAAGATCGGGCCGCTTTGTTTTTAAGGGTCGCGATCCGGTGCGTCCCCCCTTCTCCCCTTGTGGGAGAAGGGAAGAGGCGCCCACCCAATGCGGATCAGGCTCGGATCGGGCTCAGACCGGCCTACCCCTTCGGCAACACCTGCAGCGTCTGCTCGTCAAACAACGGCTGGTCCTGGCCGATGCGGACGAACAGCAGCTTTCGCGCCGCACCAGCCGGCACCTCGAAATACTGGATGCCGTCAGGCATTTCGCCCCAATCGCCGCAGGGCGGGTCGGGGATCTCGTTGGGATCGGCAAGCGCTTCCAGTTCCTTCGCGTAGGCGGCGTCGGGGCTGAATGTGTAGCGTTTGACGCCCGCGGGCACGGTGCCCTCCGTGTAAGGCGCCAGCACGCAGCGTGCGCTAACGGTCTTGTCGGTCTTTTCCAGGAACAGCCGCAGCAAGGCAGCCTCGGCGGTTTCGCCGGGCTGGATATCGAACACCTCGACAAGTGGGGCGGCCGCGCCGCCGTCGCTGTATTTGATGGCGAGAGCGTTGCCGGCGAACTCGAAATGGATCTGGCGGAAGCCGAAATCGCAACGCTGCACCCAGGCGGCAAGCCCGACATTTTTGTCCGTCAGCCTTTCCCAGGCGCATTTGTCGATGGGCGGGTGCGACGGCGCCGGCTCGTCCGCACGCGCCACGGCCGATATCGCCACGGATGCAAACAGGGCACTGCCCCAGACAATCGATCTCATGGCGCTATTCATCGCTGCATCCTGTCAAAGTGAAGGCGTCCCATGCCGAGCCATTGGGATTGGCGTTGGCGAAATCGGCCCATTCGGTGAAAGCCGCGCCGAAATCGGGCAGCAGAAGCCCTTTCGGAGCCGGTGTCGCTTCGCTCGAATTCAACTGCTCGGCGCCGCCGCCGGTCAAGGCGTAGACCTGTCCATCCCATATCCTGCACAGTCCGCTGCCATCCTGCAGGCCCGCTTCGCGATCGTCGTCGGTGCAGGTGTGGCGGATGGTGCCGAGCGGAAACGAATTCTTGCCATTCGTCCAGGTGATGTCGGCCGGCAGGTGGGTGTCGGTATGGGGAACGGTGAGCGAAAATACCTCGGCCGTCAGCGCGGCCGGTTCGTTGGCGAGCGGCCGAAATTGCATGACCGCGCCCGAGCGCGGTTCCCGATAGGTGGCATGGCTCAGCAGACATTCCCCGGCACTCGCCGTCTGCGGCGGGCCGAGCAGGCCCAGGAACACGAAGGCCAGTTTGCGGATGATCATCAAATGTCTCTGGGAAGGCGTTGTGAGAGCCAAAAACCTGTCCTCACACCAGCCCGACCAAAAAGACAGCGCCGCCGAGAAATCCTGCCGAACAGACCCACAGCAGCCAGAGCCCGCGCACCCGGCATTCGAGCACGGCCGAGCCGGGGTTGGCGGGATCATAGTGCACGTCGACCTTGCTGCCCTCGACATAGCGACGCGCCTGGCCACCGACGAGGCCGGGCAGCGAAGCCGTGACCGTGGCTCCGAAGGTGACGCGGTCGGCGCTGTAGCGCTGGCCGGCGACGCCATAGCTGTAGACGATGCGAGATTTGAAAACGGTGCGCCAGCGTTGATAGCTTGAATGGGTTCGCAGCGCCTGCAGACCCGAGAAATCAATGCGACCGGCGGCGACCGGCCATTTTGCCGCCTGCTCGGCAAGCGACTTCTGGGCAAAGCCCATGCGCAGGGCGAACAGGCCCATGAACAGCAGCAATGCCGCGGCACCGAGGTTTTGCGGTTTGGGCAGATGCGGGCGGATCGCCTCGAGCACGCCGCCGACGGAAAACACCAGAACCGCCGTGCCGATCACCAAACCGGCCGAGAGCTGGACCATAAACTTGAAGGCACCATCCGGCATGGTGCGCTCGATTACGGCTTTGCTTGGGTCGGCTGGATTGTAGAAGACGGTCACCTCCGCGCCGCGGGGAAACTGCGCAAGGGTTTCGGGGACTTCAAAGTTCCCCAAATTCTCCTTCACGCTGTAGCGCGAGCTTTGAAATTTCTTGCCGCCGACTTTGTATTCGAAGGTGATGGCCGGGAAATTGCGCATCTCCGTGGTATCGGTGCTGTCCGAGCCAGCGCCCGAGCTTCTGACCTCACGCGCCTCGACGCGTGACGAGATGATCTTTCCCGGCGTCGGCAACCAGCGGCTGAGCGCCTGCACCTCTCGCCATTTCACAAAGGTGATGAGCGACAGCATGCCGGAGACCGCGCAGGCAAAGCCGACAAGCAGAAATTTGAGTTCCAGCTCCACCCTGATCCCCCCGGAGTGCAGGAACAGGCACTAGACAGCACTGCGGCGGCAATGTCCCGCTTATTCGCAAAGGCGCCGAAGTGACCGGCCCGGCGAATGCAAATAGCTCGGCGCTGCCGGCAGCGTCTCAGTCATCGATCGCCATGACACGAACATAGGCTTCGCATCATCGCGGTTCTCAAGCATCCGGTCCTCGACATCGGCTATGGCGATTGTCATCCTGCCCGTTCAACATTTCAGATGGAACGCGAAATGATCGATCATATCACCATCGAAGTGGGCGACCTGGAGAAGAGTAAGCTCTTCTACGAACGTGCTTTCGTGCCTTTGGAGTATCGCGTGTCCTTCGGCAAGCAGGGCCTGTTCTGGGCCTTCGATGTCGGCGATGGTTGCCTGTTCGAGATCCAGCGCACAGACCAGAAGCCACCGCTCACCCGCCTCCACGTCGCCTTCCGGGTGCGCAGCCGAGCGGAGGTCGATGCATTCCATCGGGCTGCACTTGAGGCGGGCGCCGGGGACAATGGCGCGCCAGGCCCGCGTCCGGATTATGCGAAGAATTATTACGCCTGCTTCGTGCTCGATCCCGATGGCTATAATATCGAGGCGATGATCAACGAGACGTAACGCGCGCTTGTCCTTTCCGCGGCTTCATGACGGCCTCACAGCCAGGAAGGTGTTCCATTCCTCGCTGTTGCGGCCAATGTTGAAATCGTCCCTGATAAGGACCAGCCCGGCGTTTTCGATGCGGGCAGCGAAGTCGTCCCTGCGCCAGTAGACCGTGTGATATTCGCCACCCGTCTCGCCATCGCCATTGCGCATCGATACGAGGAAGGCGCCGCCTGGCCGCAGCGATCCGGCTACCTTGGCAAGAACCTGGTCGGTCTGGTCGCGAGGCACATGGATCAGGACGCACAGGGCCAAGACTGCGTCATAGGGGCCGCCGAGATCATCGGTGATGAGATCGAGCAGCTCACCGTGCTTGCCGCGCGCGGCCTGCAGCTCGAGAAACCGCCTTGTCGCGTCGGTGCGCCGAACCCTAGCGCCCAAGGCCTCCAGAAAGTCGGCGTCGTATCCCGCTCCCGACCCGACTTCCAGAATCTGGCCGCCCGTGCCGGCGATCGCCACGAGGCGCCTTAGCGCTGCCTGTTCCCTCGGGTTGGGAACATGCCGCACGATTGCATCATACTGTTCCGCATAATCCTCGTAGGAGGAGATCGTCTGACGGCTCTTCGCCAGGGCCTCTGCAGATACGCTCATCTTTTCCTCCCGTTTGCACCAGTCAATGCACGCAAGTCAGCGGAGCACGCAAGTTAGCGGGTGCTGCCGGCAGGGGCGTGTCCGTCGAGCACGCCGATATCGCGCAGGAAATGATCCGACAGCGCACGGTGGTCGAGCACGCCGCGCGTGCGGGGTCTGAACGGAGCGGTGAAGAGGTCGAGCACCGGACGACGAAGTGTGTTGTAGAGGGTCATTGCCGTGTCCTTTCGGGTTCGAGTTGATGACCAGAGTATGCCTGTTCGCGGCCTTGGCTTCCAATCGAACGTCGCGTACTATGCATCAGGAGGATTGATGCGTCATGAGTTGGGAGCTACCACCGCTGGGCGCCATTCGCGTCTTTGAAGCCGCGGCGCGGCTGGGCAGTTTCACCAAGGCGGCCGAGGAACTCGGCATGACACAGTCGGCGGCCAGCTATCAGATCAAGGTGCTGGAAGAGCGCGCCGGAACGCCGCTTTTCATAAGAAAAACAAGGCAAATCGCCTTGACCGAAGCTGGACAGCAATTGGCGCCGCACGCAACGGGCGCATTCTCGGCCCTGGCCGACGCGTGGGTCGCCACAAAGGGTGGAGCGACTGGCGTGCTGTCCGTCACATGTTAACGGCTGCGAGAAAGCGCGGACAAATGGTGCCGAGGATTGTGGAGGAGAAAGCGGCCCGATGGGGCCGCTTTGTATTTTTTACCAGGAGGGATCGAGAGGATGGGGCTTTTGCCCTGTCTGCTCGTCGCTGGAAGGGTGCTGATCGTCAGGGGCTTGTTGGTGACGGACAAACTGCTGGATGTGGGGAGCGTAACGGCTCCAGATGCAGTCTCGCAGATCGTCGAGGAGTTCGAAGACGGCGGCTGCTTGCTCGGGTGTCCATTCGGCATTGACGATGAACTGGATTCCACGCCCGAGACCGGACGGCTGATGAGGATTTCCGGTCATGCTGCAGGCTCCTTTTCGTCAGCGGGGTGGCTGGTGCGTTGTTGACGCTGCGCCTTCGAGCGCTCGGAGGCTTCCTTGAAGCGGTAAGAATCGCCTTCGATGGGAATGACCTCACAATGGTGCAAAAGGCGATCGACCAGACTGACGACGCAGGCGGCATTGGGGAAGACCTCCGACCATTGCGCGAAGGGCTTGTTGGTGGTGACGATGGTCGAGCGTTTCTCGTATCGGCGGCTGATGAGATCGAACAGCAGATCGGCATGACGGTTGGAATAGGAGAGATATCCGACCTCGTCGATGACCAGGATATCGGGCGCCGCATAGTACTGCAGCTTTCGGCGGAGCATGGAATCGCTGTCGATGGCGGCGAGCTCGCCGAGCATTTCGCTGGCGGTGCGGAAGAGGACCGAATGGCCGGCGACCAGCGCCTGGTAGGCGACGTTAAGAGCGAGCGTGGACTTGCCGACGCCGTTAGGGCCAATAAGGACGATGTTGGCGGCCTCCTTGACGAAGGACAGCGTCATCAGTTCCTCGATGGCGGCGCGATCGATACGACGCGGCCATTTCCAGTCGTAATCGGCCAGTTGCCTGAAGTGGCCAAGCCTGGCGGCGCGCATGCGTCGCCGCAATGAGCGGTCGGAGCGCTCTTCTTCCTCCCATTGAAGCACGGCGGCCAGCCACGGCGCGTCGGCGATTTCGTCCCAGTGGGCGATCAGGCCATTGAGGCGCAGCGCCCTGGCGCGGTTGAACAGGATGCCGGGATTATTCATCGTCGTTGCCTGCGCAAGTGAGTTGATCGTAACGGTCGAGCTTGTGGGGCTGTACGACCGTATCCTTTTTGCGGACATGCTCCGGCAGCCTTGTTTCGACCGGCGGTGGAGCGCCACGCGCGATCCGGCGGCGTTCGAGCGCGACGTGAACCGATCTCGAATGAGAGGCCCCGGCCTGCAAGGCATCTTCGACGGCGGCCTGGAGTTCGGTGGCGCCGTAGAGGTCGAGCAGTTTGAGCATGGCATTGGTGATCGCGCCGATATTGGCGCCGCGCTCGGCGGCGTGGATCATCAGTTTCTGGCAGGCCGGCACGGCGCGCGTCAAACTGTTGAGGCCCCGATGCTGGCGCGCTTCGCGCTTGACGGCGACGAGCGCCTTGAGGTGCCGGGGGTCTTCGATCTGCTGGCCCCGGTCGTAGCTGCGGCGGTGGCTGGCGATCATCGTGGCGGCATCGAATATCCGGACCTGGGCGAGATCGGCGCGCACGGTGAGCGTGCGCCGGACATGAGTATGGGGAACCGAGTAATCGTTCAGGTCGAAGCGGACATAGGGTGTCTTTCCGACCTTCGCGGCGATCTGCTCCTCGATGGGGTACGGGTTGGTGGGCAATGGCAGAAGCATGGGCTGCTCCTGCGCAAACACCTGACGAACCGTCATCGTCCGGTCCTCGGGGCATGGCCGGTCGGCGGCCTGGTTGCGGCACCATTGTTCGGCCTGGGCATTCAGATCGTCGAGGTCCTTGAACTTGCGGGCGATGAAGAAGGCTTCCCGGATGTGGCGAATGGCGCGCTCGACGCGGCCCTTTTCGTTGCCCCGCGCCACGGCGACGGGACGGGGCTCGAAGCGATAATGGCCCGCGAAGGCCAGAAGTGTCGGATGGAACCGGATGGCATCGCCGTGACGCTCAAGCACAGCGCTCTTAAGGTTGTCATAGAGCAGCACCCTGGGCAAACCATTCCAGGCGTTGAACGCACCGGCGTGGCCGCGCAGGAAGTTTTCCATGCGGGCATCAAGAAAGAAGCGCAGATAGATGTCGCGCGAGTAGGACAACACCATGACGAAGGCCATCAGCGGGCGGCGAGCCTTGCCGATTTCGATGTGACCAAAATGCGCCCAGTCGACCTGGCCTTGCTCGCCCGGCAGGGTGCGCAGACGCAGGAACGCTTCCGCAGCCTTGCGCGGACGGTGGAGCGCGATCATATGCCGGAAGTGGGAGGACGAGCCCTTGTAGCCGCGCTCCTGCACCATCCCGTACAGGCGGCTGGCGGTCAGGTCTGGATATGTCTCAAGCGTCCGCTGGACGAACGGCAGATACTGGTCGACCTCGGCGGGACGTATCACCGGCCTGTGGCGGGGCAGACCGGCCTCCTTCAGAACCCGGAAGACCGTCGTATGGTGGCAATGCAATTGCGTTGCGATCGTTCCACAGCGCCACCTCTCAACGTGGTACAGGCGCAGGATCATCGCTTCCTTCTCGGCGGATATGGTCATCGGTTGGGTCTCCATAGTCGTGTTGACGGACATAGGCCCCTCGGCGACGCACGAAGCCGCCGCGAAAGAACGGCGGCAGCCGACAACTGCAGCGCCGGCAGCACGGAGCCGGAGGGATCGATGGCACCGCTTCAGCGGTGACGTCGTCCAGTGCGACGGTGCCGTCGATCAGGGGCGCGTTCAGTCGTGAACCATCCGGCAGACAAGGTGGAGACTGATGCGTCACGTTGTTTTTGCAGCGCTGGCGATATCGGCGGGAGCGGTCGGCGTGGGCAAAGCGGCCCCGGCGGGTGTTCTGGTAGCGCAGCCCCGCCGCACGCAGACTGTCACGGCGGGCTTCATGGGCGCAGTCAGAACCACAGAAGCGCTGACCCCGATCGCAATGCCGGCAAAGCAAGACCTGTGAGCGGCACCGTGCGCAGAGAAAGAAACGACCGGTTTGCATTGCGGCGGCGAACCTCTCGGAACGCCGTCGGGATTGCGGGGAAAAGCTCGACGGAATGCGCCAATGCCATTATGCTGGCGCATACCGTGAACCAGTCGGCATCAGTGCCCGGGGACCTGCAAGTCCCCTCACACGGGCCGTTGGGATAGGACATCGAGTTTACGTGGTAGTGGGTCGATGTCTGATTGCGGCGCTCCGCACATGTAGCATGCGCGGACGCAGCGCGGGATGCGCCTCAGTCGCCCTCCGGGCTCCTGTCGGCGCATCCCGCGCTCTCATCCCCAACCAAATCAGATCATCAGCGTCATTCAGCACCACTCCGAGCCGAATTCCGCATCAATTCCCTCTCGGCGCCATCTATACGCGGTTCTCAACCGCCATCGACAGTCACAACCTCGGAAACATTCGCATCGAACTGGCTGGCCGTTTGGCTTGGAACATTCCAGCTGATGCATCCCGATCTCGCCGTGAAGGTCAATACATCGTCCCGGCTGGTCGATTTCACGCGCGAGGACATGGATATCGGGATCAGAACCGGCACCGGAAAATGGCCCGGCCTGACAACTCACTATTTGTTCAAGGCGGACTATACGCCAATGCTCAGCCCGAAACTGGCCGAGAGCGTGGGCGGCATTCGCCACCCCGAGGACCTCTACAAGGTGGCGCTGTGCTGTGCCGACGATCCCTGGTGGAAAATCTGGTTCGAAGCAGCCGGCGTACCCTTCGAGCCCGATCGCGTCATCGCCGGACCGAACCTGGGCTCGCAGGCTTACGATGCAATGGCGGCGCTGACCGACCAGGGCGCCGCGATCCTGACCCGCAACATCTACAGCGCCCTGCTCGCAAAGGGCCAGTTGATACAGCCATTTGAAGTGCTGGGATCGGATGGTGACGGCTATTGGCTGGTGCACCTGGAAAGCCGCCGCAACACACCGAAGATCAAGGGGTTCCGAGACTGGGTGCTGGCCCAGACGGCTGACATACGCGAGCGCGAAGTACGCCGGGCCTGATGGACGATTTCAGTCAGCGTCGGCGACGGAAACCCGTCCGCCGGCCCAGGCGCGCCATTGCCGTTCGTCGCCGTGGAAGACGTTGAGGTCGATGCGGCCGGTGACGCCGTGCGACAGGCCGGAGCCGGAATACTGCCAGAACAGCCATTTGCGGTCGGGGTAGACCTTCGACGGATGCCGCGCCACTGCGCGCAGCCAGAAGGGATAATCGAGGAATTCGCCCCTGAGATTGTCGCGGTAGAAATCAGGCGCGGTGTAGATGATGGGCCGCTGGCCGTAATGGCGCTCCAGCTTGTCCATGAACACCTGCATCTTTTCCAGCACCTTTTCGCGCGACGGCCGCCGCTTGCAGCTGGATTCGCCATTATACTCGACGTCGATCACCGGCGGCAGCGCGCCATCCATCTTCGGCACATTGCGGATGAACCAGTCGGCCTGCTCACCCGCCGTGCGGCACCAGTAGAAGAAATGATAGGCGCCGCGCTTCAGGCCGGCGGCATCGGCATTGCGCCAGTTCTTCATGAACATCGGATCGAGATGGTCGCCGCCATCGGTCGCCTTGATGTAGGCGAAGTTGGCGCCCTGGGCGCGCAGCTTGTCCCAGTTGACGTTGCCCTGCCAGCGCGAGACGTCGACGCCATGCACGGCGAGGTGCCGGGGCGAGGACCGGCCGAAATTGATCGGCTTGGCGTCGCGAAAGCCGTAACGGGTGACCGGCCCGGCAAGCATAGCCGGGGCGGGACGTGTCAGGAGCCTCGGCGGCGACACCAGCGCGGCCGGCTCGACGGGCAGCCCGCCGATATCAGGCGCTTCGGGATCGGGCACTTCGGGCGGCGCAAACGCGACGGTCTCTTCCTCCTCCGCCAGGCCGAAAGGCCGAGCATTTTCGGCCGGACCATCGTCAGGCATTTGCGCCATCTGGGGCCTCGCCGCGCTCCTGGCCATTGCCTTCGGAGCGGCGGCGATCGGCGCTGGCGGCCGTATCACCGAACTGGTGGTTTCGTTGGACGGTTTCTGCAAATCCAGCGCATCGACGCCGGCCGTCGACGAACAGCCGGCAAGGCATAGCGATGCGACAAAGAAACTGATGACGCCCGGAATCCGCATCTGGACCTGTACTCAAAACACAACAGACCGAGGGCGAAACGACAGCCGACGGACAAACCAGATCAGTTATGAACGAGGAATTACCAATAAAGTTTGAATCAATTTTTTTTCGCGTGCGCCAGCACCGATGTCTGGCTCCCGGAGCAAGCGATCGACCAGCCTTGCGGAGCGGGTTGGTAAAGCCGCTAGGGCTTTCTGAAGACGCCGATCATCGGCCCCAGATTCCAGTAGTCGTCATTGCGGCCGATGGCCGGAGCGAACAGGCTGGATATGGTGCCGTCCAGAAACAGCGCGTTGTCGCAGCCGAGCGCATCGCGGAAAAGGCGGGCGAAGGCATGGAAGGTCACCGTGCCGTTCGAAATGGCAAAGACGGCGACGCCGTCCTTTCGCACGCCGACACCGTCGCGGGTCTTGCGCGAGGTGCTGTCGGCCTGGAATTTCGGATGCAGTTGGCCGTCGATCACCAGCATCGGCCCGGATTGCGTCGCATAGTCGAGCGGCGGCCGTTTTTTCACAAACTCCCTGGTGGAGCGAACTGCGGCCTTGCCGTTGCTCATGTAGAAAATGCCGTTCGGCTGCATCGAAAAATTGCCACTTCCCGATCCCGTCTTCACCGAGGCAATTTCCTTGCGGCGTTCGACATAGAGACCGACCGGATCGAGGTTGGGGTGATACATGCCGGCATTGATGGCAAACAGCATGGTGCGCCCGGCGGCCTGCTGCGCGGCATTGAGATTGTGCAGCGACTGAAACGGCTTGCCCGCCCGATCTTTCCAGAACAGTTCGACCTGATATCGTTTCGGATCGACCTCGCAAACGAGATAGCTGGTCGCCTCAAACGCAAAGTCCCGGCATGGCGGCAGCGAGGCGAGCCATTGGCCAAAGCCCATGCCGAGTGCCGCCACTGACGGCAGCGCGCCCTTGGCCAGCGCCAGCAACAGCGGCAGCGATTGCAGGAGGGTAAATAAATCCATGCGCGTACCGGAATCGAAGTTGAGGGTCCGATACGGATATAGCCTGTTTCAAGCGGTACTGTGGACGGGCCCTAAAGCGCATCGCGTTGAACGGAATGAGCGACGCGCTTTTGCTTTATGCATGTCGTTTTCCCAAAACCGGCGCCACTTTTGGGCGACGTGCATCAGGCAAGCCATCCCATCGCCACACCCAGCAGCAGGACAACGCCGAGCAGGCCGCGATAGATGACGAACGGCCAGGCCGAAAAACGCTCCAACACGCGCATCAGGCCCCATATGGCGAAGAAGGCCGAAACCGAGGCGACGACCAAACCCACCGCCAGAACCGACCAGCCGTGAGCATTGAGATGGACCTTGTGCAGTTCCCAAAGCTCCTTGAGGCCGGCGAGCGCGATCGCGGGCAACCCGAGCAGGAACGAGAACCGCGCCGCCTCGGCCCGCTTGAAGCCGAGCCCGAGCGCCGCCGTCAGGGTCGAGCCCGAGCGCGAGACACCAGGAATCAGCGCGCCGATCTGGGCGACGCCGACGAGCAGCGCATCGGCCAACGACGCTTCGCCCATGCTGCGTCGGTGACTGGCAAAAATCTCGGCAAGCGCCAGCAGCACCGCCATGGCGATGCAAGCCCAGCCGATCACCGTCAGGCTGCGCAGCGGCGAATTGCAGGCGTTGAGCACGCCCGACAGCGCCACCCCAGCGATGACGATCGGGATGGTCGCCAGCACGATCCACAGTGCCAGCCGGAAATGCCGGTCGGCGAAATCGCGTCGCGTCAGGGCGTCGAGCGAACCGAACAGGATATCCCTGACGTCGCTCCAGAAATAGCTGACCACCGCGGCAAGCGCCGCAAGCTGCATGGCGGCGGAGAAGGCAGAACCCGGATCCTGCCAGCCGAGCACGGCCGGCACGATACGCATATGCGCGGTCGAGGAAATCGGCAGCAATTCGGTGATGCCTTGCACCACGCCGAGGAACGCCACCTTGGCGAATCCCAGGCCGACAAAGCCAGTGTCGACGCCTTGAGTGCAGATGTCGGCCAATGTCGAATTCCATGTATGAGAGATCGGGCTTGCGCGGGATCGACCAGTGTCGGTCAATCCCGGGCAAGCCTTATCGTCATGGACCGGATAATCAATTTACGGATTTGTAAGCTGGCGCTGGTGCACCGGAATGCGTGGCGTTCAAAGCCAGGCCCGCCTTGGGCCGGCTTTGAGTGTTCATGCGGGAAATCGCAACGCGATTATGGGCAGAGCCAGAGTTTCTGGCATGTCCTGGCGATCACATGCGCCGGCGGAACGACAGGCTCGTCGACGGAAGGCCGGCGTGCCCGTTCGAGCAGCATGCGCACCTGTTCCGGGCGCACATGAGCGCACTCCATCACAAGCAGGACCATCGGATCGCTCAAAAGCTCGTCCAGGGTGCTGATGCTGTCGTTCATCGGTCGTCTCCTCGAATGCCGTGCCCGCGCCCCTTAAATAGGAAGACAATGATGGCCCGCCAATGACGCTTTGCCGGCTATCTCGTGTCTCTTTCGATTAAATTTTGGTCATGCTTGCGCTCTCCCTTCGCCCGCTTGGGAGAAGGGAAAAGCCTAGCCTGGCGGCGGTGCGCCTTCATATTGCGGCAGGCCGTCGTCGAGCATAATCCAGGCCTGCTTCGAGGCCGTGAAAATATGCATTTGCGGCCTGAAGACCGTGGGATCGTCGAGCGAGCCGGTGGTGATGCCGATGATGCCGGCGGAATCGCGCCGCGAGAACATCGTCGTGCCGCAGCTCGAGCAAAAGCCGCGCTTGAGATCCGGCGAGGTGTTCACCGTCGCCAACGGCCCGTCGACCGTCACATCATCGATGCGAAACAACACGCGTGCGTTGAAGGCGGCGCCGATCACCTTCTGGCAGAGCCGGCAATGGCAAACGCGCTCGTTGATGGGCGCAGCGTCCGTGCGGTAGCGCACCGCCTTGCACAGGCATCCGCCCTGGTATCTTGCCATTACCCTGATCCCATCGATGGAGAGAATAACCAGCAAGGTAAAGGCGGGGCCGATTGGGTCAATTGAAAAGCTTTGATACAACGCCATCGATTATCGTGATGCGGTGGACCTGAAGCCATGACGCCGGACATCGAAACCATCGGCATTGCCGATCTGTTCGGGCCGCCCTCGTCCGCTCGCGACCGCACCGATGCCAGGATCACGGCTGCCGCCTCCGGCATCGGATTCATGGCGGTCCGGGACTTTCCCGGCGACGGCTGGCTGACGCCGGAAAGAAGGGCACAATTGCTGCGCATCTTCGCGCTTCCCGACGACGAGAAGCAGAAACTGCTGCGCTGGAATTTCGACCGCACCAAGAAGAACGTCTATCGCGGCTGGTTCCCGCTGCAGCCGGCAGCTCCGTCCTACAAGGAAGGCATCGACATGGGACCGGACCTTGCCAATCCGGGTCTTGTCGACGCGGCTCATATTCCGGTTTCTGAAGATCCGTTGTGCGAGCCGACACCCTTGCCGGCCGAAGATGCCCTGCCCGGCTGGCGCGCGGCGGCAGCGGACTACTACCGCGCGATGGAGACTGTGGGCAACGCGCTGATGCGCTCGACCGCCCACGGCCTTGGCCTGCCAGAGCCGATCTTCGATGCCTGTTTCGAAGGCGGCATCTCGACGCTGCGCCTGATCCGTTATCCCTGCGGGACACCAATGCCGGCATCGACACCAGCGGGCCGGATTTTTCGGTGGTGCACAAGGGCGAGACGCGCACCATCATCGGCCGCGAGCATGCCGATTCCGGCTTCGTCACGTTGCTGGCGCAGGACGGCGTCGAGGGCTTGCAGGTAAAAAACCTCGCCGGCGAATGGATCGACGTGCCGCCTGCCAACGGCACGCTGGCGGTTAATTTCGGCCAGTTGCTGGAGCGCTGGAGCGGCGGACGCGTCCGGGCGACGCGACACCGGGCGATCGCACCGAAGGTGATCGCACCGAAGACGGCGCGGTTCTCGATCGCGTTCTTCTACGAGCCGCGCGTCGACGCGGAGATCGCGCCACTGCCGCTGACCGGCACAGAAGCCTTCGAGCCGTTTCTCTACGGCGACTATCTCTGGGAAGCGGCGACGAATTTCGTCGAGATGAGCGGCATCAAGCATCTCAGGCAGCCGCGCCGCGCCAAAGCTTCATAAACAAAACCACCAGCCATCTCGTCGGAGACGGCCGGTGGAATGGACAGGATTATTCGGTTTCGCTGACGACCTCGTCCCAGGTCTTCACCTTGGTCTCGCCGTTGAGGAACGGCAGTGCCGCAGCCGTCAGTTCCGGGGCGAAGAAGACGTCGTAGTGGGTGCGGTTGGGCAGGATGGCCAAGCGGTTCTGCGACAGGTTCTCGCGCATCCAGCCGGCGTCCTTCAGCCCGCCACCGAGCATCTGGTAGAACTTGATCTCATGCTCAGGCCGGTACATATCGCCGTCGCCATAGGCCAGCATGACGGGCATCTTCAGCTTGGCAACGTCGGCGGAATAGTCGTAATTCTGGCGCATGAAGTTGCCCAGCGTGTCGAGCAGTCTCGGAAAATCCTGCGGATGCGGTGCGACTGCCACGTAGGATTTGTACATCGGCGTGTCCTTCATGAAATCGGCGGCTGCCGCGCTGACCTGCGCCTGCTGGCCGCGCATCTCGGCGTAGAAGCCGTCCGCGGCATAGCCGGTCGACACCAGCACGAGGCGGCGCACCGCTTCGGGATGCTGGACCGCCATGCGGAAGGCGACGCCGCCGCCCAGCGAATAACCCATGACATCAACCTTGTTGTAGCCGAGCGCCTTGACGATAGCTGCCATGTCGTCGCCCATCGCCTCCAGGGTGAACGGCCGCTCGCCGAGTGCCGTGCGGCCATGACCTTGCAGGTCGACGGCGATGATGGCGCGGTTCTCGGCAAGCTTCGGCAGGATCGGCGCGAACATGTCCGAGGTGCCAAGACCGCCATGCAGCAGAAGCAGCGGCTCGCCCTTGCCGTAGATGGCGTAGTAGTAGTTCAGGCCGTCGATCGGCAGCAGGCCGGACTTTTCCGGCTTCGGCAGTGCGTTCGTTGCGGTCGTCATGGCAGGTTTTGCCTCCTCTGCGTTTGTGAAGCCCGGCGAAGCAAGAAGCGCTGCGGCCGAAGCAAGAATGGCGAAAAGCAAGGCTTTGGACATGTCGATCTCCTCTCGTCCTGCCGGTATCAAAGCGGCTTGGCCATATCAAAGCGTCTTGGCGAGCTCTTCGAGCTGGTCGGTGCACTGGCCCCAACCCCACGTGAAAACCCATTTTCTCGTGCTGCTCGCGTTCGGCGACACTCCAGTGCCTGACCCGCGCAATGTAGCGGATCTTGCCCTCGCCCTCGTCCTCGAAGGTCAGCACGCCGGTCATGAACGGCTTTTCCGACGGCTCCCATGCGTGGGTGTAGGCATCGGTAAAGACGATCTTCTTGCCGGGAACGACTTCGAGGAAAACACCGGGGTTGGGGAATTCATTGCCCTCGGAGCCGGCCATGACGACAAGGCTCGAGCCGCCGGTGCGCACATCCATCTCGGCGCGCGGGGTCGTCCACGGCTTCGGCGCGAACCACTGCGTCAAAAGCTGGGTGTCGGTCCAGCAGCGATAGACGTTGTCGCGCGGCGCATCGATGATACGCGCCACAACCAGTTCGCGGTCGTTGGCCGGGGCGATGTCGAGCTTGGTGGTCATGATGGTTTCCTCGGTTTTGTCTGGCTTCCGCCCCAAGGACGAAGGGCTGAAACGCAAGCCGACATCACCAACGAAAAATTCTGGAGGATGCGACGACTGGGCAGAGATCACGAACGAAGGAAGCGTCAGTGACGCTTGGCTTGCACCAGGTAGGCGTCGATCTCGGTCTCGCCGAGCCATTTTGCCGCTTCCAGCCGATGCAGTCCTTCGACCAGGATATGGCGCTTGCCGTCGTGGCGGACCTGGATCGGCGTCTTCATGCCGTTTTCCAATATGTCCTCGGCCAGATGCCGGACGGTCTCGGGATGCAGCGTCTTCTTGCGCGCTGTCGGCACGTAGATGTCGTCGACCTTGACCTTTTGCACTCTGAGCATGTCGACCCCCGTGGCGGAAACACCGCCCTCCCCTGAGATAGTCGGTTTGTTCAAAAGCACCAAGGGCGCGGCTAACGAATGCTGGCCCGATGGTTTCCATTTGACGCTCGACCGGCAGATCGCCGAAATGGCGCCGTTGAAACTTCAGGGCTTCATGATCAACCTTCCGACCGAATTCCCCGATTTCGGACTGACGCCGGAGCAGCGCCGTCACGCGGTGCGCGGCCACTATTACGAGTGGCCAGGCATGGACGGCGAGCGCGGCGAAATCTGGTGCTACAGCGACCGGTTTTCCTATCGTGCCGGCGATACGGTGGCGTTGCATGTCAGCTCGACGGCCCCGACCTTCAGCATGACGATCATTCGCGACGGCGGTGCCGAGACGAAAGTGTTCGGGAAATCCGCCATCGCGGCGCGCTGGCAGGATACGCCCGACCAATGCTCGGCCGAGGGCTGCGGCTGGGAGGCCTCGTTCGAATTTCGTGTCGGAAGCGACTGGCCGTCCGGAGCCTATCGGGTGACGCTGACCGCCGACGGTCGTGACGGCAAGCCGATCCAAAGCCACCACGTTTTCATCGTCGCTCCGCAGCCCGGCAGGAAGCCCGGCCGCGTGCTGCAGGTGGCGGCGACGGGAACCTGGCTCGCCTACAACACCTGGGGCGGCTCCAACCACTATCAGGGCATCACCGGGCCGAACCGCGACCAGTATTCGCCGATCGTGTCGACGCAACGCCCCTGGTGCCGGGGCTTCGTCGTCCTGCCGAACGATGCGCCGCGTGTGCCGCTGGAAGTCGCTGTGCCGCCGAAGACGGTGCCGCGCTATCCGCATATGGAATGGGCGCTCGCCACCGGCCATTCGAAGAAATACGCCTCGTCGGGCTGGGCGAGCTACGACAGCCACTTCTTCCGCTTCGCCGAACAAGCAGGCTATGGCGTCGACCTCGCCAGCCAGCACGATTTGCATTTCTCGCCCGAGATTCTCGACGGCTATGACTGCGCCGTCTTCGTCGGTCATGACGAATACTGGACCTGGGAAATGCGCGACGCCGTCGACGCCTATGTCGAGCGAGGCCGCCATGCGGCGCGCTTTGCCGGCAATTTCATGTGGCAGGCGCGGCTGGAGGACGAGGGTCGCCGGCAGGTCTGCTACAAATACCGCGCGCGTTCCGAAGACCCCGCCTATCTCCGCGGCGGCGACGTCACCCGCGCGACCAATTCCTGGGAAGCGCCGGAAATCGGCCGGCCGGGTTCGGCGACCTTCGGGCTCAACGCGACCCGCGGTGTCTATGCCGGCTGGGGTGGCTGCGCGCCGCGCGGCGTGCGCGGCTTTCCGGTCTACCGGCCCGAGCACTGGGCCTTTGCCGGCACCGGCATTTATTACGGCGACCTGCTCGGCGCCGACAGCCATGTCTATGGCTATGAGGTCGACGGGCTCGACTTCGAAATACGCGGCGGCCTGCCCTACCCAACCGCGACCAGCGGCGCGCCTGAGGGCCTGCAGGTTCTCGCGGTCGGCATGGCATCCCAGGTCGAGGAAAGCGCTGACATTCCGATCGAGGATCAGTTCCTCACCGACGAGGACGGCCGCTTCACCGCCGAAACGCTGTTCGGCGACCCGAGCGACGCCAATCTGGAAAAAGTCAAACGCGGCAATGGCATGATCGTCAATTTCCCGCGCGGCAAGGGCGAGGTGTTCCACGCCGGAAGCTGCGAATGGGTCGCCGGCCTGCTAAGACAGGACCCGATGGTCGAACGCGTCACCAAGAATGTAATCGACCGCTATCTCGGCGGAAAATAAGAGGGGTTGAATGATCGCTGTGCAGTCCGTTGAAACCGACCGCCGAGCGAACCTTTTCCATTTCACCCGGCTGCAACGGCCAATAGTGGACCGCGCCGATGGCATCTACCTATGGGACAAGAGCGGCCGCCGCTACATCGACGGATCGAGCGGCGCGGTTAACGTCAATGTAGGACATGGTAACCGCAACGTCATCGACGCGATGAAGCGGCAGCTGGATCGCGTCAGCTTCGCCTACATCTTTCAATTTGAGAACGAACAGGCCATCGAACTCGCACGGGGGCTGGCCGATCGGCTGCCGAACGGGCTCAACCGCATCTATTTCGTATCAGGCGGCTCTGAGGCGATCGAGGCCTGCCTCAAGCTTGCGCGGCAATGGGCGGTATCAACAGGTCAGGACAAACGCTGGAAAATCATTGGACGTATGCCCTCCTATCACGGCGTGACGATCGGCACGCTTGCCGTAACTGGCGACGACATACTCACCAAGACCTTCGACGCGATCGGTCGGCCGATGCCATTGGTGCCGGCCCCGTTTGTCCACCGCGATCACGACAATCTGTCGATGGAACAGCGGGGCATCCGCTACGCCGATATGCTGGAGGAGAAGATCTTGGAGGAAGGGCCGGAAAGCGTGCTCGCCTTCGTCATGGAACCGATCGGTGGTGCCGCGACCGCAGCTCTGGTCCCGCCCAATAGCTATTTTCCGCGTATCCGCGAAATCTGCGACCGCTACGGGATCCTGTTGATTCACGACGAAGTAATGACTGGCATCGGACGCACCGGAAAATTCCTGGGCGGCGACCATTGGTCCTGCCGGCCGGATATCGTCGCCCTGTCGAAAGGTCTTTCATCTGGCTATGCCCCGCTTGGCGCACTTGCCGCGACACAGAGGATCGTCGGGCCGGTTGTGGAGACCGGTGGCTTCCTGCATGGCCACACATATGGCGGCAACCCCGTCGCTTGTGCAGCGGGCGTTGCGGTGCTTGGAGAGGTCGACCGCCTTGGTCTGGTCGAGAATTCAGCCGTCATGGGCGAGTTGCTGAGGGGTGAACTCGAGGCCCTGACTCGCCGCTTTCCCTTCATTGCCGACGTGCGGGGCAAGGGGCTGTTCATGGGAGCCGAAATTTACGCGGACCCGCTGGCCAAGGAGCCGTTGCCGCAGGGCCTCAACGCCAATTTGAGGCTCATCGATCTTGCGTTCGAGCGTGGATTGATCATCTATTCGCGGCGCGTGCGTGGCGGGCCAGTGAGCGACAATTTCATGGTCTGCCCGCCTCTGATTGTGACCAGCGATCAGATCGGTGAGATCATCGCGGTCCTTGGCGACTCTCTGCAGGCGTTGGCCGCCGAACTCGACCTGCCGGTCGAAGGCCGGGGGTAAAGGGATGGCGCCGCGAAAAGTCATCATCACCTGCGCCGTCACCGGCTCGGTGCACACGCCGTCAATGTCGCCCTATCTGCCGGTAACCCCGGACCAGATCGCAGCAGATGCGATCGCCGCCGCCGAGGCCGGTGCCTCGATCCTGCATCTGCACGCCCGCGACCCCAGGGATGGCAGACCGACCGCCGATCCGGAAGTGTTCATGCAGTTCCTGCCGCGCATCAAGCAGGCGACCGACGCGGTGATCAACATCACCACCGGTGGCTCGTCGCTGATGACCCTGGACCAGCGGCTGGCAGCGCCATTGCGGGCCGAGCCAGAAATGTGCTCGCTCAACATGGGCTCGATGAACTTCGCGCTGTTCCCCATGCTCGACAAACCGAGGGAATGGCTGCACGAGTGGGAGCCGAAGCTGCTGGAAGCCACCCGCGACACCATATTCAAGAACACCTTCGCCGACATGGAGGGCGTGCTTGAGAGGCTGGGCAAAGGCTGCGGCACGCGCTTCGAATTCGAGTGCTACGATGTCGGCCACCTCTATTCGCTGGCGCATTTCCGTGACCGCGGGCTGGTGTCGGGACCGCTGTTCATCCAGTTCGTGCTAGGTATTCTGGGCGGCATCGGCGCCGACCCGGACAATCTCGTCCACATGAAGCGGATCGCCGACAAATTGTTCGGCGACAGCTATCAGTTCTCGGTGCTGGCCGCCGGCCGCAGTCAGATGCCGCTGATCTCGATCGCCGCGGCCATGGGCGGCAATGTCCGTGTCGGGCTGGAAGACAGCCTCTTTGACGGCCGCCAACTGGCGAAATCCAATGCCGATCAGGTGCGCCGTATCCGTGGCATTCTCGATGGGCTGTCGCTGGAGGTTGCCACGCCAACCGAAGCGCGCGACATGCTGGCGCTCAAGGGCGGCGACCAGGTGGCGTTCTGAGGGGAGTAACTGGAGGTCGAGTGGCAAAGGGAGGAGCTGATATCGAACGGGTTCTCGTTTCAGCCTGCCTGCTCGGCAGCAAGGTCCGCTACAACGGCTCCTACCGGCTCAACGACCATCCCATTCTTGCGCGATGGCAGGCAGAGGGGCGGATCGTACAGATCTGCCCGGAGGTTGCCGCGGGCTTCTCCACGCCACGTCCTCCGGCGGAAATTCGAAGCACAGGCGACGGCCGAGCAGTGCTTCACGGCCAAGGCCAAGTGGTCGAGCAAACGGGAAACGATGTGACCGGACTCTATCTCGAAGCCGGGCAGCTCGCGCTCGATCTCGCCCGACAAACAGGGTGTCGGTATGCGGTTCTTACCGATGGCAGCCCGTCCTGCGGCAGCAGTTTCATCTATGACGGGGGTTTCAGGGGTAACCGGGTGGCTGGCCAGGGCACGACCACCGCGCTGCTGGAAGCGAACGGCATTCGCGTCTTTTCGGAAGACGGCATTGACGAGCTTGATGACCTTTTGACCAGACCGGGTTCGGCCGGCGCCGCGGCCTGATCCATGCGAGAGGAAACCCAAGCCACCGACACCGTTTTCCGCCCCGGCCGCATCGACGATGTCGAAACCATCCACGCGGCGATCCTGAAACTCGGGAGCCACATCGGCGCGCCCGAAGAGATCATCTCGACGGCAGACGATCTCAGAACCTGGGGCTTTGGCGAAAAGCCTGCCTTCTCGACCCTGATTGCCGAGGTGGGCGGCGAATTTGCCGGTCTCTGCCTGCATTTCCCGACCTTTTCGACCTGGATGGGCCGGCCCGGCGTCTATGTGCAGGACCTCTATGTCGAGGACCGGTTTCGCGGCCGCAAGATCGGCGAGCGCCTGCTGCGGCGCGTCGCGGCACAGTGCCGAAAGGACGGCGGCGTCTATCTGCGGCTGTCCGTCGACACCGACAATGAGGGCGCCAAGGCGTTTTATGAAAGGCTGGGCATCGCCTGGTCGAGCTACGAGCAGACGCAGAAGATCATCGGCGATGCCTTTTTTGCCTTCGCCGACGCGCCGGAGAATGGGGAGCAGGAATGAAAGCCTTCTATGCCGAGGAACAAAAACGCCACGACCCCAAGGCCTTTCTTTCGAGCGGTGCGGCAAAACCCAATCCGGAAAAGCCGGAACGGGTCGAGCGATTGCTAGCCGGCGCAAAATCTGCCGGCTGCACGATCGAGCGGCCGCGGGATCATGGGCTCGGCCCGGTCGCGTCGGTGCATACGCCCGAATATCTCGACTTTCTCGAGCACATCTTCGAGCGCTGGCAGCGCATCGACGGCGCTTCGGCCGAGGTGATCCCCAACATCCATCCAATTGCGCGCAACGGATCCTATCCAGCCTCGGCGGTCGGCCAGGCCGGCTATCACATGGCCGACACCGCCTGCCCGATCTCGGGCGAAACATGGCAGAGCGCGCTGTGGAGCGCGTGGAGCGCGGTCGAAGCAGCTGAGACAGTGATGGCTGGCGCGCCGGCCGCTTACGCGCTGTGCCGGCCGCCCGGCCATCATGCCTTTGCCGATGTCGCCGGCGGCTTCTGTTTCATCAACAATTCGGCCGTCGCAGCTCAGGTTCTGCGCAGGACGGCGGCGCGGGTGGCGATCCTCGATGTTGACCTGCATCACGGCAACGGCACGCAGGGCGTCTTTTATGCACGGCCGGACGTGCTCACCGTGTCGCTGCACGCCGATCCAGTGCGCTTCTATCCGTTCTTCTGGGGCCATGCCGACGAGCGCGGCGAAGGCCCGGGCCTCGGCTATAATTTCAACCTGCCGCTGCCGCGCAAATCCGCCGATGCGGCGTTTCTCGAAGCGCTTGCGGTGGCGTTCCAGCGTATTCGTGCCTTTTCGCCCGACGCGCTGGTCGTGGCGCTCGGCCTCGACGCGTTCGAGGGCGATCCGTTCGGTGGACTTTCGGTGACGACACCAGGCTTTTCGCGCATTGGCGAGGCGATCGGCAAACTCGGCCTGCCGACGGTCATCGTCCAGGAAGGCGGTTATCTCTGCGGCGAACTCAGCGACAACCTCACCGCCTTCCTCACCGGCTTCGGTGGCAAGACGCGCTGAAGATCCGGACTGGCGTCAGGAGCGCTGCTGTCTGAGCATGGCGATGACCCGATGCACGCTCTCCAGCGTCTCGTCGATTTCGGTTGCCGTGTTGTAGTGGGCGATGCCGATGCGCACGACGCCATGCTCGGCTGGAATGCCGAGCTGGTGGACGATCTCCCAGGCGTAATTGTGCCCGGACCACAGGAAGATGTTTTCGGCGTTCATCTGCCGAACGATCGTCTCCGGCACGATGCCGTCGACGGTGAAGGAAACCGTCGGTACGCGCTCGCCGAGCCGCTTGGGATCGGTGATGCCGTGGATGGCCAGGCCCGAAATGTCGGACAGGCCGTCGATCAGCCTCTGCGCCAGCGGGTTTTCGTAGGCGATCGACACCTCGAACGCCTTGGCGATCTTCTGCCTTCGCGACCCACCCTCGCCCGCTGCCGCACCCAGTTCGGCGAAATAGTCGACAGCGGCCGTGAGGCCGGCCATCAGTTCGATCTGCGGCGTGCCGAGTTCGAACCGCTCCGGCAGGCCATTCGAAGAACAGCGGCATTTGTAGGGTTTCAGGCCATCTATGACGTCGCGCCGACCCCACAATATGCCCATATGCGGACCGAAGAATTTGTAGGCAGAGCAGATCAGGAAATCGCAGCCGAGATCCCTGACGTCGATCAGGCCATGCGGCGCGTACTGGACGGCGTCGACATAGACCAGCGCGCCGGCATTCCTGGCGATGGCGGTCAACGCCTTCACCCGATTGATCGAGCCGGTCAGGTTGCTGGCGTAGTTCAACGCGACCAGCCGGGTCTTGTCCGTGAGTAGCGCGGCCAACGTCGCCTCTTCGACCTGCCAGCTCTTTTCGTCGAACGGCAGCCAGCGCACGACGAGGCCAAGGTCTTCGGCCAGTTGCAGCCAGGGCGACACGTTGCCCTCGTGGTCCATGCGGGTGAGGATGATCTCATCGCCGGGCTTCAGCGTGCGGCCGAGCGTGCGCGACATGTGATAGGTCAGCGTCGTCATGTTGGCGCCGATGATGATTTCCTCGGGGCTCGCCGCACCGAGGAAATCGGCCATCGCCTGATGCGCCTCGTCGACGACAGCCTGCGCGGCAATCGTGGTTTCGAAATAGCCGCCGAGATTGGCGTTGGTGGTCAAAAGGCAGCGCGACACCGCATCGGCCACCGCTTGCGGCACCTGCGTGCCGGCGGGGTTGTCGAGATAGATGCGGCGCCGCCCTTTGTCGGCCAGCGAGAGGGCTGGAAATTTTTCGCGCACCGCCTCGATTGGAAAAGCCGTCATTGTCTCCACCCCTTTGTCATCCCTGGATAATTCTGCCCCCCGGGAGCCAATCAAGGACAGGGATTGCCGACGCGCTGATGGATTGCATCCACCGCCTTCTGCATCTCTTCGGTCCAGACGACATCCACGGAAGAGAGCGCCATGTCGAGCTGCGCAAGGGTCGTCGCGCCAACGATGTTCGCGGTGACGAAGGGCCGGCTCGACACATAGGCATTGGCAAACAGCGCCGGCTCCAGGCCAAAGGAACGTGCCAGTTCGTTGTATTCGAGCTGTGCTTCGGCCGCATTGGGGGTCTCGTAGCGCTGGCCGCGATTGAACAGCTGGGTGCGCGACCCCAGCGGGCGCGCGCCATGGTCGTATTTGCCTGAGAGATAGCCCTGCGCCAACGGCGAATAGGGGAGCAAAGATATCTGCTCGCGCTCGCAGACCTCGGCGAGGTTTACCTCGAAAGTGCGGTTGACGAGATTGTAGGCGTTCTGGATCGACGCGACACGGGGACCGACACCTTTGTCAGCCTCGGCCAGGAACCGCATCACGCCCCAGGAACTCTCGTTCGACAGACCGAAATGGCGGATCTTGCCGACCTTCACCAGCTCGTCGAACACGGCAAGCGTCTCGGCGATCGGCGTCTCATCGGTTGGTGCGCCGACAGAATCGGCACGGCGCGGCACGGCGCCGACGCGCGTCGGGTTGGCGCCCCAGGGGATGTCCCGTTCCGGCCAGTGGATCTGATAGAGGTCGAGATAGTCGGTGCCGAGCTTGGCCAGCGATTTGTCGATGGCATCAAAGATATCGGAGCGAACCAGTTGCGACGGCCTGTCGCCGCGAAACCAGCTGTTGGCCGTGCGGCCGACGACCTTTGAGGCCAGGATCACCTTGTCGCGGTTTCCCTTCGCCTTCATCCAGCTGCCGATGATCTTTTCGGTCCGCCCTTGCGTCTCCGCCTTGGGCGGGATCGGGTAGAGCTCGGCGGTGTCGATGAAGTTGACGCCGCGCGAAAAGGCCAGGTCCATCTGGGCGTGCCCATCGGCCTCGGTGTTCTGCTGACCCCAGGTCATGGAGCCCAGGCAGATCTGGCTAACAAGAAGATCGGTCCGACCGAGACGGCGTTTGTGCATGGAATTCTGCTCCGGAGGGAAAGCTTGCGAGGCGGCATGGGAAGGAAGCCGCATCTATAGGGAAAGCAGAGGCGCTCTCCAAGCCTCGCCAGACCGACTTTTGCGTGAACCAGCGGCGTTTAGCGGCGAGCGCCGGCCAGCGCGCGGCGCTTAGCCTCGTCGATCAGCATGTTGGCAACCTGCATGCGGATCATGGCGCGCTGGCGCAGGTGCGGAGCGACGCGGTCCGGATGGTTGGCGAAGGCAAAGCTGCGGCGTATGCGGCCAAAATCGGCGATCAGCTTCGGCTGACTGAGGCCAAGTTCGACCGCGATGGATTCCGGATCGATCGGCGGCAGCTTTTCCTCGGGCTTTTGCTCTTCGCTGGCGAGAGCCAGTTTGGCATGATCGAGCAATGCGGCGAATTCGGTCGCCAGATCGGCGCCGGCCTCGCGATATTCAGTAGCAAAGCCGCTGCCCGAAACCTTGATGCGGCCGGAATGGAGTTCATCCGCCACCGAGAGATAGTCGAAAGGGATGGACGGACGAGCGCCGGTCTCCTCGCCCTCAATTGCGTCGCTCTTGTCGGAGGCGACGAAGAGGTCGTCGAGCAACGAAGCGAAATCAGGCTTGGCGCCAGTAGCGATGTCAGCCTCCCTCTTGCCCGACCGTGCAAGCTTCTGAGCATAGAACCGGCTCGTTAAAAATGCATGCCACCGATGTTAACGAATTTAGTCTTCGCCTGGTTCGCCGTTCGCGCATTCGCAATCCCAAGACAAAAGCCGGACTGCACTTTCATGCAGTCCGGAATTCGCCAGGAGTGGCGAGGAAAAGCCGGCCATGTGCCAGCGTTCAAGCGTACGGTGCGCACCGCACCGAAGTTTCAGTCGGCTGCAAAATATATCTTCAGAAAAATCACGAACACATGGCTGCCATGCAAATGCTGCACTGCACAATTGTCACGATTCACCTATATTGGCAGCCGTGGAGGACCAACCAGGGGGCTAATCATGGGTTTCTTCACTGAAATGTTCGCCAGGCCGCGGCCGCAGGAACATCTGAGATATCGCTCGGCGCTCGCACTGCTTCTTTCGATGAGCAATGCCGACCGCGCCGACATCGGCATCAAGCCCGCCGATTTTCCGCGCATCGCCCGCGAAATGTCCATCCGCTAGGGAGCATGGAGGCCAAGATGTCCCGGCCCTCCGGGACATCTCGAAAACCTCAATTGCTCAGCGCGCGCCCAGGAATGTCGCCTTGCCCAGTGGCACGCCATTGTGGCGCAGGATGTCGTAGGCGGTGGTGAGGTGGAAATAGAAGTTGGGCATGGCCACATGCAGCAGATACTGCAGGCCGAGCATCGAGCTTTCGCGCCCGCCAAGCTTCAACTCGATCA
The DNA here is from genome assembly GCF_042682145.1 of Mesorhizobium newzealandense. Classification (NCBI taxonomy): domain Bacteria; kingdom Pseudomonadati; phylum Pseudomonadota; class Alphaproteobacteria; order Hyphomicrobiales; family Phyllobacteriaceae; genus Mesorhizobium; species Mesorhizobium newzealandense. Next base: position 402,065 of record NZ_JBHUGZ010000007.1, on the reverse strand, counting down.
CCTTGTCATCCGAACCGTCGAACTCGGCAGCTGAAAATGTCGCCAGAAGGTCCAGGGTCTTCGTGATGCGCGCCTGTACTTCGGCAAAACTCGCTTCATTGTCCTCATATCTCGGCACTTCGCGCCCGGCGAGCCGCGACGGCGCGCCCTTGGCGTGATCGGTGGCGATCTGCACCTGCCGGGTCAGCGCATACATGTCAGGCGCCAGCCGGGCCGTCAAAAACACCTGCGGGTCGATCTTGCGGTCATGCGCATTCTGTTCGGCGGTCGCCAGTACGGTGGAAAGCGCCTTCAGCCTGGCCGAAAACACTGGCACGGATGCCTCATACATCGATATCGTCACGTCAAATCTCCTGTCCGGCCGGAACGCCGGCGGACGGGACGTAGCGCCTTCGCAAACGATTCTTCAAGCATCCCTCACGCCGCGTCACCACGTTGCCGCAATCGCCGTAGTAGAATCTCCTCATCGAGCGGAGATTCCCGATGAGACGCGCCCTTTTTGCAGCGACCGCCTTTCTCTCCCTTGCCACAACGGGCCAGACGGCACTCGCCGCCGACGATGCCCCCGAGGCGCCCTATGTCGACGATCGATCAAGCGCCGACGCCGTCGTCCGCTCACTTTACAGCGCCATCAACCGGCATGAATTCGCCCGCGCCTGGGGTTATTTCGGCGATACAAAGCCGGCAAAAGACTTCGACAGTTTCGTCAAGGGCTTCGACGGCACCGACAAGGTCGAGGTCGCGACCGGTGCCGTTTCGGACGAAGGCGCCGCCGGCAGCATTTTCTACAACGTCCCAGTCGCCATCCGCGCCACCGACAAGAGTGGCGGCGAAAAGGTGTTTGCCGGTTGCTATACGCTGCGCCAGGTCAATGCCCAGATCCAGGCGGCGCCGCCTTTCGACCCGATCCACATCGAAAAAGGTGCGCTGAAACCCTCCACCGCCGATTTCGAGGAGGCGCTGCCGCCAGGTTGCGGCGACGGGCCGCCGCCGCCGAAGAAGGACACGGCGCTGGAGCAGGCCAAGAAGGCCTTTCTGGCGACCTATGGCGACCAATGCGACAAGCAGTTGCTGGCCAACGAGCCAACCGTTTTTTCAATCAAATACAAGGACAAGGATGCGGCGCCCGGCGATCCCGACAAGGAAACGCGGTTGTTCCATTTTTCCTGTTCGGCCGCTGCCTACAATGAAAGCTCGATCTACTACATGACCGACGAGGTGTCGGGCGTGCAGCAATTGCAGTTCGCCGAACCCAAGATGGACATCCGCTACGAGAACAATGACAGCGACGGCAAATTGCTGGGGATGAGCATCGTCGGCTTCCAGACGACCGGCTGGGCGGTCAATTCCGACTATGACGAGGAAGCCCACACGATCACCACGTTCAACAAGTGGCGCGGCATCGGCGATGCGTCCGACGCGGGGACGTATCTGTTCCGCAACGGCAATTTCTCGCTGGTCCAGTTCGACGTCGATGCGTCCTATGACGGCGAGGAAAATCCGCAGACCGTTGTCGACTACAACACGGCGCCCTGAGCGTCAGAAGAGGTTCCGCCAAGCGGGAATCAAGGCGCCTTCGACAGCATCCAGTTGAGCGTGCCGCGCCAATCGGTCATACGGATCGGCGTGCCATGGGTGCCGGTCTCGAAGCGAACGAAGCGGGTTGGGTAGGGATAGGCCTTCGATTTGGCGATGATAGAGCGGAAGAAGGCCTCCTGCTTTTCCACGGGGAAAACCACGTCATGGCTGCCCTGGCCGAAGAAGACGGGGACGTGACGACTGAAGGCCGGGCTTGAGAAAAAACTCTCGTCCCATAGCGAGCCGAGCAGCAGCAGCCCGTTGATGCGCCGGCCCGTGTCGTTGCGGGCGGCAAGCTTCCAGCACAGAGCGCCGCCCATCGAGCCACAGGCGACGAAGATCTTCGCGCCCGGCGATTGTTCGGCGTAGTGGTCGATCAGGGCAGCGACCTGCGCCGCACCTTTGTCGCCGAAATCAGGAAAATCCGGGCTGAGATAGAGGCCGCCATTGGCGGCCATCAGGTTCTTGAGCCGGTTGAAATTGCCGCCAAATGTGAAGTCGTCGACGCCCTGCTTGCGGCTGCCGCCCTGCCCGTGCAGGTAAAGAACGATGATGCCGGCGCCCTCGGTCTTGCCGACGGCAACATGCCTGACATCGCCAGCATCGGTCTTCAGCAGCAAATCCTGCTGCACCTTGCGAACGCCGGTGTCGGTGTATTGGGCGTGCACCCGGCGCTCGGGCACCTCGTCACGCTGGTTGATGTCGCGCATCTCACGGTAATCGAGGACCGTGTAGGCGCCGTTGGTGTCGGACGACAGCGTCGCCGGATAGGCGAAAAGATCGTCCTTGAAGGGTTTTAGTGACGGCGCCTGACTTTGAGCGACTGACGACAACAGGGTTGTCGCGGTTACAAAGACGCAAAAAAAGCGGAAGCGGAAAGACATGCCCAAGGCATGCGTTTTTCGACTTCGGTTTGTCAATCCTGCAGCACCCCGCCAGCCCCTTCCAGCGCCTCGCGGGTGTCGACATCGACGGACGCCCCTGCTCCAATCTCGACATCGATGACATCGAGCCCTTCGGCCTCGACCAGATGACGTGCGCCCGTGTCGCCCTCGAGATGGGCGATCGCCGGAAACAGCGAGCGCGGCAACAGTACCGGGTTGCCGCGCTTGCCGTCATGCGAGGCACGCACCACCGAATTGCCGCCGGTCTTGCGGAACGCATCGATCAATCCATCGAGATCAGCCGACGCGACACCCGGCATGTCGCCGAGAACGATCATCACACCGGCGGCGTCTTCGGGCAGGTAGGCAATACCGGCCTTCAGCGACGTGGACAGGCCGTCGGTGAAATCGGGATTGTCGGCGAAAGCCACATCCAGCCCCGCCAGCGCCGCGTGCACCCGCTCGCGCTGGTGGCCGGTGACGACAATCGTGCCCGAGGCCTTCGAGCCGAGCGCACGCTCGGCGGTGCGGCGCACCAAAGGCTTGCCATCGAACAGCGCCAGGAGCTTGTTTGGTCCACCCATGCGGCTCGACCGGCCAGCCGCCAGAAGCACGATGCCGACCTTGAGCTGGCTTTTGGCCGGCAGCGGTTCGCGAGGCTGCGGCCGGGTCGGGATTTCCATCAACAGTCCGCCGACCCCCATGCCGGCGATATCCCTGGCGGTCACGTCAAGGCCAGCGATCAACCGGTCGAGCACCCAGTCGAAACCGTTCTCCTTGGGGCTGCGGGCGCAGCCGGGGGCGCCGATGACACGCTTGCCATCGAGCGTGCCGAGCACCAGCAGATTGCCGGGGTCGACCGGCATGCCGGCGCGGATGACAGTACCACCCGCCATTTCGATCGCCGCCGGAACGACATCGGCGAAATCGCTCATCGCCGAGGCGCCGAAGATCACCACCATGTCGTTGTCGCGCGCCAGCGAAGCCGCGGCCTCCGCCACCGGCGCGATCTCATGCGGCGTACGGCGCTCCGCCGTCAGCTTGCCTCCCGAGCGCGCCAACCGCGCTTCGGTGACGCGAAGCGTCTTGTCCAGCACACTCGGCTTGATGCCCGGCAGAACCGTCTGGATGACGCCAACGCGCACCGGCTGATAGGCGTTGGCTGCAAAGATCTCGCCACCGGCGCAGATTTTCGTGACCGCATCGACCAGCGCGGAGCTGACCGCGAAAGGAATGATCTTCACCGTCGCGACCATCTGGCCCTTCTCGACCGGCGCATGCTGCGCCAGCGTGGCGATGGTGATGGCGGGATCGACGGCGTTGACGGCGTCGATCATCGCGGCATTGACGGTGAAGATGCCCGCTGAGCTGGCATGGAGATTCACCCGCCCGGTGGCGGCCGGACGGACGTCGATACCGCGAAAGGCCATGCTCTCGGCTATTTCCTGCGCGGCGGCGTCTTCGCCGAGATCGTCCGGAGCCAACACGGCCGCAACGACCTGCGTGACACCTGCCGCCTTGAGCACCGAGACGTCCTCGGCGCTCAGCCTGTGCGCCTTGCGAAAACGCCGTTCGCCGGCGGTGGTGGCATGCGCCAGCACCGCACCTTCGGCCGCTTCGATCGGGATCGGGCCGAATTTCACGCTGCCGCGCCTTTGAACTCGAGGCCGCGCGAGCGGAAGGCATGGACAACCTGTGCTAGCACCGCGACGGCAATCTCGGCAGGGCTGGCAGCACCAATGTCGAGCCCGATCGGCGCATGGATGCGGGCGATCTGGTCGGCGCTCGCGCCCAACGCCAGCAAGCGTTCGACGCGCTTGGCATGCGTTTTGCGGCTGCCAAGCGCGCCGACATAGAAGCATCTGGCGTCGAGTGCTGCCTTCAGTGCGAAATCGTCGACCTTCGGATCATGGGTGACGGCGGCGAGAGCCGAGTAGCTGTCGAGCGGCTGGCGTTTCAGCACATCCTCCGGCCATTCGGCATGCAAAGCCACATCGGGAAAGCGGTCGGGTGTAGCAAAGGCCGTGCGCGGATCGATGATCTCCAGGGGATAGCCGGCGATCTTGGCCATCGGCGCCAGCGCCTGGCTGATATGGACGGCGCCGACGACAACGAGCCGCGGTTGCGGCAGATGCGCGTTGAGAAAGAAGGTCCGCCCCTCGGCCTCGACCGAACCGGAATTGCCGGTGCGGAACGCCCTGGCGATCGCAGCGCCGAGATCGCCGGCAACCTGATCGCCTTCGCGCACGATGCGGTCGCGGCCGTCACCGAGATCGGTGACGAGGATCGCCGCGCGGCGGGCCCGGCGTTCGGCGTTCAACGTTTTCAGCGCATAGGGATCCATAATAGGTCAGCCCAATCTTTCAACATAGACCTTGATCCGGCCGCCGCAGGACAGGCCGACCTGCCAGGCGGTTTCGTCGGCAACACCGAACTCGAGCATCCTGGCCTTGCCGCTGTCGATCACGTCGATTGCTTCCGTCACCACCGCGCCTTCGACGCAGCCGCCCGAGACGGAGCCGTGGAAATTGCCGTCGGCGTCAATGACCAGATGGCTGCCGACGGGGCGAGGCGCAGAACCCCAGGTCTCGACCACGGTGGCGATGGCCACATCCTTGCCATCCCTCATCCAGCCTTCCGCGATGATCAGTGGGTCGCGGGCCTCATCGAGATAGATGCTGTCTTCCATGATCGCTTCTCTCAGAGTCTGTTTTTCATATTTCTCGGGCAACATATGGTCACGCGGCGTGCCTCGCGCCAGCGTCCAGCCATCGGCGCGGATCGACAGACTGCGCCGATTTCTTGTCCAGCGAGGCGCAGAGATCGGCGAGTGCATCGAGATTGTGCACCGAGCGAAACTCGTCGACATGCGGCAGCATCGCCTTGACGCCGCGCGCGCGCGCCTGAAAACCGTCAAAGCGCAGCAACGGGTTGAGCCAGATCAGCCGCCGGCAGGATTTGTGCAGGCGCTCCATTTCCTCCGACAGGCCGGCGACATCGTCGCGCTCCAGCCCGTCGGTGATCAAAAGCACCACCGCCCCCTGCCCCAGCACACGCCGCGACCACAGCCGGTTGAACTCGGCCAGCGTGTCGCCGATGCGCGTGCCGCCCGACCAGTCCTTGACCGCCGCCGAACAGTCGGCAAGTGCGGCATCGGGATCGCGATGGCGCATCTGCCGGGTCAGGTTGGTCAGCCGGGTGCCGAAGACGAACGTGTGCACCCGCCGGCGTTTTTCCGTCAGCGCATGCAGGAAATGCAGGAAGATGCGCGTGTACTGGCTCATCGAGCCGGAAATGTCGGCCAGCACCACCAGCGGCGGATGGACCTCGCGCGGTGAGCGGAATTTCGGCAGGATCAGTTCACCACCGGTGCGCGCTGCCGAACGCATCATGGCGCGCGGATCGATGCGGCGGCCGTGCGCATCGGCCTTGAAGCGGCGGGTTCGCACCATGTCGAAGGGCAGCCGCAACTGGGCGATCGCCTTCCGGGCGTCGGCCATCTCGGCGGCGTTCATCTGGGCAAAGTCCTTGCCGCGCAGCACTTCGTTGCCGGAAAAGGTGAAGCGGGCGTCGACCTCGATCTCGGGAATCTCCTGGGCCGGCTGGTTCTTCTGATGGCCCTCGAACATCGCCTGGCTGACGCGGTTCTCAGCGGCACGCGGCTTCTGCTTTTCCCTGACATCAGGCGCCACCGGCGAAAACATCGCCAGCATCTTTTCGATCAGTTCGCGCGATTTCCAGAACAGCCGGAAGGCTTCGTCGAAGGTGGCGTGATCCTCGTGCCGCGACACCAGCACGGCATGCAGCGTCCAGTAGAAATCATCGCGAGACCCGATGCCGGCGACAAGCACCGCCTCGATCGCGTCCTTGACCGAGGCCGGTCCGACCCGCATGCCTGATTTGCGCAGGGTACGCGCGAAATAGACGATGTTGTCGGCGATGCGTCCGTCCGGCCGGGCTTCCTTGGGTTCAGGGCGCGACACCGCCATGGCCCTACTCCGCCGCCGAAAGCTCGGCCTTCACCTCGTTGAGGATGCGCCGGCCTTCGCCCTGTTCGATACGGGCAATGTCGTCCTGGTATTTCAAAAGCACGCCGATCGTGTCGGACATGGTTTCCGGATCGAGCGCCACCTTGTCGAGCTCGGTCAGCGCGCCGGCCCAGTCGATGGTTTCGGCGACGCCCGGCACCTTGAACAGTTCGATCTGGCGCAGCTTCTGGATGAAGGAAACCACCTCGGCCGAGAGCCGCTGGTTGGCCTGCGGCACCTTTCGGCGCACGATCTCCAGCTCACGCTCGGCGTTGGGATAGTCGACCCAGTGATAGAGACAGCGCCGTTTCAGGGCGTCATGGATCTCGCGCGTGCGGTTGGTGGTGATGATGACGATCGGCGGTTCTTCCGCCTTGATGGTGCCGAGTTCAGGCACCGTCACCTGGAAGTCGGAAAGAATTTCCAGCAGGAAGGCCTCGAATGCCTCGTCGGTGCGATCGAGCTCATCGATCAGGAAGACCGGGGCAGCACCTGTCTTGCCGGTCAGCGCATCAAGCACCGGGCGACGGATCAGGTATTTTTCGGAGAAGACATTGCGCTCCATGTCGGAGCGATCGACCTTGCCGGCCGCCTCCTCCATGCGGATCTCGATCATCTGCGCGGCATAGTTCCACTCGTAGACGGCGGACGAGACATCGAGCCCTTCATAGCACTGCAGGCGAATCAACCGGCGGCCAAGCGCCTGCGCCAGCACCTTGGCGATCTCGGTCTTGCCGACGCCGGCCTCGCCCTCGAGGAACAATGGCCGCTTCATGCGCAGCGACAGGAACAGCACGGTCGCCAGCGACCGATCCGCCACATAGTCCGCGCCGGTCAGGAGATCGAGCGTCTCGTCGATCGTCCGCGGCACGGCGCGCGGTTTCAGCTCGGTCATTCTTTCTCCGTGAACGCCGGCGCTCCGCTGTCCAGAACGTGGTAGCCGCGGGCGTGGTAGATCAGCGGCCGCAAATTATCGCCGATGCGCAGGCCTGTCACCTTGCCAAAAAGCACACGATGCGTGGCCAGATCCTTGGTGTCGATCAGCTCGCAGTCGAACACCGCGAGCGCGCCCTTCAGCGTCGGCGCGCCGGTGGAAATCACGTCCCACTCGCCGAGCGCGAAACGCTCCTCGACCGGCAGGCCGGTGATGCCGGAAAAGCCTTCCGACAGCGGCTCCTGGTCTGAAGCCAGCGTATTCAAGGCAAATCTGCCGTTTTTCACGAACGGCTCGTTCTTGGGATTTTCACGGTTGAGGCAAACCAGAATGGTCGGCGGCGTATCCGATACCGAACAGGCGGCGATCACCGTCGCGCCGCGCTTGCCCGCCGGCCCGTCGGTGGTGACCACATGGACGTGGCCGGCAAAATGGCTCATCGCGTCGCGATAGGCCTGCGGCCCAATGTCGTTCTTCTTCAGCACCGGAAATTTTCCACAGTCAGAACCCTACCGCTATATATGGCGACATACGACATGCCACAAGCGAGGCTACGGCTGGGCCTGGGCTCCTTCTCCCCAAAATTCGCGTGTTGCACCAAGCCCGGCCAGCCTTTAGGTCTTGGCGGAATTGGCGCCAGCAAAATGTCGCCAGCTTGGAGGAATTCTTCATCAGGATGCGCCCCAGGGTAACGATATCGGCCCCGTTGGCCTGGCTGTTCATGGCCAGCGTCGCCAGCGGCCAGACGCTGCTGGTTGGCGTCGCGGCACCCTTGTCGGGACCATCCGCCATCCTCGGCAAGCAGATCGACGCCGGCACCGGTCTCGCAGCCGAAGCGAATGGCATCGAACTCAAAACCGTCGATGACGCCTGCACCGCTGACGGCGGCGCTGCCGCGGCCAGGGAATTCGTGGCCGCCAAGGTCAATGTCGTGGTCGGCTTTCTCTGCACCGAGGCGATCGAAGCGGCGATGCCGATCCTCAAGGACGCCAACATTCCGGTCATCACCGTTGGCGTGCGAACCGAAAGCCTGACCGACCGGCGCGTCAAGACCGGCTGGCCGGTCTACCGTCTCGGGCCTCGCGGTGACGATGAGCGCAATGCGGTCGCCTCCAGCCTCACCCATCTGTGGCAGAACGACTTGTTCGCCATCATCGATGACGGCACCATCTATGGCCGCGAAATCGCCGAGACGCTTCGCGCGGCGGCCGAGCAGGCGGCGCTGAAACCGGTTTTCGTCGACACGTTCCGGCCGCAGCTCGACAACCAGATCGGAATGATTGGCCGGCTGAAAAAGGCAGGCGCCACGCATGTCTTTGCCGGCGGCGACGGCGAAGACATCGCCATCATGGGCCGTGACTCGGCGCAGCTGTCTGCCGGCATCGTCTTCGCCGGCGGCGAAAATTTGCGCACACCGGGCGACGTGCCCTATGCGGTGGGCACGCTGATGATCGCACCGCCTGAATGGGCCGATGTCGCCGATCCAAAGGTCCTGGAAAGCTTCTCGGCACAGAAAATCGAGCCGGACGGCTACACATTACCGGCTTATGCGGCGGTCGAGATCGCCAAGGCGGCGTCAGGCCTGTCCGAAACCTCGGGCAAGCCGCTCGCCGACGCTCTGACCGGGCACGATTTCACCACTGCGATCGGGCCGGTCCGCTTCGACGCAAAAGGCGACCTCAGCCAGAGCCCCTACCGTGTCTTCCGCTTCGATGGCACACGCTTTGCGCCTTTGGAAAGCAACTGATGTTTCGCACCGGCCCGCGCAATCTGATCACCGACGTTGCCGGCCTGCGCGTCGGCAATGCTTCCGACGCCAGGCTGAAGTCCGGCGTCACGACCGTGCTTTGCGACGGGACGGCGGTGGCCGGCGTGCAGATCCTGGGCGGTGCACCGGGCACCCGTGAGACCGATCTGCTCGAACCGCACAATTCGGTCGAGGCAGTCCACGCCGTGGTGCTTTCGGGCGGCTCGGCTTTCGGCCTCGACGCAGCATCAGGCGTGCAGGCGGCGCTGCGCGAGCGCGGCATCGGGCTCGAAGTCGGTGGCTTTCGCGTGCCGATCGTGCCGGCGGCGATCCTGTTCGATCTGCGCAATGGCGGCGACAAGGATTGGGGGCGTTATCCACCCTACCGCGACCTCGGCTATGAAGCGGTACAAGCCGCCAGCACCGAATTCCAGCTCGGCACGATCGGCGCCGGTACCGGTGCCCTCACTTCCGGGCTGAAGGGCGGCCTCGGCTCGGCCTCGACGCTGCTGGACAACGGCATCACCATCGGCGCGCTGGCCGCCATCAATCCGACCGGCTCGGTGACCGTCGGCCGAACCCGCCATTTCTGGGCGGCACCGTTCGAAATCGGCGACGAATTCGGCGGGCTTGGCTATCCCTCGCCGATGCCGGACGATGCGAAGCGGATCCTGTTGAAATACCGCGACAAGCGTGTCGGCGGACAGATGGAAACCGGCGGCAACACCACCATCGCCGTCATTGCCACGGACGCGGTGCTCACCAAGGCCGCCGCAAAGCGCCTGGCGATATCGGCGCATGACGGGTTCGTGCGCGCCATCTGGCCCACGCATACGCCGGCCGATGGCGACCTGGTGTTTGCGCTGGCGACGGGCACGAGTGGTGTCGAGCTTGGGGCGGACGCGGCAATAGACCTTTACGCCGCGGCCGGCGCCACCATGGCGCGCGCCATCAGCCGTGGCGTGTTTGCCGCGACGCCTGCCGATGACGACCTGTTTCCGGTCTGGTCGTCGCGCTCGGGGTGAAGCAACCGATCAGACCGGATCGGATTTTTCTTCCTCGAAGGTCACCGCGACATCGGAATTCGCCGACAGCCACACCTTCTTGCCGTCGACCTCGGCAAGCAGGCTCAGGGGAATGTAATGATGGTGGCCCTTGTGGGCGCCACCGCCGCTGTCGGCCTTGGTCAGCTTGATCCGCTCACCCTCGACCTTGTCGACGGTGCCGACATGCACGCCATCGGCGCCGACGACTTCCATATGCTCACGAATTTTGCTGGTGTCGGTCATGGTGGTTCTCCATTGGGACTGCCGACAATAACAAACGACTGGCCGATTGGATGCATCGGCTTCGGACTGCACGACGTTTTGATTCCGTCGTGCTAATGCATGTCGCCCAAAAGTGGTTCCGGTTTTGGGAGAAAGACATGCATAGAAAGAAAGACCTAAAGCGCGTCACCTGAATCCGTTCAAACGCGACGCGCTTTTGGGGATTGGAACGACGACAGCTTCCGGAGTGAACCGATGCGATTGCTTTTTCTGTTAGCCGTTTCGCTGCTTGCACAGTTTGCGACGTCGATCGCCGCCCATGCAGGCGATGTTGCCGAGCTTGAAATCCTCGGTTTCACCAAGGATGGCGGCGTCTTCGCCTTCGAGGAGTATGGCGTCCAGGATGGTTCCGGCTTCCCCTATGCAAACCGCTACTACATCGACACGAACGACGACAGCTTTCTCAAAGGAACGCCGATCCGGGTCCGGATTGACGATGAGAATGCCACGCTCGAAGCGGCCCGCCTCGAGGCCCGGCAGAAAGGCGAAGCGATCGTCAAACAGGCTGAGTTGACCGCGAACAAGGGCATCACCGCAGGCTTCAACCCGGTGACCGAGCTTTCGGCCGATCCGCACCGGATGGCGGTCAACCCGCGCCCGATCTTCACGCCGGTCGACCAGCCGCTCGAATTTCGGCTCGACGAGATCGGCATGAACAACACCGAAGGCTGCGACAACCAGGGTGAGATCAACGGCTTTCGGCTGCTGCGCATCGAGGCGCAGGATGGCGGCACGACCAAGCTGTTGCATGAGGACAAGTCGATCCCCAAGAGCCGGGGGTGCCCGAGCGGTTACCGGATCGGCGCGGTGCAGACATTTTCCATGGACAGTTTGAGCGGCTATGCGGTGCTGATCACGGTGCGCCAATACGGCTTCGAGGGGCCGAACTTTCGCTGGATCGCGGTGACCGGCCGCCTGTGACACCGCTTGTTCAACCCGCCGGGCGCAATCGTGCCCTGAGCCGCATTCGCCGCGCCGTACCGACGCCGCGTACAGCGCTTTTCGGCGCCTTGTTGTGGGCCGCGACGATGGGCGCCAGCGCGCTCGTCAACCTGCTGTTGGACGACTGGGAGACGCCGGAGAAAATCCGCACCGTGTCGCTGCTCTATGCCTGCGGCGGAGCGCTCGCCTTTCCGCTTGGCCTGTTCGCGGCACGGCTGGTCTCGCTTGGAAGGCGCTGGGAGGTCGCCTTCGCGGCGGCGTTCGTGTGCCTGCTTGGCGCAACGATCGGCCTGACCGGCGGGCTGTTTGCCCTGCAGTACCGCTCTTACTATGCCGAGTGGCATGCCCCGGCTTTCACCCACACCTGGGCCCTCCAGTTCGTCTTCACGATGTTGATTGCGCTCTACCAGTTCGTGGTGCTGGGCATCCGGCTTTATTTTCCGGTTGGTTTCGTCGCCTTGTTTGCCGTCAGCGTCTGGTTTGCACGGCAGCAGCGTTGAGCATTTTGCCCGCCTCTGCTAGGACGCGGGCAAACTCCTCGACAAATCAGGACTGACCGATGATCCCTCGTTATTCCCGGCCGGAAATGGTCGCGATTTGGTCGCCCGAAACCCGGTTCCGCATCTGGTTCGAGATCGAAGCCTATGCCTGCGACGCGCTGGCCGAACTCGGCGTCATCCCCAAGGAAGCGGCAAAAACCATTTGGGAAAAGGGCGGTGCCGCTAAATTCGATGTCGAGGCGATCGACGAGATCGAGCGTGTCACCAAGCACGACGTTATCGCCTTCCTGACCCATCTTGCCGAATTCGTCGGACCCGACGCCCGCTTCATCCACCAGGGCATGACATCGTCTGATGTTCTCGACACCTGCTTTGCCGTGCAGCTTACCCGGGCGAGCGACATCCTTCTCGCCGACATCGACTCGCTGCTTGCAGCACTCAAGCGGCGTGCCTTCGAGCACAAGGACACCGTCACGATCGGCCGCAGCCACGGCATCCATGCCGAGCCAACGACCTTCGGCATCAAGCTGGCGCAAGCCTATGCCGAGTTCTCGCGCTGTCGCGAGCGGTTGGTGCACGCGCGTGAGGATATCGCCACCTGCGCCATTTCGGGCGCGGTCGGCACCTTCGCCAACATCGACCCCTATGTCGAGGAACATGTGGCGGCAAAGCTCGGCCTGAAGCCGGAACCGGTGTCGACGCAAGTGATCCCGCGCGACCGCCACGCCATGTTCTTCGCCACGCTCGGCGTCATCGCCTCGTCGATCGAGCGACTGTCGATCGAGATCCGGCATCTGCAGCGCACCGAGGTGCTGGAAGCGGAAGAGTATTTTTCGCCGGGACAAAAGGGCTCGTCGGCAATGCCGCACAAGCGCAATCCGGTGCTCACGGAAAACCTCACCGGCCTCGCCCGCATGGTGCGGTCCATGGCGCTGCCGGCGATGGAGAATGTGGCGCTCTGGCACGAGCGCGACATTTCACACTCTTCGGTCGAGCGCATGATCGGGCCGGACGCCACGGTGACGCTCGACTTCGCGTTGTCGCGGCTGACCAGCGTCGTCGACAAGCTGCTCGTCTATCCCGACAACATGCTGAAGAACATGAACAAGTTCCGCGGCCTCGTGCATTCGCAGCGCGTCATGCTGGCGCTGACGCAGGCCGGTCTGTCGCGTGAGGACTCCTACCGGCTGGTGCAACGCAACGCCATGAAGGTATGGGAACAAGGCGCTGATTTTCTTGAGGAATTGTTGGCCGACAAGGAAGTGACCGCAGCGCTGCCGGAATTCGAGATCCGCGAGAAGTTCGACCTCGGCTATCACACCAAGCATGTCGACACGATCTTCAAGCGGGTGTTCGGGGAAGCCTGAGAGCAGTCCGATACAAAAAGAGGCCCGGCCGTAGGCCGCGGGCCTCTTCTTCTTCGGAATTCCCGAAAACCTGATCAGGCCTTGCCGGGAACGGTCCTGATCACAGTCCCCCACGGGTCTTCGCGGGTTACCGGGCTGGTCACGTTGTCGGAACGCATCTCGACCCAGGCAAGACCCGAGCGGCTCGGATCGCGGCGGCCGGCGCCCGGGCTGCGCCAGGCGTTGGCGCCGATGTGGTGATGATAGCCGCCGGACGACAGGAACACCGCCTGACCGCCATATTTCGCCACCGTGTCGAAGCCGAATTCCTGGTTCCACCAGGCTTCGGCGTCTTCGGGCCTGCCGACGCGCAGGTGGACATGGCCGACAATGCTGTTTTCCGGCGCGCCTTGCCAGCCCGCATCACCAGCGGGCACTTCGGCAAGCACTGAAGGAATGTTCAGCCGCTCGGTCGCCATGGCTATCTTGTCGCCGTTCCACTTCCAGTCCTGCGGGAGGCGGTCGGCGTAGATCTCGATGCCGTTGCCTTCGGGATCGGTCAGGTACAGCGCTTCGCTGACCAGATGGTCGGAAGCACCATCGATGGCGATCTTGCTGGCGATGGCATGGTTGATCCAGCGGCCGAGATCGGCCCTGCTTGGCAGCAGGAAAGCGGTGTGGAACAGGCCGGCGCTTTGCGGATCATCCGGCTTTGCCGCCGCATCTGCCTCGATCACCAGCAGCGGACGGTTGGCGGCACCGAGGGTAATCGCGCCATCGGCGCGGCTCAACTCCTGCAGACCGACGACGCTGCGATAGTAGGCGGCAAGACTTTCGGCATCGCGCGCCTTCAGCCCGACGCGGGCGACGCTGACGGCAGTGGTGGCGGCAAAAGGCAATTCACTCATCAAATTCTCCGTTCGGCCGGCCTGCGGTAAAACTCCCAAGGCAAAGAGCCCCGCGCCGCCAATCATTGTAGGCCGTGTGGGGTTCCCGCACATGGCTGTTTCTATTCCTGACGACAAATCGTCCATCGGCATCGTTCACACAAGACTTGAAGAAGCGAACATCGTGTTCACCATTGTGATCAAGAGCGCGGTTCATGGCCCGTTGCACGAAGCGACGCCGCTCGCTATTTCAGCGCCATGAAGGTCAAAGACACAGATATTCTCATCGTGCCGGGCTACACCAATTCCGGCCCCGACCATTGGCAGAGCCGCTGGCAGTCGAAGCTGTCGACGGCGCGCCGCGTCGAGCAGGCGGAGTGGTCCAAACCGGTGCGCGAGGACTGGACGGCGAGCGTGGCCAAGGCGGTCAACGAGGCCGAGCGGCCGGTCGTCATCGTTGCGCATTCGCTTGGCGTCGCCGCGGCAGTGCAAGCCATGCCGCAGTTCCGCAAGCCGGTCGCTGGCGCCTTCTTCGTGGCGCCGCCCGATGTCGCCAATCCCCAGATCAAGCCCAGGCACCTGATGACCTTCGGTCCCTATCCGCGCGAACCGCTGCCCTTTCCTTCGATCGTGATCGCCAGCCGCAACGACCCGTTCTGCGCCTTCGATGTCGCCGAGGACATTGCCGGCGCCTGGGGCTCGCTGTTCATCGACGCCGGCGAGACCGGTCACCTCAACGCCGATTCCGGCTTTGGTCCGTGGCCCGAGGGATCGATGACCTTCGCCAAGTTCCTGACCGACCTGAAACCCTGAGCTTCCTCAGGAGCCGATCGAGTCCCTGACGCTCTTGATCAGGGTTTTTGCACCGAGCCCGATCAGAGCGTGTTCCGAGCCCATGGCCAGCAGCCGGTAGCCCATCGAGACGACGCGGCCGGCAATCGCCGGCTCGACGACATAGATCGCCGCATGTTTTCCCGCCTTGCGGGTGCGTTCGGCGACCGACGCCACGGTCTCCATCATGCTTTCCAGCGTCGAATTGACGGTCGCGCCGTTGCTCCAGGCGATCGAGAAATCCGACGGGCCAAGGAAGATGCCGTCGATGCCAGGCGTGTCGAGAATGCCGTCGAGCGCGTCGAGTGCCGCGCGGGTCTCGACCATGGCGAAGGCCATGGTGCGCTGATTGGTGTCGCGCAGCCATTCGGCTTGGTCGCCCTTGCCGTGGCGCGGAAACGCATAGGTCGGGCCCCATGAGCGCTCGCCAACCGGCGGATATTTCATGGCGGCGGCAAACAGTTTTGCGTCGGCCACCGAATTCACCATCGGCGCAATGACAGCCTCGGCTCCGAAATCGAGCGCGCGGCTTGCCATGTCGAAGCGGCCGACCGGAATGCGCACCAGCGCCGGCTTGTTTGCAGCGAGCACAGGCACGAGACCGCGCAGCACGCTGTCCTCATGATGGCCGCCATGCTGCATGTCGAGGGTGACGGCATCGAAGCCCTGCTTGGCGACGATCTCGACGGTCAAGGCATCCGGCACGCCGGACCATGCGGTGAACAGGGTTTCATCGGCCGCAAGGCGGGACTTCAGGGACATCTGATCTTTTCCTTGTTAACGACAGCAGTTTCAGCCGGAAACCGCTGCAAAGGCAAAGAAAAACCGCCCGGATAGGCCGGGCGGTCGATTGGTCCAGCGCGTGTTGGGATCAGGTGTTCTTGATCTGCTCGATCGCCTGCGCCATCAACTCGTCCATGGTGCGGCGGATCTGGTGGTCCGACTGGTCGACACCGGCGTCGTCGAAGTCCTTGCGGATCTTGCGGAATACGTCGTGATCGCCGGCTTCCTCGATGTCGGCGACGACCACCTGCTTGGCATAGGCGTCGGCATCGGCGCCCGATTTTCCGAGCTTTTCGGCTGCCCACAGGCCGAGCGCCTTGTTGCGGCGCGCCGAGGCCTTGAACCGAAGTTCCTCGTCGAATGCGAATTTGCGCTCAAAGCCCTCTTCGCGATCCTTCATGCTGCTCATGGCATCCCTCCGATGGAAATCGATTCGCTGGTGAAGATGTATATGTGTTGACGAAGCACAAACCAAAAGGTCGCGAGCCGGTCAATACGCTTCGTAGCATGCTGCGCTGCGGCATTTCAGTCCCGAAAGCGGTTGATTGGAAGGATTTGCCGATTGAGCAAACGATGTGATTGGGATAGACCCGGCATTGAACCCTACCGTAGCCGCACTATTTCAGGCAGACGGGCAGGAAATGGTCGCTTGCCGCCTGCCCGGAACTCCAGAGAAAAAATCAGATGAAAAATCGCCGCCGCATTTATGAAGGCAAGGCCAAGATCCTCTATGAGGGACCCGAGCCGGGTACGCTCATCCAGTTCTTCAAGGACGACGCAACCGCGTTCAACAAGAAAAAACATGAAGTCGTCGACGGCAAGGGCGTGCTCAACAACCGCATTTCCGAGCACATCTTCAACCATCTCAACCGCATGGGCATTCCGACCCACTTCATCCGCCGGCTCAACATGCGCGAGCAGCTCATCAAGGAAGTCGAGATCATTCCGCTCGAAGTGGTGGTGCGCAATGTCGCGGCCGGCTCGCTGTCCAAGCGCCTCGGCATCGAGGAAGGCACCGTTTTGCCGCGCTCGATCATCGAATTCTATTACAAGGCCGACGCGCTTGACGATCCGATGGTGTCGGAAGAGCACATCACCGCGTTCGGCTGGGCGAGCCCGCAGGAAATCGACGACGTCATGGCACTCGCCATTCGCGTCAACGACTTTCTCTCCGGCCTGTTCATGGGTGTCGGCATCCAGCTCGTCGACTTCAAGATCGAATGCGGTCGCCTGTTCGAGGGCGACATGATGCGCATCGTCGTCGCCGACGAGATTTCGCCGGATTCCTGCCGCCTGTGGGACGTGGCGACGCATGACAAGCTCGACAAGGACCGTTTCCGCCGCGACATGGGCGGCCTCGTCGAAGCCTATCAGGAAGTTGCCCGCCGCCTCGGCATCATGAACGAGAACGAGCCGCCACGCCCCACCGGCCCGGTGCTTGTCGCCTCCACCGAAGGCGTCAAAGGCAAGCCGCACTGATAGCGGCTTGCAACCCGATATTTGAGAACAGGAGCATGTCCAGCGTGATCAAGGCCCGCATTACCGTCACCCTCAAGAACGGCGTGCTCGACCCGCAAGGCAAGGCAATCGAACACGCACTGTCCGGACTGGGTTTCGGCGGCGTTGGCGCGGTGCGGCAGGGCAAGGTGTTCGATGTCGAGCTTTCGGAGACCGACAAGGCCAAGGCCGAAGCCGACCTGAAAGCCATGTGCGACAAGCTGCTGGCGAATACGGTGATTGAGAATTACAGCGTAACGCTGGTGTGATGCCGATAGCGCCCGCCGGTTTGCGGGCGGTGATCCGGTCTAGATCGGGCGTGGGCTCTGCGGCCTGCGAAACCAAAGATAGTAGATCGCGACGGCGCCTGAGATGATCGCGAGCAGTTTGTAGAACATTCGTTTGACATCGCCGCCGTCGAAAACCTTGTCGATCCCCTCGGGATTGGCCGGATTTCGTAACACCTCGATTTCGGTGCCGACCGACGTCGGCATTTTCACATAGAAATCTCCAGTCACCTCAAACGAATATTCGCCACCTCGCGGAGGGCGATAGGCGAGCTTTGCGGTTGGAATTTTCGTGATGCGCCACGCACCCTCGCCCGGCGCCGGGGTCGAAGGAACTGTCACGGCAACTGAAGAGCAATCGGCGCGGGACCGCTCTACCCAGTTACGCCTGACTTTCACTTCCAGCACACATTGCATGCCGGTCTCGACCACGTTCGCCTTTTGCCGCTCCCATGTGAACGTGTGAATGAACCGGACGACGGCCGGCTTCATCGACCACGCGCCGGAATAAAACAGCGCAGCCGCTAGCACCGTCATCGCAACCTTGAATACGATTCGCCCGCTCGCCTGGCGTCGTTGAGCCAATTCTAGGACTCGCAACTGCATTTCCCGGGTCCGCGGATCGTCAGAAAGCTGGCTCGGATCGCGCCCGTCGGCGATCGCGCGTCGCAGAACCAACTGCACCATTATGCTTATCCAGCCAGCAAATACGACTATCAGCAGGCGGCCATGCAGCCTGTAGAAAGTGGTATGGTGGCTGGCAATGCAGGCGTTCGCGAGATCGATCCGCGACACTCCGTGATGGCCACCCCTGTCCCAAGTGCCTTTTCCAAAAAAAAGAGGCAGAAGGAAAAATATCGTCAGGCCCACTCCGAGGAGCAGAAGCTTGCGGTAGACCCTGAAGCTTCTCTTGTAGCTGAAGACATCAACTGCGTTCGACACGACCAGGCCCGCCGAAATGATCCCCAGGCCAATCGAAAGAGCCGTCGCCACCATCAACAGGCGCGCGAAAGACACGGCGCAATCACCCAAATCCGTGTTGAGAGAGAGCCACGTCGAAAACAACGATCGCATGGATGCCGAAGCATCCCAGAACAACATGAAGGCGAAGGCAGCGAGCGACGCCACGACGGTGACTGAAGCCCACATCGCGCGTCGACCGTATTCGCGTGCTCTAATCTTATCGTAATCCACCAGAGCCTCGAACTGCTGCAGAAGCATCTCTCTTGCAGCAGTGGTCCTTAACAACGTGGTTTTCTACTGAACGATTCTCCTAGATATCGATCCTCGATACAGATCAAGACAAGTGTATAATTAACCAAGTGCTAAGCACCTGCTGCACTTGCTTGTCGAGCTCTGTGCCCGTTTGACCGACGTCCGCGACCTCGCTACACACGGCGTGCGCAGTCAAAATCGGCCGCGCCTTCGAGACGCCGCCGTCGACACTTGAAAACCGCCTTGTTGCGATGCCGAACGACACACAGATTTCAAAGTTCATGAGCCTGGTCCTGCGACATGCGCCGCAGGAGGCCGGACTGTCGCTCGACGAAAACGGCTGGGCCGATTTCGACGCGCTCTGCGCGGTGATACAGTCGAAGTTCGGCGCATCGATCGCCGATGTTTCGCGCATCGTCGAAGAGAATCCGAAAAAGCGCTTTGCTATCGACGGCCAACGCATCCGTGCCGTGCAAGGCCACAGCGTCGATGTCGATCTCGGCTTGTCGCCATCGATCCCGCCGGCAACCCTCTACCACGGCACCAAGGAAGAGGTTCTCCCCAGCATTCTCCGCGAAGGCCTGACCAGACAGTCGCGCCAGCATGTTCACTTGTCAAAGGACGCCGAAACGGCTCTGATCGTCGCACGACGTCGCTACGGAAAAAGTGTTATCCTCCAGGTCGACTCGGCAGCCATGATGAGGGATGGGGTATCATTCTTTCTCTCCGACAACGGCGTCTGGTTGACCAACCACGTTTCACCCCGGTATCTGGTTCAGATGCTCGAACGGGAATTGCCATGAAATCCGCCGTCGTCCTTCTGCCTGGCCTCAACCGCGACCGCGACATGATCGCGGCGCTGACCAAGATTTCGGGAAAACCACCGGTCACGGTCTGGCAGACCGACACCGAAATCCCGGATGTCGACCTGATCACCATTCCCGGCGGTTTTTCCTTCGGCGACTATCTGCGCTGCGGCGCGATTGCCGCGCGCATGCCGGTGATGCGGGCGGTCGCTGAAAAGGCGGCCCAGGGCGTGACTGTCATTGGCGTCTGCAACGGTTTCCAGATCCTGGTCGAGGCGGGCCTGCTGCCCGGGGCGCTGATGCGCAACACCTCGCTCAAATTCGTCTGCCGTCAGGTGAAGCTGCAGATCACCAACGCCAACACCATGTTCACCCGCCGCTACCAGCCGGGTCAGATCATCCGCTCGCCGGTCGCGCATCATGACGGCAATTACTTTGCCGACTCCGACACACTTGCCCGCCTCGAAGGCGAAGGCCAGGTTGTATTCCGTTATGCGGACGGCACCAATCCCAACGGCTCCATCAACGACATAGCCGGCATCATCAACGAACGCGGCAATGTGCTCGGCCTGATGCCGCACCCGGAAAACCTGATCGAAGCAGCCCACGGCGGCAGCGATGGTCGGGCGCTGTTCGAGAGCGCGCTTGGCATTGCCGCCTGACATCATCGAGGCGGATGCCTTGAAAACAGCCGGACATTCCTGTCTCTTTACGGGAGCAAGTCCGCATTATTGGGGAGAGAGACGGTCATGAAACTCTATTCGCGACCGTTGTCGCCCTACTCGTCGATCGTGCGGGCACTGGCCTACATCAAGGACGTGCCGCTCAAGATCATCGCGCCGCCGCCCGGCTTTCCGATCCCTGAAGAGTTTCGCACCATCTCACCGCTGAACCGCATTCCGGTGCTGATCACCGGTTCGGGCGAAACGATCGTCGAATCCGTGGTCATCGCCGAGTATCTCGAGGAGCGCTTTCCTGAACCGGCGCTGTTGCCGCCCGATTCCAAGGATCGTGCGCTGGTGCGCATGTTCGCCCGCATCACCGATCTCGACGTACTGACCCCTATGATGAAGCTTTTCGAGCTTCATTTCGTGCCGAAGCGAAACAGTGCCGAGATCGACGCCCAGTTCGCCCGCCTGCACCACGGACTGGCGGCGATCGAGGAACGCATGGCGCAAGGCCCCTTCGCGCTCGGCGACGATATCAGTTTCGCCGACGCCTGGCTGACGCCGACGCGGTTCATCTTCAACCAGTTCCGGGCCATGACGGGGCGCCACGACCTGCTCGACGCCTATCCCAAATTCGATGCCTATCAACAGATCGCCTCGCAGCATCCGGCATTGTCGCGGGTGTGGGGCGAAATGACCGACGGCCTGAAGATTTTTCTGTCCGAACTTGAGATGGGTGCCGCTTGACTAGGAGCAAGACGATCGCGCTGGTTGCCGCGGCAGGCTTCGCCTTGGCATCCTGCCAATCGAGCCCTAAGAGCACGCCTGTCCCCTCGGGCAAAAGTGCTGCGTTGCTGGCCATGGAACAAGTGGCGATCGCTGCCCACAAATGCTGGATCGCCAGCAAGGATCCGGCCTTCAAGCAGTATCAGATGGCCAACGAGCTGAATTCGTTCAGCGGCACGCCGCGTTTCCTGCTGGTGCCGGCCAAACACTATGGTGGCAAACCGTTGCTGGTCGTGCAGGCGCAAGGCAATTCAAGCCGGGTCGACGTGTTTGGACCGCTGATGAACGACCCGCTCGGTGCGCGCATCGGCTCCGACATCGCCCGTTGGCAGGCCGGCAATCCCTCCTGTTCGGCGGCCGCATAGGGCAATGGGCCGGTTCCTGCAGATCGCGGGGCTGGTCATAGGTCTGGCCGGGCTCGTCCTGCAGTTCTGCATCAGCATTCCGGCGTCGATGGAAGCGGGCCGTAGCCTGCTTGGCTCCATCGTCTTCCTTTTCAGCTTCTTCACCATCCTGACCAACATCGGCGCGGTGCTGGTGTACACATCGCTGCTGTCGTCCACCGGCTATGCGTGGCTGCCTGCCTTCGCGGGATTCCGGATGCGGGCGGGCATTGCCGTTTCGATCACTCTGGTCTTCATCGTCTATGCGACGGTGCTTTCGCAGCTCTGGCAGCCGCAGGGGCTGTTCCTGCTCTGCGACGTCCTGCTGCACTATGTGACGCCGGTGCTGTTCGTGCTGTGGTGGCTGGTCGCAGGCGCCGACGGCAGGACGCGGTGGCACGACATCTCCTGGTGGATGCTCTATCCCGTGGCCTACCTGGTCTATGCGCTGGCGCGGGCGCCGCTTGCCGGCGAGGTGCCCTACCCTTCTCGATGTCGCCAAGAATGGTGCAGCCAGCGTCGCCATCTCAGCGGCGGCCGTCACCGGATTGTTTCTCGTGCTGTGCGTGGTCGCCGTCCTTGTGGACCACGGCGTTTCACGCATCAGGGCAACAAGCGTCCGTTAAAGCCATCCGGACCTCCGGTACAAGCCTTGACCCTGATCTCAAAAGCCGGGTTCGTACCTTGGGATCATGGTCAGTCCCAGAACGGCCTGATGCCCTCGCTGTGGGCATCGCAGCGCGAGACGCCGATGTCCTTGAGCTGATCATCGGTCATTTCCAGCAGCACCAGCCGGCTGCGCCGGCGCTCCAGCAGATGGTCGATCCATTTCGCCAGCGACCTGACCACATATACCAGACGGCCGGCAAAGCCGCGCCGGCCCGATGGGCGTGTCGATTGGCCTGACAACTCGGCTCTCGAAGGGCGGATTGTAGCGATTGTATTCATTTTCTTTCTACCAGAATTCCAAATTGCACCCTATTTGGCGCAAGGCTGATATGTATTGACTCACAATTCGGTGCAATATAGAAAATTGTCACCATGACAAATTGGCTTCCAGACCTCACCACCGGCTCCGGGCCGCTGTATCAGCGGCTTGCGGATTCCATCGAAACGGACATCGACCGGGGCGTGATCGATGCGGGAGCAAAACTGCCGCCACAGCGTGACCTCGCCTACGACATCGGCACGACCGTCGGCACGGTCGGCCGGGCCTATCAATTGCTGCGCGAGCGGGGGCTGGTGAGCGGCGAAGTCGGCCGGGGTACCTATGTGCTCGGCCAGCGCGCCGTTGGTGCGAAGCCGGACTTGCTTGCCGCGGACGTCAGTGGCGAAGGCACACGCTATATCGATGCGCCGCGCGGCAAGCTGCGTTTCGACAGCACTGCAGCGCCCGACATCGGCCAGGGCGCTGATGTCGCCGATGTCCTGTCGCGCACGGCGCAGGACTATCCGCACGAGATTTCGAGCTACACGCGGGATTTTCCGGACCGCTGGTACGAAGCCGGCGCCCGCTGGCTGTCGCGCAATTCCTTCCGCCCAAAAGCCGACGCCATTGTCCCCACGCTCGGCACCCATGCCGCGGTGATGGCGGCGATCGCAGCGCTGACAACGCCCGGCGATTATGTCGCCTTCGAGCACCTCACCTACTCGCAGATTTCGCGCAGTGCCGGGCTGATCGGCCGTCGGACGGCCTTGGTGGCGTCGGACGAAGGGGGCGTCGACCCGGCCGATTTCGAGCGCGTCTGCGCGCAAAAACATCCCCGGATGATCTTCCTGATGCCGACGGCGCAGAATCCGACGCTGGTGACCTTGTCGGCGTCGCGTCGCGAGGCAATCGCGCGCGTCGCACGCGAATACAATGTCGTTCTCATCGAGGACGATCTCTATGGCAACCTGACCGATGATCCGACGCCGTTGCTGGCCGAATATGCGCCCGAACGCACCATCGTCGCAGGCGGCCTGTCGAAGTCGGTCGCGGCCGGTGTGCGCGGTGGCTGGCTTTCCTGCCCGCCCGCTTATCGCCACCGCATCCGTGTCGCCCACAAGATGATGACCGGCGGCATGCCCTTCCTGCTGGCGGAGGTGAATACCCGGCTGGTGCTGTCCGGCCAGGCGGACGAGATCCGCAAACGCAGCATCGCCGAAATCAATGCCCGCATCGCGATCGTGCGCGAGACACTGGCCGGCTTCGCGTTCAAGTCACACGACAAGGTGCCTTTTGTCTGGCTGACCCTGCCCGACCCATGGCTTTCCGGCACGTTCAAGAATGCCTGCCTCGAGCACGGCGTGCTAATCGACGACGAGGACGAGTTCAAGGCCGGTCGCTCCGAGCAGGTTTTCCACGGTGTCCGCTTCGGCGTTTCGCAGCCGAGACAGCGCAAGGACATCGCCGAAGGCGTCGCGGTCATCAGGCGTCTGCTGGATGAGGGCCGCGCCGGCTACGACAGCTTCTCCTGAGCCATAAGGCACCTCGGGCGCGAGGGATCGCTACCTGCCGAGGATTGCCCTGTGGCTTTGTCCGGTTTTCGCGCGTTTTCCGCGATCCATGGGTGTATCGGCGTCAAAGCTTGCGATAAGACGGGACTCAAATCCCAACGCCCCGGATACAAATCGCCGCCCATGACCATTTCCAATTCCGTGCCGATCACCCCCGAGCTCATCGCCGCGCATGGGCTGAAGCCCGACGAGTATCAGCGCATCCTCGATCTTGTCGGCCGCGAGCCGAGCTTCACCGAACTCGGTATCTTCTCGGCGATGTGGAACGAGCATTGTTCGTACAAATCCTCGAAGAAGTGGCTGCGCACGCTGCCGACCACCGGCCCACGGGTCATCCAGGGACCGGGCGAGAATGCGGGCGTGGTCGACATCGGCGACGGCGACTGCGTCGTCTTCAAGATGGAAAGCCACAACCACCCCTCCTACATCGAGCCCTACCAGGGTGCCGCGACCGGCGTCGGCGGCATATTGCGCGATGTCTTCACCATGGGCGCACGGCCGATCGCAGCGATGAATGCGCTGCGCTTCGGAGCTCCCGACCATCCCAAGACCAGGCACCTCGTTTCAGGCGTGGTTTCCGGCGTCGGCGGCTATGGCAACGCCTTCGGCGTGCCGACGGTCGGCGGCGAAGTCAATTTCGACGCCCGCTACAACGGCAACATCCTGGTCAACGCGTTTGCGGCCGGCATAGCCAAGACCGACGCGATCTTCCTGTCGGAAGCCAAGGGCGTCGGCCTGCCGGTCGTCTATCTCGGCGCCAAGACCGGTCGCGACGGCGTCGGCGGCGCCACCATGGCTTCGGCCGAATTCGACGACAAGATCGACGAGAAGCGCCCGACCGTGCAGGTCGGCGACCCCTTCACCGAAAAGTGCCTGCTGGAGGCCTGCCTCGAACTGATGGCCTCGGGCGCGGTCATCGCCATCCAGGACATGGGTGCGGCCGGCCTCACCTGTTCGGCAGTCGAAATGGGTGCCAAGGGCGATCTCGGCATCGAGCTCGATCTCGACAAGGTGCCGGTGCGCGAAGAGCGCATGAGTGCCTACGAGATGATGCTTTCGGAAAGCCAGGAGCGCATGCTGATGGTGCTGCGCCCGGAAAAGGAACAGGAAGCCGAAGCGATCTTCCACAAATGGGGGCTCGACTTCGCCATCGTCGGCAAGACCACCGACGATCTGCGTTTTCGCGTGCTGCACCAGGGCGACGAGGTCGCCAATCTGCCGATCAAGGATCTCGGCGACAAGGCACCGGAATATGATCGTCCCTGGATCGAGGCCAAGAAGCCGGCGCCGCTTGCCGCCAACGACGTTCCGCAGTCCGACGTCGCCGAGGCGCTGTTGAAGCTGCTCGGCGGACCGGATCTTTCGTCGCGCCGCTGGGTCTGGGAGCAATACGATACGCTCATCCAGGGCAATTCGCTGCAGCTGCCGGGCGGCGATGCCGGCGTGGTGCGTGTCGACGGCCACCCCACCAAGGCGCTGGCCTTCTCGTCAGACGTGACGCCGCGCTATTGCGAGGCCGATCCCTATGAGGGCGGCAAGCAGGCGGTGGCCGAGTGCTGGCGCAACCTGACCGCCACTGGCGCGCTGCCGCTGGCGGCAACCGACAACCTCAATTTCGGCAATCCGGAGCGACCCGAGATCATGGGCCAGCTGGTCGGCGCGGTGAAAGGCATCGGCGATGCCTGCCGTGCGCTCGGCTTCCCGATCGTCTCCGGTAATGTCTCGCTCTACAACGAAACCAACGGCCAGGGCATCCTGCCAACGCCAACCATCGGCGGCGTCGGGCTGATCGCCGACTGGTCGAAGATGGTGCGGACCGGCTTTGCGGCGCAAGGCCAGATGATCCTGCTGGTCGGGGCGCCCGCTTCCTGGGGAACGCATCTCGGCCAGTCGGTCTATATGCGCGATATTCATGGCCGAACGGACGGCCCGCCGCCGCCGGTCGACCTCGAGCATGAAAAGCGTGTCGGCGACCATGTGCGCGCCTTGATCGCGTCCGGCATCGTCACGGCGGCGCATGACGTTTCCGATGGCGGCCTCGCGGTGGCCTTGGCCGAAATGGCGATGGCGTCCGGTATCGGCGCCACTGTTCCCGGGCTTGTCGGCACCGATCCGATCCCGGTCTGGTTCGGCGAGGATCAGGGTCGCTATCTCCTGACGCTGTCGATCGATCCGGATAGTGATGAATGGGACACCATTCGCAAGCAGCAAAGCGAACTCGGCATTTTCGCGCCATGGATCGGCTCGACCGGGGGCAGCGCGCTGAAGCTTGGCGAGGCGCGGGCGATCCCGGTTGGCGGACTGAGCGCCGCGCACGAAGGCTGGTTCCCCCGCTTCATGGATCAGGCCAGTTGACGAGAGCATGATCCCGAAAAGTGGAACCCGGTTTTCTCGGACAAACGGAAAACCGTTTTGTCCAGAGAGCATGCTCAATCACAGGAAACTGGCTGCCCGGGCGCTGCTTGCAGTCGTTTTCTGGCCGTCGCTGTTCTTCTTCTGGTTCCTCGGGCCGTTCGTCTTTTTCCTGCTGTCGACGACATCGAGCGAGGTTTGCACCCGGCTGGAAACAGGCTCGGAGTTCCTTGCCGCGGCCAATGGCACCATTCCGATGCTCGCCGCGCAGAACCTCATCTACGCGATTCCGATCCTCTGCCTGGTGCTATGGGATCGGCTTTCGCCGGATCCAGCGCGGGCAAGGCATGTTGTCACCTGCATCAAGCTTTTCGCGGCAGCGGTGCTCGTTGGAGCGCTGTGGGAGTACGGCTCTTCGCTTGTCTGCGATGGCTACGGTCAGCCATTCTTCTCCCCATTCTGGCAGATGACGAGCTTTCTCCCCATTGTCAGCGTCGTGCTCAACGTTCCGCTCTATATCCTGGCCTTCAGCCTTGGCCGCGCGTTCTCGACACGCGAGGATGCCGAGGACGAAGCGAGCCCACCGGCTTAGGCCTGCTTCCGAAGTCCACGGGCCCTTCTTGCCCGTGGCAGGACAGAACGGCTTCAATCCGGACCCGAAAGGCTCTAGGCTCCGGCGAGTCACATGGCCGGGCTCCGGCCGCTCGAAACAGGATTTTGCCATGGCAATGGATGCCCACGACATCGAAAAACTGATCAAGGACGGCATTCCGGACGCCAAGGTGACGATCCGCGATCTCGCGGGTGACGGCGACCACTACGCGGCCGAGGTGGTGGCCGAGAGCTTTCGCGGCAAGAGCCGCGTCCAGCAGCACCAGATGGTCTATGATGCACTGAAGGGCAATATGGGCGGCGTGCTGCACGCGCTGGCGCTGCAGACCAGCGTGCCTGACTGAACCTCGAGACCGGCGCTGTTCAGATTTTGACCAGCATCGCCGTGAGGTACATGAAGCCTACTCCGGCTGCCAAACCAGCCATCGCGCTCGGTGCAAGCAATGCCCGTGTGCCGTCTCCCCGCTGGCGAAACTGCATCGAAACAAGCTCGACGATCACCTGCAGGATTGCACCTGCGCCGACAGCCAGCGCCAGCGCCGACCATTGCGGGGCGTAGGCGAGGCTGCCGATCCACAGGCCGACGACGGCGGGGCCGCCCGCGAGCAGCGTCAGTCCGGCGAAGGTCCGCAATGACGGGCGCTGCTTCAGGATCGGGGCAGCGATGCCGATACCCTCGGTGATGTTGTGCAATGTGAAGCCGAGCACGAGGAAGGTGCCCAGCCCCGCCGCGCCCGAGGCGAAGGCGGCGCCGATCGCCAGCCCTTCGCCGAGATTGTGCAGGCCGATGCCGAGCGCGATGAAGGTGGCGAGCGCCAGACCGGTCGGCGTCCCGCTCCGCCGGCCTGCAGCCATCAGCAGGAGGAAACTGGCGGCGGCGGCAAGCACAACCATCGTCGGCCCCTGGAACAGGGCGGCGGCTTCGCCGGCCAGTTCGAACGCATCCTCCAGGGCATCGACGAAAAGGAAGGCGAGCAGCCCGACGGTCAGCGACAGAAGAAAGTCCATGCCGCCCCGTCCGACGCCGCGGAGCGCGGGATAGAACATAAGGCCGATCGCCACCGGCAGGATGCCGACAAAGGCGCCGAGCACCGCCTGCGCGGCGAAGCTCAGCGAATCGCGTGTCGGCGTGGGCACGGCTACGGCGATCTCGTGCCCGAACGTCGTCCCGGTGCTGGTCACGACGTTGATCGCATGCGCCTCCCCCAGCACCCAGGGATATGGCAGGCTGATCCAAGCCGTGGCGCCGCGCGCGATCGGTCCCGGAGGATCCTGCGTGAACTGCCAGAAGGCATCGTCGACCTGGACCTGCGCAACGGTCATCGCTTCCGATCCTCCGCCCCGGACAAGGACCCGGATGCCGTCGGCCCCCAGTATCGTCCGCTCGAAGGTAAGGTTCTCGACCGGCGGCGCGCCATTGCGGAAGCTCGACAGCGGGTCAGAGGAGACCAGCCAGGCGATGGCTAGCCCGAGCACAACGAGCGGCAGTGCGACCCAGAGCAGATAGGCAGACCTCGGGCGGCCGGCGCGTGGATCGGCAGAAGTCTGGCTCAGGTCGGTCACGACACGGCCTCCACGACATCGAACATGCCGGACCAGCCGAGTTCGGTGAATTCCGACTGATGGGGATGGAACATGTAGAGGCCCGGTTCGTGGTCGCGGAAATGGAACTCGAGGATGCCGCGCTCGGCCTGGCATTGGGTGATCAGGTCGACGGTCTTGAGCGTGGGCGTCAGGGTTGTGCCCTGATTGTAGTAGTCGAAGAAATTGGCATGCAGGTGGAAGGAATTGATCGGATCGAACTCGACGACATTGACGAGATAGATGCGGACGGGCTTGTCCTTCAGCACCCGGATCGGCTTCTTGGCATATGCGTGGGCGACCGTGTTGACGGCGTAGACCTCGTTCTCGTTGTCGAAGTTGGTGTCGAAGGCGTTCATCACCATGACGAATTCCTGCCAGCCGGCATTCTCCGGAGTGCCGAGCAAGCGCGATCGGGCGACAGTTTCGTGCTCCGGATGCCGGACCGGATCCGGGTCGATCACGAAGGCGCCATACATGCCCTTCTGGATGTGCCGCTTCAGCGGCAGGGCGTGGCAGTGATACAGGTGACAGCCGAACGGCCTGGCATCGAACTCGTAAACGAACTCCTCGCCCGGCCCGATCAGGCCGGCGCCCGGAACACCGTCCATGCGCGCGGCATGGATACCGTGAAAATGCATCGAATGCGGATGCGAGCCTTGGTTGCGGAAGACGATCCTCAGCCGCTCGCCCTCGGTCGCACGCAACGTCGGTCCTGGCACACGACCGTTGTAGGTCCAGGCGGGGAACATGATGCCGGGCGCGATCTCGATCTCCTTGTCCTCGGCCGTGACCTCGAAGGTGCGAAGCGTCCGCCCATCCGGCAGCATCGACACGGTTCCGGTGTACCAGTCGCTCAGCATCTTGGATGGATCGAAGCCGTTGCGTGCGTCGTCCACCTCGCCGACCGTGATCATGGCGCCATGGGCTGAGAGATGCGCCGACGGCCCTTCAGCGGCAGCGGCAGCCGGCATCTCGTGGCCGGCGTGGCTTGTCTGACCGAGGGCGGCATTCGCAGCGACCACGGTGCCGCCGGCAGCCGCAAGGCCACCGGCCAGAAGCAGCCTTCGATCGAGCTTTCGCTCCAGCCAGAGTTTCCCCTCGCGCATGCCAGCATCCTCCATGCAAAAACTTGCGATCACAATAGCGCAAGCTTCAAGAGTTAGCTACAGCTATATTTCGGCTTTGGCGCCACCCGATCACCAGCGTCGGACTGGGTGGCGGTTGCCACATCCGGCCTGGCGGCGGCGTAGGCGTTCGTTTCCAGGATGATGGGCGGGCGCTGCGGCTATCTGAACCACCAGATCAGAAAGCCTACGAAGACCTCCCCACCATACCGGCTTTTCATCGCGCCCCGAGGCTTCTGAATGCCCACCTGTTTGGCCCAATATCAGGCGATCCTTTGCGCCATTTCCGCGGCGGCGGCGCAAACATCTTGTTTCGGGCAACCTATGGGTTTATTTGATGGCTATGTTTCCAGCCTGACTCCCACAGGCGTGAAAGGATCGTCCATGAGCGGTATTAACGACTACATCGACAACGAAGTGAAGGGCAACGACGTCGTCCTTTTCATGAAGGGCACGCCCGGTTTTCCGCAGTGCGGATTTTCCGGCCAGGTCGTCCAGATCCTCGACTATATCGGCGCCGACTACAAAGGCGTGGACGTGCTGACCTCGGCCGAGCTGCGCCAGGGCATCAAGGAATATTCCAACTGGCCGACGATCCCGCAGCTCTACGTCAAGGGTGAATTCGTCGGCGGCTGCGACATCGTCCGCGAGATGTTCCAGGCAGGCGAGTTGCAGACGTTCCTCGTCGAGAAGGGCGTCAGCGTCAAAGGCGCCGCCTGATTTCTGTTTTGCGCATAGACTAGGCGCCAGGGCAGCCCCACCTCGGCATTTTTTATGTCCCTGATATCGGGACCAAGACGAGCCAATGCGCCGGCCCGCCGGCGCATTTTCGTTTGAGAGATCGGACTTGCCGTGGACCAGCCAACAGCCGCGCCGCAATCGGCAAGCAAACTGCCCATTCCGCGCTGGGAGTTCATCGCGCTGTGCGCCGCGCTGATGGCGCTGAACTCGCTGGCCATCGACATCATGCTGCCGGCCCTGCAGCAGATCGGCGCTTCGCTCGGCGTCGAGAACGAAAACCATCGGCAATATGTCATTACAGCCTATATTCTGGGCTTCGGCGGCGGCCAGCTTTTCTTCGGTCCGATCTCGGATCGTTTCGGACGTCGCGCGCCACTGGTTGCCGGGCTGGTGATCTATGTCGCCGCGGCTGCGGCGGCGGCTGTTGCGCCAAGCTTTGCGACGCTTCTGTTGTGCCGGGCCGTACAGGGCATAGGCGCGGCCGCGACCCGCGTCATCGCCGTCTCGATCGTGCGCGACACTTTCGACGGCCGGCGCATGGCCGAAGTGATGTCGCTGATCTTCATGGTGTTCATGGCCATCCCGGTCATCGCGCCGGGCGTCGGCCAGTTCATCATGCTGTTTGCAACCTGGCATTGGATCTTCGTCACCATGGCCGTCGGCGCTCTGATCGTGTCGGCGTGGTCACTGTTGCGCCTGCCTGAAACGCTGCATCCCGAATATCGCCGGCCACTGACCGTCAACTCCATCGTCGGCGGTTTCCGCATCGTGCTCACCAACCGCATTGCCATCTGCTATGCCTTCGCCAGCACCTTCATTTTCGGGGCCATGTTCGGCTTCATCGCCTCGGCGCAGCAGATCTATGTCGACATCTTCAACGTAGGCGAGATGTTCCCGGTCATCTTCGCCGGGGTTGCGGGCGTGCTTGCTTTCTCCAATTATCTGAACTCGCGTCTTGTCGGCCGTATCGGCATGCGCCGCCTGTCGCAGAGCGCGCTGCTGTTGTTTCTGGTCGTCAGCCTGGCCTGGCTCGTCGTTTCGCTGGAAATGAAGATGCCGCTCTGGCTTTTCATCACCTTCTTTGCCAGCGCCATGCTTCCGTTCGGTGCGCTCGGCGCCAATTTCAACGCGTTGGCCATGGAGCCGCTCGGCCAACTGGCCGGCACGGCGTCGTCGATCCTGGGTTTCATGCAGACCTTTCTCGGCGGCATCCTCGGCACGCTGATCGGTCAGGCCTTCAACGGCACGGTGACGCCATTGGCCGCCGGCTTCTGCAGCGTCTCGGTCGCTGCGCTGCTGATGATTTTCATCGCCGAGCGCGGCAAGATGTTCCAGCCTCAAAACCCACCCGTCTCCGGGCATATCGCCGACTTGCATTGAATTGTTGTTTTTGCGCGTGGTGAGCAGCGGAAGCGCAGGAAACCGCCGTCTGCAGGCCGGCCTCATCTGAATATCAACAGACCTTAGGATGCACCTTCAAGGGCCGCCGTGAAGCGAGGGACAAGCGTCCGCCCCGCGATTGCACCGCCCATGCTGTCCGAAAAAGGCAAAGGCAGAGCGTCATCGAGTGCCCTCAGGATGGAAGCCACGAAGGCCCGGTTGAGCTGGGTATCGGCC
This sequence comes from Mesorhizobium newzealandense, assembly GCF_042682145.1. NCBI lineage: Bacteria > Pseudomonadati > Pseudomonadota > Alphaproteobacteria > Hyphomicrobiales > Phyllobacteriaceae > Mesorhizobium > Mesorhizobium newzealandense. The sequence goes on along the minus strand of NZ_JBHUGZ010000007.1, from coordinate 370,106 downwards.
CCCAGATCGGAATAGGTGGCGCGAGGCTTGCCAATCAGCGTGCCGTTGCGGCGAAGCGAGAACTGCAGTGTCAGGGACATGCCGGCGGTTCCGGCGGGCGGCTTCCAGCACGCGAAGATCGCGTCGGACATTTCCTTGATGGTGTCGACAGGATCGGGACTGCGACAGGTGCGTTCCTGCGATCTTGCTTCGTTCGAGCCGGCAAACACGGCGATGCCAAGGGCCGCTGCAAAAATTGCGGACCAAGGTTTCACGCGGTAGTTCTCCCGGTTTGCACGAGATTGCATCAATCTTTTCGGCGCACAACCCGGCGATTTAGACGGTGGCCGTTGGAATTGATCCTATTCTGCCCAGAGTTCGCGGCGCAACTCGTGCCAGCTTTCCCGGTCGGGCGCGACAAGCAAGCCACCATCCAGATGCGACGGCAGATAGGCGCTGCCGTCGAAGCGCGCGGCGTGGCCGCCGGCCTCGGCATGGATCAGCACACCGGCCAGATGATCCCACGGCATCAGCTTGTTGTAGACGACGAAATGGGCATGGCCACTGGCCAGCAGGCGGTATTCGTGCGCCGCGCAGCGATAGGCGAATTGCGACAGGATCTTGGTCTGGTTGCGCGCCAGTCGTGACCGCTCCGGTTCGGGCATGTATTGCCAGGAGACGGAGCCGGTCATGTCCGCGATCGGCGCAGGCGCCGCGACGCGCACCTTCTCCAGGCTGCCATGCGCATGCCTGATATGGCTGCCGGCGCCCTTGGCGCCGATCAGCCAGTCCTTGCCGACCGGATCGTGGATGATGCCGGCAACCGTCTCGCCCTTGACCACGACCGCCAGCATGACGCCGAACAGCGGCACGCCGGATGCGAAATTGAAGGTGCCGTCAACCGGGTCGATGACGAAAGCCAGATCGGCATCGCCCAGACCATTGAGCAGCGCCGGATCGTCGGAACAGGCTTCCTCGCCGACGACCATCGCCGAGGGATAACGCGCGCGCAGCCTGGCGGTGATCAGCCGCTCGGCATTGACGTCGGCCTCGGTCACCAGGTCGGCGGCGGACGTCTTCTGCCGGATGTCGCCGTCGCCCAGCCGGCGAAAGCGCGGCATGATCTCGGCCTGGGCTGCCTCGGCCAGAAGGCTGGCCAGCCAGTCGATCGCGGAGTCGTCAAATGTCATCGGGAACATCTTGCCTGGTGGTGAGGGTGTCGTTGAGCGCGGCGAAGTCGAACAGTTTTCTGTCGAGCAGGTGCGATGGCCTGCCGTTGGACAGCGCACGCAGCATCGTGTCCTTGCGGCCGGGCATGCGCTTTTCGATATCTTCGAGCATCGCCTTCATGGCGTTGCGCTGCAGGCCTTCCTGACTGCCGCAGAGATCGCAGGGAATGATCGGGAACCGCATCGCCGCGGCAAATTTCTCAAGGTCGGTTTCGGCGCAGTAGCTCAGCGGCCGCAGCACCATGACGTCGCCCTCGTCGTTGAGTAGTTTTGGCGGCATGGCGGCAAGACGGCCGCCATGGAACAGGTTCATGAAGAAAGTCTCCAGAATGTCCTCGCGATGGTGGCCGAGCACCAGCGCCGAGCAGCCCTCTTCCCGCGCGATGCGATAGAGATGGCCGCGCCTGAGCCGCGAGCAGAGCGAGCAATAGGTGCTGCCCTCGGGCAGCTTGTCGGTGACGACGGAATAGGTGTCCTGATACTCGATCCGGTGCGGAATGGCGTGGCTGTCGAGATAGTCGGGCAGGATGTGTTTGGGGAAATTCGGCTGGCCCTGGTCCAGGTTGCAGGCCAGCAAATCGACAGGCAACAGCCCGCGCCATTTGAGGTCCAACAGCACGGCGAGCAGCCCGTAGGAATCCTTGCCGCCAGACAGCGCAACCAGCCAGCGCTGGCCGGGCTTCACCATCGAGAAATCCTCGATCGCCTGACGGGTGAGACGCAGCAGCCGCTTGCGCAATTTGTTGAACTCGACCGAGGACGGCACGTCGGCAAACAGCGGATGGAAGCCGCCATCGCCGTCGGCAATCGGTTCAAGCGCTTCGATGTCTGGCAGCATGTTCACGGCATGTCGCTTTCGGTGGACCGGTCATCGTTTCAAGGAAACGCCGACCGCTCTATCACTTTGTTCGGAGCAATTCCGGACGGAAAACCGATTCCCACTTTTCCCGGAATTGTTCGGAGCGCCCGGATTAGCGGACATGGCCGACAAAGAAAAGGCCGCCTCGACGGGCGGCCTTTGGAGGGTATCGCAAATGCGTTCGCTCAGCGCGAATAGAATTCGTCGCTCGGCGCGAATGGAATTCGTCGCTTAGCGCGAATAGAATTCGACGACCAGGTTCGGTTCCATCTGCACGGCGAACGGAACGTCAGCCAGGCCGGGGATGCGCGAGAAGGTCGCGACCATCTTGTTGTGATCGGCTTCGATGTAGTCCGGCACGTCGCGTTCGGCCAGGCCCACCGATTCCAGAACGATGACCAACTGCTTCGACTTTTCGCGGACTTCCACGACGTCGCCCGGCTTGCAGCGGTACGAGCCGATGTTGACGCGCTTGCCGTTGACGTTGACGTGGCCGTGGTTGACGAACTGACGGGCGGCGAAAATCGTCGGCACGAACTTGGAACGGTAGACGACCGCATCGAGACGCGACTCGAGCAGGCCGATCAGGTTCTCGGAGGTGTCGCCCTTGCGGCGATCGGCCTCTTCATAGACCTTGCGGAACTGCTTTTCCGAAACGTCGCCATAGTGACCCTTCAGCTTCTGCTTGGCGCGCAGCTGCAGGCCGAAATCGGAAAGCTTGCCCTTGCGGCGCTGGCCGTGCTGGCCGGGGCCGTATTCACGCTTGTTGACCGGGGACTTCGGGCGGCCCCAGATATTTTCGCCAAGACGGCGGTCGATCTTGTACTTCGCGGATTCGCGCTTGCTCATCGCATTCCCTTTTCAAAACAACACACCCGGAACCTCATGGTCCGGGTGAAGGAAACGCGCCCTCCTCTGGCCTCCGTTTTCGAGACCTGACAGGGTTTTCCCACGCAACGCGGCGGAAAACCCACGGGACACGTCATTTCAAACAAGATCAGAACGACTAGGCATCCTGATCTTGCGCATACAAAACAAACACCGGACATCGCTGCCCGGTGGTGACGGCTGGTTAAACCGAGATTTAACCGGTGTCAAGCTTGTGACTGGCATCGGGCATGGCAAGGCGATACCGCTTCCCATGTTGATGCAGTGCCGGATGTGGCGGGAGCTTATTGCGCCAATGGCATCAGGAAAAGACTGGGCATCGGAGAGACTGGAGTTAGAGGAGCGCGATTCTTATGAAGAAATTCTTCCTTGCCCTGGCAGGTGCTGCGGTGCTTGCGGGTTCGATGGCGGTGGCGCCGGAACCGGCGATGGCGCGTCATTGGCACGGACACAAACAGGTTTGCCGCATCATCGTGAAGAAGAGAGTGGTGTGGCGGCATGGTCACCGGAGGGTGATCGTCCACAGGGTACGGCGCTGCCACTGGTGGTGACACCGGCCTGGGCCCGGTAGACCGGGAAATAATCCATCCATCGCAATGATCGAAGCCCGCAGCTTTATCCGCGGGCTTTCACTTTGGTGCTTCTCTCCCAGACGACACGCGACCGGGGTCAGCTGTCCGATTTCTTTTCTGGCAGACCCTTGCGCTTCGTCTCGGCGAACTCCTCGAGCTGCTTTTCGCTCATCGATTCATACATTTCCTTCGATGCGCCTTTGAGCTCGCTCTTTTTGGTGTCGCCGCGCTTGGCCGACAGAGCGGCGCCGGCGGCTTTCTGCTGGGCTTTCGAGGTGGCTGGCATGGCTGTTTCTCCCTTTATCGCCTGGGAGAAAACGCAACGACCCCGCCAATGTTCCGGACATCAGGCGACCGTCAGGCCAAAGCCCTGCATGAGCCGGCTGGTGGCAAAATCCACCTTGCCGGAGGTGAAGACCGCAATGTCAGGCTCACCCACCGGCAGTGGTCCATTGACCGGCGCGAGCAGCGACATGGCACGGCGGGCGATCGCTTCGGCCGGATCGATCCAGTCGACCGGCCAGGGCGCGGTCTTGCGCATGCGGTTGGCCAGGAACGGATAATGCGTGCAGCCGAGCACGACAATGTCGGTGCGGGCGCCGTCCTTCTCGACGAAGCATGGCGCGATCTCGGCGCGGACGATCTCCTCGTCGACGAACCCCTCGCGCATGTAGATTTCCGCCAGCGGCGCCAACCGGTCAGAGCCGACGAGCCGCACATGGCATTTCTGCGCCCATTTGCTGATCAGGTCGCGCGTGTATTGACGCTTGACCGTGCCCGGCGTCGCCAGCACCGCGACAAGTCCGGAGCGCGTACGCTCCGCCGCCGGCTTGATCGCAGGCACCGTGCCGACAAAGGGATGACCGGGGAATTTCTCGCGCAACGCGTCGATCACCAGCGTCGAAGCGGTGTTGCAGGGAATGACCGAAATCTCGGGCTGGAATTTTTCCAGCAGCGCGCCGAACAGGCCGAGGATATGGGCGTTGAGGGCCGGCTCCTCCCAGGCGCCATAGGGGAAGGCGGCATCATCGGCGACATAGACAAAGCGGCGGTCAGGCATCAGCACACGCGCCTCGCGCAGCACGGTGAGCCCGCCGATGCCGGAATCGAACATCAGGATCGGCCGCTCAGTCATTGTCGGTTCCTTTTCCGCCGAGCGGCGGCATGTCGTCGTCTTTGCCGGTGGCCTTGCCGGCGAGGCGATCGCCCTCCGCCTTGCGGGCGCGCGCTACGGCTGCGGGCAATCGTCTTGGATCGTCGCCCGGAGACCCCTCGCCACGCGGCATCGCCGGTGAAAATCTGTCCAGCGACGAGATGATGCCGCGCAGCACCTTCAGCTCCGGTTCGGCAAAGCCGGCACGCGTCAGCACGGCGCGCAGATTGTCGACCATTTTCGGCTTCTTCGGTGCGGGACGGAAATAACCGCGCGCTTCCAATGCGCCTTCGAGATAGGCGAACAGGCCGTGCAGCTCTTCCTTGCTTGCCGGCTTCATGTCTGGACCGGAAAAATTGGTTTTGGTTTCGTCTTCCAGGCCAGACTTCATCCATTCGTAGGACATCAGCAAGGCCGCCTGGGCGATGTTGAGCGAAGAGAAATCGGGATCGACCGGGAAGGTGACGATCTCGTCGGCAAGGCCGACCTCGTCATTGTAGAGGCCGAAGCGCTCGCGTCCGAACAGGATGCCGGTGCGCTGCCCCATTGCGTGACGGGTCCGGAGCACCCTGCCCGCTTCCACCGGGCCGCGCACGGATTTGAAGCCGTCGCGCTGCCTGGCCGTGGTTGCGAAAACGAAGTTCAGGTCGGCGAGCGCCGAGGCCAGATCGTCGAACACTGTCACGGCGTCGATGACATGGTCGGCGCGGCTGGCGGCGGCGCGCGCCTTCTCGCTCGGCCAACCGTCGCGCGGATTGACCAGGCGCAGCTCCGAAAGGCCGAAATTGGCCATGGCACGAGCGACCATGCCGATGTTCTCACCGAGCTGCGGCTCGACGAGGATGATCGCCGGGCCAGCGGTCATGAGGCCGCGCTGAAAGTCCGTTCCTGCCATGTGTTCCAGGTGATTGCGCCACGAAGTCTTCGCGTCCTGCCATATCGATACGACTTTTTGAAGAGTTATCGGCCGCCTGACAGACAAATACCCTTCTGCCGCTCCCCCTGGTTTGCGCGAAAAATCCAGATGCGCGTCACCGGAGGGCTCGCGCAAATGCCAGGCTTGTACAAGCAGATGAGCCGCGCGCTCCGTCCCTCAAGAAATTGGTGGGATGCGGCATCGCACTCGTGCTGTTGGCGACAAGACATCTGGTTTGTTGCGGCAAATGGCTCAACCATGACGACCCCAAACCGCTGACAAACGGATCGGCCCGTGCCGCTTTGCTATTGACGATATTTTCCATTTGTAGAAATCATCTACGATCCGAATGAACGTTTATTTACGATGACGCATCGCGTGACTGGGAAACAAATTTAGAAAGCGGTAATGTCGAAACCGCTTGGGTTCAATTTTTATCGACGAATAGTATTTGGAACGATGGAGTGTGTTTTGCACGCTCCTGTCATTTATCTATGCCCCAAGCATCCAACACGGGATTCAATGGCCGACGAAGCGTCAGCCAAAACCTAGGAGGGGTAAATGAAAGTCGTACGGTTTTTCCTTTCACTCGCTGTCTTGCTTCTGGCGTCAGTCTTCCTGATTGCGCCAGCTTCCGCGCAGGCAACGCGGACGTGGGTTTCCGGCGTTGGCAACGACGCCAATCCGTGCAGCCGAACTGCACCTTGCAAGACGTTTGCCGGTGCCATCTCGAAGACGGCGACGGCCGGCGAAATCGACTGTCTCGACCCAGGCGGCTTTGGCGCGGTCACCATCACCAAATCCATCACCATCGACTGCAAAACGACGGAAGGTGGTGTGCTCGCGTCCCTCGTGAACGGCATCGTCGTCAACACGCCCGTCGGCTCCTCAGTGCATCTTCGCGGCATCAGCATAAACGGTGTGGGCAACGGCCTCGACGGCGTGCGTATGATCGGCCAGGGTCAATTGCATATCGAGGATTCCAACATTGAGCGGATGGCCGGCAACGGCGTCGAATTTCTCGCCAACGGGAACAGCGAACTCTATATAACCAACACGCGCATAGCCGAGACAGGCGCTGAAGGCGTTCTCATCAAAACGACTGGGGCCGTTGGGATCAATGCCATCCTTTCGAGGGTGGAAATTACCAACAGCGCCAGCGGCATTCTTATCGACGGCACCGGCAACACCGTTGCCATGAACCTGACACTGACCAACAGCCTTATCAGCGGCAACACCGGCAACGGGGTGGTGGTCAAATCCGTCGCTGCGGCATCGCCGGTGCGCGCGACGATTACCGGTAATACGATCAGCGCCAATGCCGGCACCGGCGTCAACGCGAACGGTGCCGCTGCCAGCGGCAACGGAAGCGCCATCGCCTTTCTCGGCGGATCGACGATATTCGGCAATGTCACCGGGGTCAGCAATACCGGGAGCGGCGCCGTCCAGTCGTTCAAGAACAACATGATCTCCGGCAACCTGACCGACGGCACGCCGCTCACGGCCTTCCCGGGCCCTGGCGGTACGCCATTGCAATAAGCGCCTGCCGCCCGCGCGTCAGCATGAACAAAGGCGATGCCGGCTGCCCTCAAGGAATGGTGCGGCATCGCCAGTTTGTTACCGATTGCTATAGCGGAAGTCTGCGTCTGCGTTGCCCCGGCACCGCTCGACCATAGCGCCCCAAACCGCCGACAAATGGACCGGCCGGTGCTCGCTGTCGGCATTAGCGATGTTTTCCATTTGTAGAAATCATCTACGATCCGAATGCATATTTATTTACGATGACGCACCGCGTGACTGGAGAATCAAATTAGAAAAAGGTAGTCTCGCAGCCGCTTGGGTTTTCAATCTGTATCGACGGTTGGTATTTGGAAGATGGAGTGTGTCTTGCACGCTCCCGTCATTTATTTATGCCCCAAGCATTTCGACACGGGTTTCCATGGCCGACGAGGGCGTTGGCCAAAATCTAGGAGGGGCAATTGAAAGTCGTACGGTTTTTCCTTTCACTCGCTGTGTTGGCACTGGCGTCAGTCTTCCTGACCGCGCCAGCTTCCGCGCAAGCGACACGCACGTGGGTTTCCGGCGTTGGTGACGACGCCAATCCGTGCAGCCGCACGGCACCTTGCAAGACGTTTGCCGGTGCTATCTCGAAGACGGCGGTAAGTGGTGAAATCAACTGTATCGACCCTGGCGGTTTTGGCGGGGTCACCATCACCAAATCCATCACCATCGACTGCAGGAACACTGAAGCGGGTGTGCTTGTCAGTGGTACGAACGCCATCATCGTCAACGCGCCTGCCGGCGCCGCGGTTCATCTTCGCGGCCTCGACATATTCGGTGTGGGCACCGGCCTCGACGGCGTGCGTATGGTCGGTCAAGGTCAACTGCATATCGAGGACTGCAACATCGAGCGGTTTGCCAGCAATGGCGTCGAATTTCTTCCCACCGCGAACAGCGAACTCTACATAACCAATACGCGCATAGCCGAGGCAGGCGCTGAAGGCGTTCTCATCAAGACGACTGGGGCCGTTGGAATCAATGCCATCCTTTCGAAGGTGGAAATTACCAACAGCGGCAGCGGCATTCTTGTCGACGGCACCGGCAACACCGTTGCCATGAACATGACGCTGACCGGCAGCCTTATCAGCGGCAACACCGGCAACGGCGTGGCGATCAAATCCATCGCCGCGGCATCGCCGGTGCGCGCGACGATTGTCGGCAACACGATCAGCGCCAATGCCGGCACCGGCGTCAACGCGAACGGTGCCGCTGCCAGCGGCAACGGAAGTGCCATCGCCTTTCTCGGCGGATCGACGGTGTTCGGCAATGTCACCGGGGTCAGCAATACCGGTAGCGGCGCCGTCCAGTCGTTCAAGAACAACATGATCTCCGGCAACGTAGCCGACGGCACGCCGATCACGGCATTCCCGGGTCCTGGCGGTACGCCATTGCAATAGCCACCTGCCGCCTGCGCGGCAGCACGAAACAAAGGCGATGCCGCCTGTCCCTCAAGGGCAGTGCGGCATCGCCTTTTTGTTACCGATCGCTACGGCAGAAGCCTGCGTCTTGCGCTGCCGTCGGTTTGCACCGCCCGGATCGCTTTGCTATAGGCGAAGTCCCTACTCTGGCGGGGCCTGCCCCGCCATCACCCAACTGTTGAACGAGGCATTCTTTCCATGGCGAAGATCAAGGTGGCGAACCCGGTCGTCGAACTCGACGGCGACGAGATGACCCGGATCATCTGGCAGTTCATCAAGGACAAGCTGATCCACCCTTATCTCGACCTCAAGCTTGAATATTACGACCTCGGCATCGAGCACCGTGACGCCACCAACGACCAGGTGACCATCGATTCGGCCAACGCCATCAAGAAATACGGCGTCGGCGTGAAATGCGCGACGATCACGCCCGACGAGCAGCGCGTCGAGGAATTCAAGCTGAAGAAGATGTGGAAGTCGCCGAACGGCACCATCCGCAACATCCTCGGCGGCACCATCTTCCGCGAGCCGATCATCATGAAGAACGTACCGCGCCTGGTGCCCGGCTGGACCAAGCCGATCATCGTCGGCCGTCACGCCTTCGGCGACCAGTACCGCGCCACCGATTTCCGCTTTCCCGGCAAGGGCAAGCTGACGATCAAGTTCGTCGGCGAGGACGGCAAGGTGATCGAGCACGATGTCTACGATGCGCCGGGCGCCGGCGTCGCCATGGCGATGTACAATCTCGACGATTCGATCCGCGAGTTCGCCCGCGCTTCGCTGAACTACGGCCTGCTGCGCAACTATCCGGTCTATCTCTCGACCAAGAACACCATCCTCAAGGCCTATGACGGCCGCTTCAAGGACATTTTCCAGGAAGTCTACGAGGCCGAGTTCGAGGCCGAGTTCAAGTCGAAGAAGCTGTGGTACGAGCATCGGCTGATCGACGATATGGTGGCCTCCAGCCTGAAATGGTCGGGCGGCTACGTCTGGGCCTGCAAGAACTATGACGGCGACGTCCAGTCCGACACCGTTGCGCAAGGTTTTGGTTCGCTTGGCCTGATGACCTCGGTGCTGATGACGCCGGACGGCAAGACGGTGGAAGCCGAAGCCGCGCATGGCACGGTCACCCGCCACTACCGCCAGCACCAGAAGGGCGAGGAGACCTCGACCAATTCGATCGCCTCGATCTTTGCCTGGACGCGCGGCCTCGCTCACCGCGCCAAGCTCGACGACAATGCCGAGCTGAAGCGCTTTGCCGAGACGCTGGAAAGGGTCTGCATCCAGACCGTCGAATCCGGCTTCATGACCAAGGACCTGTCGTTGCTGATCGGCCCCGATCAGCCCTGGCTCTCGACCACCGGTTTCCTCGACAAGATTGACGAGAACCTGCAGAAGGCGATGGCCTGACCAGCCAGGACCCGGGGGTGGGCAAGCCGGTCGTCTACGGCGCGGACTATAGCGTCTATGTGCGCATCGTCCGCCTCGTGCTCGCGGAAAAGGGCATCGACTACGCGCTTGTGCCGGTCGATGTCTTTGCCGCCGAGGGCATTCCCGCCTGGTATCTCGAGCATCATCCGTTCGGCCGCATCCCGGCCTTCGAACATGACGGGTTCCGCCTCTACGAGACCGGCGCGATTGCCAGGTATGTCGACGAGGCCTTCGAGGGGCCGGCGCTGCAACCGAAGGATCCGCGCGGCCACGCGCGGATGAACCAGATCATCGGCATGCTCGACGCCTATGCCTACAGGTCGATGGTCTGGGACGTCGCCGTCGAGCGGCTGGAGAAGGACGCGCCCGACGAGATCCGGATCGCCAACGGGCTTTCGCAGGCGGGCAAAGCGCTTCAGACGCTCGCCTCGCTGAAAGCGCCGGGGCCATGGTTTTTGGGCGACCAGCTGACGCTGGCCGATCTGCATCCGGCGCCGATCATCGGCTATTTCGTCAAGGTCACCGAAGGGCAAAAGCTGCTCGCCAGGTTCCCCGAGATCCGGGCCTGGTGGGACCGGATCGCGGCCCGTCCAAGCTTTGCCGCGAGCGGTCCGGCCTGATCGGCCTGCACCTCGCCGTTCATTCCGGCCCGCCATTCATTCCGGCCCGCTGTTCATTCTGGAAGGTAGATTTCCGCCTTCATGAAGGTCCTGGCGCGGCCCTGGATCAGCACGCGATCTCCGGCCAGATCACACAGCAGATGCCCGCCGCGCTGTGAACACTGGAACGCCGACAGATGGGCCTTCCCGAGTTTTTCAGACCAGTAGGGCACCAGCGTCGCATGGATGGAGCCGGTCACCGGATCCTCGGGAATGCCTGCTCCAGGAACGAAATAGCGGGACACGAAATCATGCGCTTGACCGCGCGCGGTAATGACCAGGCCGAGCGGATGGAAGGTTCCGATCCTGAGCAGATCGGGTACGAAGGACCGGACGGACTGCTCGTCGGCGAGCTCGACGAACAGGTTCTCAAAATTGCGAAAGCCCGTAACCGGATGCGGGGATAAAATCTCCTGCAGCGCCGACATGGTTTTGCCATCGACAGGCTGCGGCGGAAAACATGGCAGATCGAGCTGGTAGGCGCCTTGCCGCTGCGAGACCCGCAATTCGCCCACGCGCGTGGCAAAGGCCATGTCATCAGCCACATTGTGTTGCGACGCCAGCACATGGGCGGTCGCCAGCGTGGCGTGACCACAGAAGTCGACTTCGTGAACCGGTGTGAACCAGCGCAAATCCCAGCCTTTGCCGTTCGGCCGCGCAAAGGCGGTTTCGGCAAGATTGTTCTCATTTGCGACGGCCTGCATCACATCGTCCGCCAGCCAGTCCTGCAAGATGAGGACGGCTGCGGGGTTGCCCTGAAAGGCGCGGTCGGCAAAAGCGTCGACCTGATACATGGTCAGCGTAGGCACATCATCCCCCAAGATGTCCGCCGGGCCGGCTGCCACGCCAGCCTCACCTCACTGGCGCCGGTTACGCCGCCTCGCTGATCGCAGCCCTGACCGCGGCGATCGCATCATTGGCTTTCGAGGCGTCGGGGCCTCCGGCCTGCGCCATGTCGGGGCGGCCACCACCGCCCTGCCCGCCTAATGCGGCGGAGGCCACGCGCACCAGATCGACGGCGCTGAAGCGGCCGACGAGGTCGTCTGTGACGGCGACCACGACGCTCGCCTTGTTGTCTTCGCCGGCGCCGACGAAGACGACGACGCCGGAGCCGAGCGAGCTCTTGCCGGCATCGGCCAGCGGCTTCAGATCCTTCGGCGAAACACCCGAGACCGCCTTGCCGAGGAAGCCGACACCCGCCACGGTCTCGTTCTCCGACGGCGCACCCGCCGCGGCACCGCCGCCCAGCGCAAGTTTCTTGCGCGCTTCGGTCAGTTCCTTCTCGAGCTTCTTGCGCTCGTCGAGCAGCGCTTCGACGCGCGCCGGCACGTCGGCCGGCGAGATCTTCAGCGTCGAAGCGACCGATTTCAGGCGCCGGTCCTGCTCGTCGAGATACTTGCGCGCGGCTTCGCCGGTCAAAGCCTCGATGCGGCGCACGCCGGCGGCGACCGCGCTGTCCGACACGACACGCACCAGACCGATATCGCCGGTCGCCCTGACATGCGTGCCACCGCAGAGCTCGACCGAATAGGGCCGGTTGGCCTTGGCACCATGCAGGCCGGTGCCCATCGACACGACGCGCACTTCATCGCCGTACTTCTCGCCAAACAGCGCCATGGCGCCCTCGTCGATGGCGTCGTCGACCGACATCAGGCGCGTGGTCACCGGGCCGTTCTGGACGACGATCTCGTTCGCCATGCGCTCGACCTCTTCGAGATCCTCCGGCGAAATGGGCTTGTTGTGCGAGATGTCGAAGCGCAGGCGCTCGGGCGCGACCAGCGAGCCTTTCTGCGCGACATGGCTACCCAGCACCTCGCGCAGCGCCTCATGGATCAGATGCGTCGCGGAATGGTTCGCGCGCAGCCTGGAGCGGCGCGCATGGTCAACCTTCAGTTCGACGGCAGCACCCGTCTTGACCGTGCCGCTGGCCACTTTGCCGATATGGACGAACAGCCCATCGGCCTTCTTCTGCGTATCGGAAATCTCGATCGAGAAGCCCTCGCCTGACATGACGCCGGTGTCGCCCATCTGGCCGCCGGACTCGGCATAGAACGGCGTCTGGTTGACGACCACGGCAACCGCGTCGCCCTTGCCGGCGCTGTCGACGGTCTTGCCGTCCCGGACCAGCGCCTGGATGAGGCCTTCCGCCTGCTCGGTCTCGTAGCCGAGGAATTCGGTGGCACCGGCCTTCTCGCGCACCGGGAACCAGACAGTTTCGGTGGCCGCGTCACCGGAGCCCGCCCAGTGTGCCCGCGCCTCGGTCTTCTGCCGTTCCATAGCATTGGTGAAGCCGGCAAGATCGACCGAGATGCTGCGCTGGCGCAATGCATCCTGCGTCAGATCGAGCGGGAAGCCGTAGGTGTCGTAGAGTTTGAAAGCCGTTTCGCCATCCAGTATGTCGCCGGCGCCCAGCGTTTCCGTCGCCTCAGCAAGCAAGCCGAGGCCACGCACCAGCGTCTTGCGGAAACGGGTTTCCTCGAGCTTCAGGGTCTCGGTGATCAACTGCTCGCCACGCACCAGTTCCGGATAGGCCTGGCCCATCTCGCGCACCAGCGCCGGCACAAGGCGCCACATCAGGGGATCGCGGGCACCGAGCAACTGCGCATGGCGCATGGCACGGCGCATGATGCGGCGCAGGACATAGCCACGGCCTTCGTTCGACGGCAGCACGCCATCGGCCACCAGGAAGGAGGACGAGCGCAGATGATCGGCAATGACGCGGAAGGACGCGACCGTCTCCTTGTCGGGACCGTGCCCGATAGCGGACGACGCCGCGTCGATCAGATGACGGAACAGATCGGTCTCGAAGACGCTTTCCACCCCCTGCAGGATGGACGCCATGCGCTCCAGGCCCATGCCGGTGTCGATCGAAGGGCGCGGCAGGTCGATGCGCTCCGCCTTCGTCACCTGTTCATACTGCATGAACACCAGGTTCCAGAATTCGAGAAAGCGGTCGCCATCCTCCTCGGGGCTGCCGGGAGGTCCGCCCCAGATGTGTTCGCCGCGGTCGATGAAGATCTCCGAACACGGTCCGCACGGTCCGGTGTCGCCCATCGCCCAGAAATTGTCTGAGGTCGCGATGCGAATGATGCGGTCATCGGAAAACCCGGCGATCTTCTTCCAGAAGCCGGCCGCCTCGTCATCCGTGTGATAGACGGTGACCAGCAGCTTGTCCTTGTTCAGCCCGAATTCCTTGGTGATCAGGTTCCAGGCAAGCTCGATGGCGCGCTCCTTGAAATAGTCGCCAAAGGAGAAATTGCCGAGCATCTCGAAAAAGGTCAGATGGCGCGCCGTGTAGCCGACATTGTCGAGGTCGTTGTGCTTGCCGCCGGCGCGAACGCTCTTCTGGGCGGTCGAGGCGCGCGAATAAGGCCGCTTCTCCAATCCGGTGAAGACGTTCTTGAACTGCACCATGCCGGCGTTGGTGAACATCAGCGTCGGATCGTTGCGCGGCACCAGCGGGCTCGACGCGACGATCTCGTGACCCTCCTTGCGGAAGTAGTCGAGAAAGGTCGACCGGATCTCGTTCACGCCACTCATGAATACTGCCTTTTCGAGAGAGCCGCCGGCAAACCGGCGGAAATGGACATGGCCTTTTAGCCGTCACATCGCACCCTGTCCAGAAACACGGAATTGGTCCAATTCGCGGCATTTGCCGGCCGTTCGAACCCGGGCTGCTTCGCCGCCAAAACGAAAAACCGCCGGCACGAGGCCGGCGGTTTGGACACGAAAACACAGAACTCAATTACATAAGCTTGAGGTAATGGAACAAGATTATGGCCGAACTCCGGCCAGCATCTTGCGCACGAAGTTGCTACATCGCGCCGGATTCCTCCTCGAAACCGTCGTCGCCGCTCTCGGCGCCGCCATTCTCGAGGAATTTCTCGGCGATCAACCCGGCATTCTGCCTGAGCGCCAGTTCGATCTCGCGCGCCGTGTCGGGATTGTCGCGCAGGAACAGTTTGGCGTTCTCGCGGCCCTGGCCGAGACGCTGCGAATTGTAGGAGAACCAGGCGCCCGACTTCTCGACCACGCCGGCCTTGACGCCGAGATCGACCAGTTCGCCGGTCTTGGACACGCCCTCGCCATACATGATGTCGAACTCGACCACCTTGAAGGGCGGCGCCAGCTTGTTCTTGACCACCTTGACGCGGGTCTGGTTGCCGACGACCTCGTCGCGGTCCTTGACCGAGCCGATGCGGCGGATGTCGAGGCGGACCGAAGCGTAGAATTTCAGCGCATTACCGCCGGTCGTGGTCTCGGGCGAACCGAACATGACGCCGATCTTCATGCGAATCTGGTTGATGAAGATGACCATGGTGTTGGAGCGCGAGATCGAGGCGGTCAGCTTGCGCAGCGCCTGGCTCATCAGGCGGGCCTGCAGGCCGGGCAGCGAATCGCCCATCTCGCCTTCGATTTCGGCGCGTGGCGTCAGCGCCGCGACCGAATCGACCACCAGCACGTCGATGGCACCGGAGCGCACCAGCGTGTCGCAGATTTCCAGCGCCTGCTCACCCGTGTCGGGCTGCGAGATCAGGAGGTTCTCCAGATCGACGCCAAGCTTGCGGGCATAGACCGGATCGAGCGCATGCTCGGCATCGACGAAGGCGCAGATGCCGCCCTTCTTCTGGGCTTCGGCCACGGTGTGCAGCGCCAGCGTCGTCTTGCCCGAGCTTTCCGGCCCGTAGATCTCGACGATGCGGCCGCGCGGCAGGCCACCGACGCCAAGCGCGATGTCGAGGCCAAGCGAGCCGGTCGGCACGGTTTCGATCTCGACGACCTGCTCGTTCGCGCCGAGCCGCATGATCGAGCCTTTGCCGAAAGCCCGCTCGATTTGCGACAGCGCCGCATCCAGAGCCTTTGATTTGTCCACCGCTTTGTCCTCTACCAGCCGCAAAGAATTCTGAGCCATGATACATCACCCCTTGGTCGTCAATGAAGGCCGGACAATCCGTAATCCCTGCCTATTTGTACCTTTTTTGTTCTCGTTTGGCAAGGGGGTTCAATTATCTGAAAAACAATCAATATCCGGATTTGTTCTTTTTTTGTCCTAGGGATTCGATCAGGGATGTATCCCCTTGAAACATGTAAAGGGTCGTGCTATATAATCAGACATGAGCACGAACACCAAACTCCCAACGATTCGCCAGTTCCTTGAACGGTTCCCGGATGACGAGACTTGCCTCGATCATTTGATGATTACCCGCTACGGGAAGCGGCACACTTGCGCCAAGTGCGGCAAGGAAGCGAACTTCCATCGCGTGAAGGCTCGTCGCTGCTACGAATGCGATTTCTGCGGCTATCAGGTCTACCCGACCGCTGGCACTCCATTCGAAGCGACGCGCACGTCCTTGCGTGACTGGTACACCGTCATGTTCCTGTTCTGCTCATCCCGCAACGGCGTGTCTGCGAAGGAAGTCCAGCGCACCATCGGCGTGACCTACAAGACCGCTTGGCGCATGTGCAATCTCATCCGCCAGTACATGGGCTATGTCGATGGTGATGCGCCGCTTGGTGGCGTGGACGGCGGCATCGTGGAAGCCGATAAGATGTTTTACGGCGGCAAGGACAAGCAGGGCGAGGACGACAAGACGGTTGTGTTCGGTGCCATCGAACGTGGCGGCGAGGTCATTACGCGCATTGTGCCGGGCCGTGGCCGTAAGCACGTCATGCCTGCCATATTCGATTGGATTAAGCCCGGTTCGCGCGTCGCGACGGATGAGGCTGGCGTGTTCAAGGAACTGTCAGAACTTGGCTACCTGCATGGCACCGTGAACCACAGTGCTGGCGAGTACGTGAATGGTCAGGTCCACACCAACAACATCGAAGCTTTCTGGTCGCACGTTAAGCGTTCGATGCGCGGGACTTACGTTTCAGTTTCTGAGAAGTGGCTGCAGACCTACCTTTGGGAGTTTGAGTTTCGGCAGAACCTGCGGAAGCATCCCCACTTGATGTTTGACCTCTTGCTGCAATCGTTCCCGCGCCCGGAACGGTAAGCGGTGGCTTGGTCGCCATCGCCGTTAGAAGCTGGTCGAAACGTTTTGTGGGATCCACAGACTATTTCCCCGCTGAGATGATCGTGTTGAATTGCCGGATGCACCTTACAAAATTCACAACGATAAGACCCAGGTTATAGAACCAGAGCCATATGATGCCCTGCATTATGGACCACGCGGCCACGTCCTTTGGCGCCATGATAACCAGAACGTACGATGCGAATATCATCGCAGCCGACCATACGAGAGTAAAGCGCAAGAGCCTAAGCATGGCCTTGAACGTCATTGTGTTTTGAATTTTCGCCAAGAATTCGTTCTGCCGAGCGCCAACGAACACGAAAAACGTGGCGATAAAGCCCGTAAACACGGTCAGAAGGTCAAATATGCCGGAATAAATCGCCAGCGAATTGATATCGCTATCGCGCGAAGCCCACGTTGCCAGAATGGTTCCGGCAACGGAAAAGACAGCCGCTTGGGCCAATGGCCTATGCGACAAGAAGGTGGCGCTCCACCTCGAAATAGAAATACCAGCAAAATCAACCATTTCCATAAAGCCGCTCGATGGTTCTAAAGTGTGCATCAAAAGTTTGTCGTAAAAATGACCGACGAACTTCAAAGTTAGCGTCCGCGACGGGGGGGTAGGTCCAATTCTCTGCTTGCCTTAATTTGCTCAGACAGCACGTCAATTGGGTCTTGTTCTTCCAAGATTTTTATCTTTAGCTTCTCAACGTGGCTTCTGTTGTTCGCCGACCATCCCAATAACCTTCTGATGCCATCGCGAGACAAGACTCCATCTTGATTACCGCGAGGCCACGAAACGCGCACCTCGACGTTAGGGCCACCAAACGTATTCGAGAGCCTGCCAAGATTGCCCTCAATGTCCAATGGGTCGCCCTCCACCACAGCCAGATCGGCTGGACGAGCCACTCTAAACTCGATTGCACGCGGAGTGCCACCACGCAATCGATCTAGCGCCGTCTCTGACAGGCACGGAGAGATATGGAACCCCTTGTGACGCCTGATCTTGTGACTTACCAGAAGGTTAATTCGCCCCGGAGTTACAGCTTCCCTGCGACTTTCCAAAAGCAATACGTTCAATCGTGGATGATAGCGAAACGCGCACCGGTGGCCTAGTGGCCTATCCTGATCTTCAAGCGGGCCTACATCGGGAGCTATTGGCGGGATATTGTCGCGCTGCTGCCGGACAAATTCGCCCTCAACGAAATCGGCGTTGTCGGCAGCATCTTGGTAGCGCAAGAGTTTAATTCTTATCTCAGCCGCTACCTCTGTCCATTGATCCCTGTCGGCGCCTGCCCATATCGATTGCAGGCAATCGAAAAACGTTCTGTCGCGAGCCTCTAGAGGTTCAACTTGGTAAAATCGAGCAACAACAGTCCTGTCCATTAGTCCCCCCTGCCAAGACTGAGCCATCAAAGCACAGTTCTTTCAAAGGGGCGACTCTACCTAACGGTCGTGCACGTTTCTATTTGTGTCTAGGGGGCCGACCGGTGGCGGCCACGAATCAGTTGGAGGCATTCCTCGCAAAAGCTTCGACCTCTTACATGTCTAAAGGGGATACATCCCTTCGATCAGGAATGCACCTCGCATTGGGCCAGGCAGCTCGATTGTTTCGATCTGCCGAATCGCTGTCTTGGATGCGAAGCTTCGTCACGCAGCCTAGCGCTTGTGCGGCTGGAATAACAAAGGTCATATCGCCGGCATGCTGAAATCCGCGAAGATTCTGGCCGTAGGTGGCGCCCATATCGACCGGCGTGGCCAGGTGTCCGGCCCCTACGTGCCCGCCGCGTCCAATCCCGGCACAATGCGCGAGGATGTCGGCGGCGGTGTCTTCAATGCTTTGCGCAGTGCGGTTCGTCGCGGCGTCTCCGCGTCGCTGCTGTCGGTGCGCGGCGGCGATGCGGCCGCGGATACCGTTTCACGAGCCATCGCCGAGGCCGGTATTGCCGACCTGTCCGCCGTATTCCTCGATCGCACGACGCCGAGCTATACGGCCCTGATCGACAGCGAGGGCGAATTGATCGTCGGCTTCGCCGACATGGCGCTCTATGAGCTGGCGTTTCCCAAGCAGGTCAGGCGCTCCAAGGTGCGCGAGGTTGTCGCCGCCGCCGATGCCGTCTTCTGCGACGCCAACCTGCCGACGGCAGCACTGGAGCGGCTGGTGGCACTCGCCGCCGGCAAGCCCGTCTTCGCCATTGCCATTTCGCCGGCCAAGATCGTGCGCCTGAGGCCGGTGCTCGCCAATCTGGACGTCGTCTTCATGAACCGGCGCGAGGCGCTAGCCCTTGCCGGGCTGGACGGTGCGGCCTCAGGGCAGGACATTGTCGACGGGCTGAAACGCGCAGGGCTCAAAAGCGGCGTGGTGACAGCGGGCGGCGCTGCCATGCTGGGCTTCGATGAAGCCAGCACCTTCTCGATCCTGCCGCCGACGCCAAGAAAGGTCGTGGATGTCACCGGCGCCGGCGATGCGCTGGCGGGGGCGACGGTCGCCGCCTTGCTGCGCGGCATGCCCCTGCGCGCAGCGCTGCGCGAAGGCATTGCCGCGGCGACGCTGGCCATCGAGAGCGCCGACGCCGTTCCCGATTTCACCGCAGCTGATTTCACCGAGGCGCTGGCTCTTGTGCCGGATGCGCAGGAAGTGGCATGAGACCGGCCAGTTCATAGCACCGGCATGCAGCTGCGCGTCCAGATGGATGCGCCGCACTCCGGGTTGGAGATCAAGATGACGCCAGAAACCGCCCGCCCCTTCATCGACATCCATGCGCCAGTGGCGCAAGCCCTGGCGGCCGGGCGGCCGGTGGTGGCGCTGGAGAGCACCATCATCACCCATGGCATGCCCTACCCCGACAACGGCGCCATGGCAGCCGATGTCGAAAAGATCATCAGTGATGGCGGCGCGGTGGCCGCGACGATCGCCGTGGTTGGCGGTCGCATCAAGATCGGCCTGTCGGACGGCGAGCGTGAGTCCCTTGCCATGACCGGCGACGCCATGAAGCTGTCGCGCGCCGACCTCGGCTTTGCGGTGGCGCAAGGACGCACCGGTGGCACCACGGTCGCCGCAACGATGATCGCGGCGCACATGGTCGGCATCAAGGTGTTCGCGACCGGCGGCATTGGCGGCGTGCACAAGGGCGCGGAAAAGAGTTTCGACATTTCCGCCGACCTCGACGAACTGGCGCGCACGCCGGTGATCGTCGTGTCGGCCGGCGCCAAGGCCATCCTCGACATCGAAAAGACGCTGGAGGTGCTGGAAACGCGCGGCGTGCCGGTGGTCGGCCATGGCTGCGAAACGATGCCGGCCTTCTGGTCGCGGCATTCGGCGTTCCGCGCACCGCTGACCTTGCACAAGCCGGAAGAGATCGCGCATTTCTACCAGACGCGGCAGGCGCTGGGGCTCGCCGGCGGCATGCTGATCGCCAATCCGGTGCCCGAGAACCACGAAATCCCGGCCGAAGAGATGGCCGGTTACATCGAAGCCGCACAGAAGGCTGCCGAAGCGCTCAACGTGACCGGCAAGGCGGTGACGCCGTTCCTGCTGTCGAAAATCCTCGAACTGACCGGCGGCCGGAGCCTGAAGACCAACATCGCGCTGGTTGAGAACAATGCGCGGCTGGCGGCGAAGATCGCGAAGGCTTTGTAGTTCCGACGCAGCTACTTGCCGGTGCGCCGCCCTGCCTCATAGGCGCGGCGTGCCCAGGCCGTCATCTCGTCGGGATCATCGAAGGCGCTGTCGGGAATGGTCCAGTACGGCATGGAGACCAGCTTGCCGTGGCGAGAGCCGGTATAGGTCCACTGCCGGCAGCCGGCAGCTTCGAAATCGGGCGCGCTTTCCGCATCGGCCTTCAGCATCAATTCGCCACGCAGCACGATGGCGACGATGACACCGTCGAAATAGATGCCCTTGCCGCCGAACAGTTTGCGGATGCTGACCGTGCCTAGGCCCTCGAAGAGTTCGGCGATGCGTTCATTGTCCATGCCGCAATCATGTCACCGGCATTTGGCATTGTCATGCCGCAACCAAAATCATGCTGACAGGTTGAGAGCCATCCGTCGGAGTTTTTTGTCATGCCGCTTCTGCTGAAAGGGTCCTGCCGCTGCAATGCCGTCCGCTTCGAGGTGGGGAGCCACACGCCGGCACCATTCATGCTGTGCTACTGCTCGATCTGCCGCAAGCAGCAAGGCGGCGGCGGCTTCGCCATCAATCTCGGCGCCATCAACGACACCCTGAAAATCAAGGGCAAAAGGAGCCTCGGCGTTTACCGGGCCGAGATCGAGGACGACGAGCATCCGAATTGCGAGATATCAACGGGCGAGCGCAACTTTTGCCGCAACTGTGGATCGGCACTGTGGCTCTACGATCCGACCTGGCCAGAGTTGGTACACCCCTTCGCCTCGGCGATCGACAACGACCTGCCCGAGCCGCCCAGCCGGGTGCATCTGATGCTGAAATACAAGGCCAACTGGGTCGAGCCAGTGATCGGCAAGGGCGACAAGACGTTCGATGCCTATCCGGAGGAATCGATCGCCGACTGGCACAAGCGAACGGGCATGTGGGTGGATTGAGGTTCTTCGCCCCGTAAACGGGGCGAAGGAAACTCAGGCCGTTGCGCGTGCTTCCGCGAGCGCCTTGAGATCGGCCGGCTTCAATTCCACGGATTCGCCGCAGCCGCAGGCCGAACTCTGGTTCGGGTTGTGGAAGGTGAAACCGGTGCGCAGCGTCGTCTGCTCGAAATCCATCTCGGTGCCGAACAGGAACAACGCGGCCTCAGGCGCCACATAGACATGGGCGCCGTCGCGCTCGATGTGGTCGTCCTTGGTGTTGGGCTCAGTCACTAGGTCGACCGTGTATTCCATGCCGGCGCAGCCGCCCTTCTTGATGCCGAGGCGGATGCCATGCGCACCGTCGCGCGTGGCGACGATCTCGCGCACCCGGTCAGCGGCCTTTTCGGTCATCGTGATGACGGCAAAGCGTCCCATTCTATTTTCTCCGCATTCACGCAGGTTCAAGGCCTGCGGATCATTTCATAACTCAAAATGGTTATATCAGTGTCGTACTGCAAGGTCTTTATTGCCAGCGTGCGTCCAGCGCTGCAGTCGCATATGCAGCGAGCGCAGCTTCGGCCGATTCGCTGTTATTTTCTTCCAAAGCATAGAACGCGTCATCCAAGGCGTTGAAATTTATGCCAATTCCCCCAACCTCGCCCACGATCTCCATTCTTGCCAAACGCTCTTCAGGAAAACGTTCGCCCAGCAAGGCGCAGGCCTGCCGTGTCAGTTCTGCATGCTTTTCCAGACCCATCGCGCGGAAACCTTCAATGGCTCCCTGGGCCGTTATCCCATAGGAATTCCAAAAATATTGCCTGAAGCCGCCATTGAGGACCTGCCAACTTAGTAACTCGACGCAAATGACGTTCCTGATCGCGACAGGTATTGCACCGATAACTTTGTGGTATTCGGACGGTTCATCGAGAACGTCGAGAACCGGAGCGCCCCAGACCACGACTACTTGCGCCGAAGGTGGAATATCACCTTCGCTCAAGGCCCTCTGCGGAGATTTGTCGAACATCTATGCTTCAGTACCAGCCCACCGCGACCTGCGCCTCTTCCGACATGCGGTCGGGCGACCAGGGCGGGTCGAAGGTCATGTTGACCTCGACGCCCGAAACACCTTCGACGGCGCCGACGGCGTTTTCCACCCAGCCGGGCATTTCGCCGGCGACAGGGCAGCCGGGGGCGGTCAGCGTCATGTCGATCTTGACCCCGCGGTTGTCCTCGATGTCGATCTTGTAGATGAGGC
This sequence comes from Mesorhizobium newzealandense, assembly GCF_042682145.1. Lineage (NCBI taxonomy): Bacteria > Pseudomonadati > Pseudomonadota > Alphaproteobacteria > Hyphomicrobiales > Phyllobacteriaceae > Mesorhizobium > Mesorhizobium newzealandense. Next base: position 347,631 of record NZ_JBHUGZ010000007.1, on the reverse strand, counting down.
CGAGTTCGTAGATGTCGGCCGGGATTTCCGGGTCATAGACCGTCTTCAGCGCCGAAACGATGTCGTCGGTCAGCCGCGCCAGTTCGTCGGCGGGAATGGCCGAAGCGGAAACCAGCGGATTGATGGCCGGTTCCGGCGCGGTCTCGGTGGTGTGGCTAGCGTCATCCATGGTCGTCACCCAAAAAACTTGCGCGCTTTCTCAAGCGCTTCGGCCAAAGCGTCGACTTCGGCCCTGGTATTATACATGCCGAACGATGCCCTGCATGTGGAGGTTACGCCAAAGCGTTTCAACAGCGGCTGGGCGCAATGGGTGCCGGCGCGAACGGCAACACCTTGCCTGTCTATCACCATCGACACGTCATGGGCGTGAATGCCTTGCAGTTCGAAGGAAATGATGGCGCCCTTGCCCGGCGCGTCGCCGAAGATGCGCAGCGAATTGATGGCGCGCAGCCGCTCATGCGCATAGGTTTTGAGATCGGCCTCATGCGCTGCGATCTGCTCGCGGCCGATCTTTTCCATGTAGTCCAGTGCCGCGCCCAGCCCGATCGCTTGCACGATCGGCGGCGTACCAGCCTCGAAGCGGTGCGGCGGCTCGTTGTAGGTGACGATGTCTTCCGTCACCTCCTCGATCATCTCGCCGCCGCCCATGAACGGCCGCATGCCTGAGAGAATGTCTTTCTTGCCGTAGAGCACACCGATGCCCGAAGGACCGTAGACCTTGTGGCCGGTGAAGACGAAGAAGTCGCAGTCGAGGTCCTGCACGTCGATCGGCATATGCACGGCGCTCTGGCTGCCGTCTACGAGGACGGGAATTCCACGCGCATGCGCAATGCGGACGATCTCCTTGATCGGCGTCACCGTGCCCAGCGCATTTGACATCTGGGTGATGGCAACCAGTTTGGTGCGGTCGGTCAGCCGCTTTTCGAATTCCTCGACGTGGAAGACGCCGAGATCGTCGACCGGCACCCAGACCAGTTTCGCGCCCTGCCGCTCGCGGATGAAATGCCACGGCACGATGTTGGAGTGGTGCTCCATGATCGACAGCACGATCTCGTCGCCCTCGCCGATGTTGGGCATGCCATAGCCATAGGCGACCGTGTTGATGGCCGAGGTCGTGTTCGAGGTGAAGACGATGTTGTCGGTGCTCGGCGCGTTCAAGAAGCGGCGCACCGTCTCGCGCGCCTTCTCATAGGCGTCGGTCGCCGCATTGGAGAGGAAATGCAGGCCGCGATGAACGTTGGCATATTCCTGGCTGTAGGCGTGCTGAATGGCATCGAGCACCGCCTGCGGCTTCTGTGCCGAGGCGCCATTGTCGAGATAGACCAGCGGTTTGCCGTAGACCTCGCGCGACAGGATCGGGAAGTCGCGGCGGATCGCCTCGACGTCGTAGGGGATGTTTTCGACTTTCTGGTCCATTTCGAAGTCCTTGCCGCCCTAGGCCGCGTTCCTTCCAGCACCCCTCATCCGTCTTGGCGCTTCGCGCCAATCCACCTTCTCCCACAAGGGGAGAAGGGAGGGAGCTTACCCGTGTGTCACAAACCAGTCGTCGAGCTTCGCTTCCAGCGCCTCGACGATCGTCTCGTCGTCCAGTTCCTCGATCACCTCGGCGACGAAGGCTTTGACCAGAAGGCCGCGCGCGGTCTTCTCGTCGACGCCGCGCGCCATCAGGTAGAACAGGTGGTCGTGGTCGATCTCGGTGACCGTCGCACCATGGCCGCAGACGACGTCGTCGGCGAAGATTTCAAGCTCGGGCTTGGTCGAGAATTCGCCATCATCCGACAACAGCAGCGTGTTGCAGGCCATCTTGGCATTGGTCTTCTGCGCATATTGATGGACGTTGATGCGGCCCTGGAAAACGCCGCGCGCCTTGCCCGTCACCACGTTGCGGATGACTTCCGTCGAGGTCGTGTGTGGCACGGCGTGGTCGAGCACCATGGTCACGTCGGTGTGGGTGTCGCCAGCCAGGAGGTTGATGCCGCGCAGTTTGAAGTCGGCGCCGTCGCCAGTCGTCCGGACCATGATCTCCTGGCGCACAAGCTTGCCGCCGGCGTTCATGACAAACAGCGTCAGTTTCGCATTCTTGCCGAGATGGGCCTTGAACTGCGCCAGATGCGTCGCCGTTTCCGGCTGCTCCTGGACGATCAGCCACGTCACCTCGGCGCCTTCGCCGAGCACGAGCTGGCTGACCGAGCTGACCAGAGCAGCCCCGTCGCCGGCCTGACGTTCGACGATGACAGCCCTGGCGCCGGCGCCGACACGCACCGGCAGGCGCACATGCGTCTGGCCACCGGCCTGCAGGTTCTGCAGTTCGATCGGCTTTTCCAGCTCGGTGCCATCGGCGATATCGACAAAGTAACCGTCGGCCACGAAAGCCGTGTTCAGCGCGCCGATGGCATCGTCGCTGCCATAGGGATCGAGCCCCGGCGCGATGCTGCCGTCGGTCAGTTTTTCCGACAGGCGCTGCACCGTGACGCCTTCGATATCAGGCACTTTCGCGCTCGACACGCCGTTGAGGACCGCCAGCACGGCGGAGCCTTCCACGATCGGCGCAACGGCTTTGACCGCGGCGGCCGGATCGAAGTCCGGCACCGCGTTCAACAGCCGGCGCAGGTCGGTGTAGTGCCAGGATTCGATGCGCCGCGTCGGCAGGCCGTGCTTGATCGCTTCGATGGCGTCGTCGCGCTTCAGCATCACCGCGCCGTCGCCCGGCAGCAGCGACAGCCGGTCGCCGAACGCGTCGATCAACGCTGTTTCGGCCGGTGTCCGCTGCGGTTGTGTGTGCATATTCATCGGTATTACCTCGGGCATCTCACGCGGCTTCGCCGATCACGCCGGCATAGCCATTGGCTTCCAGATCGAGCGCCAGCGACTTGTCGCCCGACTTGATGACCTGACCCTTGTAGAGCACGTGCACGGTGTCGGGCACGATGTGTTCGAGCAGGCGCTGGTAGTGGGTGATGACCAGGAACGCGCGGTCCGGCGCACGCAGCGCGTTGACGCCGTCGGATACGATCTTCAGCGCATCGATGTCGAGGCCGGAATCGGTCTCGTCAAGCACGCAGAGTTTCGGCTCCAGCAGCTTCATCTGCAGGATCTCGGCGCGCTTCTTCTCGCCGCCGGAGAAGCCGACATTGAGCGGCCGCTTCAGCATCGCAATGTCCATGCTGAGCGAGGCCGCGGCTTCCTTCACCCGCCTCAGGAATTCCGGGATCTTCAGCGGCTCCTCGCCGCGCGCCTTGCGCTGCTCGTTCATCGCCACTTTCAGGAATTCCATGGTCGCCACGCCCGGTATCTCCATCGGATACTGGAAGGCGAGGAAAATGCCCGACGTGGCACGCTCGGCCGGATCCATTTCGAGGATCGACTGGCCGTTGTAGAGGATGTCGCCCTCGGTCACCTCATAGTCCTCGCGGCCAGCGAGGATGTAGGACAGCGTCGATTTGCCCGAGCCGTTCGGCCCCATGATCGCGGCGACCTCGCCGGCTTTCACCGTAAGGTTCAGGCCGCGGATGATCTCGGTGCCGTCATCGACGATGCGGGCGTGCAGGTTTCTGATTTCAAGCATTGTTCTTTTCTCTGAAATAGTCGTCGTAAGTGACGGTGTAATTGGTGTTGCGGGCAGTCATCGAGATCACCCGACGCTCCCGCTATCGGCTCTGCGCTGCGTCCTCGGTTTTATCCGGCCAACGTAACGGAACAGAACAAGGGCAGCAAAAAAGCAAAAACCTCCCGTGGCAGCGACAGAGGCTCCGACATGCTTCAGGTTTGGAAAGTCCCAGATAGAGCCGACAAGCGCCACCACTGCGCCTGCGATAGCCAGAAACAGCGCTATCGCCAGTGAGCCTACCAACAGGTTTCCCAAGGCCTTCAGCATTTTCTCAGTTACCCAACGCTGCCTTCCAGCGAGATGCCGATCAACTTCTGTGCCTCGACAGCGAACTCCATCGGCAGCTGCTGGATGACGTCCTTGACGAAGCCGTTGACGATCAACGCGATCGCTTCCTCTTCGGGAATCCCGCGCTGCATGACGTAGAATTTCTGGTCCTCGGAAATCTTCGACGTCGTCGCCTCGTGCTCGAACTGTGCCGTCGAATTCTTGGCTTCCATGTAGGGCACGGTGTGCGCGCCGCACTGGTCACCGATCAGCAGGGAATCGCAATTGGTGAAGTTGCGGGCATTGGTCGCCTTGCGGTGCGCCGAGACCTGGCCGCGATAGGTGTTCTGCGAGAAGCCGGCGGCGATGCCCTTGGAGATGATGCGGCTCGACGTGTTCTTGCCAAGATGGATCATCTTGGTGCCGCTATCGACCTGCTGGTAGCCGTTCGACACGGCGATCGAATAGAACTCGCCGCTGGAATCGTCACCGCGCAGGATGCAGCTCGGGTACTTCCAGGTGATCGCCGAGCCGGTCTCGACCTGCGTCCACGAAATCTTCGAACGGTCGCCACGGCAGTCGCCGCGCTTGGTGACGAAATTGTAGATGCCGCCCTTGCCCTCGGCGTCGCCGGGGTACCAGTTCTGCACCGTCGAATACTTGATCTCGGCATCGTCGAGCGCCACCAGTTCGACGACCGCGGCGTGAAGCTGGTTCTCGTCGCGCTGCGGCGCCGTGCAGCCCTCGAGATAGGAGACGTAAGCCCCCTCCTCGGCGATGATCAGCGTGCGCTCGAACTGGCCGGTGTTCTTCTCGTTCATGCGGAAATAGGTCGACAGCTCCATCGGGCAGCGCACGCCCTTGGGCACGAAGACGAACGAGCCGTCGGTGAACACGGCGGAGTTCAGCGTGGCGTAATAGTTGTCGGAGGTCGGCACGACCGAGCCGAGATATTTCTTCACCAGTTCCGGATGCTCGCGGATGGCTTCCGAGATCGAGCAGAAGATGACGCCGGCCTGCGCCAGTTCCTTCTTGAAGGTGGTGACGACGGAGACGGAATCGAACACCGCGTCGACGGCGACGCGGCCCGATTTGTAGACATTGTCGCTGACTTCCTCGAGTTCCGAGGCGTCGGTCTTCTGCACGCCGGCGAGGATTTCCTGCTCCCGGAGCGGAATGCCGAGCTTTTCGTAGACCTTCAGCAGTTCGGGATCGACGTCGCTCAGCGACGTCGGGCCGGGCGTGCTCTTCGGCGCCGCGTAGAAGTAGATCTCCTGGAAATCGATCTTCGGGTAGTGAACGCGCGCCCAGGTCGGCTCGTCCAGCGTCAGCCAGCGGCGATACGCTTCCAGGCGCCATTCCAGCATCCAGGACGGTTCGTCCTTCTTGGCCGAAATGAAACGGATGATGTCTTCGCTCAGGCCCTTGGGGGCCTTGTCCATCGCGATTTCGGTCTGGAATCCGTATTTGTATTGGTCGACGTCGATCTTTCGGACCCGATCGATCGTGTCCTGCACAGCAGGCATATGCGTTCTCCATCCACGCCGGGGTCAAGGCCCGACAGTTTTCAAACTATGGCACCGCCAAATGAACGCCGAAGGGCATTCGCGGCAGCGTAAGTTTCATATAGTGCGTTCCGACCGGAAATTCACCCGGCCAATATGAAACGCACGGCTCTACCAGGCCAAAGGCCTGTCTGTGTCCGGCCGCTGTTCAAGCGGCCTTTTCCCTGTTCGCCCGGCGTGCGGCGATTGCCGCCAGCGCGGTGCGGAACAGTTCGATGTCCTCTGCGCCCGTCGCGGAGCCGATCGAGACGCGCAGGGCGCCAAGACTGTCACCGTACCCCATGGCTTTCAGCACATGGCTCGGCCCGACCTTGCCCGACGAACAGGCGGAACCGGCCGACAGCGCCACACCGGCCAGATCGAAGGCGATCTGCGCGGTTTCGGCTTTGACGCCCGCAATAGCGAAGAATGTCGTGTTGGCAAGCCTTGGCGCACCGGTTCCAAAGATTTCCGCGTCCGGCACCAGCATTTTCACCATGGCCTCGATCTCGTCGCGGCTATGCCGCACCGCATCCATGGCCGTCAATCCGGTCAGGGCTTCGCGTGCAGCGGCGCCAAAGCCGGCAATGGCGGCGAGGTTTTCCGTGCCGCCGCGATGGCCCTTTTCCTGGCCGCCGCCGTTGATCAAGGGCTTCGGCATCATCAAGTCCGAAGCCGCGACGACGGCGCCGACGCCCTTGGGGCCACCGATCTTGTGCGAGGACAGAATCAGGTAATCGGCGTAACCCGCTGATAGGTCTATCGAAATGCGCCCGGCGGCCTGAACCGCGTCAACGACGAGGACGCCGCCCGCCGCCTTGACGATCCCGGCAATGCGATCGATCGGCTGGATGACGCCGGTCTCGTTGTTGGCGGCATGGATGGCGACCAATGGCAGGCCCTCGGCCTTGTCGTGATGGGCGAGTGCGACCGCCAACGCGTCGAGATCGGCAATGCCGTTGCCGTCGACGCCGATCCGGGCGACCTGCGCCGCCGGGAAGCGTCCGCCATTCAACAGGCAGGGATGATCGGCCGCCGACACGTAAAGCCGGCTCATGCGCACGCTGCCGCGCCCCATCTGCCAGTTTGATGTCAGCAGCGTCGAGGCGGCTTCCGTCGCGCCGGAGGTGAACACAACGTGCTCGGCCTTGGCGTTGACCAGCGCCGCCACGTCACGCCTCGCGTTCTCGATCAGGCGCCGTGCGGCGCGCCCCTCAGCGTGGACCGACGACGGGTTGGCGGCAACGTCAAGTGCCGCGACCATAGCCTCGCGCGCCGCGGCAAGCAGCGGAGCACTGGCATTGTAGTCGAGATAGGCGCGTGTTCCGGCCATTTTCGTCCGTTTGGTCCCGTCAGAAGCCATTCCGCTGTCGTATCGCGTTATTTCCTTGAAATTCCAAGGCGAGCCGTCCTATTTACGCGGCTTGCGGCGCGGGTGGCCGGGCTCGACGTTTGGCCACTCAGTTTTGAACAATTCTAAACTAGCTTCTAAGAAGACGCTCGCCCTGCGTCAAGGCCAGAGGAAAGACACGTTCCGGGCGCCGCGCATTCGCATTACCCAAGTGGAGTATTTCATGCCTGAGGTCATTTTCACCGGTCCTGCCGGCCGTCTGGAGGGACGCTACCAGCCTTCCAAGGAAAAGAGCGCGCCGATTGCCATCGTCCTGCACCCGCATCCGCAATTCGGCGGCACGATGAACAACAAGATCGTCTACGACCTCTTCTACATGTTCCAGAAGCGGGATTTCACCACACTCCGCTTCAATTTCCGCGGCATCGGCCGCAGCCAGGGCGAGTTCGACCACGGCACCGGAGAGTTGTCGGACGCCGCTGCCGCGTTGGACTGGGTGCAATCCCTGCATCCGGATTCCAAGAGCTGCTGGGTCGCCGGTTACTCCTTCGGCTCCTGGATCGGCATGCAGCTCCTGATGCGCCGGCCGGAGATCGAAGGCTTCATCTCGATCGCGCCGCAGCCCAACACCTATGATTTCTCGTTCCTGGCGCCCTGCCCGTCCTCTGGCCTGATCATCCATGGCGATGCCGACAAGGTGGCGCCGCCGAAGGACGTGCAAGGCCTGGTCGACAAGCTGCACACGCAAAAGGGCATCACCATCACGCAGAAGACCTTGCCCGGTGCCAACCACTTCTTCTCCAACGATGCCGACCTGCTGCTCGAGGAATGTGCCGACTATCTCGATCGCCGGCTGGCCGGCGAATTGTCGGATCCGCGGCCGAAGCGGTTGAGATAGGCAAAGGAAGCGGGCAGCGATGTACGAGCCTCCTCATTTCAGGGAAACGCGGCCGGAAATCCTGCACGGGCTGATCCGGGCGCATCCGCTCGGCCTGTTGATTTGCAACGGAGCCGAGGGGCCGGTCGCCAACGCCATCCCGTTCCTGCTCGATGCCCCCTCTGGGCTTGATCAAGACCTGCCGCCGAACGGCAGGCTGCGCGCCCATCTGGCGAAGGCCAATCCGCAATGGCAGCTGTTGGCCGACAATCCGGCATCGCCGGTGCTGATCGTCTTCCAGGGCACCGATGCCTATGTGACGCCGTCCTGGTACGAGACCAAGGGCGAGACCGGCAAGGTGGTGCCGACCTGGAATTACGCCATCGTGCAGGTCCGCGGCACCGTCAAGGTGATCGATGACCAGGGCTGGCTGGCGCAGCAGATCGCCGATCTGACCGCGTCCCAGGAAGGCGCCCGCGCGGCGCCCTGGGCGGTGACCGATGCGCCGGCACCCTTCATCCAGTCGCAGATCAAGGGCATCATCGGACTGGAAATCGAGATCAGCGAAATCCACGGCAAGTGGAAAGTCAGCCAGAACCGGCCGGTCGCCGATCGCGCCGGCGTTGCGCAAGGGCTCGAAAACGAAGACCACAGCTCGCCCGACATGGCCCGCCTGGTCAGATCCTATGGCGGCCTGGACGGCAATTAGGTCAGCCGAAACGTTTCCTTGCGGACCGGCAAGCCCGACGGCATTTGACGAAAGATAAAGCCGAGCCGGGCAAAGACCAGCCCGCACGCCAGAGCGAAGGCGCAGCCGAGACCGAAGCCGGCGACGGTGTCGCTGGGATAGTGCGCGCCGACGAAGACCCGCGTCGATGCAATGCAGGCCGTGATCGCCAAGGCGATGGTCCAGCGCCGCGGAAACAACAGCAGAGCGACCCCGAACACGGCGCCCATGGTGGTGGCGTGGCCGGACGGGAAGCCGGCGAAGCGCGCATCAAAAGCAAAGGGATGCAAAGCCAGCACGCCAAAATCGTCGAAATACATCGGGCGAGCCCGACCGATCGCATATTTCAGCACATTGACGGCCAGCCCGGACAGGCCGGCGGCGCTCAGCATCAGAAAAGCCAGGCAGGTCCAGTTGTAGACCAGCATCAGCGATCGCCTTGAAAGGCTTCGCCAGTCCGTCAGGTTGGCGGCGACGAGCAAAAGCGCTGATGGGATGAGATACCAACCACCCAGGCCGAACTGCGTGAAGAAGTCGGCCAACCGGACGAACCCTGGCGACCATTGGCCGTGAAGCATTCCTGCCGGGATGTCGAGGCGAACGAACGCCGCCGCCGTCAGCAAGACCCAGACCAAGCCCCAAACCGGCCATACGATGTTCGGGTATCTGGCGGGACGAGCGGCGAAGCGCCTTCTTGCGATCTGCAGCGTATCGCGAAAATTGTCGAGGGACCGGCGCCCCACTCCAAGGAGCATACCGGAAACGGAAGGGCGCGATTTCACGAGCATTGGAAACTCGACCCTGTCATCGACGAGCCGTCATTGGGCCACACGATAGAGGCCGAGCGACAATTTGTCTCCCGACGAATAGTTGAGCCCGTCGATCCGGGCAACGCGGTTCACCGATTTGCCGTATGCCGCCAGCATGCCATTCAGTTTCTGCTCGTCAGCGACCGATGCCAGCCCCAGCGCGCAGGCCGGATCGGTAAACAGATGCCTGGCGACGCCTTCGACATTGGTCAGCACCGTTTTCGTGCCGACCAGGAACACCAGGCTCGGTTCGTGAAACTCCGCAGAGGCGAGCACCGTGGTGTCGCAAGGCCGGTTGGCGCGAACCGCCGCCTCGATCGCCGGGCTCAGCCAAATCGGCTTCAGCGACGGCGCGATGACGCCGAACAACAAGGCATAAGTGATGCCGGCAGAGACCGCGATGGCGCCGATGCGGCGGAGCGGCACTTGCAACTGCCGCGAAAAGGCGAAGTAGCCTGCGCCCAGTGCTGCCGCGGCAGCCGGAATGCTCCACCAGGAGAAGCTGCCGGTGAGGTAGATCGGCGCGCCGATGCAGACCGCCGCCAGACCGAGGCTGACCACGGCCAGACCGAACGCGGTCGACCACCACAACCAATCCTGCCAGCGCTTGAGCGGTGCGTTCGCATCCTGCGGCTGCAACGTCAGCAGCCAGCCGATCAGCAGCGCCATGCCGGGATAGGCCGGCAGGACATAGTGCGGCAGCTTGGTCGGGATCAGCTCGAACACCAGCCAGAACGGGATGTACCAGGCGAGGCAGAAGCGCAGCCTGGGATCGTCGCGCAGCCGGTTGAGGGCCTGGAGCCCGGCGCCGACCGCGATCAAGCCGAACGGCCACATGAACAGCGAATAGGTCAGCATGTAGAAGCCGGGCGGCAGGCCGTGCGATTCCTCGCCCGACGCGACCTTGCCGATCATGTCCTTGCCGACGGCCTGCTGCAGAAAGGCGCCGCCGCTCTTCCAGGTGATCAGCGCGAGCCAGGGCAGCACGATCAGCACGACGAGCGCCAGGCCGCGTCCCGTCTTGAGCTTCGACAGCCAGCGCCCGTCACGCTCGAAGGCGAACAGCACGACGATGGTGAGCGCCGACAGCAGCGGCGCGATCGGCCCCTTGATGAGGATCGCCGCACCTTGCGCTATCCAGAAAATCCACCAGAGATGGCCAGCAACAGGTTCGTTGCGGCGCGACGCCAGATAGATCTGCGCCAGCGCGCCTTGCGCCGCCACGCAACAGGCCAGCAGCATGGCGTCGGTCTTGGCGTCGCGGCCTTCGAAAGCGGTGGCGAAGATCGCCGCCATGACAAGGCCGGCGGCGATGCCGGCATTGGCCCCGAACAGATTGGTGCCGGTCCAGGCGATTGCCAGCACCGCAATGGCAATGCCAAGCGCCGAGACCGTGCGGTAGACCCAGATCGGCGCAGCAGAGCCCTCGCCGCTCAGCGCCACGGCCGCCGATTGCAGCCAGTAGATGCCGATCGGCTTCTGGTAGCGCGAGGCGTCCTGAAAGCGGATGTCGACATAGTTGCCGGTCTCGGCCATCTGCTTGGTGGCCTGGACGAAGCGCGACTCGTCGCGGTCGATCGGCGGCATCGAGGCCAACCCCGAAACCGTCATTACCAGGCTGAACAGGAAGAGAAGGATGTAATTCCTGTTCACCGCCATGTTCTCAGCCTCTCCAACCGTTCTCTTGATGCGCCAGACCTATCAATCGACCGCTGCTCAATCGACCTTGGTCATCGCCGCCGCCTTGCGCTCATTGGCGATCAGCCAGAGATTTCTGATATAGATGAACATGCCCATGGCCTGGCCGGCGATGAACACAGGATCCTGGCGCACGATCGCATAGATCAGCAGCAGGCCGCCGCCGAACAGGGAAAAGAACCAGAAGGCGACCGGCACGACGCTGCGCTTGGCCTTTTCGGAGGCGAGCCACTGCACGACGAAGCGCATGGTGAAGAAGAACTGGGCGATGAAGCCGAGCAGGATCCACGCATCGAACTGCTTGACGAAAACCTGGTGAAGCCATGTCACCAGTTCCTGAAGCACGTTAACCACGGCTGATTTCCTCTACTTTGGGCATTCTGCGGCGCCGGCGGCGCAGCCACCAGACACCGGCGAGATCTAGAACCCCCTGCAGGCCGCGATCGAAAATGCCGTAATTCGACTTGCCATGCCGGCGCGAGCGATCGACCACGTCGCAATGCACGACGCGATAGCCCTCCTGGATGACCAGAGCCGGGACAAAGCGGTGGGTGCCGTCGAAGAACGGCAATTTGCGCAGGATATCGGTGTGGATGGCCTTGAGGCCGCAACCGGTATCGCGCGTGTCGTCATTCAGGATCGCGCCCCGAAGCCAGTTGGCAAAACGCGACGCCAGTTGCTTGACCTTGCTGTCGCGGCGCTTGAGGCGTTGGCCCTGCGCCGCGCCGAAATCGGGGCCGGCCTGCCGCAAGGCATCGACCAGCATGGGTATGTATTGAGGGTCGTTCTGGCCATCCCCGTCGATCGTGGCGACGATGCCGCCGCGCGCCGCCCAGGCGCCGGAACGCACCGAAAGGCTCTGGCCGGCGGATTTCCGGTGCCGCAATTCCCGCACCGGAAACGGGCGAAGTGCTGCCTGCGCGGCCAGCACCGAAGCAGTGTCGTCGGTCGAGCCATCGTTGACGATGATCAGCTCGAAGTCGCGCCCGGCCATGGCAGCCTCGACCTCGTCGATCAACAGCGGCAGATTGGCCGCCTCGTTCCTGCAAGGAATGACGATGGATATCAATGCGTCCGGCATGTCGCGTCGGGGCTCTGTCGTCGGATATGGCATTTTGTGGATGCCGTGCGGTGCCGCTTGAGGTCGTGGACTACAAGAACCTTTGGCGCGGCGCCTCATTACGCCAGCCGAAACGATGAAGCAAGCATGGGAGCCGGACGGTGGATTGCGGCAAATGGCCGGTGGGCAGCAGCGGCTGCCGCTCCCAACGCGCGATCGTGCCAAAACCGGATTCCACTTTTGCTGATCGCCACTCCCCGGGTTAAGCGCGATCGGACGCAAAACCGGATTCCACTTTTGCTGATCGCCACTCCCCGGTTAAGCGCGATCGGACGCAAAACCGGATTCCACTTTTGCTGATCGCGCTTGGGTGCTAAACGCCCGCGTTCATGCACGCCACGCCTGGGCCAGATTGGCCGGACGCTTTCGGGAAACAAAAAATGCCTGCCTTCAAATCCGATTTCCTGCGCACGATGAGCGAGCGCGGTTTCATCCACCAGACTTCGGACGATGCCGGCCTCGACAATCTCTTCGCCACGGAGACGGTGACGGCCTATATCGGCTTCGACGCGACCGCCAGGAGCCTGCATGCCGGTTCGCTGATCCAGATCATGATGCTGCACTGGCTGCAGCAGACCGGTCACCGGCCGATCGCTCTGATGGGTGGCGGTACCTCGATGATCGGCGATCCGTCCTTCAAGGACGAGGCGCGCAAGCTGCTGACGCCGCAGGACATCGACGACAACCTCGCCGGCATCCGCCGCAACTTCATGCCGTACCTCAAATTCGGCAGCGGGCCGAATGACGCGATCATGGTCAACAATGCCGACTGGCTGATGGAGATCAACTACGTCAATTTCCTGCGCGACGTCGGCCGTCACTTTTCCGTCAACCGCATGTTGGCCTTCGATTCCGTCAAGCTGCGGCTCGATCGCGAACAGTCGCTGTCGTTTCTCGAATTCAACTACATGATCCTGCAGGCCTATGATTTCGTCGAGCTCTACAAGCGTCTCGGCTGCCGCCTGCAGATGGGCGGCTCCGACCAGTGGGGCAACATCATCAACGGTATCGATCTCGGCCGCCGCATGGAGGACGCGCAGCTTTATGCGCTGACGACGCCGCTGCTCACCACCTCATCGGGCGCCAAGATGGGCAAGTCGGCGTCGGGCGCGGTCTGGCTCGATGCGGACATGCTGAGCCCGTATGAGTTCTGGCAGTACTGGCGCAACACCGAGGATGCCGATGTCGGCCGTTTCCTGAAACTCTATACGACGCTGCCCTTGGACGAGGTTGCGCGGCTTGAGCAGCTCGGCGGATCCGAGATCAATGAGGCGAAGAAAGTCCTCGCCACCGAGATCACGGCCTTGCTGCACGGTCGCGCTGCCGCCGAACAAGCCGGGGACACAGCGCGCAAGACGTTCGAGGAAGGCGCACTCGCCGAATCGCTGCCGACCGTCGAGGTGGAAAATGCCAAACTCCAAGCCGGCGTCGGCATCTTGTCGCTGCTGGTGACCGCCGGACTGGCGGCATCGAACGGCGAGGCGCGGCGGCATGTGCAGGGTGGTGCGGTGCGGCTGAACGATCAGCCGATCAGCGACGAGCGCAAGCTGGTGACATCTCAGGATTTGAGCCCGGAAAACGTCGCAAAGCTTTCACTCGGCAGGAAAAAACACATTCTCGTGCGGCCTGTTTGAGGTCGGTCACCGGTACTCGAAGATCGACCTGAATATTCCAGGCGCGATCACCGACAGCGGATTGATGTCCAGCACCGGCTTGTTGGCGTTGCCCTTCAGCCGGTAGGTGACGCCGATCAGGCCGCGGTCGCGGCCATTGCCGAGAAGCGCGCCAACGATGGGCAATTCGCCAAAGATGCGATTGAGGCCGTAGACCGGCATGAACGTGCCGGTCATGTCCATGTTGTTGTTCTGGTCGTAGAGCGTGCCCTGGAACGTCGTGCCAATGCGGGGGCCGCGCAGCACGCCATTGGCCAGTTTCAGATAGCCGCTGCCCTTGTCGATCTCGGCGTAACCGCGTTCGAACTTCACCCGCGACGTGTCCAGATTGCCCTTGACCGCCTGATTGAGGCTTCGGCTGTCGCCGGCCGGCGTGGTCGAGACGATGGAGGCCAGTTTCGGTTCGTTGACCACGAAAAAGTTGCTGGTATCCACCTTGCCCGTCAGCGATCCGTCGCTCGGCCCCGCCAGCGCCAGGGTGATCGCTCCGCCTTCCATATGCTCGTAGATGTTGAGAAACCGAAGGATCGCGCCGGCGTCCGCGGACTGCATGTTGAGCGTGCGCCGGCCGGCGCCGGTCGTGTTGCTGATGGTTATGGCGGCGCCCGAACTTGCCGTGGCGCTGACCTTCAGCCCGTTCACTCGCGAACCGGCCGCACTGTAGTCGAGCTTCAGATTGGACAATTGCTCGTCGTGGAATCCCGTCAGCTGATCAACATCGGCGCTGACCGAAATGGCATCGGAACCGGTGGTCTTGGTTGCCGTGTCGACGTCCGAGGTGAACTGCTTGATCAGCGAGCGGGCATCCAGCGCGTTGCCTGATATGTTGACCGCATAGCCCTTGCCGGACCGCTTCACGGACACCGCGACATCGTCGCCCCTGTTCAAGGTGACCTTGCTGAACTTTGCGGAAGACAGCGCGCCATTGACCAGCACGATGTTGCCATCGACGGAGAAACTCTTTCCGTCGAGTTCGAAGTCGGACAGCGTCGTGGTGTCGCCGGACTTGGTCATGACGAATGTGACATTGGCGGGAACCCCCGCCCCCTTGCTCCAGCCGGCCCAGGGAATGTCCAGCCTGGCGTTGGTCAGATCGGCCGAGACGTTCTGGTCGCCGCTGCCGCTCTTGTCGATCGCGACCTTCACCGTTCCGCCAAGCAGCGGCGTCAAGCCGGGCATTGCGGCGGCACGGATCTTGTCGTCGAGAACCAGGGCTACCTTGCGGCTGGGCGCCGGCCCGTCGTCTCCAAGCGGCTCGATCAGGTCGAGTTCGGCCGGAATGCCGTTCAGCGATGCCTTGGCGGAGATCACCGCCTTTTCCGGGTCGACGGTGATCGAACCGTCGGCATCCGTCACGGTCTGGCCCTCGAAGGGCTTGGCCAATGACATGCCGCTATAGTCGAGCGACACCAGCCAATCGAGCTTCGAGGAGTCAACGCCGGACTGCAACGGAATGTCAGCCCTGACATGACCGGTGACGCTGCCCGACAGGTCTTCCGGCAGAAAGCCGATATGGCGCATGGCGTTGATCGGCTCGTACGAGGCGAGTTCAGCGATCGCCGGCGCTTCGCCTTCAACGTCGATGTCGAGCGCGCCGATGACCGGCGGATGATTGGCCGCCTTGACCGTCAGCGTGCCATTGCTGGCCGCCACGGTGCGGCCGCTGGGCATATAGACGGTGCCCGAGGACAGGGAGACGTCGACATCATTGCCGTGGAAAGCAACAACGCCGACAGCATCGCGTATCGGCGGAATGCGGCCGGCCGTGTCAAAACGCGATCCCTCGATCTGGAAGCGGCCGAACACCTCATCGGCGGACAGCGGCACGCCGTTGCCAAGGCGGCCCGGGACGACCTGGAACTGCAGGTTGGCGTCGACGACGCGGCCGCCAAACAGATTGGCCAGCACCCACAGCCGGGCGTTGCGTGCCGAAAACCATGGCCAAAGCTGCTTGACGTGAGAGACCTGCATGTTGTGGAGGTTGAACGCCAGATTGATCCCCGGTGCCTGGCCGTCGACGAATTCCACGGCGGCGGTGCCAAGCACCTCGCCGGAGGCGGCGGACCGAATCGCGATCTGATCGGCCACGAGCTTGTGGCTCACTGTGTTGTAGACACCGGCAATCCGAGCGAGGAAGGAAAGCGCAGGCTCGGGCGAGTCCGAAGGAGCCAGCGACGAACCGTCGCTGGTCAGGTCGTAGCGATAGGACGACTCCTCACCTGCCGCTCCGGTTGCCGGCTTCGGCCCGACCGAACCGGCAAAATCGAATGTCGACCGGCCGGTCTTCAGCAGCAATCTGTCCACCTGGACCTTGTTGCTGCCCGCAACCAGCGTCGCGTTGACATCGACATCCGCCGGCAGCAGCCCGCGTGCGCCGAGATCGAGCACGGAACCCGTCGAGGACAGAGTGGCCGTCAGCCGCGATGCATTCGTGCCGGCCCCTTCCGATCCCGACAGCTTCAGCGTGACCGCGCCCAGCTTTCCGGCAACGGCCGTGGTGTCGCCGGCCAGATCGATGCTCGCATCCAGCGCCGTCACGCGGTGTGCCGTGACATCGCGGGCGGCGGACGCGGCAACGGCGACCGCCCTGCCGTCGACATCCGCCTCGGACGAAAACTGCATGCCGCCCGCTCCCGACTGCGCGACGGTGGCGTCGGTGATCTTGATCAGCTTGATCGTCCCGGCTTCGGGCAGCACGAATTCGACATTGCGAAATTCGATCCGGCGCAGTGAATCTTCCCGCACGGCATCGAGCGCCCGGTTGACGTTGCCGAACACCGCAGCGGACAGCTTCTCCGGATCGATGAGGCCGTCCTCGTTGCGCAGGACAGCGGTCCAGTCGCCGGACGGCATCGCCGCCACGTCGATGCGCGCATCGGAGATCCTGGCGCTGGTCAGCCGCACATCCCCCCAGAGCAGCGGTATCAGGCGCACGCCGAAGCGCACGCGGCCCGCATCGGCCATCGGCTTGCCGCCGGCGGTCTTCAGGCTGACGTCGCTGACCTGCAACGCAATGAAGCTCGATCCATCAAGGGTGATGCGCGCCGGCCCGACCGAAACATCGACATCGACACCGGCCAGTTTCTCGATGGCGGTTTCCGCTTCCGCCCGAAGCCGCTCGGAGCCAACGCCGGACACACCGACCAGATAGACAATGACTGCTGCCAACAAGACGAAGCTGGCGAAACCGGCGAACACCCTTGCCAGGATGCGAAAGCCGCGTCCGATCCGCGCCTGACCGAGCGGCGGCACGCGGCACGCGGACGGAAAGGTCGCCAGGTCGGTGATCTCATCCCGCCTGAACCGTATCTTCTCGTGCTGCGGTTGCTCCTGATCCACGCATTTTTCCGTTGTACGAACTCGATCGTGGACGAATCCCCGCTCGACACTATATCGGTGTGGCGTCGCGCGTAACCACAAACAAGGGCATCGGTATGACTGACCTCGACGTAGGCGATCTCGCGCCGCAATTCGACCTGCCGCGGGACGGCGGCGGATCGCTCAGCCTTGCCGCATCCTCCGGCAAGCCCATTGTGCTCTATTTTTATCCGCAGGACGACACAACAAGCTGCACGCAAGAGGCGATCAGCTTCTCGCAGCTGAAGCCGGACTTCGAGAAGGCGGGCGCCGTTGTGATCGGCCTGTCGCCTGATAACGTCAAAAAGCACGACAAGTTCAAATCGAAATACAGTCTCACCATCGACCTCGCCGCCGACGAGGAGCGCAAGGTGATCGAGGCCTACCATCTGTGGGTCGAGAAATCGATGTATGGCCGCAAGTACATGGGTGTCGAGCGCGCGACGTTCCTGATCGGCCGCGACGGGCGGATCGCCAGGATCTGGCGCAAGGTCCGGGTCAAGGGCCATGCCGAGGAAGTGCTGGCGGCTGTCCGCGCGCTTTGAGTTTGTCGGCACAGCCGACGCGCCTTGCCTACAACCTGATGCCCGCCTGGCTGGCAATCGTTGACGGCGAGCCGGCAACGCAAAACTTTGTTAACCCTAATAATGTGTAATCAAGCTTGTCGTAGTGTCGTAAACGAAAGCTTGGTCCCGTGAAGGCAACCGGTCAGTCAGCAGTCTTCGGCAGGCGTAAAGAGCCCCACACGATCATCATAGCCCGGGGCAATGAGATCAGGCACTTCACGATCCGACCATGGCTCGCGGCCTTTGTCGGCTCGGCGCTGGCGGCAATCGCCATCGGCTACCTCCTGGCCACCTCCTATCTCGTGCTGCGCGACGACCTGATCGGCGCCACCACTGCGCGGCAGGCACGCATGCAGCAGGCCTATGAAGATCGCATTTCGGCGCTTCGCGCCCAGGTCGACCGCATCACCAGCCGCCAGTTGCTCGACCAGCAGCTGATGGAAACCAAGGTCAGCGAACTGCTTGAACGCCAGAGCCAGTTGAGCCAGCGTCATGGCCGCCTCGGCCCGCTGCTCGAACGCGCCGAAAATGACGTCGGCACGGCGCCGACCGAGGATCCGGCTGCGGCTGGCAAGCCGGATAAGCGCGCCGAGGTGACCGGCAGCATCAACCCACCAGCGCAGACCTACGCGGTCGCCAGCCTGAGCGCCGACCTTGGTGTAGGCGACACCAGGCCATTCTCGCTATGGTCGACCCGCTCCGATCCGCTGCCCAACGATTCAGCCGCCGACCGTGCCGACAGGCTGTTCGTGTCGATCAACCAGTCGCTGAAATCCATCGAGAACGAGCAGCTGACCCGCATCAGCACGCTTGCCGACAACGCCTACAAGAGCGCCGACGCCATCACCCAGGCCCTGCAAGCGGCAGGCTTGCCGGTCGACAGCGATTTCGGCAAGAACGAGAGCGACGTCGGCGGACCACTGATCCCGCTCGACAGTTCGATGATGTTCGACAGCAAGGTCAAGGAACTGGACGAGGCGCTGGACACGCTCGACCATCTCAAGAAGGAAGCGCGCCAGCTGCCGCTGACCAATCCGGCCCCCGGCCATTCCGTCACCAGTCCGTTCGGCGTGCGCACCGACCCGATCCTCGGCACCGCCGCGCTGCATTCCGGGATGGATTTCAGGGCGCCGATCGGCATGGCCGCAAAGGTCACCGCACCAGGCGTCGTCACCAAGGCAGGTTGGAACGGCGGCTATGGGCGGATGGTGGAAGTCGACCACGGCAATGGTTTTGCGACGCGTTACGGACATCTCAGCGAAATCGACGTCACCGTGGGCGAGAAGCTGGATGCCGGCGCCGTCATCGGCAAGACCGGCAGCAGCGGCCGTTCGACCGGACCGCATCTGCATTACGAAGTCCGCCACAATGGCGAAGCCATCGATCCCGTGCGCTTCCTGACGGTCGGCAAGAAGGTCGCCCAGTATCTCTGAGCGTCGCAAGCGCTGAGCTGATCGGCGGCACGACAACTCCAAACCCAATTCTGCCTCGCTTTGCGAACTCCGGCGAGCCAGACAACCGCCATTCATGCCGGCCTGACTGCCGGGCGGTCGTTTCGCGCCCCCGAAATCATCGACCTGACCAGCACCTCGCTCTGAAGGCCCGGAAGGCGACCGGCCCGGCCACGTGGCTTACCCCGTTGACACGATTTAAGTTGTAGGATGATATGTATAAGCATACACACCTGCATCAAAGCCGGCCCGACAATGACCATCCACGGCATCTCGCCTGACATTCTCACTGCCCTGGAGCATGTGCTGGGGCAGAGCGGCGTGGCTGCCGACGCGGCGGGCATGGCCAGATATCTCGCAGACTGGTCCGGCGATCATCGTGGCGGTGCCCTCGCCGTGCTGAAGCCGGCTTCGGTCGCGGAGGTTCAGGCCACTGTCCGGCTGTGCGGCAGGCTGGGGCTGGCGATGATCCCGCAAGGCGGCAACACCGGTCTTGTGGCGGGCGCGATCGACATCGGCGCAGGCCGGGGTGCGGTGATCATCAGCCTGGAGCGGCTGAACAAGATCCGCCTGGTCGACGCCGACAATTTCATCCTGCAGGCCGATGCCGGCTGCATCCTTCAGCACATCAAGGATGCCGCCGAAAACCGGGATTGCCTGTTTCCGCTTGCGCTCGGCGCCCAGGGAAGCTGCCAGATCGGCGGCAACGCGGCCAGCAATGCCGGCGGCGTCAACGTGCTGCGTTACGGAATGGCCCGCGATCTCATTGTCGGCCTGGAAGTGGTGCTGCCGGACGGCGAATTGTGGAGCGGCTTTTCCGGCCTGCGCAAGGACAACCGCGGTTATGACCTGAAGCAGCTGTTCGTCGGCAGCGAAGGAACGCTGGGCATCATCACCGGCGTCGAGGTCAAGCTGTTTCCGAAACCCGGCCGGGTCGAGACGGCGTATCTGGGCCTCCCCTCGTTCGAAGCTGCCATCGCGCTGTTCGGGCAAGCCCGACGCGGATGCTCGGACCTGATATCCGCCTTCGAGATCATCGGCTCGGAATGCATGGAGCTTGCGCGTCTGATCGATCCGGACGTCGTCGCGCCGGTCACCGCCCCCGTTCATGTGCTGATCGAGTTGTCGGCGAGCGCTGCCATCGACCTGCGAACGCTGCTGGTCGACTTCCTTGCCGACGCCATGGAAAAGCATCTCGTCACTGACGCCGTTCTGGCCGAAAGCGGCGCACAGGCCAAGGCTTTCTGGTCCATTCGCGAAGGGCTGGTCGAGGGCCAGGCCAAGCGCGGCTACCACGTACGCACCGATCTTTCCGTGCGCATCTCGGACATCCCCGTGCTCATCGCCCAGGCCCGCCAGTTTGTCGCGCTGGAGCATCCGGGCTGGATCCCCCAGGCCTATGGCCATGCAGGCGACGGCAACATCCATTTCAACGTGCTGCCGCCGCTCGACCTTGCCGAACCAGAGGCCCGCGCCAGGGGCGCCAGGATCACGGCCGGGCTCTACGACATCGTCAACGCCCTTGGCGGCTCGATCAGCGCCGAGCACGGCATCGGGCGCACCCGCCAGCGCGTTTACTGGGTTGGACTATCCCCCGTTCACCGCCGGCTCGTCGGCGCGCTCAAAAATGCCATCGATCCGAACAGGCTGATGAATCCCGGCTGCCTCTTTCCCTCGACGGAGACCATTTCATGAAACAAAGACTGGCTGCCATCGGCACTGTCGAGGCGCTGCCGCACAGGGTCGCAGCGTTCCTCAGCCGCGAGATCGAGTCCGGTGATCTCAATCCGGGCAGCCTGCTGCCGACGGAGCAACAGCTTTCGGAGAAATTCGGCGTCAGCCGAAACGTGGTGCGCGAGGCAATCGCGCAATTGCGCGCCGATGGCATGGTGGAGGCGCGACAAGGCATCGGCTCTTTCGTCCTGGCGCCGGAGCAGCGCGCGACGATCCGCATCGACCGCGAGACGCTGAAGGAAGGGCAGAACATGGAGCGGCTCTTTGAGCTGCGCTGCATCCTCGAGGCGGAATCAGCAGCACTTGCCGCCGAGCGGCGCGGGCAGGAACATCTCGACGCCATCAAGGCGGCTCTTGACCGCATGAGCGGCGAGGAGCGCTGGGAAGACGGCAGCATCGACGCCGACCTTCTGTTTCATCGCGAAATCGCCCGGGCGACAGGCAACAGCTATATCCACACCTTCATCTCCTTCGTCTGCGAACAGATCCGCCGCTCGATCTACTACGCGCGTCTCACCAACCCCTTGCACGACCTGGTGGAAGTCAATGTCGGTGAGCATGTGCGCATCTACGAGGCGCTGGTCGCCGGCGATCCGGCAGCCGCCGAAGCGGCGATGCGCGCGCACATCATCGGCGCTGCCGACCGCGTCGGCGTCAAGCTGCCGGCGTCGCGTGCCCAGCGGGCCGACGAAAGGAAATAGCCATGTCGCTCGGCACCGCATACCGGATTTCTGACGTCTGCCTGCTTGTCGAGGACATCGAGCGCACAGTGGCGTTCTACGTCGACAAGCTCGGCTTCCGCCTGCGCCGGCGCGCCGAGGGTTTTGCCGACTTCCATGGCGAGGGCGTGACGCTTGCTGCCTGGGAGATCGACCATATCAGTCAGCATACCGGCGTGTCGAAGCTGCGTTCGCCGCGCCATGCGCACAAGGTTTGCGTGGCGGTCAAACTCGACGCGCCCGGCGAAATCGACCGCCTCTACGCCGATCTGACGGCCAAGGGTGTGCCCTTCCAGGGCCCGCCAGGGGATTATGTCTGGAACGCGCGCTGCGCCTATTTCACCGACCCGGACGATACGCTCTGGGAACTCTACGCCTGGCTCGACGGCGGCCCCGGCGACTACCACGAAGAACGGCCGTAGACGACACCGCACCGAAGGACCGGCGCGCAATGAAGAGACAGACAAGTCTTGCAACAGGAGCGAAAAATGAGTGGGAACAAACATTACGACATGAACCGCCGCAGCTTCATGAAATCCGGCATGGCGGCCGTTGCCGCCGCATCGGCAGGGATGCAACTGGTGCTGACCCCGGGTGCGAAGGCGGCCGGAAAGGTCGTCATCCAGTATGACTGGCTGATGTCCAACGGCCAGATCGGCGACATCGCGGCCGTCGCCAATGGCTATTTCAAGGATGCCGGACTCGACGTGGAATTCAGCCCGGGCGGCCCCAACGCCTCGACAGTGCCACCGGTGATCTCCGGCGCGGCACAGCTCGGCCAGTTTTCCGAAACGCCGCAGCTTTTTGCGGCGCGCGCCAGCGGCGTACCGGTAAAGATCATTGCCTGCGGCTTCCGCACCGGCCCCTACGCCTTCACCTCGAAGGCGGCAAACCCGATCCGCGGCATCGCCGACCTCAAGGGCAAGAAGATCGGCATCCAGCCGACCGCGCGTTTCGTCATCGACGAGATCCTGGCCAAGAACGGCCTGAGCCCATCCGACGTCACCGTCGTCAATGTCGGCTTCGACAAGGCGCCACTGATGCGCGGCGATGTCGATGCCATCGGCGGCTGGATCACCAACACGCAGGCGTTGAGCGTCGTTGGCGATGATCGCATCGACCTTCTGGTGCGTGATCTCGGGCTGAATTCCTATGCCGATGTCTATTTCGCCACCGACGCCGCGATCGAAAAGGATCCAGACACGCTGGCGAAATTCATCGGCGCGGTCGCCAAGGGCTGGGGCTGGGCGCAGGCCAACCCGCAGGAGGCGGTGAAGAAAATGGTCGCCGCCTATCCGGAAATGGACCTCGGCTGGGAAGAGAAGACCGTCAACCTGGTGCTCAAGCTCTCCTTCGATGCGGCAACGGCCAAGGACGGCTGGGGCACCTTCGATCCAGCCTCCATCGAGGAGCAGTTGGCGTTGCTCGACAAGGTGGGACAATATCCGAACGGCCGGCCGGCGGCCGCCGATGTCTACACCACCAAGATCCTCGAACTTTCGGCCGCCGACCGGCCGAAGCTCGACGCGCCCGCCGCCTGATGGCGAACGCGATCGAAACCCGCGGACTGGATGTCGGCTATGGTGGCCGCCAGGCCGCCGTCAAAGTGCTCTCCGGCCTCGACCTCGACGTCGAGGCCGGATCCTTCATGGCGATCCTCGGACCTTCGGGCTGCGGCAAGTCGACCTTGCTCAGGGTGGTTGCCGATCTGCTCGATCCGCTTGGCGGCACCATCAACGTGCTCGGTGACACGCCGCATGCGGTGCGATCGCGCCGCGATGTCGGCTTCGTCTTCCAGGATTCGACCCTGCTGCCCTGGCGCACGGTGCGCGACAACGTTCGCCTGCCGCTTGGCGTCGGGCAAGGCAGCCTGACCCGCAGCATCGAGGATCGCAGCGACGAATTGCTGGAACTGATGGGGCTTGCCGGCTTCGGCGAGCGCCTGCCGCACCAGCTCTCCGGCGGCCAGCGCCAGCGTGTGGCAATCGCCCGTGCACTGCTCGGGCAGCCGAAGCTGCTGCTGATGGACGAGCCGTTCGGGGCTCTCGACGAGATCACCCGCGACCGCCTCAACGACGAGTTGCTCGCTCTTTGGCGGCGCACCGGCACGACGATCCTGTTCGTCACCCATTCGATCGCCGAAGCCGCCTATCTCGGCGAACGGGTCATCGTGCTCGCCGCCAATCCGGGGCGACTGGCCAAGGACATCGACATGCGGCCGTTCAAGCAGGATGGCAACCGCTGCTCGCGCGAAGACCCGGCGATCGTCGCCGCCATGGCCGAGCTGCGGACCGCGCTGGAGCGCGCGTCATGAGGCCGGCACCACTGTCTCCGCAGATGGCAATCGCCCTGCCCGTTCTCGGTGCGGCGTCGATCCTTCTCACCTGGCAGTTTCTGCTGCCCGCTCTCGGCGTGCCGGCCTATATCGTGCCAACGCCGACGGCGATATCAGGCGTCTTCCAGAAGAATGTCGCGCTGCTCGTCGACAATCTCAGGCCGACGCTGATCGAGGCGCTGGCCGGCTTCGTCATCGGCAATCTGGCGGCCGTGCTGCTCGCCGTTCTGTTCGTCCACAGCCGCATCCTTCAGGCGGCCTATTTTCCGATCGTGCTGTTCTTCAACACCATTCCGATCCTGGCGCTGTCGCCGATCATCACCCTGATCTTCGGGCTGGGCATGACGCCGAAGATCGTCATCGCGTCAGTGGTCTGTTTCTTCCCGACGCTGGTCAACATGATCCGCGGCCTGGATTCAGCCAGCGACAACGAGCACGAACTGTTTCGCGTGCTGTCGGCGACGCGCTGGGAGATCTTCTGGGGCCTGCGGCTGCCGCGCGCGCTGCCGATGCTGTTCTCCTCGCTCAGGATCGCGTCGGCGACAGCGGTGATCGGCGCCATCGTCGGCGAATGGATCGGCTCGGACAAGGGCCTCGGCGCGCTGATCATCCAGGCGAGCTTCAACTACCAGTCGGACCGGCTTTACGCCGCGATCGTGCTGTCGTCATGCCTGTCGATCGCGCTGTTCTGCGCCGTGGTGCTGGTCGAGCGCCGGATCATCAAATACTGAACAGGCGACCCGCTTTCACTGATTGATCAGCTGGGATTTTCCCGTTGCATCGACAGAAACGTCGTGGCCGCGGAAACCAAGGTCGAGGCGCCGACTTTCAAGGCGGCCTCGTCGACGCGAAACCTCGGATGGTGAAGCGGAAACACCGATCCGACGTCTTCATTGCGGATTCCGAGCCGAAAATAGACCGACGGGCGCTTCTCGCTGTAGTAGCCAAAATCGTCCGCGATGGTCCATCCAGGCGTGTTGAGGACATTGTCAGCGCCGATGCAGGCCTTCGCGCTGGCGACAATCAGCTCCGTCATCTCGGCGTCGTTGACGACCCCCGGTTCGCCCTTGTGGATGTCGAGTTGCACGCTGGCGCCGTGGCTCGCCGCTATCCCCTCCAGTATGGCACGGACGCGGCGCCAGGCTCGCTCACGCGTTGCGTCGCTGCCGCTGCGGATGGTCCCTTTCAATGCGACCTTGCCGGCGATCACATTGTAGGCGCTGCCGCCATTAATCCCGGTTACGGAGATGACCAGCGGATCGTAGGGGTCGATCTCGCGCGAGACGATCTTCTGCAGTTCGCTCACCATGGAGCAGGCCACGGCAATCGCATCGATGCCCTCATACGGCTTTGCCGCATGTGCCGCCTCGCCTGTGACCAGCGCATCGAACGTATCGCACGCCAGAGTATACGGCCCGGAATTCACAGCGATCTTGCCGGATGGTGTGTACGGATCGACGTGAACGCAGATGGCGGCGTCGACATCGTCGAGAAGCCCCTCTTCCACCACGCGTCTGCCGCCCGACGGCTCGTCTTCCTCGGCCGGCTGGAAGATCAGGCGGACGGTTCCGCCAAACTCATCCCGCGACCGGTGAAGATGCGCGGCAACCGCGAAGGCCATCGATGCGTGGGCGTCGTGGCCGCAGGCATGCATCACACCTGGATTGATCGACGCAAAGTCGACACCGGACGCCTCTTCGATCGGCAAGGCATCGATGTCGGCGCGTATCGCCAGCTTTCGATTTGACGGCTTGCCGGTACCGACAATGTCGACGGCCAGGCCAAAGCCCGCGACGTCGCGGATGTCGGCAATTCCCTGACCAGCCAGCATCTGCCTGAGGTAACGCTGCGTATTGGCTTCGTGGTTCGAAAGCTCCGGATTGCGGTGCAGATGGCGGCGGACCTCGATCATCCGATCGAGAATTCCGGCATCGATTTCGATCGTGTCGGCATGCGCGTCTGCCGGGGCCGCACTCTCAGGATTTGACATGGATCTCTCGCGGAAATTTCGTCAGCGTCTCATTGCCGGTTTCGGTGACCAGGATGGTCTCGCTGATCTCGATGCCCCATCCGTCCTTCCACATGCCAAGAATGGCATGAACGACGTTGCCTGATACAAGCACCGTCTTGTCGCCCGGCCTGAGGCTGATCGTGTGTTCGCCCCAATCCGGCGGATAGGCGACGCCGATGGAATAGCCGATACGCGACTCCTTCTTCAGTCCGTAGCGCTGAATGACCTTGCGCCATGCGGCCTCGACGGCTTCGGCGGTCGTTCCCGGCCTGACCGCATCGAGCACCGCGTCCATGCCCTCGATCACCGCCTTTGCCGTATCCGAGACATTTGTCGGCGTCTTGCCGAGCTGCAGGGTTCGCGCCAGCCCAGCAGCATAGCGGCGGCAGACACCGGCGAGTTCCAGGGCGATCGTCTCGTTTTCACCGAACCGCCTGTCGCTCCACATGATATGCGGCGCGGAGGCATTCTCGCCGCCGAGAATTGTTGGCGGCAAAGCGGTGATGTCACCGGCGAAGTCAGGACTGCCGGCGATCTGCGCCGCCTGGATGGCGGCAATGGCGTCGCACTCGCGAACACCCGGCGCGATCACCTCGAAGGCCCGCGAGACCGCCGCTTTGGCCAAGGTTGATGCCTTGCGCAAATACGCGATCTCGGGCGCCGATTTGACCGCGCGGATCCAGTTCACGAGGAGATCGGCATCATGCCATTTCGCATTGGGAAGTCCGGCGACAAGCCGGGCATGCCCTTTCGGGGAGAAATAATAGGCTTCGAGCTCGATGCCGATATGCCTGATACCCCAACCCTTGGCGACGATCCAGGCCGCGATCCAATCCATGGGATGGCGATCGGCACGCTGAACGTGGTCCTCCGGAAAGCCAACCACGTTCTCGGGCTTCATCCAGGCAGTCAGAAGACCGCCAGCCGCATCCATGGCGCGCCCGATCCAGACCGGCTCGACATCTTCGATTGGAACCAGCACCACCTGCGGCGTGTAGAACGACCAGCCATCATAGCCGGTGATGTAATGCTGGTTGGCAACGTCGTTGACGATCAGGAGTTCGAGACCGCGCTTCGTCATCTCGGCGCGGATCTTTCGAAGCCGTTGCTGGTACTCGTCGCGGGCAAACGGCAATTCGATCATCTTTGCTCCATGCATTGTTGGATCAACGGTTGCGGGCTCGCTCACCCTTGAAGCGGTTTCGACATCGCGGCAATCGGCCAAGGGCAGCATTTGAGCAGGTCCTAACCCGGATAGGAATCACGGGCCTGTCACCAGCCCCGGCCATGGCCACTGTTCGGCCAGCAAGGCCGGCATCAACGGCTTCATCCGTCCCGCGGCACTGGAGTTCTCCAGCTACGGCATCACCGGCAACGGCGTCGAACCCGGCAACATCCTCACGGAGAAGGGGAAGGCAACTACCAGCCGCTACGAATCGGGTGTCTTGCAGAGTGAAATGTCTTGACCCGGCTAAACGCCATTCCTGTCGTCGCGACCAGTCGAGGCAGCGACGGACGCGTTATCGCCAACCGTCATGCGATGTCCAATGGGACGGCACCCGGACTGAGCGGCGCACCAATATCAGAGACAAGCTTGACGAGCTCCGCCTGCCGCGTCGTGTTGGTCTTGGCAAAGATCCGGCCAAGGTGGGTCTTGATCGTGTTCTCACCGACCCCGAGCGACAGCGCACTCTTCTGCGTGGTCAGTCCGCCACCCACGGCCAGCAAAACCCGCACTTCCGCTGGCGTGAGATCGAACAGTGTCGTCAGCACCGCCTCCGAGGGCGGCGCGGCCGAAATTGTCGTCGAGATAAAGACGGCGGCGCATGCGGGACGGAAAGCGGCGCGCGCGGTCCCCTCGGCCAGTGGCAATACATAGGCAACGGCTGGTGGCTGGCCGGCTGCGGATAAGGGCAAGCCGATGCCGCGCGCGCCAAGCGCCGCATCGGCATGAGCGGCTCCCGATATCGCTGTCAGCAGCGCGCGAGCCGTTATCGGATTTTGTGCCTGGAGGATGCCGTTTCTGGAAAAGATGGGCTGCTGCGTCGAGAGCATCGCCTCGGCACGGCCGTTCGCATAAAGGATCGCGCCATCCTCGCTGGTAAGAACGACAGCGCATGCAAGATTGTCGAGCGTCGCGCGATAGAGACTGGCGGTCACGCGCGCCTGATCGAGCAGGTCGCCGATCAGCGAAGCGCGGCGCAAATGCGGCGAAAGGAGCGCAATAAAGCGCTGCTCCTCCGCAGTGATGGCCCCCCTGCTCGCGCGCGTCGTGAAGCTCACGAGGCCGATCCGATCCGAGGTGTGCACGAACTTGGTGACGCAGCCCTCGCGCAATCCCTGCGGGCCAGCCCAGTTCCGGTAGAAAGGTGACTGTTGAAGCTCGGCTTCGCTCATGCTCGACAATGTCGACAACGGGGTGTCGATGTCGCCGAAGACCACGGCCTTCAGACCTGGGATGTCCTCGAAGCCGTAGTCCTGCTTAGTGGGCGGCGCAAAGCAGGTTCCAGAGCGCGCCAATTCAGGTGCCCTGGCCCTGAGTAGCGTCGGCTTCCAAGACTGCTTCCAGGCGCAACGACTCAGGAAAACTTCTGCTTCAATTGAGAATTTGTTTTGACGGGGGTCAGCATGTCGGTTTGGAATAGTCTTGCAGGTGGCGCGTGGTTCACCACTTCAAACTGGACTGGCGGCGTGCCTGACGCAATCGGTGCTACAGCCGATTTCAGCAATCTCGCCGGTGCCAGCCTCACGCATCACATCGACCTGGCGGTTCAAGGTCCATTCACGGTCGGCACCTTGAATCTGGCGAGTTCCGCAATCGAGAATTATAGTCTCGAGAACGGCACACTCATCATGAACAAGGCGGGCGGTGCGCTCATCAGCGTAACGTCGAGCGGCAATCCACTGGCAAGTGTTCTGGCGTCGTCGCTGACGCTGCAGCTCAACGCGGCAACGTTGATCGCGACGACCGGAGGCAACACGACTCTCGACGTTCAGGGGCAGATTACTGGAACGGGACTGCTGACCAAATCCGGCGTCGGCACCCTGAAGCTGTCTGATGCGACCAACAACTGGTCGGGCGGAACGCAAATCAATCAAGGCATGGTTTCGTTTGGCGCCGCCGCGTTCGGAACGGGAGACATCGCGTTCGCCGGCACCAGCACGTTCCGGTCTACAGGCATCACGACGCTTGCCAACGATCTGGTCGAACTCGCCGGCGTTTCAACATCCATCAGGGCACAGACGGGCACGTCACTTACGTTGACCGGTACCTTCGCAGCGCTCGGCGGGGCCGGGACCGCGGTGCATTTTGGCAGCGCAACGGATAAGGGAACGATTCACTTTGTCTCAAGCAGCATCACCACCGATGATGCGGGCTCGCTTGCCATTGACGGCGGCACGCTGAGCGTGGGCGCGGCGTTCGCGTCCTTCACCAATGGGCTGGCCAACACCAATATCGCGGCCGGAGCGGTCCTCGACGCCAATGGCTTCAATCTGGAACTGAACCATCTGACCGGGGCGGGCGTGATCAGCAACAACGGCGCTTCCGATGTTGTCGCGAACGTCTATGAGGCCGGCAGCTCCAGCTTCTCGGGCGTTTTCGCGAATAGCTTGAGCCATATGGGGTTAAACAAGATCGGCACCGGGACCCTGACGTTGTCGGGGCTCAATACCTATTCCGGCGCAACCACTGTCTCGATCGGAACATTGCGGGCGGGAGCCGACCACGCGTTCAGCGCTGAGAGCGTTGTCACCGTAAACGCCGGCGCGACGCTCAACATCGGCGCTTTCGATCAAACGGTTGCAGGGTTGTCCGGCAGCGGCGAAGTCCGGGCCGACACTGTGACCTCGGCCACGCTGACAGTCGACCTCGAATTGGGAGCACGGACGTTTGATGGAGTGATCTCGGATGGCTCCGGCGTCTTCGGGAGCCTTAACCTGACGAAGAGCGGTGACGGCACCCAGGTGTTTGCGGGCGCCAACACCTATACGGGGGCGACAAATATAGCGGATGGTTCGCTGTATCTGATTTCCGCCGGCACAATAGCGAGTTCATCGGGTCTGGTCATCGCCGCCGGAAGCGCTCTCGACATATCCGGCATCTCCGCAAGCGGGACGACGATCCAGGACCTGATCAATCACGGGGGCATTGGCCTGTATGGCAAGTCATTGACCCTTTCGCATCAGTCGACGAATGTGACTGGTACCTTCTTTGGCGGCGACGGAGCCGACAATCTCGTCGTCAGTCTGGACGCTATGGCCGCGAACGTCAGCTTGTCGACAACAGTCTTCGCCAACAATTGGACTGACACGAGCGACGCTATCACTGTTACGGGCAACGGTCTTGCCAATACGATCACCGGGTCGTCCCACGCTGATACCATTAGTGGCGGCCTCGACAACGACGTGCTGATCGGCGGAGGCGGCGAGGACAATCTGAATGGTGGCGACGGTTCTGATACGGCCTCTTATGCAAGTGCTGCCGCAGGCGTCATTGCGAACCTCTCAAATCACAAGGTCAATACCGGTGACGCCGACGGCGACAGCTATTCCCTCATCGAAAACCTGACCGGGTCGGGCCATACGGACCAACTTTACGGCAATGATGTTGCCAATATTCTGGACGGCGGCATCGGTGCCGACACGATGAACGGTGGACAGGGCAACGACACCTACTATGTCGACAATGCCGGCGACCTTGTGGTCGATGTGATTGGCCAGGGCACCGACAATGTGCAGGCTTATGTCAGCTTCAATCTCTCCGGTCAGGAACTGGAGAACCTGCAGCTGCGCACCAGCGCCTCGATCAACGGCACCGGCAACTCCATCGCCAACATCATCACCGGCAATTCGGGCGTCAACATCCTGATCGGCCTTGGCGGCAACGATACGCTGGACGGCAACACGGGTGCCGACACCATGCAAGGTGGCATCGGCAACGACACCTATTATGTCGACAATGCCGGCGATCAGGTCATCGAGACCGTCGGCCAGGGTACCGACAATGTACAGGCCTATGTCAGCTTCAACCTTTCCGGCCAGGAGCTCGAGAACCTGCAATTGCGCAGCGCCGCTTCCATCAACGGCACCGGCAATTCGATTGCCAACATCATCAACGGCAACAGTGGCAACAACATCATCGACGGCCTTGGCGGCGCCGACACGATGAGCGGTGCACAAGGCAACGACACCTATTATGTCGACAATGCCGGCGACCATGTGGTTGAGACCATCGGCCAGGGCACCGACAACGTGCAGGCCTATGTCTCCTTCAACCTCACCGGCCAGGAGCTGGAGAACCTGCAGCTGCGTACCCCCGCCTCCATCAACGGCACCGGCAATTCGATTGCCAATGTCATCGGCGGCAATTCCGGCAACAACGTCATCAATGGGCTCGGCGGCAACGATACACTGTCCGGCGCCCAGGGTCAGGACAGCTTCGTCTTCACCACGGCGCTCAATGCCTCGACCAATGTCGACCACATCACCGACTTCTCGGTGGTCGACGACACCATCGAGGTCGACAATTTGATCTTTGCAGCGCTCGGCGGCAACGGCACGCTGACAGCCGACCAGTTCATCAAGAACACCACAGGTCTTGCCGGCGACGGCAACGATCACATCATTTACGAGACCGACACGGGCTGGCTCTATTATGACAGCAACGGTAGTGCGGCGGGCGGTTCCACCCACTTCGCCACCCTCGCCGCAAACCTGGCGCTGACCAACGCCGATTTCGTCGTGGTGTGACGCCGAATGTTAGGGATGCGCGCGCCTGCGCTACGACGGATAGTAAAAGGCGCGGGCACGGGGGCGATCTGCCTTCCACGGCCACAGCTACCTCCGAATTAAGTATTGGACTATTAACCTTAAATAAGATATCACTAAAATAAGGGAAAAACTGGGGAAGCTACCCAAAAAAGGGCGGCTGCGGAGATAAATTCGGGAGGCCTCAACCATCCGAAGTGGGTCACTTGTTGCGCAGAGCGGACTAACCGCCAGCAGCGAGCTCCGAGCTACTCCCATCACGGGGTAAAACCCCATGGTATTGTGAGGGATGTGTACCATGGTGAGCAAGTTGCCAAAAATAATAAGGCCGCCAAGTACGGCATTCTCTGCCGGCAAGCAGACGCTTATGCAGCTTGGCTCGGATGTGGCAGTGACGTGCAACGGCACTACGGTCACGCTCGCTGCTGTCACCATAGATGAATTGCTGGATGCCGATTTCGCGTTCGCCGACGGTAGCGTCGTTCGTTTCGATACTTCTAATCAGCTGACGGGGTCGGACCAAGCCGACTATTTCTATTTTCGCAACAGCAGTTCTGACGCCGTAACGGCCGGCGCCGCGGACGACACGATCGTTGTGGGAGATCACCTAGAAGCAACCGATGCCATAGATGGCGGCGGCGGCAACGACACGGTGACCGTTTCTGGCAGTCTCTCGGTCGCGCTTTCACCAACAACGATCACTGAAGCGTCAGGGATGAGCATCACAAGCGTCGCCACACGCTGTATTGGCTTCAGGCGGTTCCGGATCGCTCTGACCGGGCGAAAGCGATCCCACCCTGTCCGGTCAAAGCGCGCTTCTGTCGCTCCACACATAAGTTCTCAATGAACGATTTTCGACTGCATTGAAGTATCTGGGAGGGTGAAATGGCCGACAGGTTTGGAACCAATGGCAGCGATGTCATCAATGGCACGGCGGACGACGATTTCATGTCTGGCGGTCCCCAGGGCGGGGACCCGGCGCTCGAGACCGGGGACGACGTGATCAATGGCGAGGGCGGCAACGACACCATCCTTGGGCTTGGCGGCAACGACACGCTGACCGGGGGCGACGGCGAAGACGAACTTCACGGCGGCGCCGGCGATGACACGATGCTCGGCGGCGATGGCTCGGACGTGTTCCACGGCGGGGCAGGCAATGACACTTTTGACGGCCAGGGCGATTTCGATGACGTCTGGTACTTCGGTGAGGGTGGCCTGCAGGGGGTTGCCGTCGATCTGGCTGCCGGGACCGCGACGGATACGTTCGGCGATACCGACACGCTGACCAGCATTTCCGGCATCGCCGGATCTGATCTCGCGGACACGCTTCTCGGTGATGACGAAGACAACATTATCCGTTCCTTCCGCGGCAACGACATTGTCGACGGACGCGGCGGCAGCGACGAAGCGCACTATGCCAATGACCAGAATCTCATCTCCGTGACAGTGAACCTGGCCTTGGGCACGGCGGTGGAGGTCTATGGGGATGGCACGTCCACCGACACACTCATCGGGATTGAGCGGATCCGAGGAAGCCTCGGTGACGATTCACTCACTGGCGACGACGGGAGCAACAGAATCCGAGGTATTGCAGGCGACGATTTGATCAATGGCGCCGGCGGCCGCGACATGGCGGATTACAGCCAAGACGCGCGGTACGGCGGCAACCAGGGGGTAACTGTCAATCTAGACACAGGCAGCGCTGTCGACGGATTCGGCGACACCGACACGTTGACGGGTATTGAAGACGTTCGCGGCACCATGTTTGGCGACATTCTTACTGGCGATGATGGTGAGAACCAACTGGAGGGCGATGGCGGCGACGACACCATCAATGGCCTTGGCGGCGCCGACACGATGAGCGGCGCTCAAGGCAACGACACCTACTATGTCGACAATGTGGGCGACCAAGTCATCGACGTGACTGGCCAGGGCACCGACAGCGTCTTCAGTTCGGTCACCTTCAATCTTTCCGGCCAGGAACTGGAGACCCTGACATTGACCGGCGCGGTGTCCATCAACGGCACCGGTAATTCCATTGCCAACATCATCACCGGCAACAGCGGCAACAACATCATCAACGGCCTTGGCGGCGCCGACACCATGCAGGGCGGTCTCGGCAACGACACCTACTATGTCGACAATGCCGGCGACAAAGCCATAGACGCGACTGGCCAGGGCACCGACAACGTCTTCAGTTCGGTCAGCTTCAACCTCTCCGGCCAGGAACTGGAGACCCTGACGTTGACCGGCGCGGTGTCCATCAACGGCACCGGTAATTCCATTGCCAACATCATCACCGGCAACAGCGGCAACAACATCATCAACGGCCTTGGCGGCGCCGACACCATGCAGGGCGGTCTCGGCAACGACACCTACTATGTCGACAATGCCGGCGACAAAGCCATAGACGCGACTGGCCAGGGCACCGACAACGTCTTCAGTTCGGTCAGCTTCAACCTCTCCGGCCAGGAACTGGAGACCCTGACGTTGACCGGCGCGGTGTCCATCAACGGCACCGGCAATTCAATCGCCAACATCATCACCGGCAATTCAGGCATCAACACGCTGATCGGTCTCGGCGGCAACGATACGCTGGACGGCAAGGCAGGTGCCGACACCATGCAAGGCGGCATCGGCAACGACACCTATTATGTCGACAATGCCGGCGATCACGTGGTTGAAACCACCGGCCAGGGCACCGACAATGTGCAGGCCTATGTCTCCTTCAACCTCTCCGGCCAGGAACTCGAGAACCTGCAGCTGCGTAGCTCGGGGAACATCAACGGCACCGGCAATTCGATTGCCAACATCATCAACGGCAATTCCGGCAACAACATCATCAACGGCCTTGGCGGCGCCGACACGATGAGCGGCGCTCAAGGCAATGACACCTATTATGTCGACAATGCCGGCGACCATGTGGTTGAGACCATCGGCCAGGGCACCGACAACGTCTTCAGTTCCGTCTCCTTCAATCTCTCCGGCCAGGAGCTGGAGACCCTGACACTGACAGGCGCAGCGAACATCAACGGCACCGGCAATTCGATTGCCAACATCATCACTGGCAACAGCGGTGTAAATACACTTTTGGGCCTCGGCGGCAACGACATCTTCAGAGGAGGCCTCGGTCACGATGTTATGGATGGTGGAGATGGCCTCGACACGGCCGACTACAGCAACCAAACCGCTGCTGTTGCTGTAAGTCTAACCAAGGCCGTTGACGCTCAAGTCACGATCGGCGGGATCGCGGAAGATACTATTCGCAACATCGAGAATGTCACCGGCGGCAGTGGTGGCGACACATTGACCGGCGATGGTTTCGTCAACGTTCTCATCGGTGGAGGCGGCAACGATACAATAAGCGGCAGGGACGGGAACGACACGCTCATTGGGGGAGACGGGAATGACATCATCAACGGCAACTCAGGCGACGACAGGCTGATTGGCGGACGTGGAAATGATACGATCAATGGCAATTCCGGCCTTGACACGGTCGACTACAGTACCGACGTCAACAGCGGCGCAGTACATGGTATCGTCGTCAATCTCTGGGCTGGCGGCGCGCAACTCGGGGTGGCAGCCGATACCGCAACGGATTCGTTTGGGAATACGGATGTCGTAACCAATATCCGCAATGTCACCGGTACGCAGTTTGCGGATCAGATATTTGGCGGCGGGCATGACAACATCCTGACTGCCGGCGCGGGCAACGACGTCCTCGACGGCCACCTGGGCAACGACACACTGATCGGCGGAACTGGCAGCGACTTCTTCGTTTTCCATACAGCGCTCGACGCGTTGACCAATGTCGATACCATCACCGACTTCGCGGTGGTCGACGACACCATCCAGGCCGACAATTTGATCTTTGCAGCGCTTGGCGGCAACGGCACGCTGACGGCCAACCAGTTCGTCAAGAACACCACTGGTCTTGCCGGCGACGGCGACGATCACATCATCTACGAGACCGACACGGGCTGGCTCTACTATGACAGCAACGGCAGTGCGGCGGGTGGTTCCACCCATTTCGCCACGCTGGCCACAAACCTCGCGCTCACCAACGCCGATTTCGTCGTGGTGTGAGGAGAGCGGTTACGCCCGGCCGCTCTGCTTTCATGGCGGCCGGCGCGATCGAGCGCATTTTACATCGCGCCGCATTTTGCGCATGGCCGGTGGCTTTCGCCGGCCAAAACGCACAACTCTCGGTTCAACGGATCTGCCCAGTGGCAGAATTACAAGGATCGTGCAGTATCCCCGAGCAACCGATCCAGCGGTTCCACTCCCTGCGTGACAAGCCTCACCTGCGAAAACAGTACGGAACGCAAGCACCTTTCAAAGGTTGTTGATCAGACAACAACCGGCAGAGGGGCTGGAAATGATCAATCCGCTCAGAACCGATCACATCTTTCAGCGGGCGCACGCGCTGGCAGAAAGCGGTACCCATGGCAGTCCGGCCATCATCATCGCCACATTGGTTGCCGAGGGCTATCCGGAGGCGACCGAGCTGTTGAACTCCGACAATATCCGCGCCGACCTCAGCCGCGTCTGTGAAGCCGCCGCCAATGGGCGGCCAGCCGCACCCTATCGCACGCTTCGCCATTGACGCGGCACCGGAAGTGTTCCGTGGAATGGTGGGCGATGACGGGCTCGAACCGCCGACATCTTCGGTGTAAACGAAGCGCTCTACCAACTGAGCTAATCGCCCGCTCCGGGCCGGACCTTTAAGCGGTCGGGGTCGGCTTCGCAAGGCCAAATGAGTGCGCGACGCCCTGGTTGGAGGCCAGTTTTGCCAACAAAACGCCGGCTGTCAAAAAACCTTCTCCTGATTGCTGTTATGCTGTCCCGTCGCGCTTGACACCCGGTGGCGAACCCCTTATCCAGCGCCCCAACGACGAACACGGCTGACACGTGCTCGTCTATGCGCGGGTGTAGCTCAGTTGGTTAGAGTGCCGGCCTGTCACGCCGGAGGTCGCGGGTTCGAGCCCCGTCACTCGCGCCATTTAACTTACTGATAGTTAAATGGTTTTCGCGCTAAGTAGGCTTCGGCCATGTCAGGCAATTTTGCTCATGTAAGCAGCGGGAATGAATAGCCCGCCAGCGCTAGGCGGCAAACCCCGACCCCGATAAGTTGCGGAAATCCGGCTGAAATCCAAACGGACACGGAGGAATCGGACGATGCCGACGGTAGTGGGCTTAAAGCAGGTGTCGGCAAATCTATGGGAGATGCCCCAGCCATTGGGCATGTTCGCCGGTGACCTGCTCAAGCGCGGAATATCGTACTACCAAGCATTCCAGATCGTCGCAGAGCGCGTTGAGCCCGGACTTACCTCCGGCCTATTTCCTGCTCGCCCATGCCGTTGAGGTCGTCCTCAATCGTATCTAGTGTCGAAGGGGACTCCGAAAAGCGCGTTGGGCAAGGCGCCATTGCGGCACAACGTCGGACTAGTGTTCGCGGAATGTGAAAAGCAGGGACTTGCCGTCGCGGATCAACTGATGAAACCACTGGCAAAGCAACTCGCACACATCAATGAAAACTATGATCTGCGCTACCCCACGGGTTTCAATTTATCGATCCCCAGCCCCTCGCTGTGCATCCCAGCCGTCGACGCAT
Source organism: Mesorhizobium newzealandense (assembly GCF_042682145.1). Lineage (NCBI taxonomy): Bacteria > Pseudomonadati > Pseudomonadota > Alphaproteobacteria > Hyphomicrobiales > Phyllobacteriaceae > Mesorhizobium > Mesorhizobium newzealandense. The sequence goes on along the minus strand of NZ_JBHUGZ010000007.1, from coordinate 310,402 downwards.
TGATCGCCACGATTGCTCCTGGTGTGGAAGCAAGTGACATCAAGGCGCAGCTGCAATTTGCAGTCGACACGCGACACATTCGCCCAAGCAAAGTTCGGTGGAGCGACTAAGGAAATAGAAAAGCTTGCCACCGTGAAGCAGCGGGCCGGGATGCGCAAATTTGCTCAGGCTCAGTTATGGTCGGGCTGCTCGGGCGCGTCCCCCCCGTCAAACTCGCCGTCTTCGAACCAGACCGATTGGTCGACCTTCCCGGCGAGGCGCTGGTCGACATGATTCGTCCAGCCAAGCGATGGCTCGCTGTCCTCCCATGTTTCGCCAAGCTGACCGCCTTGGGCCTCGTCGTTGATGTCGCCCCCATGCTCGTTTTCGGCTTCGCATTCGGCGCGGCCTGGGAGCGTGGCGCGGGAGCCCGCCCAATCCTCTTGCGAGTTGCTGCCGTAGTGCGAGACCGTCAATTCGCCGCTGCGGCCCCATGGGCTTTCCCGTGACGTAGGATGGCGTTCGATAGCGCCCATCATTGGTTCGTCGTCGGCGCCGTCTTCGTCGTCGCTGTCGTCCTTTTCCAGATCGAGCGTGTTTCCGGGTCCGCAGCCGGACGCTAAGTCGTCAAGCGCTACTCCCTTTGGGGAGCCAGCTTGCGCTAGCGCCTCTTCGGCTTCGGCGTGATCGTCTCGACCCGCACCTTGTCGCGGATATCCTTTGCCGTGGCCAGCGCCTTGGCCTTGTCCTTGGTGGTCAGCACGGCCCGCCCCGCTCACGACGTGTCGCGTTCCTTCATTCGATGCTTCACTTTAGATTAGCAGGAGCGCATAAAGTTTCCAGCCGGCTGCGATGTTTCGCGAGCATCCGGTCGGTTAGGCCCGGTGCCCCCGCCCCACCCAACCAAGGTGCCGGGCCGCTCCGTCGAAACCCTCACTGCCGAAAGGCCCGCCGCTCCATTTGAGAAGCGACGGGTCGTCCTCCGCCCCGGCCCACATACTGTGGCTCTCTATCTAAGCTATTATCATATTAGAGACAGCTCAACTAAGACTGAAGTCCCTAAGTCCCGCGACCAAAGGTCGGTTTTCAGTCGCGATTGCGCTCCCGCCGGCATTGGCCTCGACCGCGCCGGAACGCCGCATGTCCATCAGCCGGCGCTTCTCCCCTGCCCCGAACACCAGCGTGCGCAGATCGGCAAAGTCGTCGACCAAAGAAACCTTGGTGTAAGGCACGCCGGGGCGCGGCCAGCCGCCCTTCGGTCCCGGTACACATCGCAGTGACGGTAAGCACCTTTGCGCTTGCCTTGAAGGCATCCTATTCTGGAGGGTAGTAGCCGCTCGTGGGCATAGAATGTCGGTACTGCCTTTCTTAAGAATCTACGCGCCGCTCAACGCGGTGCTGGCTGCGCCTGGGCTTCTGGCGGTGGCTGCGCTCACGACACCGAACATGTCCGGACGAAGCAGACTGGCTATGGCTGCCCTGCTCGCTGTCATTTGGAGCGCCTATCTTCTGCAGATGGCGGCGACGCTGCTCAAGCGCCGGGCTGGAGACGTACGAAACAGGACGCCGGCAATCGCCATTGATTTGCTCGCGGTTTTGGTTCCACTCGCCGCATTTCTGCTCGTCCGCACGCCCGACCGGAGCCTCTACTGTGCTGTCTGGCTGCTGAAACCGCTGCGCGACTCGACTTTCTTCCCGGTGCTGGGCAGGGTGCTGGCCAACGAAGCGCGCAACCTGATCGGCGTCACCACGCTCTTCGGCGTCGTTCTGTTCGGTGTCGCGCTTGCGGCCTATGTCATTGAGCGCGACATCCAACCGGAAGAGTTCGGCAGCATCCCCCAGGCAATGTGGTGGGCGGTGGTCACGCTGTCCACCACCGGCTATGGCGATGCTATTCCGCAAAGCTTCGCCGGCCGTGTCCTCGCCGGGGTGGTCATGATGAGTGGCATCGGCATCTTCGCGCTGTGGGCCGGCATTCTTGCCACGGGCTTCTATCAAGAAGTCCGTCGCGGGGAATTCGTCCGTAATTGGCAATTGGTCGCGGCCGTACCGTTGTTTCAGAAGCTCGGCCCGGCCGTACTAGTCGAGATCGTGCGCGCGCTAAGACCTCGCACTGTGCCGGCAGGCGCCGTGATCTGCCGCAATGGCGAGCCCGGTGATCAGATGTTCTTCGTCGTGGAGGGGCGCGTCAGCGTCGCGACGCCGAACCCGGTGGAGCTTGGCCCTGGCGCCTTCTTCGGCGAGATGGCGCTGATCAGCGGCGAACCGCGTTCGGCGACCGTCAGCGCCGCAACGGCGGTCTCGCTCCTATCGCTGCATGCGGCGGATTTCCAGATGCTGTGCAGCAGCAGCCCGGAGATCGCGGAAATCATCCGCAAGACCGCGCTCGAGCGGCGCGGCGCGGCACCGATAGCGTGACCGTACCAGGTGTGCAATCCCGGGCTGTAATGGTGCATCATCGATTCTGAGTCGTCAGGAGGAGCATGCGATGGCAAGGTTGCCGATGCCGGTGGTACCGCCGATAGACGTAATTGCGTAGTTGCTAATATACCCATAAATTAATCAGTGCGGCAGAAACAAACCCACCGAGAGTGGGCCGGTACGCTGCATGACTTTGGCAATTGGCGTTGGAGATCTGGTGGCGGTCACGGCCACGGTGCGCAGGCGGATTGATGATGAGCGCGTCAGCGTGTCAGTCGCGAACTATGATTGCCCGCAGTCGATACGGAGCTATGACTTTGCGCTTTCGCTCCGTACCAAGGTGCAGCGGGGAGATCAGGTCGAGCTTGCTGGCGAGGTCACCCGGATCGATGGCGAGACGGTGACAATCGACCTGGGGCCCCTGGTGACGGTCGAAATCGATATGGTCAGGCTTATCGAGAGATACCGCGGCGCAAGGCGATAAAGCGCGTTTGCCTGGCAGCACTATTCGTAACGGCGGCTCTATCTGCTCACGCGGATGTGCGCTGGAGCATGATGGCGGCATGCGAGTCGGCAGTCTGGATGACAGTCAGGATCAGGTCGGGAGTCGGGATCGTTCACCCGTATTTCGTCTATCGGTTCCTACACGCCAAAGACGATTCCGCGCGCGCCGCAACGATTGAGTACGCGACGCAGGACGACCACGGCACATTCGTCCATCATTCGGCACAGTGCTATTTTTGGCATCGCCGCCTGAGTGCGATGAGTATCGACGGAGATGTCGAGGGACACATCATCATTGATTGACCCGCTGCCGGCGTAGCGAGCCACGCATCGACTAGCAAAGCGGTCGCGCAAGAATGGTCTCCGCCTTAGATTAGCAATCGCTAAGCACTGGTGCGATAACGCCATCAGTGAGGGGATTCCCATTTAGCTGGATCCGATCTAGAATCTTGGGCATGGAAGCGATCTTTGACGACCTTTCCTACGCCCTGAGAGAGCCCCGCACCGATGTCTGGGGTTCCGTTCGTGCCTTCGCCCTCGATCTAGCCTTCAAGCTCGTTGGCGGCCTCGCCATCGGCCTTGGCATAGCGATTGGGTACGCGTTGGCCGGCTAAACTTTACGGCGCGCTGGATTTGTAGGGGTGACCTCCTGCCAGACGATGCGCCACGAGGCAGGCTCGGCCATCAGGGAACGATTTCGCCACCCATGTGTTAGAAACTGATGGACACCATGGAACCCCACGGCCACGGGATGGCGGCCGATATCTTGACGTCGGAAGTTGCCAATGCCAGGCAGCGCATCCTTCGGGCCGAGATCGCACTCGAACGCACAGAACAAATGCTGGCCGAGAATATCGGCCTGCGCGGCAAGATGCGGTGTCTGGTCGAGGCCGCAGACCGCCTGGTGAGGATCGATCCCCCCGGTTGAACCACCCAGTCCGGCGGTGCCTCGCGCCTTTGTTCGGCCGATCTCATTCCGCCGCCTCCGCTGTGGTACGCTTTATAGCCCATAGCCGACCCTCACGAGCAGCCCTTCCTCGCACATCCGGGAGAGATAGCACCTTGGCTTCCCCATGTCGGTGAGATCGCGGTCCGCACCTGCCAGCAGTGTAGGTTCGTCAGCCATGCACAAAACGCACCAGGAATCCCGGGAGCGGTCAACCTGAACGAATTCTTGCTTTCCAAATCCTTCCTGCGACTATCGGCGGGTCCGCGCGACATGGAGGTGACATAGGAGAGGATATGCGAGGAGCGCTTTTCGGCGTCGTTGTGGTTGCTGCCTTGGCCGGTTGCTCGAACGGCGAGCCTCGGTATCAAGTCTCAGAGGGCTCGATCGCGGCCTACATGAGTCCGGGCCAGTCGCAGCCGACAACCGTGTTGACAGACAGACCGCTCAGACTTGGTTCTTGGTCGCGCACCGCCACCGGTGAAATCACATGGTTGCCTCTTGCTGCACCAATGATGTTGAAATGAGGTTCTTCCGGGCCGCGGCGTTGGTTTCAGTCTTGGCCGGCTGCGCGCCCAAGGCTGACGACTCCGTCATCTACACGCTCTACCGAACCTCCGCTGCCGCCGAAATGCGGATCCATGTGGCAACCTTCGATGCGATGGAGGCAGAGGCCTACAACCGCGAGAATTGTCAAATTGCAGCCGTTCTGTTTCAGGCGCAATCGCGTATCGCTGTCCATTATTGGTGCGAGAAAGGGCGATACAGAAAATAGAGAAGCCCGCCATGTGAGGCAGCGGGCTCGAAAGTTGCTAGTGTCTCCCCCGCCGCCTGCACCGGCGCGACCAAGACGCGGATTGAAGGCAATCCCGATCCGGTGCATGTCAGCACGTCGCATATCGAGCGCGCCAATCTCACAATGCGCATGGCCAATCACCGCTTTACCCTTCACCAATGCGTTCTCAAAGAAGTTCGAAAACCATGTCAGCATGGTCGCGATCTACGCGGTTTGGTACAACTTCATCAAAATGCACAAGACTCTGAAAATGACGCCAGCAATGGCCGCTGGCGTTTCCGCAACGCTCTGGTCAATGGACGATCTTTGCGAGAAGATGGATGCAGTTACGCCGAAGCCGGGGCCGCGCGGCCCTTACAAAACGAAAGCCGTCGCCTGATGCCGATAGAAGATAGCACCGGGAGGGCCGCGTGAAACGCGCGTTTCTATTTGGGCTCGCGGCCCAGCTAATCTTCATTGGCGCGATCTTTCTAGTTTTTGATGATCTAATGCTGCCAATGACGCGGTCTCCGGTCATTGGCATTGTCGCATTGGGTTTGGGCGTCGCGAGTGCATTTTTCGCTTGGAGGGCGATCCCTCATTCGTCATGGCTGGTCAAAATCGGGATGTGGATTGCCGGCCTCCTTGCCATCTACGTGGTAATCCCCCTCATCGAAGTCGTCCTCGTGCTGATCATTCCGCTAATTTCAACCTGAGACACAACCCGAAAGTTTGAACTATTCCGCAGTCTCAGCATTGAAGCTATATTACGTCGCGGAGGCGAAGGGCGATGGATACGGTAACGTCTGCCATTATGGTGCTGTTGTCGTGCAGTCCCGATTTGATGCTATGCCGAGCGCCGGCCGCAAAGCCCATGATCTTTTCGACCACGTCCCAATGCGAAGAAGCGCTGGCTGATCGGATATCGAGAGTTCCGCACGCTGGTCAAAAAACGGTTGGACGTTGCCAGGTGATCAGAGATGAGAATGATATCGCTAGATGGGGCGTCTCGCCGAATGGCGAGCTATTTTACGCCAGCGCGACGGACGTGATCGGGACAGTAGCCTCGACCGCAACCGCTGCCCCTGCAAAGAGCGGACCTGCGACAGTGCGCGTCACGCGTGGTAACGGTTCCGGCGCGGTGACAACGTCGTACACAGTACTTAGCACCGGCTCAAATTAAACCAGAGAAAAAGCCATAAGGCAGCGGGCCATTTGGTCAGCTGTGCCGGCGGTCAGGAATTCTTATCGCCGTTTGGATTGGGCGCCGGTGCCTCTCTCACATCTCGCGGTGGCGGATCGACATGTTTCGGCTCCGGCGACGCATTCTTGTCAGGACGACGGACTTGCGTCTTCTTCGGGTCGGGCTTCGGTGGCCGTTCTATGATTTTATTTGCCATATCCATTTCTCCCATCCCTTGAAACCGGATCGCCGCTCCCTTGTTCCCATAGGCCGTTGAAAAGCCCGCCACCGTTGAGGGAGCGGGCCATTGTTTCTTAGGCGGAAACTTTCAGTTCACCGGCGAATGCGACTGGCCGAGTAGGCGCCGTGCTGCCTCCTTGGCTCCAGTAGCATTGGATATTGCGACCATCGTGTCGGCCGTCATGATGAATTTTGCAATTGGCGCCCCGTTCTTTGTCATCCTAGTCTTTTGGGGGATTATCGATGCCTTCCTGATCTCTGGCATGGTGCGAAGCGAGCCGAGGGCGTAGCTGCTGGCCGCTCTCTATGTCGCGGCTCTTTATGTCGCCGCCATCACCGTTTCCATGTTCGCTGGCGCCGTCTGGCGATATCGGCGCACGACATCGTAGGCATGTCCGCTTGCCTCCTGATGGCCGCTTGTAGGTCATCGGCTGGCGTTCCTTAGTTCGCATGCTTGCTAATATTGGCAGGCACCGCCAATCGACTCACCGCCCTCCTGATGTCAACATGGCCATATCATTCAAGTCCCAATGAGCCGCGCATGGTCGAACAGGCAATTCTTCGGAGATGGTGTGGGACGGTGCGCACTCAGATGGCTGCCGAATACTCGCGCTACGTGGCAGGGACTGGTGGCGACGAGCTTAGCGCCACCAAGGGCAATCTCGGTCACCAGATCACGCTGCGCGACCTTGGCGACGGCGTTACGGAGATATGCGCTCTGAGTTGGTGGGCCGATATGGAAGCCGTAAAGGCCTATGCGGGCGAACAACTTGAGCGGGCTCACTACTATCCCGAGGACGATCACTACCTGATCAACAAGCCGGAACTCGTCGAGCATCACGTAGTCGTCTATGGCAACCTGGTCGGCCCGTAGGACTGGCAGAATGTCACAACGACTTAGGCGGCACGTACAGGCGAATCGTGTTGTGAAACCTATTGCGATCGACCTCTCCGCGAAAACAGTTCGGCAGTGATTTCGTCTCTGTCCCCATTATGCCTGGCGATCAAGGCCAGCGCTTCCTGGCGGCCAATGTTGCCGAGCTTCATGAGGTACGGAACCTCAAACGTTCTCTTGTTAAGGCGCCATTCTGGCACGTACCGTGTTGCTGCTTTTCGCGCTGTTGTTCCATCTTGACGCATCATTTTGGCTCCTCTCCCTGATATGATGATGCAGTCGCGAATTCCGTGCCACGTCCCGCTTCGGAAGGGTATTCGAGGTTACATCTTTCGGCAGTAGCAGCTTCATGCGCATGCGCTCTGGCCCTTGCATTGGAGGGAGCGCATGCTTCGCGGCAGCCAGCACAGCGCCTCCTCGAAGCCAGACTTGGTCAGTCCCAGCGGCCGCCACTGCTAGCCCCCTAGCAAATCGCTGGGCCGCCCCGGGCTCTTGTCGCCGATCCCTTCGCTATTGCCAGCGCCTTGGACTTATCCTTGGTGGTGGGCACCGTGCGCCAATGTTGTGGCCGGTTTAGGTCCGGCTGGCATACTTCACCCTGCCCCACCGGCTGCATTGAGGACACAAAGGACGGAGATAGGCCAACTTGTCACCCGGAATATTTCCGGAACTGGTGATCGTCAGGCTACCGCCTTTGAAACCCTCCAAGCTGTAGGATTCCCAGGTGCCGCTAAGGGGCTGATCGTCTTCTCGTAGCTTCAAATACCCGGTGCGACCGCATTCGCAAACCAGCTTTTCCCGTAAGACAGTTGAGAGCACTTAGGACTGACCTTGCGATGCGGCAAACAAGCCTGATACTACCATGGGCATCTTACGCTTGCCGCCATTCATTGTGATGATTGCGGATAACGCTATCGGATAACTCTATCGAAAGTCGGTTTCCAGTCGCGACTACAGGCGGGGTTTTCTTACGGGCACGCGGGGTCTTCTTATCGTCAGGCGAGCTTTTGTTACCGGTAGCGATCTGGTTTTGGCGACAGCCAGGCTTTTCTCTCTTGCCCTCTCTAGTTCCAACAAGCTGATGTACTCCCTATTAAAGGCCTCACTGTTCTTCCGGTCCTGGCTCCTGAGATAGAAATACGGCAGCGCAAATGCCAAAATCATGACTATGCCGATCGCACCCGTCATGTGACTGCTGCCGACAATCCAACAAAAAACAGCAACCAGGCTGCCGGCTATCGCCGCCCCGGCCACACTTGCCCAGAAAGGATCATATTTAGGCGGCGGAGCAACAGAGTCTGCCCGTTGTCTGGCCTCGAAGCTAATGCGTGCAGCATCCAATCTGACAATTCCCGATATCGATTGCACTTTAGCAATTTCTAATGACACGGCAAAGCGCGCGCCATCGTCCAAAAGGCTGTATTCCGACAACTCTAGCGAGAGCGCTATAATTCAATACTCGGCGTCGCTTCCCTCAAAGCGCCGCCGGTAAAGGCTCGGCGCCCCTCTGGTTTGTTCAGTGTCAAAAGCAGGGCGCCGGGCTGCTGAAGCAGCGCTACCCAGCCGCAGGCCGCACCGACCCGAACCATTGAACGAACCGCGCATCCTTGCCAGCGATTTCTCGGATAGATTTTGGGAACGCTTCATGCGCGCCCTGGAGCGCTCGATAGTGGACGCAGGCAGGCGATAGAAGCGGCTTGACGATGCTCTTATGGAGCGCCTCCGCCGCCGTCAGAAAGCGCTCGATCTCAGCCTCTGGAAGTCGCTTGGCCTACTCCGCAGGTGTTTCTTCGGGCGGCGGCGTCAAAACTGTGATGTCCATTCTGGCGATCTTCGATGCGGCGTTGCCCTGCGAGTTAGGATCTGTGTCGCCCGTTTCTGCAACCATTGCCTTGGCGCGATGTCCTACGCTGTCGGCGCTCTTGCCTGGCGCAAATCCTTCGCCTGTTTCTGGCTTTGCCGCTTTCAATTGAGTTTCCGGTACCTGCCGATGCTGACTTGCAATAACCGAAACCATCGATCCCTCCTTTGGTGAGGGCACCATGGTATCTGCCATGGCTGTTGCGAGACTTACCATGCTGCGCTCAAAGCTTTGAGCAGGGCGGCGGCAAGGTGCCGCAATGAGTACATCTTTCGGCGGTAGCCCCTCATGCGGATGCGCTCTGGCTCTTGCATCAGAGTGAGCGCATGTTTCGGGTCAGCCAGCACAGCGCCTCCTCGAGCCTTACTGGTCAGGCCCAGCGGCCACCGCTGCTAGTCCCCTAGCAAGTTGCTGGGCCGCCCCGGTAAATGAAACCGGCTCCCGTCAGCGCTCACCTTCGGCGTTATCTCACCAACTCGGACCTAAAAGGCAGCGCCGATCTCGGTATGCGGCGCAAAGAAACAGCGGGTGTCGCCCTTTCTGAAACTTCCCTGATCCAGGTTGAGAAATTCCGATTGATAGATGCAACCGTGGAACTGCCAATCACGGCTATGCTGTACGCGAAGATGCGGGATGAACTCGCCGGTGGGGAGATAGATATAGCCGCCCGGCATTTCTTTGACTTCAGATTCCGGGATCGGTGCGCACTCCGGCCCTGTGCAGCAGCCGAAGCCTGTGACGGGATCCGTCTTCCCGTATACCACTCGTGGGCCATGGCCTCAGTCGAAACGACGGCCAAGGCCGGGACGAGAATTTCGACAGACCTGCGCATGTATCCCCCGCGTAACCCAGCTGGGCAGCTCGATCCCTTGCGTTCCTTCATTCATGCTTCGAGAACATTAGCATTGGCGCAAATGTTTGCCAGCCGCGCCGTCCCCTCAAGCCCGCCGGTCAGACCCGCCCGCTTTGATTAGAGAATTCGCCGGCAGCGACGACATCATCGATCCTGAGTTGCTGGAATTGTAAGTAGCCAGCGCTACCGGACGCAAAAGAAATGGCCGGTGCGGTTAGATGCTTGGGTGAAGCGCGCCGCACCGGCCACTGCGATTGCGGGAAAAGCCCCCGCGCCGACAAGCTTATATCATATTAGAAGTCGCGCAATTAAGACTGAAGTCCTTGGTTTGCCGGCCCTAAAGACCCGCTTTCGCGGTGTGCGGACTTCGCGCAAAAACGTCCGGCCATCTGTGTGATGACAGCGCTAGAGTGAGCCACGACATCGTCACACAGCGGGTGTTGCGATCCCCTCGAGCGCGATAATTCTGGTGCTGGCGCAACGCTTGCGGATCTCGATAAGGCGGGCGTATTCCGGCGAATTGTACCAACCCATCAATGACGCCATGTCGGGGAATTCGATAATAACCAAACGGTGTGGCTCCCAATCACCTTCCAGAACCTTGGTCGCACCGCCACGACCCAGGTATCGCCCACCGTAACGCTCCTCGGTGGCCGGCACATCCCGCCGGTATTCCTCGAACACTGCAGCGTCTTTTATGTCTACATCCGCGATCAGATAGGCGGCCATTTGTGGTCCCTCCTTCTCAGCAGCGGCCGAGCCTTTGCGCTCCGAGCTTTAGCCCCAGAGGCCGCCCCGTATCGCTGCATGCTTCGCTCGCCCTGAGCGCACTATCGCCCCCAGCAATGTTGGGAGTAGCGATTTCCGCTTCCTGCCCCCTACCCATTGTGACACTCCCCTTAGTCAAACGGCTTATATTAGCAGTCTCTTGACTATTATATTAGCAGTCTCTTGACTAACGGGCCAGCAGCGTCAGAATCCTATGCTTGGCGCGGCAGATCAATACCGGTGACAGGTTGCCGATCAGCGTCACCGTGGGCAAGCGTATCGAATGGCGAGACGGTGGGGCAGATGGTTGGGAAAGAGGTGATCGCGGTCAAAGACTGGTCTTGCGCCATGAGTGACGAGCGCGGCCGTGTGGTCCTGACCATCAACCCGACTGAGGGCGAGTCTATCTTCGTTTTGATGACAATTTTCCAGGCAGCAAAAATGGCCCAGGAACTGCGGTCGCCGAAACTCATCCACTTATCCGCTCAATGACACCAAGCGCCGGCACGAAGCCAACAGAAGGGTGAAAGCTGCGGTAGCGCGGTTCATTCCCGCCGGATGGCTAGGCAGGATATCGGCACTATCAAACTCGCCAGGCGGCCTCACTCCACCCGGGTAAGAAGCGCGCGCCCTCCGAAATATGCGTCCGCGTTCTGGATCACCAATTGGCCCATGGCCAAACGCGTCTCGTAGGTAAAGCTGCCGATATGAGGGGTGAGGACGACGTTTTCCAGCCTCAGCAATTCCGCCGGTACGTTGGGCTCGTCGGCAAACACGTCGAGCGCCGCGGCGCCCAGACTGTTCGAGTCGAGCGCTGCAACGAGGGCAGCCTCGTCCACGACGCTTCCGCGCGACACATTCACCAGCAAGCCGCCGGGGCCAAGAGCATCGAGCACTCTGCGGTCGATCAAGCGAAGCGTGCCTGCACCGCCCGGCACCGCAATGAACAGCACCTCGCAATACGCCGCGAGGGAAACCGGATCGGGAAAATATCGGTACGCGATGTCGCTCGCCGGCTCGGACTTGCAATAGGCGATCTCGGCGTCGAACACGGCGAGGCGGTTGGCGATGGCTTTTCCGATCCGCCCCATGCCGACAATGCCGACCTTGCGGCCCCTTGCGCTCTGCGGAAGTCGCGACTGCAGGGGCGCCGACCATTGTCCCGCGCGTACCGCACGATCACCTGTCGCGATCAGGCGAGTTGCCGCGAGGAACAGCCCGATGGCGAGATCGGCGACGTCGTCGGTGAGAACGTCTGGCGTATTGGTCACGCTGATGCCACGTCGGCGGACGGCCGCGAAGTCTATGGCATCGACACCCACACCGTACACGGTGATGAGTTCGAGCGCGGGCAAGCTGTCGATGAGACGTGCTTCTGCTCCGCGACCGCCAGTGGTTACCAGGCCGCGGATGGAATGGCCGTGTTCTCCAACCAGCGCTTCTAGTCCCGGGCTCTCGAAAGCGTTGTAGCACGTGAACCGGGCGCTGAGTTCAGCCATGGCGGCCGCGGGCTCGAGCTTCGACAGCACAAGGATTTCGGGAGCACGTCCGGGAGCGTCGGCCGGTTGCGAAGTATCGTGCGTCTGCATTGCAGCGTCCAGGACGTAAGAGGGCCGATCAGATGATCGCGAATGGCGTGCCGGGCGATCCGGTCGCCCCCACGATCGGCACCGGCGCGAACACATAGGCGAATTCGCTGACCCCGGTCGCCGCGATGGCATCGAGCGCAAGGCCTTCGTGCAGGTGGATGCCATGCTGCATGATCAAGTGCTGATGGCAGGGGTGGAACACATCCGGATCGACCGGTGGCACCACGTCGACGGCAAAATTGTCGGCTCCAACCAGTGATGGCTGGAACGGCGCTAGCCATTCGGCGGCCGCCAGCCCGAGGCCGGGCGCGCCATCGTAGAAAGTCGCCGCCTCGGTCCGGAAGCGGCTGCCGTGCCCCGTACGCACCAGGATTGCGTCGCCGGGAGTCAGCGCCGCCTCGCTGAGGCCCTGCCGTTGGAGGCAGGCCTTGAGATCGGCTACGGTGATCTCCTCACCTGGATCGAGCACGCGCTGCTTGAGCGCCTGCACATCGAACAGGATGCCGCGGGTGAAGAAGATCGGGGCATTCTCGATGCCGAGCCGGCGCAGGCCGTAGGGCGACCAGATTTCGGAAAGCGGGGTGCCGTTGTAGAAGAGGATGTTGCCGTGATCGGAGGCATCGCCGACCTGCCGGCCGAGATGGCCGAGCGCGTCCATGTGCGTGCCGATCTGGCCAATCTCGGTCGTCAGGAACTCGTCGTTCCAGACGGTTCGGCTGCGGGCGCCGTGCGGGCCTCCCGTCGGCCCGCCAGGCATGCGCAAGCCAAAGATGCGCCCCGGCGCGAGCGGGATCTGGGCATCGTAGCGATGACCGAGGGAAACGATCTCTCCGGTTCTGACCAAGGCGAGCGCCTCCATCACCTTGTGTGCCCCCTGCAGATTGCCGTTGCCGCGCTGATCGTCCGCGCCCCAGCGCGAGGGGTACCAGTGCGCACCAAGCGCGGGACTGCTGTCGGCGGGTCCGTCGGATGGGTTGCCAGTCATTTGCTTACTCCCTCGGCAGGTGTGGCCGGCACATCGGTGCCGCTTCGCGCCGCGGCGTCGGCGGCAGTGCCAGCCACGGTCCGACGCTTGCTCGCGGTGACGGCCAGCCCCACCGCGATAATCAGCGTTGCGCCGTTGAACAGGGACTCGACGAAGAACGGGGCCCCCAGTTGGTTGAGACCGGCAACGGTGACGGCGAGCACCGCCACGGCGAGCACGGTGCCCCAAACGTTGACGCGGCCCGGCTTGATGGCTGTGGCGCCAAGCAGCGCAGCCGTGAAGGCGGGAAGCAGGTATTCCTGGCCCACGGAGCTCTGGCCAACCTGCAACTGCGACTGCAGCACGATGCCGGCAAAGGCCGAGAGCACGCCGGCGGCGACGAGGGCCCCGGTGACGTACTTCTTTTCCGAGATACCGTTGAGCTGGGCGGCGCGCGGGTTCATGCCGAGCACATAGACGAAGCGGCCGACGGGCAGGAATTCGAGCACGATCCAGAGAACGATGGTGATGATCAGGACGTAGACCGCCGGCAGCGGTACGCCATAGACGACGCCGGACAGTGCGAGGAAGGAATCGGGCAGGTTCGCCAGCACCTGCTGACCGCCAGTGTACCACTGGTTTATACCGAGCAGAACGGTGCCCGTACCCAGCGTGGCGATGAAGCTGTCGATGCCGACCACGGTGACCAATATGCCGTTGATCAGGCCCACCAGCGCCCCGAGCAGCAGGATCAGCACCACGACCACCGGCCAAGGAATGCCAATGCCCTGGAGGCCGATCGCCAGCACCTGGGCGATGCCGAGGACGAAGGCGACCGACAGGTCGAAGCGGTTGGCGGCGATGGGGATCATCGCGGCGAGCGCCACGATGGCCTGGATCGATTTGCTGCCGGCGAGCGCCTGGAAGTTGAAATAGGTGAGGAAAGTGTCGGGCTTGAGCACCGAGAATAGGGCGATGAGGGCGACGAGGACAATCAGCAGCCCCCATACCGAAACGAACCGGGTGGCCCGCGCCATCGCGCTTCCGCGCTGGGGGAGTTGTGCAGTCATGCTGTGGCCTCAAAAGTTTCGGCGCCGGCTGCCAGTGCAGTCAGGCGTGACACCGTCAACTGGTCGCGAGGTATTTCGGCCGCCACCCGCCCGCGATTGAACACAAGCGCCCGGTGACACACCTTGGCTATCTCCTCGAAATCCGACGAGACCAGAAGCACTGCCATACCCTTGGCGAGTGACCTCTGCATCAGGGCGTAGATCTCGGCTTTCGAGCCGACGTCGACGCCTGTCGTGGGTTCTTCGAGAATGAGCAGATCGACCGCACCCTCCAGCCAGCGGGCAACGATGACTTTCTGCTGGTTGCCGCCGCTCAGCGTCGCGATGGCACGTTCCGGATCGGACGGACGGATCGAGTAGCGGGCGATGACGGCGGCCGAACGGGCCCGCTCTCCCGCCGGATCGATCCAGCCCGAGGGTTTCATCCCCGTCAAGGTAGGGTTGAGGTAAAGGTTCTCGCGCACGCTGAGCGAGGCGGCCATGCTTTCCTCGCCGCGCTTGCTCGAGATGAACCCGATGCCGGCTGCCATTGCCTGCTCGGCGGTGGCCGGCGCGATCAGGCGACCGCCCAGCGTCACCGTCCCGGCATCGATCGGTCGATCGCCGAACAGAGCGCGGGCGATAGTGTCATGGCCGGCGCCGCGCAGGCCGACCAGCCCGAGCGTCTCCCCGGCCGTCACGGAAAAGCTCACGGGCCCGGCGGGGCCAGACTGCAGCTCCGACACCGTGAGCAGAGGCCGGACGGATGCCGGCGGTGGTGTGAGTTCGGTTTCGACCAGCTCCCGGCCGACGATCATCGCGACCAGCCGGTCGGGCACGGTATCCCTGACCTCGGCAGTCGCGACCTTGCGTCCGTCACGCAGCACCGTCACACGGTCGGCAATGCGAAACACCTCATCCAGGCGGTGCGAGACATAGATAATGCCGAGCCCGTTCGTCCTGAGGCGGGCGAGCGCCTCGAAAAGCCGGCCGACATCGGCCTCTGGCAGGGACGCCGTCGGCTCGTCCAGCACCAGTACGTCGCAGCGCGTGGCCAGGGCGCGGGCGATCGCCACGATCGACTTTTCGGCGGCCGTCAGCGTTCCAACCCGAGCCTCGGGACCGATGTCACTGGCCATTGCCGTCAGTGCCCGGCGCGCGGCCCGGTCGGTTTCGCGCCAGTCGATCAAGTAGCGGCGGCGGGAATAGCCGGCGGCGATCGCGACATTCTCGCCGACGCTCATGGTGTCCACGAGCCCGAGGTCTTGATGGATGAAGTTGATCGGCAGCCGCTCGGTGATGGGGTCTGCCAGGCGGCCTGCGACGCGGATGTCACCGCTGAGCGGTGGGTAAACGCCGGCAAGAATCTTGATCAGCGTCGATTTGCCGGCGCCATTCTGACCGAGCAGGGCGTGGATTTCGCCACGCCGCAGGTCGAAATCGACTCCGTCGAGTGCGAGCGTTCCGGTAAACGCCTTTGAAAGACCGGTGATTGAAAGCACCGGTTCGTCGCCCCGGTTTGGCGGGGATGGCTCAATCGGCATGTGCGGTACTCAGGCTGGCCGCGCGAACATGCGGTCCGCGCCCGAAGAACTAGGAGGCGTCGTCCGAAGGAACGACGCCTCGCTTGTCGTTGCGGAGCAGTCTACTTGACGCCCCAGTTGCTCAGATAGTGTTCCTTGTAGCCGTTCGACGGCACGAAATTGTTCTTGTCGCCGCCTTCCTTGTCGACGTTTTGTGGCGTCACCAGATAGGGCGGCTGCACGAAACCGCTTGGCGCCTGCTTGTTGAAGGCGCGGTTGAACTCGTCGACCGCCTGATAGGCCTGCAGCTCGATTGGCTCGGATACCGTCACGGTCTGGTAGGTGCCCTTGCGGATGCGGTCATAGGCCGACCGGTTGCCGTCCGCGCCGATCAGTTTGACGTCAGCCGCCTTAAGCCCGCCCGTCCGCAGCACGGGCACGGCGAAGTCGAAGTCGTTGTCACCCACGGACGTAATGTAAAGCGGCGTCCCGAAACGCTGAATCCAGCTCGTGGTCAGCTGCGGCATCCGCTGAGCCGCTTCGGAGGCCGGCGAGTTCGCATATTCGACTACCTGACAGGTCGTGCACTTGGCGATCTGGTCGCGCGTCGCCATCGATTTGGTCTCGGCGATCTGGTACTCGTTGTGGGTCAGCACGACGACCTTTGCCTTCCCGTCGCTGTCGGCGATCGCCCAGTCAGCTTCGGCCGCGCCGATCTCGCGCGGATCTTCCTGGATGTTCACGAACAGTCCGAGATCAGGCTGCGGTCCGGGCAGCGAGGCGGCATGCATGCCGATCACCGTGATGCCGGCCTTGTTGGCTGCTGCGATCGGATCCTTGAGGCTCGCCGCGTCGGCAAAGATCGCAATGCCGTTTGGCTTCAGCGCGATCGCCTGGTTGAACCCGGAGAGCCACCTGGTCGGGCTGCCCTTGCCGTCGATAACGGTTACATCCCAGCCGAGCTTGGCCCCGGCTTCCTTCATGAACTGTCCATAGAGGTGCGAGATGTCATTCTGCTCGTCACCCGACAGGAACACCAGCTTCATGCCCTTGGCGGGAGCGGGCGCGCTGGTCGGCCCCTCCCAGGTAGTCTGCGGGCCGGCATATTTGGCGACCGCCGCCTTTGCATTCGCCACGGCGTCATCGGCGTGAGCCAGGCCGGCGAATCCCGCTGCCTGCAGCGCCAGGAGGGCAACCCCTCCCCACCGCAGTGCCGGACCGCCTCGTCCAAAGCGCTTATGCATTTCGTTCTCCATCCCATTGAACACCACCTGAGCACGAGGAACCGATCTCGTGGGTGGTACCGGCACAACAATTGCAAATCTCCACACGCTACGCAACAACTTTTGCATCGATCTAAAAGCTTGACCACGACCAAACCGGGTTCTATTGATCCAAAGGCGACCTTGTGCGATGGACATTTATGGATCGATCCAAGACAATTCGGAAGGAAGGCCGCCTCTCGCCTTCCCCCAGCGCCGAAGAGCGCGTGACCCTCAGCGACATTGCGAAGTTCGCCGACGTATCGCGGTCGACCGTGTCGCTGGTGCTCCGCGAGAGCCCGCTGGTGGCGGAGATGACGCGGGTCCGCGTGCTCGAGGCGATTGCCGAACTCGGCTACGTTTACAATCGAGGGGCTGCCTCGATGCGCTCGGGGCGCTCGCAGACGGTGGGGCTGGTCGTTGCCGAAATCACCAACCCCTTCTACGCCGAACTTACTGCCGGCATCGAGCGCGTGCTCGAGGAAGCAGGGCTGCTGACCTTCCTCGCGAACACCAACGACAGCACCGAGCGGCAATCGCGCTTCATCCAGCGCATGCGCGAACAGGGCGCCGACGGCATCATCCTCAGCCCCGCCGAGGGAACGGACCGCAAGGTCATCGAGGAATTGCAGCGCTCGCGTGTACCGGTGGTGCAAATCCTCAGGCAGGTCGCCGGCACCGTGACGGATTACGTCGGCGCCGACTACCGGCTCGGCACTGAACTCGCGACCGAGCATCTCATCGAGCGCGGACACACGAGGATCGCCTTCATTGGCGCCGACCGGCAGACCTCGGCTTCGGCCGAGCGCTTGACCGGGTTCACCAGCGCTCTCCGCCGGCACGGGCTGAATCCGGCCCACGTCATGCCCTGCCCGTCCTTGCGGGTTGAAGCCGCCGAGAGGGTCATGGCCCTGCTGGCCGGCCCGAATCGGCCGACGGCGCTACTCTGCCACAACGACGTCATCGCCCATGGTGCGCTCAGCGCGCTCTACCGGCTCGACCTGGAGCCGGGCCGCGACGTGGCCGTGATCGGGTTCGACAATGTCGCCGAATCGGCGATCAGTCGGCCGCCGCTGACCACGATTGCGGTCGGCACCAGCCATATCGGAGAGGTGGCCGCCCATCGACTGCTGCAGCGCATCGCTCATCCGACGGCAACGCCCGAACGGATCATCCTGCCACCGCGCCTCGTCATCAGGGCCACATGAGCAGCGAACCGGACGGACTTCCGCGCTGGCCCGTCACGCTGCTGATCGGCATGCTCGGCAGCGGCAAGACGACTTTGCTCCGACACATTCTCCTTGACCCAGCCATGCGCGGCACTGCCGTGCTCATCAACGAGATTGGCGAGATCGGGATAGATCATCACCTGATCGAAAGGATCGATGGCGAAACGGTCCTGATGCGCAGCGGCTGCCTGTGCTGCACCATGCGCGCGGACCTGCCGCAAAGCCTCAACGCCTTGCGGCGCCGCTGGCTGGGCGACGATCGCCTGGATCTGCGGCGCGTCGTGATCGAGACAACCGGGCTGGCCGTGCCCGGGCCGATCTTGCGCGAGCTTGCGACGAACCCGCTGGTTGCCAGCGATTTCCCGCTTTCTTCGGTGGTCGCGACGGTTGATGCCCAGCACGCCTTGCGCCAGACCCGTTCCCGCGAGGAAGCACGCCAGCAAATCGCCGTGGCCGATATCGTCGTCCTCACCAAAACCGACCTCGCGAACAAGGCGACAACAGCAGCCGTTCGCCGTGAAGTCTCGGGACTCAATCCGCGCGCGCCTGTCATCGCTGTGACGTCAGGTGTCGTGGATGCAAAGCGTCTCATTGCCGACCATGATCGCAAGGAAGAAGACATCAGAGCGTGGGCCGATGTCGATGGCGCTCCCGATCCGCTTGGCCATGTGACCCATGCGCCGCACAACGGCATCGGAACCCTGTCGCTCGAAGCCCGGGATCCGATCGCCTGGGCCGCACTCACCGCCTTCCTATCCGGCCTCGTCGGCGAATTCGCGCCATCCCTTCTGCGCTTCAAGGGCATTCTCAACGTGCTGGGGTCGGACCTGCCGGTGGTCGTGCACGGGGTCCATGATGCCTTCTACCCCGCCGAAACGCTGGAGGCATGGCCGACGCAAGACCGCAATTCGCGTCTGGTCCTCATCCTCGACCGGATGGCCCAGCAGCGCGAAAAACTCTCCCGCCTGATTGGGTCGAGCGGTATCGACTGGTCTATCGCCGGCTGACCCGGCACAAGCGCAGCCGGTCGAAACGTCAGACTGCAAGCTTGGCGACGCCCTCGAAGGCATGCTGGGCGCCTGCCCCTTGTGCGGGTTCGCAAATATGGTGGCGTACCCTGCCATCGAACAACTTCAACAATTCGGCGGTGACGCCCCGGCTGACGGTCCGAACTTCTGACTGCAGCGACATGCGCAGGGTCGCCAAGTCCGGATAGTGGAAAGAGAGGACCAAGGGGCAGGATGGCACTCCTTCGTCATGCTCGACTTCGAACGAGACCGTAACGTTCTGGCATCCCGGAAACTTCGTCCAGAGCGGAATCAGACGCTCGTGGACGATGCTCCTGAACTCGGCCTCCCGGCCCGGGTGGATGTTACCTTCGAAGAACGCGTAACGAACCGTCATGCTGCTGCAGCCCCATGGACATTGCCCGCCAAGCCGCGAAACCGCCAAGCCCGCCATCCGGGACAGGCCAGTCCTGCAAAGCGCAATCAAGGCACGCAGTAGCTTCTATCGCCCCCTTTGCCCGCCTGACAAGCCGGCGCCCGGTTCACGTTGACCGATGCGCACAAGTTCGCGCAAAGCCGCCGGTCCGCTCGGCTCTGCCCTTGCTCGTCCCGACCACGCTTCCGCATCCTTAGACGCGCGTAGTGCCATTCTCCAGGCTACCAAAATGGCGTGCCGGTGGCGGCTGATCGGCGCTTCGCCCTTGGTCTGACCCGCAACCCACTTCGATGATTCCGACCAGTGCGCGAACAAACGCAACCATATCGTTTGCCGTAATGGCTGCCTCGTCCGGACTTTGCCCAATGTGCTCGGCGGCTGCGCAACATGAGAGGCGAATGAGATCGTAGTGTAAATCCCTTTCATCCTCCGGCAGCGCGGCCAATTTCATGGCTCGGCGATGAATCAACCGCAGCAATTGTTCGAGAGCTGTTCCGACACTCATGCGTTGGCTCTGCATCTGGTCAAGCGTCCCGCTGCTCCAAGGGCGCGCGTTGGAGCGTCGATGAGGAGGTGCTTCCTGTGGAAAAGGCTGCACCACAGCCGTTAATATATCGTTTCTTGCTAATATAATGCGCTTCGCAGAAGCCGCTCTGCACAGGCCGGGCGGCGCCCGATGCCGTCGGGGTTCACCGAACACACGGCCAAGGACGCGAAAGCAGGATCTCTGTCCATCCGTCACCGCGGGCATGACGTGCGTCCATTTGCTGGCAGCCTTGCGAGGAATCCTGCAGCGAGGCACGTCACCAATCTTGCTCGCCGCGCGGATGTTTGACACCGGCGGTTAGGCCAGGCATGACCCGGTTGTGTCGCGGGCCTTGGGTTCCCTACGTTCCCTGCCCTTCAGCACGCTTGACGTTGGCCGACCGACCGTTTCGGCTTCGGTTTCGGTTTCGGCTTGACTTCCTCTATCCGGACCTTGTCACCGATCTCCTTGGCCAGGTCGAAGGCTTTGGCTTTGTCGTTCGTTGACAGCACCGTGCGCCAATGCGGCTTCTCGAACACGCTGACGATGTAGGTTGTCATGGGTTTGTCCCTGCGTTCGACACTCCATTATCTGCGTATCTACTAATTTAGACAACGCCACTAAGTAGCGTGTCATCGACCCCGCGGAGGCGCCGTGGTGACTGACCTTGTTGATGAGGGTGACGTTCCAAAATCCAGCGGCGGCATCGTGAAAGACGGCGTGTGCCCCAGGCAAGCGATCACGAAGCAGTGACGGCCGTAACGAGGGCTCGGCAGGCTGCGAAGATTGGACGTGAGCGTCGCGCAAAGCATTTGCGGCGCCATCCGGCCGCAGCTTCGGCGCGGATCTGCCAATCCTTCAAGGAATCCACGATCATGTTGAATAGACGTACTTTCTCCACCGCGCTTGTCGCCGGGGTGGCCGCGAGCATACTGGCCGGCTCCAGCAAGACGCGAGCCCAGACGGCCCCCAAGGTTCGCAATGTCGTCCTGGTCCACGGCGCATATGCGGATGGCTCGTGCTGGTCAGAGGTGGTTGGCATCCTGCAGCAGGCCGGCCTCAGGGCAACCGTCGTCCAGCATCCGCTGACCACGCTGGAGGCGGGCGTCGAGGCAACGCGCCGTGCGATCGCGCTCCAGGATGGTCCGACGATACTTGTCGGACATTCCTTTGCCGGCATGATCGTCACCGAGGCGGGGATGGATCCAAAGGTTTCCTCACTCGTCTATGTCGCGGCGCGCGCTCCTGATGCGGGCGAAGACTACACGGCGCTTGCCAAGACTTTTGCAGCACCCCCCGCCTCCGCCGGCCTTATCTGGACCGCAGGCTACGGCAAGCTCAGCGAAGAGGCTTTCCTGCGGGATTTCGCCGGCGGAATTCCTCGTGAGAAGGCGCGTATCCTCTATGCCGTCCAGGGGCCGATCTCGGACAGGCTTTTCACCGGAAAGACAACGCAAGCGGCCTGGCGCTCGAAGCCAAGCTGGTATGCCGTCTCGACCGAGGACCGCACGATCAACCCGGATCTCGAGCGCTTCATGGCAAAGCGCATGAACGCAAGGACCATCGAGGTGAAGGCAAGCCATTTGTCGCTGATCTCCCATCCGTATGAGATCGCCCAGCTGATCTCGCAAGCCGCCGGGCAGCTCGGCTAGCGAGGTTGGCTGGGACGCATGGAAACCAGCCGGCTCACGGTCAGCTCGATCGAATGCCTAGCCGCAAAAAACCGCAAGGAGATTGGCTGCCAGCCGACGGCTGGACGCTGCGGCCTCTGGTCGCGCCACGGGATTGAACCGCTAGACGATTCCGTTGGCGGTACCAGATGGACCACCGGGCGGCTTCAACACGAGTCTTTCAAAACCAGCCATTTGGATTGGACGCCACGATGCTTCAGAGCGACAATTTTGTCGGATCGCCACAGCTGAATTTCGAGGCGTGGAGAGACACACTCCGCGCCCTGTGCGGAGGGTATAACCCGGAAGGCACCGAACCCGACACCTTTACCGGTTGGGTGCGACCTCTGAGCGCCTGCGGGTTCACGGGGCTGAACCTAGGTTGCAACGCCGAGCGGATCGAGCGGACCTATCAGGATGTTCGCCGCGACAGCGTGGACCATTACTTCGTCTTCTTTCAGGTCGCTGGCCAGTCGGCGATAACCCACAACGACCAAGCCTTGCAACTTGCCGTGGGCGATGTCGCATTCGTCGATGCGGCCCGGCCCGCGACATACTTCACCAACAACGGCAACGAGGCAGGGATCACCGCGACGACTCTCGATTTGCCACGCGAGTCACTGGTGTCTCATCTTGGTTTCGAGCCACAGGCTGGGCTCTACCGGCCTGGCGGAACGTCCGCCGGGCGTCTGCTCTTCGATCTTGTCCGGGATGCCGCGCAAACCGAAGGATCAGCCCTCTCGCCCGCCGATTCCTACATGCAGCTTGCGGTTTACGATCTTGTCGGCGCGCTGTTCGCACCATCCGAGCGGTGGCTCGGTTCACGTCATTCGGACACGCTGTTCAGGCGTATCCAGAGCATCGTCAGGGACGGCTTTGCCGATCCGGATTTCGGCCCCAACGAAGTGGCGGCTGAAATGGGGATATCGCTGCGCTACCTCCAGAAGCTCTTCACGGAACGCGGCTCGACCTGCAGCGAACTCATATCGGCGCTTCGTCTGGATCACGCCGAGCGCCTTGTGCAGCGCCGGGCGTCACTGCGAACAAGCCAGCCTCTCAGCGAAATCGCCTACGCCTGCGGCTTTCGTGACTACACGCATTTCGCACGAAGGTTTCGCCATCGGTTCGGTCACGCCCCAGGCGTACATTCGGAAGAAACCTGATCGCGCTGGCTAGGAAGTTAGTGCGCGCCGGTACCGGTGAAAGTGCGCCTGCGGCTCACGACGTCCAACCTCGCGCGATCTAGGCTCCTTCGCATGCGGATCGAGAACCGCCGGCGGTACCTCGCTACCAGCGTGGCGTGTTCTTCCCGTCGTCCACAATGACCGGGAGCCAAGGCCTTGAACGCAACAGTCTATCTTTCGGGCCTTGGCCTGGCGGTGCCGGACAATGTCATCCGGCAAGCGGACGCCGCCGCCCTGGCCGAGGCCCTCTTCTCCGACCGGATAAAGGGATATCGGCATCTCGCCCCCATTTTCAGCAATTCCGGCATCCGCAAGCGGCATATGGTGCAGCCGCTGTCATGGTTCGTCGAGCCGCATGGCTGGGCGGAGCGCATGCAGGCCTATGTCGAGGGCGCAAGCCGGCTGTTCGTGGACGCGGCGACGCGGGCGATCCGGCAGGCAGGGCTGGCGGCCGGGGACATCGACTGCATCGTCACAGTGTCGTCGACCGGGTTCTCCGTCCCCAGCATCGAAGCTCGCGTCGCCGGTGAAATGGGTTTCCGCCCGGACATCGAACGCGTCCCCGTCTTCGGCCTCGGCTGCGCCGGCGGCGTTTCCGGCTTCACCATCGCGTCGCGCCTTGCCGCGGGCCGGCCCGGCGCAAGGGTCCTCCTGGTGGCGATCGAACTCTGCTCGCTCGCCTTCCGGCTCGATGAGCCGACCAATGTCAATCTCGTCGCTTCGGCCTTGTTCGGCGACGGCGCCGCCGCTTGCGTCCTCACGGCCGGCGAAGGGGGCATGGCGAACGTGGAATCGACGGGCCAGCATCTTTTCCCCGATACGCTCGACATCATGGGATGGACGGTCGACGATCCCGGATTGGGCATCGTGCTGGCGCAGTCGCTGCCGCATTTCGTCCGCTCACGGATCGGACCGGTCATCGCCGAAATGCTCTCCCGCAACGGTCTGGGCGCGGCCGACATCGACCGCTTCATCTGCCATCCCGGCGGCGCCAAGGTGCTCGATGCGCTGGAAGGTGCACTGGCGCTCGGGCAAGGCACGCTCAACGACGAACGCCAGGTTCTCGCGGAATACGGCAACATGTCCTCGCCCACCGTGCTTTTCGTGCTCGACCGAGCCATTCGCACCGGTCTGCCGGAACGATCAGCGATGATCGCCATGGGACCAGGGTTCTCGGCAAGCTGCGTCACCTTGAAAAGGGCGGCCTGATGTGGACCTCCATGGCGCTCCTCGGCTTTGTGACGCTGCAGCGTCTCGCCGAACTCATCCATTCCCGGCGTAACACGGCACAGCTTCTGGCTCGGGGCGCGCATGAGGTTGCGCCGGGGCATTACCCTTTCATGGTCGTGCTGCACGCAACGTGGCTGATGGGCTTGTGGCTGCTTGCGCCGGCGCGACCGGTAGCGGCTTTCTGGTTCGCGGTGTTTGCCGTGGCGCAGATCGCGCGATTGTGGGTGCTTGTGACGCTGAAGACGCGCTGGACGACGCGCATCATTGTCCTGCCTGGCGCTCTGCTCGTGGCGACCGGCCCCTATCGCTATCTGCATCACCCGAACTACGCCATCGTCGCCGTCGAGATCGCGGCGCTGCCGCTCGCCTTCGGCCTGCCTGCCTATGCGGCCGGCTTTTCCGTCCTGAACGCGATGATCCTGATCGTTCGGTTGAAGGCCGAGAACAGGGCCCTCGCCACTGCTCCTTGACCGAAAGACACCGTTCTACCTCGGGGCGCGCAGCCTGTTCCGAAATGACCCTGACCAGGAGCGTGACACATGAGGCATACGGCCCGGAACTCGATCCAGCCCGCATACGATCACATCATTATCGGCGGCGGTTCAGGCGGCTGCGTTGTTGCGGCGCGCCTTTCCGAACGGGGCGACTGCCGCGTCTTGCTTGTCGAGGCCGGTGGGCCGATCGCCCCTCTGGCGCCGACCCTGGTGATCGCGGAACGGGCCGCCAGCATGATCAGCGCAAGCTCGTAGCCCTGAAGCCGAAGCAAGTGCGCGTTCGGACCGGTGAAAGTGCGTTGCCGGCTCACGACGTCAAGGCTCCTTCCATCTAACTTCCTCCGCAAGCATCTGATCCAGCACGACAGGGACATCACTATCCGTCCAACAAAGAGCCGCGCTTGTGGCCGGAGAGACCGGCCGGATGCCTTAACTTTGAAGGAGCATGTTATGAAAAACTCAGCAGCAATCCTTGCAACGGTCGCGTTGGGCGCCGTGCTGGCGATCGGCTCGGCGACGGCGTCGATGGCTCGCGGCGGCGAGATTGGCGGTCATGGCGGCGGCGGTATGGGCGGCGGCCATGGCGGCATGGGCGGCGGCGGAACGCCATCCATCATGAACCACGGAAGCGGCTCCGGTGGCGGCCGCAGCTTCGGCGGCAGTCATGGCTTCGGTGATGGGCACCATGGTTTCCATGGACGCCACGACGCAAACGCCTTTTTTGGATTTGGCCCCTTCGCATACGATGACGGCACCGCCGCTTACTGCGAGCGGCTCTACCGTTCCTATGATCCTGCCAGTGGTACCTATCTCGGGCAGCATGGGCTTCGCCATTACTGCTCGTGATCCACTTGGCCAGCCGCATCCAATCCGGCCCCTGCAGACCGGATTGGAGCATTCGATACAAGCTTCGATTGGAAACTCCATGCTCACCCGCCTGTCATTCACCTTCGCTGCTCTTGTGCTTTCCTCGCTGTCAGCGGTCGCTCAGCAGATCCCTGCCGAGCTTGCACTTCCGCAACGGGGCACGCTGTTGGGCAAGTACCCGGCCAAAGGTGTTCAGATTTATGTCTGCCGCGTCAAAGGGACCGGAACGGTGTGGGATTTCAAGGCGCCTCAGGCCGAACTTTCCGACGCACAGGGCAGACCGTTTGCCAGGCACTATGCCGGGCCAACCTGGGAAGCGGCCGACGGCTCGAAGGTCGTCGGCAAGGTTTTAGCAAGCGAACCCGCTCCGAAGGCGGGCGCAATTCCCTGGCTTCTCTTGTCGGCGGAACCGCCAGCATCGGGGATACTTGCCGGGGTGCGTTTTGTGCAACGGGTCAACACCTCCGGCGGAGTCGGGCCGGCCGGCGCGTGTCCGACGGCCGGAACCGAGCAGCGCGTCGACTACACCGCCGACTACATCTTTTACAAATGATCAGGTTCGCTGGCAGAGCTGCCAATGGGCCAGTGCGCGCCAGTACCTGCGATCGTGCGCCCGGCGCTCACGACATTCGGCCCTTGGCGACCTAACCTCGCTACAGACCATCCGCACCCGCTGACAGTCCCGGCAGACGAGAGTCATGCCGGCTTCACCCAAAATCTGCATCTACGGCGCCGGTGCCATCGCAAACCGATCACCAAAATCAGAGACTATCGAGAATTCGCATTTCGCGGCTTCGTCGATCCCGGCGGCCAACATTTTTCAAAGATAGATCAGGGTGCACTCCGCGGCGCCCAGCAGATGCTTGCACGCGGATGGCCGCCGCGCGATGCTGGCGCGGGGGTGGAGCGAATCATGCGAAACATTCTGATGTCAGGGCTGCTGCTGGCGGCCGCGTTTTCCACAAACCCCGCCCATGCGCTGGACAGCAGCGGCACCCCCGTCGTCGTGACGCCACTGGCATCACGCACGACAACCGCATCCGGCCAGCCGATCACGCTGCCGCAGAAAAACGTGCAGGTTCTGGTCTCGACTTTTGACATCGCGCCGGGCGCGACCTTGCCGGTCCACAGACACCCCTTCCCGCGCTACGCCTATGTCCAGGCCGGGACGCTGAAGGTCACCAATGTCGAGACCGGCAACAGCAACACCTACAAGACCGGGGATTTCATCATCGAAATGATCGGCCAGTGGCATCAGGCCACCAACATCGGCGACGGTCCGGTCAAGCTGCTGGTGATCGATCAGGTCGAGGAAGGCGCCAAGAATACGGAGTTGCGCCAGTAGCGGCCAAGGCCGATATCCGCGCCCCAATGGCCGAGAGTGTACGCCGCGCATCACCGCACCGTCGCGTACAACCACCCGCCCCCGGAGTTCATCCCCAAGCACCGGCCATCTGCCGTGTCGTGGCGTTGAGCCGGTTGAAGGCGTTGATCAGCGCGATCTGGATGACCAGGGCGGCAAGCGCTTTTTCGTCATAGTGTCGGACGGCTTCGTCCCAGACATCGTCAGGCACCGCATCGGGCCGGTCGGCGAGCCGTGTGCCGGCCTCGGCCAGCGCCAGCGCCGCGCGTTCGGCATCGGTGAAGTACGGCGTCTCCCGCCAAGCCGCCAACGCAAAGATGCGCTCGTCCTTTTCGCCGGCCTTCTTCAGCTCGCGTGCATGCATGTCGACGCAGAGGGCACAGTTGTTGATCTGGCTGGCGCGCAGATGGATGAGCTTGCGCGTCACATAGGGCAATTCGGCCGCCTCGGTCGACTTGTCCAGCGCCAGCAGCGCCTGCAGCGCGCCGGGAATGAGCACCACCGGATTCTTAATTCTTGCTTGCATGATCTTCTCCTTTGAAGTGTGGCGTCGGGCGTGTTTTGCCGGGCCCGGATGGCCGCGCATCCAGGTCTTTTGAGTTCGGCTAGCGAAATCAATAACCATAAGGTTATTGATTAATCCATAACTCAACAGTTATTAGACTGTCAAGCGGGGGATAATTCGCCTGGCCCAAATGGCGGCGCGCTGTTCACGCTTTCGCGCCAACCGGCCTGATGCTAGGGCTGCGGCGACCTCATCGATTGGATCGCCCCTTGACCAGAGAAACTCGCCTGCCGCTGATCGAAATCTGTGTCGAAGGCATTGACGGCCTGCTGGCCGCGCAAGCTGCCGGCGCTGATCGGGTCGAACTGTGTGCCAGCCTCGTTGAAGGCGGCATCACGCCGAGCCTCGGCACGGTGCGCGCCGCGCTCGACCAGGCGACGGTGCCCTTTCATGTCATGGTGCGGCCGCGCGGCGGCGATTTTCTCTACAGCGGCACCGAATACGCCTCGATGCTCGCCGATGTCGCAGCGCTGCGCGACCTCGGCGTGCCCGGCGTGGTGTTTGGCTGCCTGAACGCCGACGGCACCATCGACGAGGCGCGCATGAGTGAGCTGACGCAGGCTGCCGGCTCCTTGAACGTCACCTGCCACCGCGCCTTCGACATGACGCGCGACCCGGCCGAGGCGCTCGAAGCGCTGATCCGCAGCAAGGTCGGCCGTGTGCTGACCAGCGGCCAGCGCGATACGGCGGTCGAGGGCACAGTATTGTTGGCGGATCTGGTGCGGCAGGCCGGCGACCGCATCGTCATCCTCGGCTGTGGCGGGCTTGACCTCGGCAACATCGCCGAGGTGCGCCGACAAACCGGGTTGGCCGAAATGCATTTTGCCGCCCTCAGGGACGTGCCGAGCGCCATGGATTACCGCAACCCGCATGTCGGCATGGGCGGCTCCGACCTCGACCGCGAGTACCGCAACACCTTGACCGACACGGACCTCGTGGCGGCCACCATTGCGGCTGCGAAGGCATGAGCGCGACCCCTGCACCGATCAGCCGTGTATCGGCCGAAGACGAAGCAGCGATCCTGGCGCTCAACAACGAGCACGCAGCCGAACTGTCGTGGCTGGAGCCCGAGCGGCTGTCCTTCCTGCTTCGTGAGGCGTTTTATGCGCGCCGCATCGGCGATCTCGAAGCCTTCATCATGACCTTCGACCAGGATGCCAACTACGACAGCCCGAATTTCGTCTGGTTCCGCGAACGCTACCCGCGCTTCGTCTATGTCGACCGGGTCGTCGTGGCGGCACAGGCGCGCGGCCGTGGCCATGCCCGCCGGCTCTATCAGGATCTGTTCGGCCATGTTGAGCGCGCCGGCCACGCGCTGGTCACCTGCGAGGTCAACACCGACCCGCCGAACCCCGCCTCGGATGCCTTCCACGCCGCCCTCGGCTTCACTGAAGCCGGCGACGCTGTCATCCACGGCGGCAAGAAGGCGGTACGCTACTACATCAGACGGATTTCCGTCTGATGCGTCACGCGATCTCCGCCTGACCCGCTGGCGCTGGCCACACAAAGAGGCCACAGCTAATGTAGATGTTTCCGCCAATCGGAGGAAACGCGATGCCGAGCAACGTCTTCCGCTTCGACGAAAGCTGGCACATCCCCGAGGGCACGCCGCAGGAAGTGTGGGAGGTGCTCTCGGATGCCGAATTGCTGCCGCTTTGGTGGGGCGACGTCTACAAGGAGGTGGTGCCGCTCGACAGGGAGGGCAAGGCGACCATCGGTTCGCGCGCAAGAGCACGGGCTCGCGGCGCCCTGCCCTATGAGCTGAACTTCATCATCGAGGCCGCTGAACTCGAACCCGGCCGGCTGGTGGTGGTGAAAACCCTCGGCGATTTCGACGGGCTGTGGCGGGCGGAACTGTCGCCGTCCGGCACCGGCACGCATGTGCAATTGACCTGGCAGGTCACGGTGCTGCGGCCGATCCTCAAATTCCTCGCACCACTGCTGCGGCCGGCCTTCGCCTGGAATCATCGCTGGACAACACCGCGCGGCGAAGCCGGTCTCCGACGGTATCTGAGCGAGAAAAAGGGCCGATCGGCCTAACGTCGAAATCCAGCCCTCGGCCGCGACTTTGTTCGGCGCCATTGGTTGTCTTGCGGGCAAGACGACGGCATTCACCAGTTGCGGTTAAGCCATTCGCGCGCCGGCCGTTCGATGACGTAATAGCTGCAGAGCGCGCAGACAAAGACCCCGGCCAGCATCGGGATCGGCGCGCTGCCTTGCTCATAAACGAATTTGTAGAACGGCTGCTGCCACAGATAGAGCGAATACGACCACAGCCCCAGCGTTGCCATCGGCCAGGACGACAGCAATCCGGTCAGATAGCGCGGGCTGAAATCGAGCGCGTTGACGGCCAGCGCCAGCAGCGGCACCGCGAAGAGATAGTGGATTGGTGTCGGCACCCGATCGAGGAACAGCACAACGGCGCAGATCGATGCCGCGAGCGCCACATGCTTGCCTCTGAACACCGCCGGCAGCCGGCCGTCGGCCTTGAGCAGGCAGATCGAAGCCGACAGCAGGATCGACGCAATATGCACATCGGTGCGCCAGTAGGTGGCTTCGTAGCCCATCCCGAACACCCAGTACGAGACAGCGCCGTTGGCCATGGCAAGCAAGGCCAGCGCCAGGAGCAGCACGACGACGCGAGAGCGGCTTGAGACGATGACGCTGATCAGCGCCAGGATGATATAGGCGTGCTCCTCGATGCAAAGCGACCAGATATGGTCGAGCGCGCCTGCCCGCGTAACGAGAATGCCGGCATAATTGTAGGTGAATGTCAGCGCCGTCAGCGCCGCCTTCCATTTGAAGGCGATGAATGTGCCGGAGAGCGCAACCATGGCGACGATGACGAAGACCAGAAGTGCGGGATAGATGCGGGAGAAGCGGCGCTTGAAGAATTTCTTCAGCGGATAGCGTTCGATGAACAGGATCTCGCCCATCAGCCGGCCGCTGAGCACGAAGAAGAATTCGACGCCGAGCACGCCCAGATTGATTCCGGGAACGGGAAAGAAATGGCCGATCAGCACCAGGGCGATCGACAGGCCGCGCCAGCCATCGAGATAGGCCAGTCTTGTTCTGGCCGCTCTGTCGGCGACGGGTCGGGACGGGACGACATGCGTCGCGGAGATGTCGGTCATGCCGGCTCCCTTCGCATTGAAATATTCGAAGGGTCGCAGGTCGTGATGACACTCCGAACCCGGCTCGCGCTTGGTCACCGGTATAGTGCAGTGCAATATCCCTTTGTGCAAGTGCGAGATTGCCACATGCAAAAAGGGGCCCATAGGCCCCTTCACGCATCAGGATCCGGTTGACGTCAGGCGGTGGCGGCAGCCACCGCGCGCTTTGCCATCACCGCGATCAGATTGGCGCGGTAGTCCGCCGAGGCGTGGATGTCGGTCATCAGATTCTTCGCCGGCACCTTCACGCCTTCGAGTGCCGAGGCGGCGAAATTCTTGGCCAATGCTGCCTCGATCTCCTTCGACCGGAAGACGCCGTCATCGCCGGCGCCAGTGACGGCAACGCTGACGCCATCCTTGCCCTTGGCCACGAACACGCCGACGATCGCATAGCGCGATGCCGGATTGCGGAATTTTTCATAGGCCGCCTTGGCCGGCGCCGTGAAGGTGACCGCGGTAACGATCTCGCCTTCCTTCAGCGACGTCTCGAACAGGCCCCTGAAGAACTTGTCGGCAGCGATCTGGCGCTTGTTGGTGACGATGGTGGCACCCAGTGCCAGCAGCGCCGCTGGATAGTCGGCCGCAGGATCGTTGTTGGCGATCGAGCCGCCGATCGTCCCCCGGTGGCGCACCGCCGGATCGCCGATCAGCGACGCCAGATGGGCAAGCGCCGGGCAGACTTTCTTCAGCTTCTCGTCACTGGCAACGTCAAAATGCGTGGTGGCGGCACCGATGGTGACCGTCTTGCCCGACACCTTGACCCCCTGCAACTCCTTGATCTTCGACAGGTCGACAAGGTCCGAGGGCGCGGCGAGCCGTGTCTTCATCGCCGGGATCAGCGTCATGCCGCCCGAGAGCAGCTTGGCGTCACCCGTCTTGACCAGCTTGGCGGCATCAGCGACCGAGGCGGCGCGGTGATAATTGACCGAATACATGCTCGTTCCTCCTCAGTGTTTCGTCGCCGCGCGGATTGCTGCCCACACGGTGGACGGCGATGCCGGCATGGCAAGATCGTTGCTGCCGATGGCGTCGGTGATGGCGTTGATCACCGCTGGCGGCGAGCCGATGGCACCGGCCTCGCCGCAGCCCTTGATGCCGAGCGGATTGCCCGGGCACGGCGTGTTCGAGGTCGAGACCTTGAACGACGGCAGGTCGCCGGCGCGCGGCATGGTGTAGTCCATGTAGCTGGCGGTCAGCAGCTGGCCGCTATTGTCGTAGTGGGCGCCTTCGAGCAGCGCCTGGCCGATGCCTTGTGCCAGTCCGCCATGCACCTGGCCTTCGACGATCATCGGGTTGATGATGTTGCCGAAATCATCGGCGGCGACGAACTGGATGATCTCGGTCATACCGGTTTCCGGGTCGACCTCGACCTCGCAGATGTAGCAGCCGGCCGGGAAGGTGAAGTTCGACGGATCGTAGAAGGCCGTCTCCTTCAGCCCGGGCTCCATGCCGCCCGGCAGATTGTGGGCGGTGTAGGCGGCGAGCGCCATCTGGAACCACGGCACGTTCTTGTCGGTGCCGGCCACTTTCAGTGCGCCGTTCTCGATGATGATGTCGCCTTCGTCGGCCTCGAGCAGGTGCGCGGCGATCTTCTTGGCCTTGGCCTCGACCTTGTCGAGCGCCTTGACGATGGCCGACATGCCGACCGCGCCGGAGCGCGAGCCATAGGTGCCCATGCCCATCTGCACCTTGTCGGTGTCGCCATGGACGATGGAGACGGAATCGAGCGGCACGCCGAAGCGCTCGTTGACCAGTTGCGCGAAGGTCGTTTCATGGCCCTGGCCGTGGCTGTGCGAGCCGGTCAGCACCTCGATCGTGCCGACGGCATTGACCCGCACTTCCGCCGATTCCCACAAGCCGACACCGGCGCCAAGACTGCCTACAGCCGCCGACGGGGCGATGCCGCAGGCCTCGATGTAGCAGCTCATGCCGATGCCGCGCAGCAGCCCCTTCTTGGCGGCGGCGGCCTTGCGCTTGGCAAAGCCGGCATAGTCCGACGCCTTCATCGCCGCGTCGAGCGAAGCGGCATAGTCGCCGGCGTCGTAGCACATGATGACCGGCGTCTGGTGCGGGAACGAGGTGATGAAGTTCTTGCGGCGCAACTCTGCGGGTGAGACGCCGAACTGGCGCGCGGCGGTCTCCATCATGCGTTCCATGACGAAGGTTGCTTCCGGCCGCCCTGCCCCGCGATAGGCATCGACGGGTGCGGTGTTGGTGTAGATCGCCTTCACATTGGCGTGGATGGCGGGGATGTTGTACTGGCCAGACAGCAGCGTCGCGTAGAGGTAGGTCGGCGTCGCCGACGAGAACAGCGACATGTAGGCGCCGAGATTGGCCTTGGTTTCGACCTTCAGGCCGAGGATCCTGTGATCGTTGTCGAAGGCCATTTCGGCGTGGGTGTGATGGTCGCGGCCATGCGCGTCGGTGAGAAAACTCTCGGTGCGGTCGGCCACCCATTTGACCGGCACGCCGGTCTTCTTCGACGCCCACAGGCAGACGATCTCTTCGGGATAGATGTAGATCTTCGAGCCGAATCCGCCGCCGACATCGGGCGCTATGACGCGCAGCTTGTTTTCCGGCGCGACGTTGTAGAAAGCGCTCATCACCAGCCGTGCGACATGCGGGTTCTGTGACGTCGTCCAGCAGGTGTAGTGGTCCTCGGCCTTGTCGTAATGGCCAAGAGCCGCGCGCGGCTCCATGGCGTTGGGCACCAGGCGATTGTTGACGATATCCATCTTGACGACATGGGCCGCCTTCTTGAACGCCGCCGCCGTCTCGTCGGCGTTGCCGATATCCCAGTCGAAGATCAAATTGTTGT
Source organism: Mesorhizobium newzealandense (assembly GCF_042682145.1). NCBI lineage: Bacteria > Pseudomonadati > Pseudomonadota > Alphaproteobacteria > Hyphomicrobiales > Phyllobacteriaceae > Mesorhizobium > Mesorhizobium newzealandense. The sequence goes on along the minus strand of NZ_JBHUGZ010000007.1, from coordinate 277,028 downwards.
CGGCCTCGGGGTGGACCTGCGGCGCGCCCTTGTCCATCGCCTTCGAGGCATCGACGACGGCCTTCAGCTCCTTGTAGGTGATCTCGACCGCCTCGGCGGCATCGCGCGCCTGGCCCTTGGTCTCGGCCACCACGACCACGACGGCATCGCCGACATAACGGACCCGGTCGAAAGCGAGTGGCGACCACGCGCCCATCTTCATCGGCGAGCCATCCTTGGAATGGATCATCCAGCCGCAGATGAGGTTGCCGATGCCGTCGGCCTTGAGTTCCTTGCCGGTCAGCACGCCGATGACGCCGGGCATGGCTTGAGCTTTTTTGACGTCGATCTTCTTGATCTGCGCATGCGCGTGCGGGCTGCGCACGAAGGCCGCGTGCTTCATGCCGGGAACCACCATGTCGTCGACATAACGGCCAGCGCCGGTGATGAATCTTTTGTCTTCCTTGCGCGCGACCCGAGCGCCGACACCTTCAATGCCCATCAGAAATTCCTCCCGAAAATTTTAGGGGAGTAGGTGAGTAGGGCAGTAAGGCAGTAGGGAAACTGGCTGTTGGTTCCCTACTGCCTTGCGGCCTTACTGCCCTACTGCCTTGTCTATCTCACGCAGCCTGTTTCGCTTTGCTCTTCGACCCCTTGGACATCGTCTTCGATGCGGCAAGGATCGCCTTGACGATGTTGTGGTAGCCGGTGCAGCGGCAGATATTGCCTTCGAGCTCGGCGCGCACCGTTGCCTCGTCGAGGCCTTCGGGGTGGCGGTTGATCATGTCGGTCGCCGTCATGATCATGCCCGGCGTGCAGAAGCCGCACTGCAGCCCGTGATGTTCCTTGAAGGCGGCCTGCACCGGATGCAGATCGGCGCCATTGGCCAGGCCCTCGATCGTCACCACGGTCGAGCCCGAGGCCTGCACCGCGAGCATCGTGCAGGATTTGACCGCCTTGCCGTCGACATGGACGACGCAGGCACCGCATTGCGAGGTGTCGCAACCGACATGCGTTCCGGTAAGACCGAGATTCTCCCGCAGGAAGTGAACCAGAAGTGTTCGGTCCTCGGCAGCGCCGCTGACCCGCTTTCCGTTCACCATCAACGAAACGTCCGACATAGTCCCTCCCTGGGTATCAACCTTGGTCATCACGCTGCCGACGCGGTGTTGGCGCTTCGGCCACGCGTTAGTCGTACACCGCACAACGGACAAAAAACAGCACGTCTAAAACTCGGCACATTGTACTTTCGGTCATGGCCGAGCCCAAACGTGCGGGCCCTGTCGCCCCATTGCCAAACCATGGATTGAGGGCAACAATGTTTTCCGACGCCCGCGCGCCAGTCGCGCACAAAAACAGTCGCGCATAAAACAGCGTCGGAGGAAATGCGGAGAACGCCGCTGGCCAGTTCACGGACGCGCTATGCATGCGGCCTGTCGGCGCTCACCACGGACGAGCCCGACATGGACGCGTTCGCCACGGCGATCGCGCTGGAAGCCGCGGCAATCGACGCCGGCTTTGCCCTGCTGTTTTTTTCCCAGAGCCTGGTCGAGGCCGACGCCCTTTCCCGGGCGCTCATGACCCACGCGCCGGCGCTCCACCACGCGGGCTGCTCGACCGCCGGCGAAATCACGCCGCAGGGCCTCGAGGACGGCCACGTGCTCGCCATGCTGCTACCGTCCGCCGCGTTCACCGCGGTCAGCGTGATGGTCGACAACCTGTCCTCGTCGGGCATGGACAGGATCACCAGCGAGGTCGAGGCTTTGCGGCGGTCGCTGCGCGGGCCCCTGGGCTATGATCGCACCAAAGGCACGTTCGCGCTTTGCTTCATCGACGGGCTTTCCTATGCCGAGGAAGCGGTGAGTTCGGCTATCCACTGGGGCCTCGACGACATACCGCTGCTCGGCGGCTCGGCCGGCGATGATTTGAAATTCGAGACGACGCGCCTGATCTGGAACGGCAAGGTCACTTCCGACAGCGCCATCATCGTGCTGGTCGCCACCGAAATTCCCTTCCATGTCTTCAAGACCGACAATTTCGTTCCCACCGATGAAAAGCTGGTGGTCACGGCGTCCGATCCCGATCACCGCATCGTGCGCGAGTTCAACGCCACCAATGCGGCGGAGGAATATGCCGCTTCCGTCGGCATCGTCCCGCAGACGCTGACGCCGCTGAGTTTTGCCTCGCATCCGGTGGTGGTGAAGGTGGGAGGCGAATATTACTGCCGGTCGATCCAGAAGATGCACCCCGACGGCTCGCTGTCGTTCTTCTGCGCCATAGACGACGGCGTCGTGCTGTCGATAGCCCAGCCCAAGGACATGGTCGAATCGACGCGCGCCGCCCTCCGGGACGTCGAGGAGCGGCTCGGCGGCATCGACATGATCCTCGGCTTCGACTGCGTGCTGCGCCGGCTGGACGCGCGCAACCGCCAGGTCTTTCGCGACATCTCGGAGCTCTACCGGGTCAACAATGTCATCGGCTTCGGCACCTATGGCGAACAGTACCGGTCGATGCATTTGAACCAGACTTTTACCGGCATCGCCTTCGGCGAGCGACAGGCGGCCGAATAAGATGCCGCTCAGGGACATAAACGATCTCGAAAAGCTGAAGAAGATCAACGCCGCACTGGTCAGCCGCGTCGAGCGGTCGATGGACCAGCAAGGTAATGCCTTCTCGCTGTTCCAGACCGCGATTTCGCTGGAAAATCGGGTGCGCACGCGCACCGAGGAACTGCACTCGACCTTGCGCCGGCTGGAACAATCCAACATCGACCTCAGCGCCGCCAAGGAAAACGCCGAACTGGCGAACCTGTCCAAGACCCGCTTCCTCGCCGCCGCCAGCCACGACGTGCTGCAGCCGCTGAACGCGGCCCACCTCTCGGTTTCGGCGCTGGCCGAAGTGCAGACCAGCGACGAAGGCCGGAAGCTGGTGCGGCAGGTCGAGCGCTCGCTGGAGACGATGGAAGACCTGCTGCACACCCTGCTCGACATCTCCAAGCTCGATGCCGGCGTGGTGCAGCCCGACATCGGCGACGTCAGCCTGGAGGCGCTGTTCTCGTCGCTGCGCTCGGATTTCCAGCCGGTGGCGGAACTGAAGGGACTGTCGCTGAAGTTTCGGCCGGTCAATGCCGTGGTGCGCTCCGACCGCACGCTGTTGCGCCGCATCCTGCAGAACATTCTCTCCAATGCGCTCGGCTATACCCGCTCCGGCGGCGTGCTGGTCGGCACCAGGCATCGCGGCGACACCATCCGCATCGATGTCGCCGACACCGGTTGCGGCATTCCCGACGACCAGCGCGAGGCAGTGTTCGAGGAATTCCATCGCGGCACCTCGTCGGCCAATGCCGAGCTGGACGGCGGCGGTCTTGGGCTCGGGCTCGCCATCGTGCGCCGCATGGCCAGCGCCCTCGGCCATCCCGTGACATTTTCATCGAAGGTCGGGCGCGGCACGATCTTCCACATCGATGTTCCGGTCGGCATCGGCGCCCCGGCCGACGCCATCGCCAACAGCGCCGACATGGAACGGCCGCGCGGCTACGGCCTGTTCGGCACCAAGGTGCTGCTGGTCGAGAACGATGCCGAGGTGCTGGAGGCCATGACCTTCCTGCTCGAACGCTGGCAATGCCTGGTGCGGGCCGCGACCTCGACCGACGATGCGTTGGACATGCTGGGCGACACCGACTGGGTGCCCGACATCGTCATCGCCGACCAGCATCTCGACGGCGGCGATCTCGGCACCGCCACCATCGCCGAGGTCCGCGACTACCTCGGCCGCGCCGTGCCGGCGCTGATCGTCACCGCCGACAGTTCCGAGGCCGTCGCCAAGGCGGCGCGCGCGGGCGGCATCGAACTGATGCGCAAGCCGCTGAAGCCGGCGCAACTGCGCGCCCTGTTGGCGCATTTGCTGGCTTAGGGACCGGCCTCGATGGAGCAGGAATGAGCCGTCAGAACTTCATAGTCCGTGCGGTGGCAGATAACTGGCATGGCAATTTGTCGAATGACGAAGAGTTTCATCTCCCTTCCATCGAAGCAATTTCCGACCTGATTGGGTTGCTCAATGCAAACGACAGAACGATCATATCTCTTTCCGGCCGCAACGGCTCATCTCTAACGATTGGCGGCGGAAGCGATCAGTACATTGTCTTTGCTTCGACACCAGATGAGAATCTGTGGAACTTAACCTCGGAAAGAATTGAAACAGAAAAAAACATCGTTTTGAAAATTGGCGGTCAGGAAGGTGACTTCTCGCCCCGCGAGGTGGTCGATAGAAAGACCGTGGACGACGCCGTGCGATCCTTCTTTGTAGATGGAAGATTGCAGCCTTCAAGTCGCTGGGAAAAGCCGGCCTAGTCGGGCCGAGCCGCTCCGGGGAGCTGCGACATGGTGTGGTGGCTGCTCGCCATAAAGGCATGGAGGGAATGATCAATAATATTCACGTCGTGTCTGTCGACGCCCAAGGCCGAGAGCATCGGTCGGCCGGTGGGCAGCGAAGCCTTTCTGGACCGCATTGCCGGGCAATTCGGAAAAGCCATGAAACCGGGGAAACCAGGCAGGCGGCGGAACGAAAATAGTGCACTGTCACCGTAATTACATATGCAGGAAATCCATAGGTGGAGCCCTCCCGTGGTCAAATCGTATTCAGAATCTGACGTGAAAATAATAACGGGCGCGCTAGGGCATATAGCCAGCAATCCAAGGATGCATATCGGAGATAAGTACGTTCCAGAGAATCTCATTGCAAGATTCGTGGGCGATTTGATGCTGGCCGGATCTAATACTATAGCAATTGAAAAAAAATAATGGGTGGTGGAAAGTGTCGTCCAACGTAGATTGGCTTCAGACGGAAGATGGAGAAATATCTTATGACGAGTTCTACTCACTTGTTCCGATAAAAGGAGCAAAATTGTTTAGAGATAAGGCAGGCGTTATACTTAATGCTTTCTCGACCGCCTTGGTTACAGTTGGGATCGACGGAGTAAAGGTGATAAATGGCAGTTACGAGAGCGGAGATCTTGCGCTAGATGATAACTATATTAAAGATGTTGTCGGTAGAGAGATGTTTGTAAAGCTGCCGTCCGAAATTTTCATACCCCAGGCCTGACTGATCTGTCGAATGTGCACTTCGGTGACAGTGCACTTTTTACCGGGCTCATCCGGCCGACCCTCACCCCGCTCCGCTTCGCGGAGCGACCCTCCCCGCAAGGGGGCGGGCAAAAAAACCTCAAAACCCCGTCTGATCCCGAAACAATTCCGCATTGTCCAGCTTCGACACCTCGATCACCGCTTGCGTGCGGCTGTAGACATTGAGCTTGCGCAGGATTTCCGACACGTGCGCCTTGACCGTGGTTTCGCCGACCTGCAGTTCGTAGGCGATCTGCTTGTTGAGCAGGCCCTGGCGCAGCATCTGCAGCACGCGCAGCTGTTGCGGCGTCATCGTCATTCTCAGTGGTGAAATGAGATGAATAATCGAGAAGAAGAGTTAATATTAAGTCTATCCTTAGATAAGATAAGCAAAGACGAATTCGTAAAGGATTACCCTGCGGACGTTCAGGCTGACAAGAATTACGTTTGCCAACAGCTAGAACTGGCATAAACGGCGATAACGTTGAGCTAATATTATTACTTGGATTCAACTTTGGCTTCGACAAAAACTGTTCCGCCGTATTATCTAAAATTCTACCCGACGACTGGCACCATAGCCACGAAGATATCGTAACTATACTTGGGAACATGAAAGACAACGGAGTAACTAGCGCTATATATCAGGCGGCGATTTCCAAATATGAATATCTGTCGTATAACAATTTTGCAAATCTTGGAGTAAAATGCTGTATATCGCTGTACATAATCAATACACCCGAATCGAAAGAGAAACTTTCCATGCTTCGACAATCAAATGATAACATTATAGCAGATAAAGCAAGTTGTCTTTTGGGCATTTTGGAAAGATAACCGTCATCTTGTATGTGGGAGACTATACGGTAATTCAATGGGAAGCAGGAAGATTCCTTTCTCAATATTCCCGAGCTCGACAAGACAATGGATATCGTGAACCATCGCCGCGATAGATGCGATTGATAAGGCTGACCTACGAACCCGTCGAACTGGGCAAATGGAGCGTACTAAAGTGAAATGAGTACGCAGGAAGAACGGTCGTAGTGCGCCTGCGTCATCTCTTTGCGCCGCTGGGATTGGCTTAAAAAAGACGGCAAAAGACGCAGGCCACTATACAGCGATGTTTCCTGGCGCTGTCACCAAGGAATTGGCACAGGTGTGGAATGACCTCTTCAAATGATTTCTTGCGCGAGTTCGCACGACATCGCGGATCAAATCGCAATCCCCATTTTAGGATGATCATACCGTTTGACTTTTACGACGGCCTAGAAACGGGAGTTGCATTGATTTCGTCTGGCGGAGCCGTCAGAATTTGGTCTCTTGGTGACTCCCGATCGCGCCTTTTTCGCGCCCTGGGGCTGGCGCCCATTGGTGGAAATTGGTTGGAGACCGAATGGATTTCGAAGCAATCGGATACAGAGCACGGCTCTTTTTTGGAACCCGACAACAGTGAAGCCCTCCTGAAATTAGAGGCGGACGTCATGGCGGCGCAAGCGACCGGTTATTTTGTTGGACTTGGCTCACCCTATTTGAATTGTATCGAAATAGTGGAGGTAGACGAAGATGAACTTAATATTTTACAGCAGGACGGCCCTTGCGTTGAAAATTTTCGGCGGATTCATAGCCTTTTGAAGCAGTCCCGCTGACTCCCAATTGAGTGTATAGTACCGGAATGACTAATAATATTCTTGGCTATCTGGGAAAGCCTGCGGCATCGCTTTTGACGTCGCCACCGTTTAATTCCTGGGAATTCAAAAGAACTGTTGATGATGACCTTCCCGAGATTCGCATTGATTACGTTTCTGTGCGCAATAAATTTTCTATCACCTGCGACAGAGATGAAAAAATAGACACCATATTTATAGAGTCCGAGAAGTTGGGGCGAGTTTTCCTTGGTATAGCCTTTTCATTTAGTCGCAACGATGTGCTGAATATCCTTGGTTCGCCCTCGAAAAGCGGCGAAGCACGGAGGGATCCCTTTTTGGGCGAGTATGGCCCTTGGGACCGATTTGACGAGGCGCATCATTCAATACATGTGTCATATCAAGCCCACGCAGATCGGATAAGGATGGTAACGCTGATGCGCTCCGACGTGGTGCCGTGAATAGCCGAGGGCTGAATTACGGTACGGAACTACGTGACAGTGCACTTCTTGCCATGCTTGCCCGGCCTCGTAATTCGCAATTCAAGAAAATAATGCACTGTCACCGCAATTCGATAGATGCGGTTGATAAGGCTGACCCTACGAACCCGTCGAACTGGGCAAATGGAGCCTACTGAGGGAAATGAGTACGCAGGAAGAACGGTCAAGCGAAGAAGATGCCCGTGCATACAGAGAAATCCGAGCGCTGATCGATAAATGGAAAAATCTTGGCCATAAAACGTATCCAGACGGAACTGAGTGGATCGGCCATACGCCTGATCGAGCGCCTGAATCATATTTGCATCAGCTTTATGCTCCACTTGGTGCTATCGGAATTAGGCAGCTGGAGTTTGAAGTTTCAAGTCGAATTCCTGATAATTTCTGTTGTTTTCTCACGCTTCACAACGGGATAAGTTTGTTTGCAAATTTTATAAACGTATATGGACTGAGAGGTAGCTGGTCACGTACAAATTTAGTGGAGGCTGGTCAACAACCCTTCTCCATACTGGTACCGAATATAAGGAGACGACCGAGCAATGCACCGGACGATGTGATTTTTATTGGCTCCCTCAGAAAGAATAGAGAGTTAATTGGCATGAATCCGGACGGGAGGGTCTTTCACTGGGCGAGCAGTGATCCTCTGTCCGGTTCGATCAAATCCTACTCAAGCGTGTTCACCCTCCTGCTGGAAGAAGCCAACGAGGTTGCGGCCCTATTCGACCCAGATGGGCGTAGACGCGATTTCTCATGGCTGATGAATTCCGGCGGCATGGCACCCTTGATGTTCATACACCAGGCTTCTTACGCAGATCGCATGCATCGCCTTGCTAACATTGTCGTCCCTGCTGCCCCGCTCGCGGAGATGTAATAACATGCGATTCAAAAATGAGACGGATAATTATTTTACTGAGAGTCTAGAACGGTTTGACGTAAATTTCGAAATTATCCAGGGTGCCAATTTTGATAGCATGTACTTGGATTTAAAAAATCGATTTGGAAAGCTATTCTCACTTAAGCCGATTTCGGCTCGAGATGTGGAAGGAATTCCCTGCTTTGCGTATAGAACCCAAGGCGCGCCATTTTTTACCGCTTTCTATGCGGTGTATAAAAAGCTAATCGGAGGCCCCTTGTATGTATTAACTGAAATACGCGGCGAACCTTCGGACCCAGATACGATATTTAAGCTTTCAAGCTCGGCTGGACTAGCAGCATCTCATGGTTATCTAGGAGGAGTTGACCATATATGCTTCACGTCTGATTTTTTGTTTACGACGATTAGGGATCAAAATGACATAATTATCGGCTACGGCAAGGCGATTGAATGTGTAAGAGAGTTTCGAGATGAATACCCGGAATTTGTCGTGTGATTGTTGTAGCTCGGCAAACAGTGCGCTTTTGCCATGCTCACCTGACCATCGCTGCGGGCGAGCTCAAAACCCTGCCTGATCGCGAAACAATTCCGCATTGTCCAGCTTCGACACCTCGATCACCGCTTGCGTCCTGCTATAAACATTGAGCTTGCGCAGGATTTCCGACACGTGCGCCTTGACCGTGGTTTCGCCGACCTGCAGTTCGTAGGCGATCTGCTTGTTGAGCAGGCCCTGGCGCAGCATCTGCAGCACGCGCAGCTGTTGCGGCGTCAGCGTCGATAGGCGCTGCACCATGTCGGCGCGGTCGATGCTGTCGGCGTCCGGCGTGCGGCCTTCATAGGTTTCCGGCACATAGATCGCGCCTTCCATCACCGAGCGTATGGCGGCGGCGAGGTCGCTCTTGCGCGCCGATTTCGGAATGAAGCCGGCGGCACCATAGGACAGCGCCTCGGAAATGATTTTCGGCTCCTCATGGCCGGAGACGATGACCACCGGCAGGCGCGGATAGCGCGTCCGGAGCTGCAGCAAGCCTTCAAAGCCGTGCACGTCGGGCATGCTGAGGTCGAGGAGCGCGAGATCGAACGGCTTGGCGCCAGCCAGAAGGTCGAGCGCCTCGGTGATCGAGCGCGCCTCCACCGTGTCGACTTCCGGATAGGCCATCTGCACCGCGCTGTGCAGCGCCTCGCGAAACAGCGGGTGGTCGTCGATGATAAGGAACCGGGCGCGATCGTGGACTGCGGTCATGGGGTTCATTTCGGTTCAGGGGCGGTTGATGCATGTCGCCCAAAAGTGGCCCCGGTTTGGGTGAACGGCATGCATGAGACAAAGACCTAACGCGCGGCGCCTCAAATCCGTTCAAACGCGACGCGCTTTAGAATAACCTCGCCACCATGGCCAGATTATTGCCAAATAGTATATCGCCACCTCCGTCGGAAAGCACCGCCGGCGCTTTCTCGATTGCCCGGGCGCCCAAATCGGTCGAATGTTCCGGCAACCAAGCAGAGACCCACATGACAGAATTCGTCCTTCCCTCGCCCGCAACATCATCGGTGGCCGTTGCAGGGTCGCCCGAACGTTTTGCGGTGCGCCGCATCTTCTGCGTCGGCCGCAACTACGCCGCCCACATCCGCGAGCTCGGCAATGACGAGCGCGATCCGCCCTTCTTCTTCACCAAGCCGGCCGACGCTGTGGTCGATTCCGGCGCCACAATCCCCTATCCGCCCTTGACCGGCAATCTGCACCACGAGATCGAGCTGGTTGCCGCGATCGGCAGGCCGGGCTTCCGCATTGCGCGCGAACGGGCGCAGGATCATATCTGGGGCTACGGCGTCGGCATCGACCTCACCCGCCGCGATCTGCAGGATGAAGCCAAGAAGATGGCGCGGCCCTGGGACTGGTCGAAGGCATTCGACTGCTCCGCCCCTTGCGGCCCGCTGATCCCCGCGGCAAAATCCGGCCACCCGCAAAAGGGCCGCATCTGGCTCGCCGTCAACGGCAAGGTCAGGCAGGATGCCGACCTCGCCGAGCTGATCTGGCCGATCGCCGATATCGTGTCCATCTGCAGCGAGGCGGTGGAACTCGAGCCCGGCGACCTGATCTTCACCGGCACGCCGGCCGGTGTCGGCGCGGTTCGAGCCGGCGACACGATGACCGGCGGCGTCGACGGCATCGGCACGATCGAAGTTACCATCGGCCAGCCGAAGTGAGCGCATGAGCGACATCGTCCTGCACAACTACTATCGCTCCTCCACCTCTTATCGGGTGCGGATCGCGCTGGAGATGAAGGGGCTGAGCTATGACTACGTCCCGCACCACCTGCGCCATGGCGAGCATCTCGAGCCCGCCTATCTCGCGGTCAATCCACAGGGTCTGGTGCCGGCGCTGATCCTCGACGACGGCACGCTGCTGACGCAATCGCTGGCGATCATCGAATTCCTCGACGAGACCCACCCCGAACCGGCGCTGCTGCCCAAGGACGCGCTTGGCCGGGCGCGGGTCCGGATGCTGGCGCAGATGATCGCCTGCGACATCCATCCGGTAAACAATCTTCGCGTGCTGACCTCGCTGCGCACCCTGTTCGGCGCCGGCGACCAGGATGTCGTCAACTGGTTCCGCCACTGGGTCAACGAAGGCTTTCAGCCGCTCGAAAAAATCCTGGCTTCGTCGGCTGAGACCGGCACATTCTGCCATGGTGAGGCGCCGTGCCTGGCCGACATCTGCCTGGCCGCGCAAGTCACCAACAATGCCCGCTTCGGCGTCGACATGACCCCCTACCCGACGATCGCGCGCATCAACGCCGCCTGCATGGCCCTTTCGGCCTTCCAGAAGGCGGCGCCCCAGAACCAGATCGATGCCGAGTGAGATTTCATTCGCCGACAAGTAACATCAGCACCGGCGCGACCGGCCGCCATGTCTGGCGGAATCGATTTCCGCTTGACCCGACAAGGAATCGGCTATCGTTTCCTGCGGGCCGTGTGAAGGTTGGGAGTTGCCAATGAAAGCCGTCGTCTTCGAGAAATTCGGCGAAGCGCCGACGATCCAGATCGTTCCCGATCCGAAGCCGGCTGCCGATGGCGTCGTCATCAAGGTCGAGGCGACCGGGCTGTGCCGCAGCGACTGGCACGGCTGGATGGGCCATGATGACAGCATCCGCCTGCCGCATGTGCCAGGCCATGAGCTGGCCGGTGTCGTGGTGGCCGCCGGCAAGCAGGTCACCCGCTGGAAGGCCGGCGAACGCGTCACCGTGCCGTTCGCCGTCGGCTGCGGCCGCTGCTTCGAATGCTCATCGGGCAATCACCAGGTCTGCGAGCATCAGACGCAGCCCGGCTTCACCGGCTGGGGTTCGTTTGCCGAATATGTCGCCATCGAACACGCCGACACCAATCTCGTGCGCTTGCCCGACGAGATGGAATTCGCCACCGCCGCCAGCCTCGGCTGCCGCTTCGTCACCTCGTTTCGCGCCATTGTCGACCAGGGCCGGGTGACGCCAGGCGAATGGGTGGCGGTGCATGGCTGCGGCGGCGTCGGCCTGTCGGCGATCATGATCGCCAGCGCCATGGGCGCCAATGTCATCGCCATCGACCTCACCGACGAGAAGCTCGAGTTCGCCAAGAAGATCGGCGCCGTCGCCACCATCAATGCTTCGAAAACGCCGAATGTCGTCAAGGCGGTCAAGCAGATCACCAATGGCGGCGCGCATATGTCGATGGACGCGCTCGGCCACCCCACCACGTCGTTCAATTCGATCGCCAATCTGCGCCGGCGCGGCCGCCATGTGCAGGTCGGCCTGATGCTGGGCGAGCACGCCCGCCCGCAGGTGCCGATGGACAAGGTGATCGCCTTCGAGCTCGAAATCCTCGGCAGCCACGGCATGCAGGCCTATCGCTACCAGGCGATGATGGAGATGATCCGCAATGGCAAGCTCAAGCCCGAACTGCTGGTCGGCAAGAAGATTAGCCTCGACGAAGCGCCGGCCGCCTTGATGGCGATGGGCGGCTTCGAAGGCATCGGCATCGGCGTGGTGACGAAGTTCTAAAGCAATTCCAGGAAAAGTGTGAAGCGGTTTTCCCGGGAAAAGCGCGTAGCGCTTTCCCATAGGGAATAGCGTCAAAACGAAGAGACACAGCGGCGGGAGCCGCCTCCCCGGCGCTATCTCGCGAATTTCTTGGCGCCGAACACGCACAGCACCACGCCGAGCGTGACGACGACCATCAGCGAACTGACCTGTTCATGCAGCAGCGTCGCCGCCAGCGCGAGGCCGAAGAAGGGCTGGAGCAGTTGCAACTGCCCGACGGCCGCGATGCCGCCTTGCGCCAGGCCGCGATACCAGAACACGAAACCGATCAGCATGCTGAACAGCGAGACATAGGCAAGACCGATCCAGGCATTGGAGCCAACGCTGGCAAAAGATGGCGGCTGCGTCGCAAAGGTCAGCGCCAGCATGATCGGCAGCGACAGCGTCAGCGCCCAGCAAATCACTTGCCAGCCGCCGAGCTTGCGCGACAACGCCGCCCCCTCGGCATAGCCCAGGCCGCAGGCGACGATGGCGGCCAGCATCAGACCATCGCCGACCGGCGAGGCGGTCACGCCTTGCATCAGGGCAAAGCCCGCGACGAGCGCGCTGCCCACACACGAAAACAGCCAGAACGCCGCGCGCGGACGGTCGCCGCCGCGCAGCACGCCGAAGATCGCGGTCGCCAGCGGCAGCAGGCCGACGAAGATGATGGAATGGGCCGTGGTGACGTGCTTGAGCGCCAGCGCGGTCAGCAAGGGAAAGCCGACCACCACGCCAAGTGCGACGATCAACAACGACAGCAGATCCCCGCGCTCCGGACGTTTCTGCCGGAACACCAGCAGCATTGCCACGCCAAGCAGTCCGGCAATCGCCGCGCGCGCCGTCGTCAGGAAGATCGGATCGAAATCCATCACCGCCACACGCGTCGCCGGCAGCGAGCCGCTGAAGATCAACACACCGACGAATCCGTTCATCCAGCCGCTCGCGGTCTTGTCCATTCCAGGGCTCCATTTGTTTCGCCCTCTATCGGGCCGGCACCTATGGTGTCGCCAGAGACAATGGAGTACAATTTTACGAAACTGTAATGGCCAACAAGGCAGTACGGATGACGGAACTCGCGCTGGAAACCGAAGACACACTCACCCTGATCGAGAGCGTGATGGCGACCATCCGCCAGCGGATTGCCGCGCGCAGCCTGACGCCGGGAGCACGGCTGCCGTCGATCCGCGCCTTCGCCAAATCCATGCAGGTCTCCAAATCCACCGTGGTCGAAGCCTATGAGCGCCTCGCCGCTGAAGGCGCCATCCGGTCCCGGCCGGGCTCGGGCTTTTATGCCGCCGGGTCACTGGCGCCGCTGTCTCTGGCCGAGATTGGCCCCCGGCTCGACCGCGCCGTCGATCCGCTATGGATCTCGCGCCAGTCGCTGGAGACAGGCGATGACGTCCTGAAACCTGGCTGCGGTTGGCTGCCGGCCTCCTGGATGCACCAGGCAGGGTTGCGCCGGGCATTGCGCACCGTGGCGCGTGCCGACGATGTCGCGCTTGCCGACTACGGCACGCCGCTCGGGCTGCCGCCGCTGCGGCAACTGCTTGCCCGGCGCATGGCGGAGCACGGCATCGAAGCCTCGCCCGAGCAGATCATGCTGACGGAATCGGGCACGCAGGCCATCGACCTGCTGTGCCGCTTCCTGATCGAGCCCGGCGATACGGTGCTGGTCGACGATCCCTGCTATTTCAATTTCCACGCCTTGCTGCGCGCCCACCGGGCCAAGGTCGTCAGCGTTCCCTACACGCCGTCGGGACCGGATATCGAACTGTTCGCGCAGGCGTTGGCCGAGCACCGACCGCGCCTCTACATCACCAATTCCGCCATCCACAATCCAACCGGCGCGATCCTGTCGCCAGTCACCGCCCACCGGTTGCTCAAGCTCGCCGATCAATCCGACCTGACCATCGTCGAGGACGATATCTTTGCCGATTTCGAACATGCGCCCGCCCCGAGGCTGGCGGCGTTCGATGGCCTCAGCCGGGTCGTCCAGATCGGCAGTTTCTCCAAGACGCTGTCGGCGGCGGTTCGCTGCGGCTACATCGCGGCACCCCGCGACTGGATCGAGCGCCTGACCGATCTCAAGATCGCCACGACCTTCGGCGGCGGCCGGCTTGCGGCCGAACTGGTGCTGACGCTGCTGAAGGACGGCAGCTACCGCAAGCACATGGATTTGCTGCGGGCGCGGCTCTCGCGCGCCATGGGCGACACCAGTGCCCGCCTGAAGGCGATCGGCATCACGCCCTGGATCGATCAGCCGGCCGGCTTGTTCCTGTGGTGCAGCCTGCCGGATGGGGTCGATGCCGACGAAATCGCCCGCCGCGCTCTGGCCGACAACATCGTGCTGGCGCCCGGCAATGCGTTCAGCCTCTCCCGGACAGCCAGCCGCTTCCTGCGCTTCAACGTTGCCCAGTGCGCGGACGAACGGATTTTCAAGGTGCTTGAAACGGCAATGGCGCGTTGATTGCGCACGGTTGTCGGTCAGCGGACCGCACAGACCTCCCGCACGCAGTCGCGCAACCAGCGCTGTGCCGGATCGGCATCGAGGCGCGGATGCCACAGCATGGAAATGGTGACCTCCACCGTGGCAACCGGTAGGGAAAAACTGTGCATGCCGGCGCGTGCGCCTTCAGTGTGCCGCTCGGGCACGCTGGCGATCAGGTCGGAGGCGCGCGCCATGGCAAGCGTGGCGGAAAAACCAGACACCATGCACGCGACGGTCCGCTGGAGTCCAAGCCGCTCCAGGGCCTCGTCGATCGGTCCTTTCTCACGGCCACGCCGCGAAACACTGATGTGGCGGCCGGCCGCGTAGCGCTCGGGCGTCACGACGCCCTCGCTCAAGGGATGGCCAGCTCGAACGGCACCGATGAAGCGGTCGCGAAACAGAGCCTGAATGCGCATCTCGGGTCCGGTTTCACCGGCGACGCCGATTTCCAGGTCAATCGCAGCCTCGCGCAGCAACGTGACATCCTTGTCGAACTTCGGCGCGAAACGCAGCCGCACGCAAGGCGCCTCCGCTTCGATGCGGGCGACAAGGCGCGGCGCGAACTCCTCGACGAAGCTTTCATTGGTGCGCAGCGTGAAAGTCCTGGCGAGGCCCGAAAGGTTGAGGAGCTTGACAGGGCGCAGCAGTGCTTCCGCATCCTGAACGACGCGACCAGCCTGCTGCTGCAACTCCTGCGCACGCGGTGTCGGAACCAGGCCGCGACCGGCGCGAACCATCAGCGGATCGCCTGTCGCCTCGCGCAGCCGCGCCAGCGTCCGGCTCATCGCCGAGGGGCTGAGACCAAGACGATTGGCGGCGCGCGCCACGCTGCCTTCGGACAGCAGAATATCGAGCGCGACGAGCAAATTGAGATCGGGCGATGCCATCGGCGGACCATAGCATGGGATATGGCGTTTGGCGCATGAATAAGATGCAAATGCTGCGCCTTCCGCCATATCACCTGAGAGACTAGATCTCCGACAGCTCCGGTTTCTGGAGCCGATGGAAAGGAGATCGCCTTGGCAATCGCTGAGAAAAATCGGGACGAGCGCGTATCGGCGCCGCCACAGATCCAATCCGCCCGCCGGGCGCTGGCAAGCCTGTCGCTTGCCACGCTGCTGTCGTCGCTTGGAACCAGCATTGCCAGCGTCGGCCTGCCGTCGCTGATGCAGAATTTCGGCGCTTCGTTCCAGTCCGTGCAATGGGTTGTTCTCGCCTATCTGCTCGCCATCACCACGCTGATCGTCAGCGCCGGACGGCTGGCCGACATGTTCGGGCGCCGGCCGTTGCTGCTTGGCGGCATCGCGTTGTTCACGCTGGCATCGGTGCTCTGCGGCCTGGCGCCGACACTCTGGTTGCTGATCGCGGCTCGGGCCGTGCAAGGGCTTGGCGCAGCGCTGATGATGGCGCTGACGCTGGCTTTTGTGGCCGAAACGGTGAGCAAGGCCAAAACCGGCAGCGCCATGGGCCTGCTCGGCGCGATGTCCGCGATCGGCACGACACTTGGACCGTCGCTGGGCGGGTTCTTGATCGCGGGCTTCGGCTGGCGGGCGATTTTCCTTGTCAGCGCCCCGCTGGGCGTGCTGACCTTCGCTCTCGCCTGGCGTGCCCTGCCAGCCAGCAGCAAGGCGACTCAGACTGATCGAGGCAAGTTCGACGCCGTGGGCACCGCCCTGCTGGCCCTGACGCTGGCCGCCTATGCGCTGGCCATGACGCTTGGCAGAGGCAATTTCGGCACGCTCAACATCGGCCTGCTGATAGCTGCCGGCATTGGCGCCGTTCTGTTCGCCGCTGCGCAGGCGACAGTGGAGAACCCCTTGATCCAGCTTGCCAGCTTCCGCGACCTCCAACTGAGCGCCAGCCTGGCCATGAGCCTCATCGTCGCCACCGTGATGATGGCGACCCTGGTGGTTGCCCCGTTCTACCTGTCGCGCGGGCTCGGGCTCGATGCCGCAATGGTCGGCGTCGTGCTTTCGACCGGCCCGCTTGTCTCGACACTGTCGGCGCTGCTGGCCGGACGGCTGACCGATCGCTTCGGAGCCCACGGAGTGATGGTCGCCGGTCTGCTCGCCCTTGCCGCTGGCGCGTTCCTGCTGTCGCTCGCCATGACGAAACTCGGCATTGCCAGCTACATCATTCCGATCACCATTACATGCATCGGCTATGCGCTGTTCCAGACGTCCAACAATGCAGCCGTCATGACCGGCGTCGGCGCCAGCGAGCGTGGCGTCGTCTCCGGCCTGCTCAACCTTTCGCGCAATCTCGGCCTCATCACCGGCGCATCATTGATGGGTGCCGTCTTCGCCGTCGCATCGGCTTGGGAACAGCAAGGCATAGGCGGGGCCATTCTGATTTCAGAGGCCGCCGCCCGGGGAATGCAGGTCACCTTTCAGGCGGCAACGGCGCTGGCGCTGGTCGCGCTGTTCCTTGCGCTGCTCTCGGCCAACGCCGCTGGCCGCGCGCAGCCTAAAGTTTCGTGACCTGCGACCAATTTGGCGGCAGGCGATCGAAGCGTGATATCCTGTGGGACCGCGGCTCAGGCCCCTGCCCGCTTGCGCCGCTCATAGAGCATGACCAGCGTTTCGGCCATCAGGGCAGGCTTTTTCTCGCCTTCAATCTCGACCGTGTTGGCCGCCTTCATCAGATACTGGCCAGGCCCCCTGTCCTCCATGGATAGCAGGGTGGTGCGCAGCCTGATGCGCGCGCCGACCTTGACCGGCGCCAGGAAACGCACCTTGTCGAAGCCATAGTTGAACGCGGCCTGGGTATTCTCCGGCACGATGCCCATGCCGAGCGCCAGCGCGCCGATGATCGACAGCGTCAGGTAGCCATGCGCGATCGTCGTGCGGAACGGGCTTTGCCGTCGCGCCCTCTCCCGATCGACATGGATCCATTGATGGTCGCCTGTGCATTCGGCGAACTGGTCGATGCGATTCTGGTCGACCGTCGTCCACTCCGACACGCCAAGCTCCTGCCCGGCCATCGTCCTCAACTGCGCGTAGGTCAGCGGCGTCTTAGGCCGTATTTCAGTCATTCCTGGTTTCCCGATCGCATCCAACGCCTCCGGACCACGAACTGGCAGCCCCTGTCAATTCGGTCGGTGCAAATCCGTTCCGCCGATTTCGGCCGCGATCGTGCCACTCCGCCCGGCGTTGTGGCAGGGCAAATCGGGATTTCCTGGCTTTCAGGGGCTGCCGGCGGCAACAACGCCGCCCTGGCCGCAGAACGCTACTTCCTGTCGTAGCCGGCGCGGATTTCCTCCATCGCCTCCTTGATGCGCGTGCGCAGGATGTCGACCGATTCGGTGCCGGATTTCTTGACCAGTTCAGCCACTTCGCCGGCATTCTTCAACGCAGCCTCGAAGGATTTGCGGGCGAATTCGGTCTGTTTGGCCATCAATTCCTGCGGATTGCCCGGCGCTCTGTAGCTTTGCGCCATCTCGGTGACCTCGCGCAGCGTATCCTGCAGCATCTCGCGCTGCCTGGACAACAGCGACGACGCGCCGGCAGCACCGGCTCGGGCCGATTTCTCCAGCGCCTCGATGTTCTTGCGATGATGCGCGAGGATCGCCTCGACATCGACGTTGGGCACCTTCAGGTCGCGGCCAAACTTGCCGAACATGTCCATGAAGGAATCGGATTCCGGTTGCTTGGCCATGATCATCTTCTCCCCTGTCGCCGCCGATTGGGCTCCCGGATGGAGAATAGCACCGAAGTGCTGGCTGTCCATTCGAACGCCGTGGAATCGACCCAGGCTCGACCGCTCGTCAGCCGACGAGGAAGAGCCGCTCGGCGACATAGAGCACGACGCCGGCTAGCCCGCCAATGATCATGCCGTTGAAGCGGATGTATTGCAGATCCCTGCCGATGTTCATCTCGATCAGCCGCGTCAGCTGCGCGAGATCCCAGCGCTTGACCTGGTCGGCGATGAATTTCGACACGCCGCTCTTCTGGCTCTCCACAAACGAAGCCAGCGCCACGACGAAGCCCTGGTTCATGTCGGCCCGGATCTGTGCATCGCTGGCGAGATGCCGGCCGACCTCGACGAACATGTTGGCGAGATGCGCACGGATGATCGACTCGGGTGCCTTGGTATCCTGCTCGATGAACTGGCTGAGGCTCGCCCACATGTCGCCGGCCAGTCCCCTGACCTCCGGCCGGGCGAGGAAATCGCGCTTCAGCTTCTCGGCGCGTTTGGCATATTGCTTCGATGTCCTGAGCTTTTCGATGAAGGCTTGAGCGAAACGGTCGAATTCGGCGCGCATCGGGTGGTCGGGATCGGCCCGGACCTCGTCGAGCAGTGAACCGGCCGAAGCGACGATCTTCTTCAAGAGATAGGCGTCGGCGCGGAACAGGTTGAACAGCGACGGCAGCTCCTCGCGGATCTTCTCGCGCATCGTCGCCAGCGCCTGCTCGTCATTGAGAAACCGGCCGATCACCTTGGTGAATTCGTCGAACAGCTTCTGGTGACGGCGATCGTCGGTGAGCGCCGACAACAGCTCGGCGGCCAGCGGTGCCAGCGGCACCTTTTCGATCTGCTCGAGCATGCGGCTGGTGACGAAGCCACGCAGGCCGGATTGCTCGACGGCGGCAAGCGTCTGCGGCACCAGCCGCACGACGAAGCGCGACAGGCCGGCGGCGCGTTCGGCATCGGCCAGCCAGTCGGCGACGAGCGCCGAAAAATCGACCTCGGCAAGCTTTTCACGCACCGGTTCAGGAGCGAGGAAGTTGACCTCGATGAAGCGGCCGAGATTGTCGGCAATGCGGCTCTGGTTCTCGGGGATAATGGCGGTATGCGGGATCGGCAGCCCCAGCGGCCGTCGGAACAGCGCCACCACCGCGTACCAGTCGGCCAGGCCGCCGATGGTCGCGGCCTCGGCAAAGGCAGCAACGAAGCCGAGCCATGGATAGGTGTGCTCGAACGATTTGGCGACCGCAAACACCAGCACGCAAAACGCCAGCGCTGCCGCTGCCACGAGTTTGGTACGCCGCAACGCGGAAAGCTTGGCGTCCGCGTCGGCATCGAAACGGACAGGCGCCAGGGACGGAGCCGATTGGGACATGGAAGAGCCGCTCCTCATCGATCTCGGGCCTACTTAGTGTTTCATCAGGCAAAATGCCCGTGACAGCGGATTTCGCACCGCGTCTGGCCCGGCTGCGCACACAAAGTTGAGGAGGATATTCATCTATTATGCGAAGCCAGTCTGGAATTGTTCCAAGGTATAGGCCATATTCGGCTCAGGCTAATGTGGCGAATCCGAAATTTTCAAAGCCGCATCGGCAAGTTTTGAAATCTGGCGTGGTTGCACCGCACCAGTGCCTTGTGAGGACAAAATGCGGCTTACGCGCCAGACCAACTATGCCATGCGCATCCTGATGTATTGCGCGGCGAATGATGACCGATTGAGCCGCATCCCCGAGATCGCGGCCGCCTATTCGGTGTCGGAGCTTTTCCTGTTCAAGATCCTGCAGCCACTGGTCGAGCATGGCCTTGTCCAGACCGTGCGTGGCAGGAATGGCGGCGTCAAGCTTGGCCGGACGGCCGAAGCCATCAGCCTGTTCGATGTCGTGCGCGTGACCGAAGAGAGCTTCGCCATGGCCGAATGCTTCGAGAACGATGCCGCCGAATGCCCGCTGGTCGACAGCTGCGCACTGAACTCGGCGTTGCGTGAGGCGCTGAACGCGTTCTTCGCCGTGCTCGCCCGCTACACGATCGCTGATCTCGTGGCAGCGCGGCCGAATGTGCGCAACCTGCTCGGCATCGACATGCTGGTGGAGCGCCGCGCACCCGCTGCCTGAGTCCGGCCACCCCGTATCTGAGTTAGGTCTTGTTGAGATTCAGGTCAGGCCGAGTCGAGAATGGTGGGATCCGAGAACCGGAACGGAGCGTACGTTTGGGTACGTGAGTACCGGAAGCGCAGGAAACCGGCCATTCGCAGGCCGGCCTCACCTGAATCTCAACAAGACCTACGCCGCTGATTGCGGCAGCACGAACGGCATGTTGCCGGCCGGCAGCACGCCGACCCTGAGCCGGCAGTCGAACACTTTTTCGATCAGATCGTCGCTCAGCACATCCTGTGGCGACCCAGTGGCGGCGAGCCTGCCGCGATGCATGACAAAGATCCGGTCGGCAAACATGGCCGTCAGATTGAGGTCGTGCAGGATGGCGACCACACCGCCGCCCCGTCTGGCGAAGTCGCGGGCGATATTCATGATGATCAGCTGATGCTTGATGTCGAGGCTGGAAACCGGCTCATCGAGGAACAGATAGCGCGGCTTGCCGTCGAGCACCGGCGCCCAGACCTGGCACAGAACCCGCGCGAGCTGGACACGCTGTTGCTCGCCGCCCGAAAGCTCCTGGTAGAAACGTCCGGCAAAGCCGTCGAGGTCGACGCGCGCCAGCGCCCGTTCCGGCAGCCGCGCATCCTCGCCCGGCAGGACACCCGAGCGGCCGCCGACAAGGCCAAGCTTGACCACCTCTCGCACCGTGAATGGAAACGACAGCGTCGTCGCTTGCGGCAACACCGCTCGCTGGGTGGCAATCTCGACCGGTTTCATGGCCGAGAGATCGCGGCCATTGAGGGCCACATATCCGGCATAAGCGAGTTCGCCGGACAACGCCTTGAGGAAGGTCGTCTTGCCGGAACCATTGGGGCCGACGATGGCGGCGATCTCGCCGGGCCGCGCAGCGAGATCGACACCGGCAACGATGCGCTTGCCGGCGATGTCAACCGAAACATCCCTTGCCTCGATCATCCAAGCCTCACAGGTCCCAAATCTCACAAATCAACTACGCCGCGCTTGCGCAGCAGGATCCACAGGAAGAACGGCGCACCGGCGATCGCCGTGACGATGCCGATCGGCAATTCGGCCGGCGCCACGATTGTTCGCGCGACCGCGTCAGCCAACAGCAGCAGCGCGGCGCCGAGCAACGCCGATGCCGGCAACAAATAGCGATTGTCGGGACCGATCAGCAGGCGCAGCAGATGCGGCACCACGATGCCGACGAAGCCGATGCCACCGCTGACGGCGACAGAGGCGCCGACCGCCGCCGAGACGCCGACGATGGCCGTGTATTTCAGCCGCTGCACCGGGATGCCGAGATGAGCGGCGGTCGCCTCGCCCAGCGCCAGCGCGTTGAGGCCGCGGGCCACAAACGGCATCGCCGCCAGCGCCAGCACGATGATCGGCCCGACCGAAGCGATCTTCGCCCAGGTCGCGCCGCCGAGCGATCCGAGTTGCCAGAAGGTCAGGTCGCGCAACTGGCGGTCGTCGGCCATGAAGATGAGGATGCCGGTCAGCGCCATCGCGAGCGCCGCCAGTGCGATGCCGGCGAGCAGCATGGTGGCGACCGAAGTTTGTCCCCGTTGCGTCGCAACCTGATAGAGCACCAATGTGGTGGCGAGCCCGCCACAGAATGCCGCCAGCGGCAGCGCAAGCGTGCCGAGCAATGCCGTCACTGGCGCCAGCACCGTGGCGCCGAGCACGATGACGGCAACCGCACCGAGGCTGGAGCCGGCCGAAACGCCGATCAGGCCAGGGTCGGCCAGCGGATCGCGGAACAGCCCCTGCATGACCGCGCCGGAGACGGCAAGCGCCGCGCCAACCAGCATGCCGAGGATGACGCGCGGCAGGCGGATGTCGTAGACGATCAGGCTGTCGCGGGCGCTCAGCGCGGCGTTATCAGGCACGGTGCCGAACAGCCAGTCGCTGATGACGTTGACGGCCGATGCGTCCGACGCTCCTGACGTGAGCGACAGCAATACGGCAATGACGAGACCCAGGCACAGCAGAAGGATGACGACGCGGGCGCGGCCGGAGCGGTCGCCTTCGGATGCACTCGTCATCACCTCGACCGGGCCGGCGATCAATTGATCGACCATGATCCGCCCCGCTCAGTCCGTGACCTGCCCGCCATAGAGCGAGACGGCGAGGTCGTGGATGGCGTCGGCCGTGCGTGGCCCGAAGCCGAGCAGATAGCCGCCGTCGATGCGGATCAGCTTGCGCGCGGCACCCGCCGGCGTCGAGGCGATCGACGGATTGGAGAACAATTCGTCGTCCGATACCGGAGGCCCGGCGTTGCTCATCATCAGGATGACGTCCGGCCTGGCGGTGATGATCGCCTCGTCGGACATCTGCTTGTAACCGGAAAAGCCCTCGACGGCATTGACCCCGCCCGCCAGCTCGACCATGCCGTCAGCGGCGGTCTCGCTGCCAGCGGCCAGGATCTTGCCGCCCTGTATCGACAGCACGAACAGGATGCGCTTGCGCTGTTTGATCGAGACCGTCTGCTGTTCGGCAGCCGTGAGCTTGGAATCAAGCTCCCTGGCCAGTACCTCGGCCTTGGCGTCGACGCCGAGCGCCTTGCCGACAATGCGGACCTTTTCCAGGATGCCTTCGTGGCTGTAATGCTCCGGCACTTCGATGAACGGGATGCTCGTCTTCATCAGCACATCGACGGCTTCCTTGGGACCGCTGCCGTGCAGAGCCAGGATGCCGGTCGGATTAACCGACAGGACACCTTCCGGCGACAACTGGCGCATGTAGCCGACATCAGGCAGCTCAAGCGCGGCTTTCGGATATCGGCTGGTGGAATCGCGAGCCACCAGATGCTTCTCCTCGCCGAGCGCATAGACGATCTCGGTGATCGAGCCGCCAATGGCCGCTATCTTCGAGGGATCGGCAAAGACCGTCGCGCCCTCGGTGGCGTTGCCAGGTTGCAGCGCGACAAAAGCCAGGGAAAGACCGATCGCCGGCCCGAGCGCCAACCTGAGGACATGCGCCAGTTTTAAGAAGGAAACCATTTCTGTAATCCTCAGGCTGCGGTCGGGCTTGGGATGCGCGGCAGGTTCTCCGCCAGGAATCGCCAATCGTCGCGCTCGCCCTCGCCCTCGCCCTCATGGCGCTTGCCGAAGAACTGGATGATCATCTTGCCGTCGGCGTCATAGACCTCGAGCGAGGTGACATGACCGTCCTTGGTCGGCTTGCGCACCGCCCAGACCTCGTGGATGTGGTCGGTTCGCAGATGCAGGTGGAAGCTTTCGTCCAGCACATTGATCCATGGCCCCATCGGCTTGATGGATTTGACCGGACCGGAATGGATCTGGATACAGCCGCGATTGCCGACAAAGCACATGATCGGCATCTCCCCCTCGGCCGCATGATGGAACATGGCACGGACGGCATCGTTGTCGAGCAGCCAGGCATAGTCCTGGCCGACCATGCGCACCGCCTGCCGGCGGCTGAGCTTCAGCGTCTTCAGCATGCCGAAGAACTGGTGCACGTCGGTCAGCCGGCTCCAGCGGTCGCGCAGATCGTCGAGACTGGCGGTCATCTCAGCGCCATGGACCTCGTCGTCGGAAATCTGCCCTGAAATGTCGACCGTCGGCTCCTGGTTCGACGATTCGAGCGCACCGATCAGCTTCTGATAGGCATAAAGGCTGGAAGCCGGCCGCAGATGCACCTTGTGCACCGCCTCGCCTGCCGCGTCGAAGAACTGCAGGCTGCGGCGGATGTCGTCGCCATCGCGCTTTTCCACGGCAAAACCGTGCGCCCAGACTTTCGGGAAGATGCGCAGGTCGATGTTTTCGCCGAGCACCATGGCATTGTAGTTGCCGGTGACGACCTTGTCATAGACGCCGATCTTTTCGTGCACGGCGCTTTCATTGCGGGTCAAAGCCATGACCTCGCCGACGGCTTCGAGGCCGGTTAAAAGATCGTTGACGCGAGGCTCGATGCGAACGACCCCGTCGCCGCAATGCGCGGCGACCAATTCGGCTTCCGAAATGCCGAGTTGGGCAGCCAGATCACGCTCGCGCGCCTTCGGATTCTCTGTCCGCGCCCGCCGGATTTCATGCGGGGCGGGTTTTACGCGCTGGTCCATGTCTCGTCCCTACTGCCTTGTCTTACTTGTTGAGAATGAGCTTGCCCTGGCGGGTGATCTTCAGCCGGTAGAGCGCGCCGTGATGCTCGATGCCGATCTCGTGCTCGCCTTGGAACAGCGCGTTGCTGGAGAGGGTTCGCACCGCCAGCGGAACCCGGTCGAAACGGGCCGAGGTGTCGTCGGAACGGCGGACGCGATAGCGAAAGTCATTGGGATTGTGCGTGTTCATCTGGATTGATCCCTTTCCTGTGCCGGGCGCCTGGCTAGGCGTTGCATAAATGCCGGTTCATTTCTTGACTCGAATAATCATGTTTATTAATCAGTGCAATACCGGAGCAAATGAGTCAAGATTTAAGACGCCGGACACGATCAAAAATGCCAGCCAGCCCCGGGCCAGCCAGCATCGAACCTGGACTTTGGAGTTGGGGCATGGGGTTGATGAATTGGGAATGGCGCAGCCGGTTTGACATCGGCCCGTCTGATCAAGGTCTTGGCGGGCGATCCGCGACAAGAGGAATGGCAGCCTTGCTGGCAAGTGTGGCGGCAGCCGCGTTGCTGACGCCACCGGCAAGCGCCCAGCAGGCCGCCGAGCCGGCCGCCGAACAGCAGGCGGCGCAATCACAGAAGGTGGAAGAGACAAAGCCTGCCCCGGCGGGCGCAACGCTGCTCGACAAGATCCTGGTGCTGAGCCGCACCGGCGAGACGGCGATCGAATCGCTGGCCTCCGCCAGTCATGTCGACCAGGAACAGCTCGATCGCCGCATGGCGACGACGCCGAACGAGATGCTGCTGGGTGTTCCCGGTGTCGCGGCACAGGCCGACGCCAGGCGCGTCAGCACCAGCATCAACATCCGCGGCTTGCAGGATTTCGGTCGCGTCGCGGTAATCGTCGACGGCGCGCGCCAGAATTTCCAGCGTTCCGACCACGGCACGCAGTCGACCTTCTATATCGATCCCGAGCTCGTCAAATCCGTCGATGTGATCCGGGGCCCTGTCGCCAACACCTATGGCTCGGGCGCCATCGGCGGCGTCGTCTTCTTCGACACCAAGGACGCCGCGGACTTCCTCAAGCCCGACGAGACCTGGGCTGGTTCCGTCACCGGACGCTATGAGAGCAACGGCAAGGGTTGGACCACCAGCGCCTCCGGCGCCTATCGCCTCAACGAGAACTGGGACGCGCTCGGCAACATCGTCTACCGCAACTATGACGACTACAAGGATGGCGGTGGGGACACCGTCAAGGGCACCGGCTTCGATGTGCTGAGCGGCCTGCTCAAGACCACCATCCGGCCGACCGACAACAGTGAATTGAAGCTCGGCTGGGTCGGCTCAAGCGACAGCTGGAACGAGATCAGCGGCGGTGTGCCGGTGAATGACGTGGACCTGAAATCGAATGCCTTCACCGCTCGCTACAACATCACTGATGAAGACAAGAGCTGGCTCGATCTCCACATCAACACCTCCTACAACAAGACAAATCTCGACCTGACCAGCCTTGTCCCCCAGAACCGCTTCGACCCCGTCACAGGCCTTCCGATTGTTTTGCCGGCGGGATCGCAATCGACGTTCGACGTCGGCACCACCGGTATCGACATCTGGAACACGTCGCGCTTTGAAACGGGCGAGATCGCTCACGAATTGACCTATGGCGGCGACTGGGTGGGGGACAACGTCAAGACCGGCGGCACCGCCGGCGGCGACAGTTTCTACACGCCATCGGGCAAGCGCAGCGTGTCCGGCGCCTATGTCCAGGACAAGCTCACCTGGGAGTGGCTCGAAGTCATCGCGGGGCTGCGCTACGACAATTACAGCCTCAAGGATGACACCCACGAAACGTCAGGTGACAGAGTGTCGCCGCGCATCACCGTCGGCGTCTCGCCCTTTGAAAGTGCGGGCCTCGCCGGTCTGCAATTCTACGGCACCTATGCGGAAGGCTACCGTTCGCCCTCGCTGACGGAAACGCTGATCAGCGGCAACCATCCGGCCGGCGTCAGCTTCCCGTTCCTGCCCAATCCCAATCTGCGGCCTGAGACCGGCAAGACGACCGAATTCGGCGTCAACTACAAGCAGAACGACATCCTGGAGGCCGGCGACGCACTCCGCATCAAGGCGGCCTATTTCAACAACAATGTCGACGACTATATCGACGGCGTGACACTGTCGCCGTTCGACCCGACCAGTGGCTGCCCGTTCGGCCCCGGCATCCCGATCTGCTTCCAGTACCAGAATTTCGCCAAGGCGAAGATCAACGGCTTCGAGATGGAAGGCGTTTACGATGCAGCATGGGGCTACGCCGGACTTTCCGCCTCCATCATCAATGGTCACACCATTTCCTATGACGGCGACCGGGCGGACCTCGCCACCATCCCGTCTTCGCAGGTCACGGCCCAGCTCGGCCTGCGCTTCCTCGAGGACAAGCTGACCGTCGGTGGCGAGGTGCAGTACAATGGCAAGCCGAAGGGCAATGCGGTGGCCAAGGACTATACGCTGGTCAACGCCTTCGCCAGCTATCAGGCGACCGACAATCTGAAGGTCGATTTCCGTGCCGACAATCTGTTCGATGTCAAATACGCCAACCCGTTGAACGGCAGCACGACAGTTGCGGTCTATGAACCGGGCATAACGCTGAAGCTGGCGGCAACGATGCGATTTGGAGGCTGACGGCAATGATGCGCTTGATCACATCCCTTCGTCTGCTGACCTCGACGTTAGCGATGTCGCTTGCAATGGTTCCGGCGTGGGCACAAGTGTCCGCGCCGGTCCCCGCACTGACCCTCGAACTCAATGGCGCACAAGCCTCCGACAAGGGTTGTCGCCTGACCTTCGTGGTCAACAACGATCTCGGCGCTGACCTCTCCAAGGCGGCGTTCGAGATCGCATTGTTCAACGAGGCCGGCGTCGTCGACCGGTTGACCGTGCTCGACTTCAAGGAATTGCCAGCCGGCAAGACCAAGGTGACGCGTTTCGACTTGGCCGGCACCGACTGCGCCAAGGTCAGCCGTGTGCTGATCAACAGCGCGACGGAATGCGCCGGCACCGGCGTTGAACCGAATGCCTGCATGCGCAAGCTGAAGACGGACACCAAGACCGGTATCGCTTTCGGCGTCTGAAGTGGGGCTGCATCCCGCATTCCTGCAAAACACCGTGGCTTGGCCCCAGGCCGGCTGCGGCCGACTGCCGCTGGCAGCAAACGAACTTGATTTGACAATTCTGCTAGGGTCGCTGCAGGTCTCGCGGCGAGACATGCCGGATATCAGCTCCCTCCCCGAAGCCAGCGCCGAGCTGGCTATCACGCCAACCGAGGCGCTTGCACCGCCGCGGCCATCCGCCTGGAACCGCAA
The DNA here is from genome assembly GCF_042682145.1 of Mesorhizobium newzealandense. Classification (NCBI taxonomy): domain Bacteria; kingdom Pseudomonadati; phylum Pseudomonadota; class Alphaproteobacteria; order Hyphomicrobiales; family Phyllobacteriaceae; genus Mesorhizobium; species Mesorhizobium newzealandense. The sequence continues at coordinate 249,155 of NZ_JBHUGZ010000007.1, read as the reverse complement.
ATGGACAGCGGCGGTCGTCGCCTCCTGCCTGCTCCATGCCGCGGTGGCGGCGGCTTTTCTGATTTCGCCTTCAGGGACATTCGATACCCAGGACGCCATGCAGTCGGAAGGCAGCGATCAGTCGGGCACAAATGTTGTCGGCAGCGCGCTGGATCGGGACCCCGCTGCAATAAATGTTGCACTGGTGCCGAACCCGCAACCGGCCAAACCAGAGCCGGCAAAGGCGGCCAGGCCGGCGTCGCCTGCGGAGCCCCCTGAGCCCACGAGGGACGCGACAAAGCAGCCCGTCGAGCCTTTGCCGAAAGCCGTTAAACAACCAGCGGTGACGCCGGACATACTGGTGGCCGGCGCCCCACGCTCCGATGACCATAGCGTGGCTCCGAAGACTGAGAAGCCGGCACAGCCGACTGTTCAGGCCGAAAGCACCGAGGCGCCTGCCGCCGTTCCAGAGCAGCCACCGATCGCAAGCGCCAGGCCAAGTCCGGCAGCCGCGCCGCCCAGAACCAGCCAAGCGGATGACAAGCGCGGCACGGCGGACGGCCTGGACCGGTTGGCGCAGGCAGCCAGCAAGGGCAAAAAGCAGAAAGAGGCAGGCCGCGCCGCGGAAGACAGCTACCGCGGTGACGTCATCAGGAAGCTCAGCCGTGTCAATCGTGGCGTTCCGCCTTCGGTGCAATTGGCCGCTCGCAACAATGCCGTTGTGGCATTCGCCATAGGCAGCCGTGGCGGCATCGATGACCTGCGCATTCTGCAGAGCTCCGGATCGCCAAACTTCGATCAGGTCGTCCTCGGCATCGTCCGCAAGGCAGCGCCCTTCCCGCCAATTCCATCACAAGCCGCAAGCAATAGTTTGGAGTTCGAGGCCGAAATCGGCCCATTTTGAATGTTCACAGAACAAACTGTTGCGGCGCCAACCATCAACATCCGCATGAAAGGAACCGCCATGTACATCGCCATGAACCGCTTCAAGGTGCAGACCGGCTCGGAGGCTGACTTCGAGGCCGTCTGGAAGAACCGCGACTCCAGCCTTGCGGAGATGAAAGGGTTCCGTGAATTCCATCTGCTGCGCGGTCCGGTCAACGAGACCGAAGGCTACACACTGTTTGCCTCGCACACGGTGTGGGCGAGCCACGACGATTTCGTCGCCTGGACCAGGTCGGAGAATTTTCGCGCCGCCCACAGAAATGTCGGCACGACAAAGGTTCATTACCTCGGCCATCCGCAATTCGAGGGCTTTTCCGTCGTCGAAGGTGCCTGAGATGGCAACGCCTGCCGAGGACCTCGCGCGCAGCATTCCGGTCCTGCCTTCACCCGACATTGTGGAGACTCGCGATTTCTATCGCGACGAGCTCGGCTTCGGTGTCGTCGGGCCGGAGATGGACGACTATCTGATCGTGCGCCGTGGCGACATCGAGATCCATTTCTGGAAGAGCGGCGACCGCAAACTTCCCGAAGTCTCGTCCTGCTATATCAGGGGCGGCGAGGTGCCGGCGCTGCATGCCGAATTTTCATCGCGCGGGGTGAGGCAACTCAGTCCGTTCACGGTGCGGCCGTGGAACATGAAGGAGTTCTATATCCGCGACCCGCACGGCAATCTGCTGAGGTTCGGCTGCGCACCCGAAGAGGTGTAAGCAGCCGTCCGTTGAACTAGGAGCCGGCCAGCAGGCTCGCATTGCCGCCCGCAGCGGTGGTGTCGACGCAGACGGCGCGTTCATGCGCATAGGCCGCCGGGTTGAGCACCTCGCTGACCAGCGGCACGATCGGCCCGCTGCGGTCGGCGATAACCCTGCGCACGATGCGCGCGGCCTCGGGCGTGCCAGAGAAAGCGACCACGTCGACGCGCAGCGAGCGAGCTTCGACCGGATCCGGCCGGCCGTCGATGGCGGCCAGCGGCAGGCCCTTGCCGGTCAGCGCCGAGAGCGCCACCGGTGCGCCGGGCGCGACAGCCAGCACCGCATTGCCGGCGGCGAGCGCCTGGATCGTCTGCGCAAGCAGCGTGTCGCCATCGGGGCCAAGGCACAGCACTCGTCCACGCGGTGATAGCGACAGCGTGTTGGCCTCGCCGGTCGGCCCGGCCAGGTCGACCTGGCCGAAGTCGATACCGGCGGCGGCGCCAATGGCTGCCGCGCCCTTGCCGCGCAGATGCTTTCTCAGGATGGCGACCCGGTCGGGCCGCGTCGACCAGCCGCCCAGCGTCGGATCGGGCAGATTGTCGGCAAGCTCGGTCGCCGTCACCTTGTGGCCTTCGGCGATATGCGTGCCGGCCTCCGGCCCCTTGCGAAAGCGGCGGAGATAGTGCGGGCCGCCGGCCTTCGGTCCGGTGCCCGACAGCCCCTCGCCGCCAAATGGCTGCGAACCGACGACGGCGCCGATCTGGTTGCGGTTCACATAGATGTTGCCGGCATGGATGCCGTCGACGAAATGTTGCACGCGGCCCTCGATGCGGGTGTGCAGGCCGAAGGTCAGGCCATAGCCCTTGCGGTTGATGGCGGCGATGACCGCATCGATCTCGTCGGCGTCGAACGTCGCGACATGCAGCACTGGCCCGAACACCTCGCGCTCCATGTCCTCGATGCCCTTGACCCGGAAGACATGCGGGGCGACGAAGCGGCCCTCCTTCGGCGCCTCGAGCTTGGCGATCAGCCGGCCCTGCAGCCCCATCTTCGTGCAGTAGTCGCGGATTGAAGTCTGCGCTTCGTCGTCGATGACCGGGCCGACATCGGTCGAAATCCGCCAGGGATCGCCGATGCTGAGTGCCTCCATGGCGCCTTTCAGCATCTCCAGCATCTTCTTCTCGACATCCTTCTGCACGTAGAGCACGCGCAGCGCCGAGCAGCGCTGGCCGGCGCTCTGGAAGGCCGAGGCCAGGATATCGCGCACCGCCTGCTCGGGCAGCGCGGTGGAATCGACGATCATGGCATTCAACCCGCCGGTCTCGGCGATCAGCATGGCATCGGGCGCGGCAGTCTCGGCCAGTTGCTTCTCGATCAGCTTGGCGACCTCGGTCGAGCCGGTGAAGCAGACGCCGGCAATGCGCGGATCGGCGGTCAGCGGGCCGCCGACCGAGGGGCCGTCGCCGGGCAGAAGCTGGATGACGTCTTCCGGCACGCCGGCCTCGCGCAGCATTTCGACGGCGCGGAAGGCGATCAACGGCGTCTGCTCGGCCGGCTTGGCGATCACCGAATTGCCGCTGACGAGTGCCGCCGCTATTTGGCCGGTGAAAATGGCGAGCGGAAAATTCCACGGCGAAATGCAGACGATGGCGCCACGCGCCTGCGTGCCCGGTTCGGCATTGGTCGCCTCGGCGGCGTAGTAGCGCAGGAAGTCGACCGCTTCGCGCACCTCGGCCACACCGTCAGCCAGCGATTTGCCGGCCTCGCGCGTCGCAAGTGCGAAGAATTCGACGGCATTGGCCTCGTAGAGGTCGGCGGCGCGGTTGAGGATGGCGGCGCGCTCGGCGACGGGACGCTTGGCCCAGGCCGGCTGCGCCTCGACGGCAATGCGCACGGCGGTCGTCACCTGCTTGGCGGTCGCCTCGCTGACCGTGCCGACCACTTCGGAAGGCTTGGCCGGATTGACGATCGGGCGCTGCTTGCCGTAGCCGGCGGCCCGCGTGATCGGCTTGGCATGCCAGCGGTCGGGGCCTGCGAACGCAGCCTTGGCCTTGTCGATCGCCGCCAGCGTCACCGTGTCGGTGATGTCAAAACCCTTCGAATTGCGGCGGCCAGCGCCGAATATCTGGGAAGGCCGGGCAATCGCCGGATTGGCGGCGGGGCCCTGGTCCTCGACCGTTTCGAGCGGATCGCGGGCGATGTCCTCCGGCTCGACCTCCTCGTCGGTCAGCTGATGCACGAAGGAGGAATTGGCGCCGTTCTCAAGCAGCCGACGGACCAGATAGGCAAGCAGATCGGAATGCGCCCCGACCGGCGCATAGATGCGGCAGCGGGTGCCTTCGGACCGGCGCACTGTTTCATGCAGGGCCTCTCCCATGCCGTGCAGGCGCTGGAACTCGAAGGAATCGCGGTCCCCGGCCATCGACAGGATCGCGGCAACCGTGTGGGCGTTGTGGGTGGCGAATTGCGGATAGATGCGGTCGGTCATCGACAGCAGCTTTTTGGCGCAAGCAATGTAGGAGACGTCGGTGTTGGCCTTGCGGGTGAAGACGGGATAGCCGGTGAGCCCGAGCGTCTGCGCCCGCTTGATCTCGGTGTCCCAGTAAGCGCCCTTGACCAGCCGCACCATGATGGTGCGGTCGTATTTCTTGGCCAGCGCGTAAAGCCAGTCGATGGCAAAGGCGGCGCGTGGCCCATAGGCCTGGACGACGACGCCAAAACCGTTCCAGCCGGCGAGCTCCGGCTCGGCCAGCACCCGCTCGATGACGTCGAGCGACAGATCGAGGCGGTCGGCCTCCTCGGCATCGATGTTGAGACCCATGCGCGAATGCCGCGCGGCGAGTGCCAGCGACAACAGCCGCTCGGCCATGACAGGCAGCATCTCGTCCTTCTGCGCCACCTCGTAGCGCGGATGCAGCGCCGACAGCTTGACCGAAATGCCGTGGTTCTGGCGGATATCCGGGCCGTTGGAGCCGGCGTCGAGCGAGGAAATCGCGTCGGCGTAAGCCTTGTGATAGCGCAATGCGTCAGCCTCGGTGCGGGCCGCCTCGCCCAGCATGTCGAAAGAATAGAGATAGCCCTTCTGCGTCATCGACCGGCCGCGCTTGACGGCTTCGGTGATGGTGCGGCCGAGCACGAACTGCTCGCCCATCTCGCGCATGGCGGCGGCCACCGCCTTGCGGATGACCGGCTCGCCCAGTCGGCGCACCATCGAGCGCAGCGTGCCTTCGATGCCGCCCTCGCCTTCGTCGAGGACGCGGCCGGTCAGCATAAGCGCCCAGGTCGAGGCGTTGACGAAGATGGAGCTCGAACCGCCCGAATGCGCCGACCAGTCGTGCGGCGCGATCTTGTCGGCGATGAGGTCGTCCATGGTCTCGGTGTCAGGCACGCGCAGCAGCGCTTCGGCCAGACACATCAGCGCCACGCCCTCCTTGGTGGAGAGACCGTAGGCAGAAAGGAAGACTTCCATCAATCGTGGATCGGAAGAGCCGCGCACCGCCCGCACCAGATCGGCGGCGCGGGTCGAGATCGCCTTGCGGTCTTTCGCGGAAAGACCCGTCGCCTCGGCCAGTCGTTTCACCGCCTCGTCTTCGTCGGGCAGATAGTTGGCGCGGATCTGCTGGCGGATGGAATCTAGGGGCATGGCGGTCCTGCGGAGCGAGCATCAGGGAGCGGACCGGCGGTCACCGGACCGAATGGCGCAAGCTAGCACAGGTACGAATTTCAGTCGGTCCAAAGAAATCGACACGGTGGATCAATCGATCTATCATCGCAGCCGAAAACAGGCATTTGGACTGCGCTTTTGATGACAGAAGACCAATTGGACCGCATCGACCGGAACATCCTGTCAGCGCTGGCAAGCGATGGCCGGCTCTCCATGTCCGAACTGGCGGCAAAGGTCGGCCTGTCGAAGACGCCGGTGCAGGCACGGGTGAAGCGGCTGGAAAAGGACGGCTACATCAGGGGCTATCAGGCAATCATCGACCGCGAGCGCATGGGTGAAGGCCATGTCGCCTTCGTCCAGGTGAAACTGTCGGACACCCGTTCCGCAGCACTCGATGCCTTCAACCGGTCCGTACAGGCGGTGCCGGAGATCGAGCAGTGCCACATGATGGCGTCGAGCTTCGACTACCTGCTGAAGGTCCGCACCCGGGACATCGCCGCCTATCGCCGAGTGCTTGGCGAGCGCATCTCCGCCCTGCCCCACGTCGCCCAGACCTCGACCTTCGTGGCGATGGAGACCGTGAAGGATCGGTAGTCTAGATCACTCCGCCAGCGTCTTCAGGAAAGCCACCAGCGCCGCGCGCTCGCGATCCGACAGCTCCAGCGGATGGATTTCGGATGTCCCCTCGACGCTAGGCACGGCCTTGGCGTAGTGCGCGACCACCTCGTCAAGCGACGAGAATTGCCCGGCATGCATATAGGGTGGGCGCGTCGCCGCGCCGCGCAACGAGGGTGTCTTGTAGGCCCGCATCAGTTGCGGCCCATCCTTGACCATGAAGCGCAGTTCCCCGCAGGCGCCGGCATCGCCGTCACGAAAGGCACCCAGGCAGTTGAACGGGTCGGCCTCGACCTGCGCGACGGCATCGATGCGGCCGCGATCCGGCGGCAGGTCCGCAACGGGTGGCACGCCGGTGTTGTGAAAGCTGTTGTCGGTGAAACGCGGGCCGTCGTGACAGGTCACGCAATTGGCCTTGCCGATGAACAGTTTCAGACCGAGGATTTCCTCTTGGGAAAAGCCGGCATCGCCTTTCGGCTCGGCACCGGTGACGAGATCCAGCGCAAAGCGGTCGAAACGGGTCGGTGCCGGCTCGATCGATCGTTCGAAGGCGGCGATCGCCTTGCCGATATTGGCATAGACGCCGTTGATCGCGTCGCGCTGCGCACCGCTCATCGCGTTCCAGGCGGCCTTCTCGGCATCGTTTCCGAGCGGGCTGGCATTCAACGGCATGCCGGAAAAGTCAGGCAGCGGTCCAAAGATGCGCTCATAGCGCTCGCCGAAGCGCGCCTTGATGTAGTGCGCATAGGCGGCGCGGTTTCCCGCCTGCTCCAGCGGATTCTCGAGCGGCGTCAGCGCTTGCGCCCACAGGCTGTCGCGGCGGCCGTCCCAGAAAAACCAGGGATCACGCGCCACGCCGGCCAGCGGCATGGTGCGCCGGTTGGTGTGGCCAACGCCGACCGCTTGCGGAAGGTCGTCCTGGAACTGCCGGTCGATCTTGTGGCAGGTCGAGCAGGAGACCGTGCCGTCGCGGCTCATCCCCTGGTCAAAGAACAGCGTCGAGCCGAGTGCGGCGGCGGCCGGCACATCGGCGAAACGATTGGTGGTGTCGGGCTTCAGCGGCGGCAGCGCCGACAGCGCCAGCGAGGCGATGGTCTTCTTCTCGGCGTCGGAAAAGTCAGGCTTGCCGCAACCTGCAAGGACGACGACCACCATCAGCGCCAGAAACCGCGGAAAGTGCCTCATCGATCGCTCACAGCACCACGTTGAACAGCACCGTGTCGGAACCGGCGGTGGCCGAAATGGCGAAATGCAGCTGCCACCAGCCGTTCATCGTGAATTTCACCCCTTCGATCCGGTAGCGCCCGTCGCCGAGATAGTCGGTCGCCTGCGGGCTGGTAGGCAGGCCGTGATTGTGCAGTGGCATGCCGCCGGAGATCGCGATCGCGGCCCCCTCCACTGGAACTCCCGTCTTTGTCTTCAGCGTCAGCAGCCAGGATTCCAGTTCGCCTTGCCGCATGACGCCCCGCTCCGGCGAAAAGCTGGCCACGAACAGCCCGTTGTCGGTGTTCTTCGTCCGCGAGACATCCGGGCCGGCAGGCTGGCCCGATCGCGGCGCCGTCAGATAGACGACCGCGAGAATGCCGGCCAGCAAGGCAGCCAGACCAAGACCCGCCAGAAGATAACGCCATAACGATGCCAAACCTGTTCCTCTTCTGCAGACAACGTTTTGCCGGACGGATCGCGTCCCGCCAGCCTGTGGGAAAACGCTGTGGCGGAAAAAACCCTGCTTGCCAAGCATGGCGCTGCCGGTGGCAAAAAGCTACAGCACCTCGATCACTGGAGGATTGTAGATGGCGGGAAACGGCGTCGCCTCGATCGGCGAATGCATGCTCGAACTGTCGGGCCAGACAGGCCCGAATTGGCGCATGGGCTTTGCCGGCGACACGTTCAACACGCTGTGGGCGCTGCACGCATTGAGCGCTGAGCGGCCAGCAACCTATGTCTCGGCCTTCGGCGACGACCCGTTCTCGCAAGGCCAGATCGGCTTCTTCGCTGAAAACGGCATCGGCATCGGCTCCAGCCCGGTCATAGCGGGCGCGCGGCCCGGCCTTTATGCGATCACTTTGACCGGCGCCGAGCGTTCCTTCACCTACTGGCGCGGCGACGCCGCCGCCCGGCAGCTCGCCTCCGATCCGGCGGAATTGTCGAAAAACCTGGAAAATCAGGCGCTTGTGTACTTCAGCGGAATCACTTTGGCAATTCTGGACGATGCCGCACGCGCCACGCTTTTGGCGGCCGTGGCCAAAGCACGCGCGGCGGGCTCGACTATCGCCTTCGATCCCAATTATCGGCCACGACTCTGGCACCGGCGCGAGGACGCGCAGGCCGCGATCGCCGCAGCGCTTGCCGTCACCGACATCGCCTTGCCGACCTTCCCCGACGAGCAGATGCTGTTCGGCGATGCCACGCCGCAAGCGACCACTGAGCGGCTCGGGCAAGTGGTCAGCGAGGTCATCGTCAAGAACGGCGATGCGCCGGCGCTGATTGCCGAAAATGGAACATCGCACGACGTGCCGGCGATCCATGTCGCGGCGCCCGTCGACACGACAGGCGCCGGCGATTCCTTCAATGGCGCCTATCTGGCCGCACGCCTCGCCGGCCACGCCCCGGCAGATGCCGTCTTGCGCGCGCATCGCGTCGCCGCCGCCGTGGTTCAGGTGCGCGGCGCCCTGGCGCCGTTCGAGACATTGCGAGCGGCGTTCGAAAACGAATGACCTGAAGAACTACGGAAGCCTGAACCGATATTCCGTCACATGATGGTAGATCGCGCCGGGCCACAGCGTCGCCTGCGGGAAATACGGCCGGTTCGGCGCATCCGGCCACACTTGCGGCTCCAGGCAAAAGCCGCAGAAAGCCTTGTAGTCTCGCCCTTCCAACCCCTTGCGCGGCGTCACGTACTGGCCGGTGTAGAGCTGGACCCCGGGCTCCGTGGTCCAGACCTCCATCTCGACACCGGAACTCGCCCCTTGCGTCCAGGACGCCTGCTTGAGCGGCCCGCGCGTCGGGGCGAGGCAGAAATTCTGGTCATAGGGCAGCTGTTCGCCTTCGGTCTCCATGCGCAGCGGCCGCGCCTGGCGGAAATCGAAGGGCGAGCCGTCGACCGGCTTGACCACGCCGGTCGGGATCATGTCGCCATCGACCGGCAGGTAGGCGCCGGCATTCAGCATCATCCTGTGGTCGAGAATGTCGCTGGCGCCGCCATCATCGAGGTTGAAATAGGAATGCTGGGTGAGATTGCACAGCGTCGGCTCCTCGCAGGTCGCCGCCAGTTCGACGCTAAGCGTGCCGGGGATCTTCAGCCGGTAGGTGCAGGTGACGTCGAGCGCGCCGGGAAAGCCCATCGTGCCGTCGGGATCATGCAGCGTCAGCGTGACGAAATCCCTGCCATGCAGCGAAACCGTCCACGGCCGATGGAAATAGCCTTGCGAGCCGCCATGCAGAGTATGCTTGTCGAGGAAGTTTCGCTCGGTCTGGTAGCGCTGGCCGGCGATGGTGAAGCGGCCGTCGCGGATGCGATTGGCATAGCGGCCGACGACCGCGCCGAAGAAGGCGGTGTCGGTCTCATAGGCTTCCAGACTGTCATAGCCGAGCACCAGCGGTGCATCGTGCCCGGTCAGCCGCAAATCCTGGACGATCGCGCCGAGCCCGATGATGTTGGCGGTGAGGCCGCCGCCCCTGATCGTGAAGCGACGCACCGGCTCGCCTGCCTGCGTCGTGCCGAAACCCTCGCCGTCCTTCATCGCCATGCCCGCAAACGTCAGTTGATCCAGAGGATTTCGGCTGGTTTTCTCACGCAAGATGGGCAGGCCATTGGCCTCCCCATCTCAGGACAGTCTATCAGAGGCCGAGGCCGCCGATGCAGACATATTTGGTGTCGAGGTAATCCTCGATACCCTGATGTCCGCCTTCCTTGCCGAGACCGGATTCCTTGACGCCGCCGAACGGCGCCTCCGGTGTGGTGATGAGGCCTTCATTGACGCCGACCATGCCGTATTTCAGCCCTTCCATGACGCGGAAGGCGCGGCCGAGATCGCCGGTGTAGAAATAGCAGGCGAGGCCAAACTCGGTGTCGTTGGCGAGCGCGATGGCCTCTTCTTCGGTCTCGAACTTGAACACCGGGGCTACCGGGCCAAAGATCTCTTCCTTCATGAAGCGCATCTTGGGCGTGGCGTTGGCGATGACGGTCGGCTGGAAGAACGAACCGCCGAGCGCATGGCGCTTGCCGCCGGCGACAATCTTGCCGCCTTTCGAGGTCGCATCGGCGATCAACTCCTCGACCTTCTCGACCGCCTTCTCGTCGATCAGCGGTCCCTGCTGCACGCCGTCCTCGAGGCCGGACCCGACCTTCAGCCCGTTGCTGGCGGCAGCGAGCTTCTCGACGAACTTGTCATAGACTTCAGCCTGAACCAGGAAGCGGTTGGTGCAGACGCAGGTCTGGCCGGAATTGCGGTACTTGGCGGTGATCGCACCGGCAACCGCACGCTCGAGATCGGCGTCGTCGAAGACGATGAACGGCGCGTTGCCGCCAAGTTCCATCGACACCTTCTTGACGGTGACCGACGACTTCTGGATCAGAAGCTTGCCGACCTCGGTCGATCCGGTGAAGGTGATCTTCGACACCAGCGGATTGGCGCAGATCTCGTCGCCGATCTCGCTGGCTGAACCGGTCAGGATGTTGATGACCCCCTTGGGGAAGCCGACTTCCTCGGCGAGCGCGCCCCAGGCCAGACCCGAGTACGGCGTCTGCGAGGCCGGCTTGACGACCGCGGTGCAGCCGGCGGCAAGTGCCGGTCCGAGTTTGCGGGCCAGCATCGAGGACGGGAAATTCCACGGCGTGATGGCGGCGATGACGCCGACCGGTTCCTTGGTCACCAGGATGCGGCGGTCCGCCCATGGCGACGGCACCACGTCGCCATAGGTGCGGCGGCCTTCCTCGGCGAACCACAGGATGTAGGACGCGGCCGAGCCGATCTCGCCCTTGGATTCGAACAGCGACTTGCCCTGCTCGATGGTGAGCAGTTCGGCCAGCACATCCTGGTTATCCATCATCGCGTCATGCAGCTTGCGCAGCAGCTTCGAGCGCTCGAGTGCGGTCGTCTTGCGCCACGATTTGAAGGCGGTTTCGGCAGCCTCGATGGCGCGGCGGGTCTCGGCCTTGCCCGACTTCGGCACGGTGCCGATCTTGAGGCCGGTGGCCGGGTTGTTGACGTCGACCGTCTGGCCGCTGTCGGCCTGCACCCATTCGCCATTGATGAGATTGGCCTGCCGCATGAAATGGCTGGTTTTCTGAAGCATGGTCTATCCTCCGTTTGGCGCACTGACGGGCCGGTCTGTGAAGTCTTCGGCGAGCGTGCGCGATGGACTGAAGCCGGCACGCCGGAGCCAGTGCTCTTTACCTAGGGCAAGGCCAGCAAGCAATCGCAAGATGGCATATAGGGGTTGGGCCAGCGCGAGACGAGGGCAAGCAGGCATGAACGCGCCTCAAATACCCTACCCGAATACCTGCACGACCACCGTCAGCCAGAAAGCGGTGGTGACCGCGGCGCAGGCCGTGGCGATGGTCATCTGGTTCGACGCCAGCGCCTGGCCGGTGTTGAACTGGACAGCGATGAGATAGGAATTGATGCCGGACGGCAGCGCCGCGACCACGACCGCCACCTTGGCCGTCAAGGGCGGCAGGCCGAGCAGCCAGACGAAGGCAAGAACCAGCGCCGGCATCAGGAACAGCTTCAGCACCGAAAGCGCCAGCGCCGGCCGGACATTGCCGGAAATGCCGAAGCGGCGCAGGCTGAGCCCCATGGCGAAAAGCGCCACGGGCCCGGCCGTATCGGCCAGCGCATCGACCAGCTGCATGACAAGGTCGGGCAGCGGCACACCGCTGAGGCGCCATGCCAGCCCCGCCAGAATGCCGATGATCAGCGGATTGATGAACAGCCGTCTCAGGAAACTGCGGATGATGCGCAAGGGATGCATCGGCTCGCCGCCGCCCCGACCGAACATCTCGAACAGCACGATCGACGCCATCATCATGATCGGCAGGTGCACGGAGACCAGCAGCGACAGCACTTCGAAGCCGCTCGGGCCGAATATGCCAAGGATGAAGGGAGCGCCGAGCAGCACGACATTGGAGTAGGCCGACGACACCCCGCCGACGACCCCGGCGCGTCCATCCCGCCCGAAAATCCGCGTGGTGACGACATGGCCGGCGGTCCAGGTGATTGCCACTGCCGCGAAATAGGCGCCCCAAAGGGACCATGGCGCGACACCGTGGAAATCGGCATTCACCATGGTCTGGAACAACAGGAGCGGCATCGCCACGCTGACCGCGAAATCGGATATCCCCTCGCCGCTCGCCGGCTTCAGATAGCCCGTGAACCCGGCGAGATAGCCGAGCGCGACGAGGCTGAAGACGAAGAGGACGGTTTCGGTGAGCGGAGACATTTTTCCAGGGATAGGCGAGCCACGGTCGCGGCGCAATCGCGCCTGAATTTGATCATCGTCGGCTGGCAGCGTTATAGAGGGATTGAATTATCAGGGTGGGCGCGGACGACAAATGACCTTTGTCGAACCTTCAAAGCGTAATCTTGTCCGGCAGGCGTGGCTGACAGCTTTCGTCGCCGCCCTGTTTTGCCTTGCCGCGACAGCGCTTCAGGCCGCCGAAACGAAAAGCCTCAAGGGCGTGGCGCTGATCATCGGCCAGTCGAAATACGAACACATCGCCGCCCTCCCCAACCCGGCCAACGATGCCCGCGACATGGCCAAGATGCTGACCGACCTCGGCTTCGACGCGCGCAATGTCACCGACCGCGACGCCGCCAAGCTGAAGCGGGATCTGGAGCGTTTCACGGAGGATGCCGAAGGCGCCGATGTCGCCTTCATCTATTATTCTGGCCATGGCATCGAGGCCGGCGGCGAGAACTATCTGGTTCCAGTCGATGCCGACGTGTCGTCCCTGAAGGATGCCGACGCCACCCTGGTGCCGATTTCCGCCGTCATGGACGCTTTGAAAAAGACCGTGCCGGTGACGATCGTGCTGCTCGATGCCTGCCGCACAAATCCGTTTCCGGCGGACGCCGTGGTGCGACGCGCGCCAACAGCCTCCGCCTCGCCCATTGGCGCCGGCGGGCTGGAACCGGTGCGTGGCGCCAAGGCGCTCGGCAACACGCCGGCGACAGACGAAAGTCTGGGCACCGTGGTCGGCTTTGCCGCCGAACCGGGCCGCCCGGCGCTCGATGGCGCCGCCGGCGAAAACAGCCCCTATGCGGCAGCCCTGCTGCGCCATCTGGCGGCAATGAAAGGCACCGAGTTCGGTTCGGTCATGCGCATGGTGACGGAGGAGGTCTATCTCGACACCAAGGCCAAGCAGCGCCCTGGGTCAATGAGAGCCTGCGCCGCCTGCTCTATTTCGGCATTGCACCACCGGAACCGACCGGCGACGACGGGTTGATCACCGGCGAGCGGCGGCAGCTGCTGTTGACCATTTCCGACCTGCCCGACCCGAAGCGGGCGCAAGTGGAATTGGCTTCGCTGCAGGAAGGCGTGCCGCTCGACGCGCTCTATGGCGTGCTGAAGGCGCTCGGCACGGAAAAAATCCCCGAGGATCCGACAGATCTGCAAAAGGTGCTCGACGCCCAGGCCGAGCGCCTGAAGAAGATGATGTCCGAGCGCGCCGCGCTGCGCACCGACGATCCCGAAATCAAGCGCCTGGTCGCCTCCGCCGACAAGGCCATCGGCCAGGGCGCCATCGTGACGGCGCGCAAATTCCTCGATGACGCGGTCGGCCGGGTCGAGCAGACAAGCGATGCGGTCGATGAAGCCGAAGATCTCGTCAAGCAGAAGCGCCTTGCCGATGCCGCGATCTATGCTAGGCGGGCCGATGCCTCGGCGTTGGTCTTCGACTACAAGTCCGCCGCCAACGATTACGCCAAGGCGTTTTCGCTGGCCGAAAAATGGGACGACAAGCAGCGCTGGAACTACAAGAACCAGGAAGCCGAGGCGTTGAATGCTTTCGGCTATGCCACCGGCGATCTCGATGCGCTGCAGCACTCCATCGAGGCCTATCGCATCATCTTGAACTTCATTCCCAATGGCGAACAGAATCGCGACTGGGCGATCACCCGCAACAACATGGCGGTGGTGCTGCAGACCATCGGCGAGCGCGAGACCGAAACCGCGCGTCTCGAAGAGGCGGCGCAGATCTTTCGCGATTCCCTCATCGTGTTCGAGCGCGAGAAGGACGATCTCAACTGGGCCGCCGCGCAGAACAATCTGGCCAATGTGCTGTTGAAGATCGGTGAGCGCGAGAGCGACCCGAAGCGCCTGAACGAAGCGGTGGCGGCGATGCGCGCCACGCTGGAGAAGCGCCCGCGCGACGAGGTGCCGCTCGACTGGGCGGCTTCGCAGAACAATCTCGGCCTGGCGCTCTATGCGCTGTCCGAGCGCGAGGCCGCCGGCGAGCATCTGCCGCAAGCGGAGGCGGCCTACCGGCTGGCGCTTGAGGAATACACCCGCGAAAAAGCGCCGGTGGAATGGGCGATGGTCGAGAACAATCTCGGCAACACGCTCGTGTCGCTCGGCATCCAGCTCAACGACAAGGCGAAGATCAACGCGGCGACCGATGCGTTCCGCGCCGCACTCGAGGTGCGAACCCGTGAAACCTTCCCGGTCTCGTGGGCGACCAGCCGGCTGAATCTTGGCAACGCGCTGAGCGGCGTCGCTCGCTTCGACCTGGGCACCGGCGCGCTCGAAGAGGCCGCGGCGGCCTATGACGATGCGCTGACGGTGTTTACCCGGCAGCGTTTTCCGATGGACTGGGCATCCGCCCAGAACAATCTCGGTTCGATCTACCAGACGCTTGGCCAGCGCACCCTCGATGCGGCCAAGCTCGAACAGTCGGCCGCGGCGTTCCAGGCCGCCCGACAGGTTTATGTCAGGCGGAAATTCCCCCTCGACTGGGCAATGAGCCAGTACAATCTCGGCAACACGATGCAGCTTCTCGGCGGTGCGACCGACAAGCCGGAACATTACGGCGCGGCCATTGCCGCCTATCGCGATGCGTTGCGCGAATACAAGCGCGAGACGAACCCGCGGCAATGGGCACTGGCCCAGGCCGGCGTCGGCTCGGCGCTGCACTGGCTGAGCATGAGCAATGCCGATCCCAAGACCTTGCTTGAGTCCATCGCCGCCCGCAGGGCAGCACTTGAGGTGCTGACCATCGAGGCGGCGCCCGTCGACTGGGCCAATGCGCAGAACGGCATCGGCATGAGCCTGCTCAACCTCGGTAATCTCCAGCGGACCGACAAATATCTCAGCGACGCCGAGGCGGCTTTCACGGCAACGTTGAAGGTGTTCACCCGCGAAAGCCTGCCGATGCAGTGGGCGTTCGAACAGAACAATCTCGGCGACATCCACTGGAACCGCGCCAGCTATGGCGGCGGCAAGGCCGAATATCAGAAGGCAATCGAATTCTTCGAGAACGCCAAGCAAGGCTTTACCGAAGCCGGCTACACGATGCCCATCCCGTTGACCGACCAGAAGATCGATCTGGTGAAGAAGCAGTTGGCGAAGAAGTAGGGCTCCGTCCGACCGCGCCTTGTCTTTCGGCCGGCTTTACCGTCCCTATATGTCCAGTCACCGGAACCCATTGCCGGGAACCGGAGAAGGATAGCCTATGATTCGCTTTGCGCTGGCTTTGCTTCTGCTCGCCATCCCGGCCGCAGCCCACGCCACCGACGCCGGCTGGGCGCTGTTGCGCGACGGCGGACATGTCGTGCTGCTGCGTCATGCCATGGTCACCGGCACCACCGATCCGGCCAATTTCGACATCGACAGCTGCGCCACCCAGGTCAACCTGTCGGCGCGCGGCAAGCAGCAGGCGAGCAAGATCGGCGCCCTGTTTGCCGCCCGCGCGGCACCCATCGAGCGCGTGCTGTCCAGCCGCTACTGCCGCTGCCTCGACACCGCGCGGATCGCTTTCGAGGCCGAGCCGGAGCTCTTCGCGCCGCTCGATCTGCTGAAGGGCGACGAGACGCAGAAGGTGGCGCAGATCGCGGCGATCATGAAGGAAATCCGCGGCTATTCCGGCTCCGACAATCTGGTCATGGTCACGCATCTGGAGGACATCGTGGCGCTGACCGGCGTTTCGCCGCGCGAAGGCGAAGCCGTGGTCGTCGAGCCGCAGGGCGACGGCCTGCGCGTGCTTGGCCGCGTCACGTTCTGACCTCGGCTGTGTTGCAGAAATGCCACCACTGAAAGAAGCCGCAAATTGGCCACGACAATGCCGCTTGCGACAACCCGTCGCAGGGGCTATAGGCGCGCTCCCGGTCACGAGAACCGAGGTGAGCACAACGGTTGGAGCTTTCGTCTCCGCCCGTGCAGGCGGCTTTGCCGCCCTGTGTACGGCGCCGCTTTGGGGATTGGGATCGCGGATATAGCTCAGCGGAAGAGCGCCGGATTTGGGTCCGGAGGTCGCAGGTTCGATTCCTGCTGTCTGCACCACGGATAGCTCAGTTTGGTTAGAGCATCAGATTTAGGTTCTGATTGTCGAAGGTTCGAATCCTTCTCCATTGGCTGATAAGCCAGCACCCTGCCACGGTGTTATCTGAAAAACGGTCCGGGGACTGGAATGCGAAAGACCGGACGGACGGCCCAAGCCCTCGGGCGCGGATCATCCAGAAAGTCTGACGCCATCGGCCCGCGGCCAGGCCAGCGGTGACGATCAAGGCGCAGCATCGCCGGCAAGGGAGGCCAAAGCCTCCGGCGCCCGCTTCGCTGCCCCGCGATCCGCTCCCGAAGGCCCGCCACGGATGGATGCCACCAGTCCCCGGATCATTCGTGCCGGTCTATGACGATAGAAATGATGTGAAACGAGAAACGAAGGGAAGATCGACGCATGACTTGACGCCTCGCATGGGGCCATGCCCGACAGGAGTAAGACAATGACCATTCTCGACAAGGTTCTTGGACGCGAGCGCGTCCTCGTTAGGGAAAACGAACGTGCCCTCACCCTCTACAAGGGTGAGATCAAGGCTGTCCTGTTGCCGGGCGAGCATTGGCTCGCCAACCGGCGCGGAAGCCTCGAGGTGTCGCGGCACGATCTGAAGAACCCGGAATTCGTTTCGGCATACGAGAAGGCGTTGTTCGACAAGCTCCCGGATGTGGCCGCGCGTCATTTCACCGTCGTTCGCACCGGGCGCACGGAGGTCGCCGTCATCGAGCGTGACGGCAACCTGCACGCCGTGCTGGCGCCGGATCGCAAGCTCTTGCTGTGGACGGATGCCGGTCCGTGGAAGGTGACGGTGATCGACACCTCAGCCGATCTCGCCATCGATGCGGCGGTCATGCGCCGGCTCGGCCAGGCCCGGAAGACGGAATTGATGTCCGTCCATCCGGTCGTCGACGGTCAGGCCGGACTGCTGTTCATCGACGGTGTCCTGGTCAGGACGTTGACGGCGGGCGTGCATGGCTTCTGGAACGTCGGACGCATGGTGCAGATCAAGGTCGTCGACCTCAAGCGCCAGTCGCTCGATGTCGCCGGGCAGGAAGTGCTGACCAAGGATCACGTCACGATCCGCGTCAACATCGCCGCCGAATACCGGGTCGTCGATCCGGTCAAGGCGGTGAGCGCGGTGAAGGACTTCTCCGAAGCCCTCTACCGCGCCCTGCAGTATGCCTTCCGCAAGACGCTGACCGCGCTGACGCTCGACCAGATCCTTGAAAAGAAGGTGACGGTCGACGAGGAGGCCGCGACCAAGGTCCGCGCCGATATGGCCGAGATCGGGGTGGAGGTCAGCGATATCGCCCTCAAGGATGTCATCCTGCCGGGCGAGATGCGCGAGATCCTCAACCAGGTGGTGTCGGCTGAAAAGCAGGCCGAGGCCAACATCATCCGCCGCCGAGAGGAGACGAACGCCACGCGTTCGCTGCTCAACACGGCCCGGGTGATGGCGGAGAACCCGGTGATGCTGCGGTTGAAGGAGCTCGAGGCTCTGGAAACCATCGCCGGCAAGGTCGAGCGGCTGACCGTCCACAACGGAACGGGCGGGCTGCTCAACGACCTGGTCAAGCTCCGCGACAGCTGAGCTGACGTAACGTCAAAGGGAAGGGCCGCCGGGTCAACCGGCGGCCCTTCTTGCGTTTCTTGAGCACCCTACCCATCTGCGCCCGGCGTATCAGGCCTTTTCCTGCCGGGAAAAACCGATTAGACAGCGCCCAAACACATGCGGACAGATTCCGCCCGCAACCGAAGGAAAAGCCCCTTGTCCACCACGTTCGACAAAGTCGCCAAGATCATCGCCGACACCAGCGAGATCGATATCGACACCATCACGCCCGAGAGCCACACGATCGACGATCTCGGCATCGATAGCCTCGACTTCCTCGACATCGTCTTCGCCATCGACAAGGAATTCGGCATCAAAGTGCCGCTGGAAAAGTGGACCCAGGAGGTCAATGACGGCAAGGCTTCGACCGACGACTACTTCGTCATGAAGAACCTGTGCGCCAAGATCGACGCGCTGGTCGCCGCCAAGACCGCCTGACGTCAGTTGAGCGCGCGACCTTGACGCGCTCTGCCGCCTGACCCACAAAGCCGCTCATGAGCAGCCCCCACGACGTCGTCATCACTGGTATCGGCCTTGTCTCCTCGCTGGGAGAGGGTCCGGACGCCCATTGGCAGAAGCTCGCGCAGCCGGGTCTGCAGCCGGTGCTCGAAGCGGCGCGCTTCGCGCCCTACACCGTCCATCCGCTGCCGGAGATCGACTGGAACCTGCAGATCGCCAAGCGCGGCGACCAGCGTCAGATGGAGACCTGGCAGAGGCTCGGCACCTATGCTGCCGGCCTGGCGCTGGATGATGCCGGCATTAAGGGCAATGACGAACTCTGCACGACCATGGACATGGTTGTGGCGGCCGGTGGCGGCGAACGTGACGAAGCGGTCGACGCCGCCATTCTCGCCGCTTCCGAAAGCCGCAACGACCGCGACGTGCTGCTCAACGAGAAGCTGACCACCGAATTGCGGCCGACGCTGTTCCTGGCCCAGCTTTCCAATCTGCTCGCCGGCAACATCTCCATCGTCCACAAGGTAACCGGCTCGTCGCGAACCTTCATGGGTGAGGAAGGTGCGGGCGTCTCCGCCGTCGAGACGGCCGCCGCACGTATCCGCTCCGGCCAGTCGACACACATCCTGGTCGGCGGCGCCTTCCAGACCGAACATTCCGACATGCTGCTCGGCTACGAGCTTGCCGGCTATCTGCATCGCGGCCCGTGGAAGCCCGTCTGGCAAAGACAGGGTGCCGAGGGCGGCGGCGTGGTTTCAGGCTCCGGCGGCGCCTTCCTGGTGCTGGAGCAGCGCGAACACGCGACTAGCCGGGGCCGGAAAATCTATGCCGAGCTCGGCCCGGTCGTCTCCGGCCGCGCCAGGCGGTCACGGGGGGGAACTCGATACCGAGATCGCCGCACTGCTCAGCAAAGCGGCATTGCCGAACGGCAAACTGCTTGCCCTGTCGGGCGCATCGGGCGCGCATGCCGCAACCAATGCCGAGAAAGCAGCACTCGATGCCAATCCGGCGATCGCCGCGCGCGGCTTCTCGACGCTGACCGGACATATGAAGGAAGCGCAGTTTCCGTTCGCCGTGGCGCTGGCCGCACTCGCCGTCGACCGCAAGGCCGCCTACCCTGTTTTTGATGCCGCAGCCGAAAAGCCGTTCGAAGGCGTTCCCGCAAGCGTCCTTGCAACGGCGATCGGCTATCACCAATTCGAGGGCATGGCGCTGGTCAACGCCGCCTGAGGCGGCGCTACGCAATCCATGTTGTAACGATAAAAGGTCGAGGGCTCCGGATGGCCAATCTGAACGATCACATGGGCAGGCCGATCGTCGCCGTCACCGGCATCGGCGTGGTGACCTCGCTTGGCGTCGGCAAGGCCGACAATTGGGCGGCGTTGACTTCCGGCAAATCGGGCATCCACCCGATCACCCGCTTCCCGGTCGATCATCTCAACACCCGCATCTCCGGCACCGTCGACTTCCTGGCGTCGAGTTCGAAAGGTGCCAGCCCCCTCACCTATGAGCTTGCCGAAACCGCGGCGCACGAGGCCGTGGCCGAAGCCGGTCTCAATTCCGGCGACTTTGGTGGTCCGCTGTTCCTGGCTTCGCCACCGGTCGAACTCGACTGGCACGAACGCTTCTCGCTCTATAATTCCGACAAACAGGATGCCGGCGCCGAAAGGCTGCTGCGGGTGGCCCGCGGGCTGAAGGCGACAGACATTTTCGAGACCACCCAGTTCGGTTCGATCGCCGACCGGCTTGCCGACCGCTTCGGCACGCGCGGCCTGCCGATCACGCTGTCGACCGCTTGCGCCTCCGGCGCCACCGCCATCCAGCTCGGCGTCGAGGCGATCCGCCGCGGCGAATGCGACCGGGCGCTGTCGATCGGCGCCGACGGTTCGGCGACGGCCGAGGCACTGATCCGTTTCTCGCTGCTGTCGGCACTATCGACCCACAACGACATTCCGGAAAAGGCATCAAAACCCTTCTCCAAGGACCGCGACGGCTTCGTGCTGGCCGAGGGTTCGGGCGCTCTCGTGCTGGAATCGCTCGAAGCCGCGCTGGCGCGCGGCGCCACCGTTCTCGGCATCCTGCGTGGTTGCGGCGAGAAGGCCGACGATTTCCACCGCACCCGCTCCAAGCCGGACGGTTCACCGGCGATCGCCGCGGTTCGTGCCGCCCTTGCCGATGCCGGCCTGAGCAAAGACGAGATCGACTACGTCAACGCCCATGGCACCTCGACGCCGGAAAACGACAAGATGGAACATCTGTCGCTGTCGACGGTGTTCGGCGAGCGGATCGGCTCGATGCCGGTCTCGTCGAACAAATCGATGATCGGCCACACGCTGTCGGCGGCCGGCGCCGTCGAGGCGGCGTTCTCGCTGATGACGATGCGCGAAAGCGTCATTCCGCCGACCATCAACTACGACAATCCGGACCCGGCGATCGTGCTCGACGTGGTACCGAACAAGAAGCGCAACGCCGAGGTTCGCACAGTTCTGTCGAACTCCTTCGGCTTCGGCGGCCAGAACACTTGCCTTGTCATGGCGCGGGAACCGGTCTAAGCGACCTTTTTCCGCCAATCAGAACTGACAGGCTCCATGCGCGCACTGCAACTTATCGAGGACCGCCGTCTTGAGACGGTGGACCTGCCGCCTCCGCCACCGCCGGCACTCGGCGAAGTCACGCTGCGCATCAAGGCAGTTGCCTTGAACCACATCGATGTCTGGGGCTGGCGCGGCATGGCCTTCGCCAAGCGCAAGCTCCCGCTGGTCGTCGGCGCCGAGGCCTCAGGCGAGGTCGAGGCGGTCGGTCCCGGCGTTTCCAGCCTGCTGCCTGGGCAATTGGTGTCGATCTACGGCGCGCGCACCTGCGGCTTGTGCCGTGCCTGCCGCGAAGGCCGCGACAATCTCTGCGAACATGTTTCGGGCGTTCACGGCTTTCATCTCGACGGCTTCGCGCAGGAGAAGATCAACCTGCCGGCCCGCCTGCTGGTCCCCGCCCCGCCCGGCGTGACCGATATTGGTGCTGCGGTAGCGCCCGTCACCTTCGGCACCGTCGAGCACATGCTGTTCGACAACGCCCGACTGCAGCCCGGCGAGACCATTCTTGTCCATGCCGGCGGCTCCGGCATCGGCTCGGCGGCCATCCAGTTGGCGAAGCGGATGGGCTGCACGATCATCACCACGGTCGGTTCGAACGACAAGATCGACAAGGCCAAGGCGCTCGGCGCCGACCACGTCATCAACTATCGCGACGACCGTTTCGAAGGCGTCGTGCGCAAGCTGACCAAGAAGAAGGGCGTCGATGTCGTCTTCGAACATGTCGGCGCCGACACTTTTGCCGGCTCGATGCTGTGCCTGAAGCGCGGCGGCCGCCTGGTGACCTGCGGCTCCACCTCGGGCGTGTCGACGCAGATCAATTTGATGCAGCTGTTCCAGCAGCAGTTGAAACTGCTCGGCTCGTTCGGCTGCCGCATGGAGAACATGGCCAACGCCATGCAGAAAATGGCGGCGGGACAGGTCGCACCGGTCATCGACACCGAAGTCGGCTTCAACGAGATCGATGCCGCGCTGAAGCGCATGGAAAGCCGCGACGTGTTCGGCAAGATCATCCTGCGCGTCGGCTAAGGCCCTGACCTCAGTGTTCAAGAAGTTTCGCCGGGATCTCAAATTTCGCTATGGCAGGCAGCTGCGCCAGTTGAACTACTGGCTGGTTGCGCGCGCGGCGATGATAATCATCTCGATCCTGCGCCTCTTGCCGGCCGACAGCGCGCTGAATTTCGCCGACCGCGTCGCGCGCCGTGTCGGCCCCTGGGTGGGGCGCCACCAGGTCGCCGTCGACAATCTGCGCAAGGCCTATCCGGAAAAGAGCGAAGCCGAAATCCAGGCCATCGCCTCGGACATGTGGGGCAACATGGCTCGCCTTGCCGCCGAATACATCTTTCTCGATGCCTTGTTCGACTACGATCCCGCCGCCACCAGCCCGGGTCGCGTCGAGGTCAAGGGGATAGAGCATTTCGTCGAGATCGCCGCCGAAAAGCAGCCGCATATCGTCTTCACCGGCCATCTCGGCAATTTCGAATTGTTGCCGGTGGCCGCCGCTACCTTCGGCATGAACATCACGGCGCTGTTTCGCCCGCCCAACAACCCCTACCTCGCCGACTACATCCTTTCGACGCGCCGCTCGACCATGGGGTCCCTGCTGCCATCGATGGCCGGCGCTTCGTTTGCATTGGCGGGAGTCCTGGAGAACGGCGGCAACATCGGCATCCTTGTCGACCAGAAATTCTCCAACGGCCTGGAGACGACATTCTTCGGCCGTCCCTGCCAGAGCAATCGGGTGCTGGGCACCCTTGCCCGTCACTACGACTGTGACGTCTATCCGGCGCGCTGCGTCAGGCTGCCGGGTAACCGCTTCCGGCTCGAGATCGAGGACAAGCTGACCTTGCCGCGTACCGCTGACGGCAGCGTCGATGTCCACGCCACCACACAGCTTCTCGCCGACGTGGTCGAGCGCTGGGTGCGCGAAGACCCCGGCCAGTGGATGTGGTTCCACAAAAGGTGGGAGATCGGCGGCGGGCGGAGAAAGCGTCCCCCACAGCCGGCTCCGATTGCAAGCACCTGAGCCAATCCGCTGGCGGGAAAGCGAGTTCCACGCCAGCCGATAATACCACGGTCAGCGAAACCGGGCTTCAGTTCGTCACGACAATCCGCGTGTTGCCGAAACCCACTTCCCGCACCATCGAATAGAAGGCTGCGGCATTGGCCGTGTGCAGCCGCACGCAGCCATGCGATGCCGGGCGGCCGAGCTGCCTGACGGCGCCTGTTCCATGGATGGCATAGCCGCCATGGAAGAACACGGAATAGGGCATCGGCGACATATGGTATTTGCGCGAATACCACATCCGGGCCGTGCGTTGCGGCCGATAGGTGCCGCGCGGCGTGAAATAGCCGGGTCGCGCGGTGGACACGCTCCACCGGTAAACCGAAAAGCCATATCTGACCGTCATCGTCTGCGAAGATACGTCTATGTTTGCAACGAGGCTGGCTGCCCAGCCCTGCCCCGCAGCACCGAACAGCATCGCGACAAACACGGCTGCCATGAGAACTGTCTTTTTCATGCGATCAAACCCCTTTGATTGCCCCTTGCCTGCCATCACGTTGTTTTTCATCTTTTTAATGGCAGGTGAACGGGATAACACACACTCCTTGACCAATTCGCCAATGCGATGCAGCGAATTTGAATGATTTCCCGCGATAGTTGCCGCTACGACACGCCGCACGGATCTGATACGAGCGGGCTTGCAAAACCGCCGATATCGCTGCTCAACTTGTCGCATGAACGAGCGACTCCTCAAGGCAATCGATGACCGGCGCGACGATGTCGTCGCGCTGACCGCCGACCTGATCCGTTTTCCCACCATCAACCCACCCGGCGAGGCCTATCGACCATGCGCCGAGTATCTCGGTGCGCGGCTGAAGAAGAGCGGCTTCGAGACCGAATTCATCCGCGCCGAAGGCACGCCCGGCGACACCGATCGCTACCCGCGCGTCAATGTCGTCGCCCGTTTCGACGGACGGTCGCCGGGCGCCTGCGTCCACTTCAACTCGCATATCGACGTTGTCGAGGCCGGCGACGGCTGGACCGTCGACCCCTTTGCCGGGGTCGTCAGGGACGGCAAGGTCTACGGCCGCGGCGCCTGCGACATGAAGGGCGGCCTGGCCGCCTCGGTCATTGCCGCAGAAGCCTTCATGGAGGTGTTTCCCGACTTTCCCGGCGCCATCGAAATATCGGGCACCGTCGACGAGGAGTCCGGCGGCTTCGGCGGCGTCGCCCATCTGGCCAGGCTCGGCTATTTCTCGAAACCCAGGGTCGACCACGTCATCATTCCCGAGCCGCTGAACAAGGACCGCATCTGCCTTGGTCATCGCGGCGTCTGGTGGGCGGAGATCGAAACCAGGGGCGAGATCGCGCACGGCTCGATGCCGTTCCTCGGCGACAATGCCGTACGCCATATGGGCGCCGTGCTGCAGGCCTTTGAGGATGAGCTGTTTCCGGCGCTCGACCGCAAGATGACGCGCATGCCGGTCGTGCCCGAAGGCGCAAGACGCTCGACTATGAACATCAACTCCATCCATGGTGGCCAGACCGAGGATTTCCGGCCCGGCCTGCCTTCGCCCAACGTGCCCGATTCCTGCCGGCTGACCATCGACCGGCGCTTCCTGCTCGAAGAGGATCTCGGCACGGTCAAGGGTGAAGTGACCGGCATTCTCGACCGGCTGAAGCGCGAGCGGAAAAAATTCGACTACGAGATCCGCGACCTGATGGAAGTGCTGCCGCTGATGACGGAGCGCGACGCACCCGTGGTCAAGGCGGTGGCGCAAGGCATCATGGCGGTCTTCGACCGCGAACCGGACTATGTCATTTCGCCCGGCACCTACGACCAGAAGCACATTGCCCGCATCGGCCACATCTATGATTGCATCGCCTATGGCCCGGGCATCCTCGACCTCGCCCACCGGCCGGACGAATGGGTCGGGATCTCGGACATGATCGAATCGGCCAAGGTGATGGCGATCGGGCTCAACGTGCTCTTGCGCGGCACAGCCGCGGGATAGCCCGGCATCCCGACAAGCTTCGACCTGCCGATGGCACTGCAACGGCAAAAACATTCCCAGCCATCCTGCCGGGCAGAACGAAACGCAATTTACTCCGTGGCAAAATCACGCTTCTATCGCCCGGGTTTGAGCACGTGTCTGAAACGCATGGGAGTTGCACGATGAGATTGTGGAAAACCATTCTAGCCGCCGCAGTGCTGTCGCTGGCCGCTGGAACCGCGGCATTCGCCGCGCGAACCGATCTCGTCATCGGCATTCCGCTCGAACCGCCGCACCTCGATCCGACGGCCGGTGCCGCCGCGGCGATCGACGAGGTTCTCTACGCCAATGTGTTCGAGGGCCTGACCCGCATCGGACCGAATGGCGAGGTGCTCCCGGATCTGGCCGAAAGCTGGACCATTTCCGATGACGGCAAGGTCTACACCTTCAAGCTTCACACCGGCGTCAAATTCCATGACGGCACCGATTTCGATGCCAGCGACGTGAAATTCTCGCTGGATCGCGCGCGCGCCGACAACTCGGTCAATGCGCAGAAGGGTCTGTTCGCGGCGATCGACAAGGTCGACGTCGTCGATCCGGCGACGGTCAAAGTAACGCTGAAGAACCCGCAAGGCTCCTTCCTCTACAATATGGGCTGGGGCGACGCGGTGATCGTGGCGCCGGAATCGGCCGACACCAACAAGGAGAAGCCGATCGGCACCGGCCCGTTCAAATTCCAGAGCTGGGCCAAGGGATCGTCGATCACGCTGGTCAAATCGGACAATTACTGGGGCACGCCGGCGTTCCTCGACAAGGCCGAGTTCCGCATCGTTCCCGATGCCGCGGCCTATGTGCCGGCACTGCTCTCGGGCGACATCCAGGCTTTCCCGTTCTTCGATGCCGACAGCGTCGCGCAGGTCAAGGACGATCCGCGCTTCAAGGTGGTGATCGGCGCGACCGAGGGCGAAACCCTCCTGTCGATCAACAACAAGAAGCCGCCCTTCGACAAGCTGCAGGTGAGACAGGCGATCTCCTATGCGCTCGACCGCAAGGCGATCATCGACGGTGCCTCGGCCGGCCTCGGCGTGCCGATCGGCTCGCACATGTCGCCGGCCAACAAGGACTATGTCGACCTCACCGGCCGCTATCCGCATGATGTTGCCAAGGCAAAGGAACTGCTGAAGGAGGCAGGCCTCGAGAACGGCTTCAAGGCAACGCTGAAGCTGCCGCCGCCCACTTACGCGCGGCTCGGCGGCGAGATCATCGCCTCGGAGCTTCGCGACGTCGGCATCGATCTTGAGATCGTCCCGGTCGAATGGGCGCAGTGGCTGGATCAGGTGTTCACCAAGAAGGACTACGACCTGACCATTGTCTCGCACACGGAGCCCAACGACATCGATATCTATTCGCGCAAGGATTATTACTTCAACTACGACAATCCGGCCTTCGACAAGGTGATTGCCGATTTGAACCTCACCTCCGACGAAGCCAAGCGCAAGGAACTGCTGGGGCAGGCGCAGAAGATCCTGGCCGACGATGCCGTGGTCGGCTTCCTGTTCGAACTGCCCAAGGTCGGCGTCTGGGATGCCAAGCTGCAAGGGCTGTGGGAAAACGCGCCGATCCAGGCCAATGACGTGACCAGGGTGAAGTGGAGCGAGTGAGGCTGTTGGCCAAAAGGCGACGCTTGCGCTCCTTCGCGTCCTCCACTGAGGGGGGCGCCGCAGAACGATACTGTAGCCCGATCTTTGGGACCGGGAACGCAGCTGTTCTTTCACCTCCATGACCGCCTATCTTCTCAAGCGCCTTGCCATCGCGCTCGCCACGCTGGTGCTGGCCTCCATGGTGGTGTTCGCCGTGCTGGAGATCCTTCCCGGCGATCCGGCGCGGCTGATGCTGGGCATGAACGCCAGCGCCGACCAGGTCGAGCTGCTGCGCAACCAGATGGGTCTCGACGCGTCGCTGCCTTGGCGCTATCTGCACTGGGCCGGCGGCCTGCTCAGCCTCGATTTCGGCCGCTCCTACACCTATTCGGTACCGGTCATCGATCTGGTGCGCGAAAGGCTTGCCGTCTCGCTGCCGCTGGCGCTGATCGCGCTGGCGCTCTCAACCATCATCGCCATCCCGGTTGGCCTGTTTTCCGCCAGCCGGCGCGGACGGGCCGGCGACACGCTGGCGATGGGCGCCGCACAGCTTGGCGTCGCCGTGCCCAATTTCTGGTTCGCGCTGATGCTCATCTATGTCTTCGCCGTCTGGCTGCGGCTGGTCCCGGCCGGCGGCTTTCCCGGCTGGAGCGCCGGCGTCTGGCCGGCACTGAAATCGCTGCTGTTGCCGGCAGTGGCACTTGCTCTGCCGCAAGCGGCGATCCTGGCACGCGTTACCCGCTCGGCGCTGATCGAGGTGCTCAACGAGGACTATATCCGCACCGCCCGCGCCAAGGGCCTGCCCTACCGCGCCGTGTTGTGGCGGCACGCACTGCGCAACGCCATGATTCCGGTGCTGACCATTATTGGCCTGCAATTCGCCTTCCTGCTTGCCGGCACCATCATCATCGAGAATGTCTTCTACCTGCCCGGCCTCGGCCGGCTGGTGTTCCAGGCGATCACCCAGCGCGACCTGATCGTCGTCGAAAGCGTCGTCATGCTGCTGGTTGCCGCCGTCATAGCCGTCAACCTCCTCGTCGATCTTTCCTATGCGATCGTCGATCCGCGCCTGAGAGGCCGGCAATGACGCTGCACATCGACATCCCCGAGGAGACGTTCAGCAGCATCCTGGCCAAGGCGTTCAGGAACACCGCCTTCGTTGCCGGTTTCGTCATCACCTTGCTGATCCTGTCGATGGCGATCGTCTCCTATGGCTGGACGCCCTACGACGTCACGAAACTCGTGATATCAGACAAGACGCAAGGGCCCTCGCTGGCGCACTGGTTCGGCACCGACCATTTCGGCCGTGACATCCTGTCGATGGTCATGGTCGGCGCCCGCAATTCGATTGCAGTGGCGCTGGTCGCGGTCGGCATCGGCATGGGGGTCGGCGTGCCGCTCGGCGCCTTTGCCGCGGCCCGCGGCGGCCTCGTCGACGAGGCACTGATGCGGCTGAACGACCTCGTCTTCGCCTTCCCTGCGCTGCTGTCGGCCATCATGATCACCGCCATCTTCGGACCGGGCGCCGTCAATGCCATCATCGCCATCGGCATCTTCAACATTCCGGTGTTTGCCCGCGTCGCCCGCGCAGGCGCACTGGCGATCTGGCCGCGCGAGTTCATTCTTGCCGCGCGCGCCGCCGGCAAGAGCAGCACGCAGATCAGCATCGAACATGTGCTGCCCAACATCGCTACGCTGCTCCTGGTGCAAGGCACCATCCAGTTCGCGCTCGGCATCCTGGCCGAAGCCGGGCTTTCCTATCTGGGCCTGGGCGCGCAGCCGCCAATGCCGAGTTGGGGCCGCATGCTGTTCGACGCGCAGACCCGTATGGTGGTGGCGCCATGGATGGCGATCTTTCCCGGCATGGCGATCGTCGTCACCGTGCTTGGCCTGAACCTCCTGGGCGATGGCATCGCCGATATCCTCGACCCGAAATCGCGGCGGCAGCGATGAGCCTGCTCGACATCGAGAACCTGTCGCTGGCCATCGGCGACACGCCGATTCTGAGCGGTATCGACCTTTCCGTCGCGCCCGGCGAAGTGATGGGGCTGGTCGGTGAATCCGGTTCGGGCAAGTCGATGACCGCGCTGACGGTGATGCAGCTTCTGCCCCATGCCGCGCGCGCCACCGGGCGCGTCACCTTCGACGGCATCGACATCCTCGCGGCAACCGAGGACCAGATGTGCGCGCTGCGCGGCGACGACATCGGCATGGTGTTCCAGGAGCCGATGACGGCACTCAATCCGGTCAAGACCATCGGCGAACAGGTCGCCGAAGGCATACGCTGGCACACCAAGGCAAGCCGCGCCGACGCCGAGGAGCGGGCGCGAAAAATGCTCGACCGCGTCGGCCTGCCCTCGGCAAAATTCCCGCTGTCGCGCTATCCGCACGAACTGTCGGGCGGCCAGCGCCAGCGCGTCGTCATCGCCATCGCCTGTGCGCTGAAACCCAAACTGCTGATCGCCGACGAGCCGACCACGGCGCTCGACGTGGTGCTGCAGGCGCAGATCCTCGACCTGTTGCGTGACCTCGTCGCGGAGAGCCGCATGGGCCTGTTGCTGATCTCGCACGATCTCGCGGTCGTGACCGAGATGGCCGATCGCATCACCATCCTGCGCCGTGGCGAGGTGATGGAAGCCGGCGACACCGCACGCACACTGTCCGAACAGCTTCACCGCTACACGCGCCAGTTGGCGCAAGCCTCGATGCATGTGCCGGCGCGGGCAAGACCGCAAGGCGTCGCATCGGGCCAACCCTTGCTCCAGGTCGAAAGCGTGACCCGCGACTATCCCGGCCGGCGCACCTCGCTGCTCAAGCGCGCAGCCTCGATTCGTGCCGTGGACGACGTATCACTGTCGATGGCGCCGGGCCAATCGGTGGCGCTGGTCGGCCGCTCCGGCTGCGGCAAGTCAACGCTCGCGCGCATCATCCTGGCGCTGGACCGGCCAAGCTCGGGCACGATCCGGTTCCGCGGCGAGACCATCACCGGCAGGAACGAAGCGGAACTGAAGCCTGCCAGGCGCGACATGCAGGTTGTCTTCCAGGACCCCTATGGCTCCTTCGACCCGCGCCAGAAGGTCGAAAAACTGGTCGCCGAACCCCTGCATGTGCTGGACAAGAAGCCGACGCGCGCCGAGCGCCGCGAGATGGTGGCGCACGCGTTGCATGAAGTCGGCCTCGACCAGCGCGACATGGACAAATATCCGCACGAATTTTCCGGCGGCCAGCGCCAGCGCCTGTCGATCGCCCGCGCCATCATCACGCGCCCCAAGCTGGTCGTCGCCGACGAGCCGGTCTCGGCGCTCGACGTCTCGATCCGCGCCCAGATCCTCGACCTGTTCGCCGAGCTCAACCAGAAGCTCGGCATCGCCTATCTCTTCATCACCCACGACCTGACCGTCGCCCGCGCCATCACCGACGAGGTGCTGGTCATGCATGACGGCAAGATCGTCGAGCGCGGCAAGACGAACGAAGTGCTGGATCACCCGCAATCCGAGGCGGCCAAGGCGCTGGTCACCGCCGCACCGGACCTGCACCGGGCAATCACTCGGCGTATGCAGGAGCAGGGTTAGCCCTTCAGATCATCTGGAATTTTCCGGTGGTCTTGAATCGGAGATAGGCCTCGATGCTGCGCGCCATATTGGGCAGCATTTCGGGCAAGCTGCCAACGGCGAACCAGCCGACGGCGCTGCTCTCGTCGTCGGTGACGGCCGGCTCGCCTTCAAAGGAGCGAGTGTAAAACATCAGCGCGAAGAACTGGGCGCGATCGCCATTCGGAAACTGAAAGGTTTCATAGTGCGGGTCACAGCCAAACCCGAACGGCTCGACATCGCTGACGATCAACCCGGTTTCCTCGAGTACCTCCCGGATCACCACGGTCTCCAGGCCCTCGCCTTCCTCGGCATTGCCGCCGGGCAGGCCCCACAAGCCAAAATCGGTCCGTTTCTGCAGCAGGATGCGGCCGTCGGCGCGTTCGATGACGATGCGCGCGCCCGGCATCAGCACCAGACGATCACCGATCAGCGCCCGTAACTGTCCCAGATAGCTATCGGCAAAGCTCACACAAACGACCCTCAGCGCCGGCGATTGGTTCTGCCACGCAGCGCCTCAGCCTTCCGGCTTGACCACATCGACCGGACTGATGTCGAGCAGGTCGAGCGTGCGGCGCAGCAGCCGCACCTCGCTCTCGGCCAGCTGCGAATCCGCCTTGGCGATCTCGGCCATGTGGCGGGCCAATTGCTTGCGCCGCTCAATGTCGAGGTCACGGAACAGCGCAATGGCCTGCGAGCCGTTGGTCTCGTAGCCGAACTCGTTGAGATATTCGATGACGCTGTCGATGCTGGTTTCGGCGATGCCGAAGGCGTCCTTGCATATCCGCCGGAAGGCAACCATCTCACTCTCGCTGACCGACCCGTCGGCCAGGATCATGCGGAACAGCATCAGAAGTTCCGCCGACAAGACCGGATCGTCCGCCACCTTGCGCACGCCCGGGTCGCCGTCGAAGATCGAGCGTATCTGGTCCAGCAATGCGAATGCCATCAGGGGCCTCTTTCCGATTCTAGCGCGTCGCATGATTCCGTCCAAACGTGACGCGCTTGGATAGAGGTAGCGCGGAATCGGCCTTGCGCAAACAGGGCGGTCGTGGTCGAACGCCCGATATCTCAGCCGACCGGACACATCCATACATCAGATGATCGACCTTAGCACCCAAACCGTCGCCATGCTGGCGTTCGCCGGCTTTGCCGCGGGCTTTGTCGATTCGATCGCCGGCGGTGGCGGACTGATCACCATCCCGGCGCTGCTGCTTGCCGGTTTCTCGCCGGTCGAGGCGCTTGGAACCAACAAGCTGCAGGGCATGTTCGGCTCCGGGTCGGCGACGATCCATTACGCCTCCAAGGGCCATGTCGATTTGCGCCGACAACTGCCTTCGGCGCTGCTCGCGCTTGCCGGAAGTGCTGTCGGCGCCTTGCTGGCAACGATCGTGCCAGGCGATCTCCTGCGCGCCCTCCTGCCCTTGGTGCTGATCGCCATCGCGCTCTACTTCGCGCTGAAGCCCAACATGAACGACGTCGATCGCACTGAGCGCCTGTCGCCATTCCTGTTCGGAGTGACCCTGGTTCCCGCCATCGGCTTCTATGACGGCCTGTTCGGGCCGGGCGCCGGCTCCTTCTACATGCTGGCCTTCGTCGCCCTTGCCGGTTACGGCGTGCTCAAGGCGACGGCGCACACCAAGCTGCTCAACTTCGCTTCCAACATCGGTGGCTTCATCGTCTTCGCCGCCGTCGGTGTCGTCTACTGGAAGATCGGCCTGATGATGGGTGTTGCCCAGTTCCTTGGCGCCCGCGTCGGCGCCAGCCTGGCCATGCGCATCGGTGCAAGACTGATCAAGCCATTGCTGGTGATCGTCTGCCTGGCGCTGGCCGTGAAGCTCCTGGCCGACCCGGCGAACCCGCTGCGTGTCATGATTGGTGTGTGATCACACGCCCTGATAGAATGCCGCTGTTCGAATCATGTTGCGAGGAGCCAGACATGAATCTTAGCGCACCCACCCAGATCGTTTTTATCATTTCCGTTGTTATCGCCATCATCGGCGTTCTCGCCGCGCTTGGCGTTCTTGCGTTCATTCCACTCGCATCGGTGTGGATTGTTCTTATTGCTTTCATCGTGCTTGCCGGCGGCTGCTTGATGCGCGGCGCCTGACACATTTCCCTTGAAGTGGGGACCATGAGCGCCCGGCCAAAAGCCGGGCGCTTTTGATTCTGGTCTGGGGTCTGCTAGATTTCTTTCCGCGGAAGGATGCCGATGCCAGTCGAGATGCAACGCCAGCAGGAACAGGACCGGTCGGTCGCCGGGCGGTTCGAGATGCGCCGGCGTCTTCCCAATCCTGCGCTTCAAGGCACTATCACCGACATTTGCGGCTATCGCGAAATGGCGCCCGGCCATTTGCGCAATGTCGAATACGCATCGCTGACCGTGCCGCTGGTGATCAGCTTCGCCGAGCCTTTCGCCATCGGGCTCGGCAAGGCGCCGGGCGACAATGATCGCTTCGCCAGTTTCGCCGCCGGCCTCTTTGCCGGACCGGTGGTGATCGAATCCTTCGGCGGCGCCTGCTGCGTCCAGGTCAACTTCACACCGCTTGGCGCGCGCCGGTTCTTCCGCCGGCCGATGAGCGAACTGACCGACAGCATGGTCGTCCTCGACGACGTGCTTGGCGCCGAAGGCATGGC
The DNA here is from genome assembly GCF_042682145.1 of Mesorhizobium newzealandense. Lineage (NCBI taxonomy): Bacteria > Pseudomonadati > Pseudomonadota > Alphaproteobacteria > Hyphomicrobiales > Phyllobacteriaceae > Mesorhizobium > Mesorhizobium newzealandense. The sequence goes on along the minus strand of NZ_JBHUGZ010000007.1, from coordinate 216,249 downwards.
GCTGCGTGAACGGCTTGGCAACGCGCCGGACTGGGCGGCGCGTTTCGATATCGCCGAAGCCTTCGTCGCCGCCCGTCTCGAGAACGCCGCCGAAACGCCGCTCGAAATCGCCTGGGCCTATGACCGCATTATAACCTCTGGTGGCCGGACCCGCATCTCATCGCTTGCCGAAAGGCTGGGCTGGAGCCGCAAACATCTTGCCAGCGGCTTTTCCAATGCGATCGGTATCGGCCCCAAGACGCTGTCGCGCATCGTGCGCTTCAACCGGGCGCTGGGCCTGTCGAGGCAGCCGACTGCCGACTGGGCGGATATCGCCGCGGACTGCGGCTATGCCGACCAGGCACATCTGGTGCGCGAGTTCCGCGTCCTTGCCGGCGAGACGCCGACGGCGCTTTCGGTCAGGTAACATTTCTTCAAGACGCTGAAACGGCCTTCGAACACAGTGGGTTATCGACCAACCCAATGAAGGAGATTGACATGCCCACCACCCCTGAAGCGCCCCGCCTCTACCCCGCCCTGCGCTATAAAAACGCGGCAAGAATGATCGACTGGCTGTGCGAAGCCTTCGGCTTCAGCGTCCGTGCCCGCTATGGCGAAGGCGATGTCGTGCACCATGCCGAATTGGTTTTCGGCTCTTCGATGATCATGCTCGGCACGGTGCGCGACGATGACTACGGCAAGATGGTCGGCGAGCCCGGCTCGAGCGGCGGCAAGTCGATCTACATTGCCGTCGACGATGCCGATGCAGCCTATGCCAAAGCCAGGAAGGCCGGCGCCACGATCATCCAGGAATTGACCAACCGCGACTATGGCAGCCGCGAGTTCATCTGCCGCGACCCGGAAGGTAATGTCTGGTCGTTCGGCACCTACTGGCCGAAGACAGGCGAAAAGGCGTAGCCCTACCGGGCCAGCGCGAAAATCGCGTCGCAGTCGAGGTGGGTTTCCAACTCGGCTGCGACCTCGTCCAGCGCCCGCTCGACTTCGGCCCGATAGTCGATGCCGCCACCCTTGATACCGAGGCTTTGGAGGAATTTCCCGCGAAAGCCGTCGGCGCCGAACAGGCCATGCAGATAGGTGCCGACCACCTTGCCGTCAGCGGAAACGGCGCCATCCTCGACGCCATTGATGATCGCCGACGGTCGCATCATGTCCGGACCGGTGGTGCGGCCGAGGTGGATTTCGTAACCTTCGAGCGGCAGGTCGAACAGCACCGAGCGGGCGCTGACATTGCGCACCGTCTTTTCCGGTTCCATCACTGTTTCGACGTCAAGCAGGCCGAGCCCTTCGGCCTCGGTGACGCTGCCTTCGATGCCGTCGGGGTCGCGCACTGTCCGGCCAAGCATCTGGAAGCCGCCGCAAATGCCGACGACATGGCCGCCCCGCTTGCGATGCGCGAGCAAATCGCGATCCCAGCCGTTCTCGCGGAATTTCAGGAGATCACCGATCGTCGACTTGGAGCCTGGGATGACCACCAGTCCGGCATCGGCGGGCAATGGCTTTCCGGGCGGAATGAACACCACCTCGACCTGCGGTTCGGCCTTGAGCGGATCGAGATCGTCGAAATTGGCAATGCGGCCAAGCATCGGCACGGCAATCTTGAGCGCACGCGCCTCGCCGGACGCCAGCCGTTCCAGCACCACCGAATCCTCCGAAGGCAAGCGGGCTGCCGCCTTCAGCCACGGCACGACGCCAAAACAGCGCCAGCCGGTGAATCCTGTGATCGACCTTATGCCGTCGTCGAACAGCGAGACGTCGCCGCGGAACTTGTTGATGAGGTAGCCGACGATCATGCGCCGGTCCTCTTCCGGCAAGATCAGATGCGTGCCGGCGATCGAGGCGATGACGCCGCCGCGATCGATGTCGCCGACCAGTACCACCGGCACGTCGGCGCGCGTCGCAAAACCCATATTGGCGATGTCGCGGCTGCGGAGATTTATCTCGGCGGGCGAACCGGCGCCCTCGACAATGACCAGATCGGCGCCCTCGCCAACCTTGCCCCAGGAGTCGAGCACGGCATCCATCAGCCGGCCCTTCATCGCCTGATAGTCGCGCGCCCGCGCTTCGCCGAACACCTTGCCCTGCACGATGACCTGCGCGCCGACATCGGTTTGCGGCTTGAGCAGCACCGGGTTCATATGGACCGATGGCGCCACACCGCAAGCGATCGCCTGCAGCCATTGCGCGCGGCCGATCTCGCCGCCGCCGGCATTGTTGTCGCCGGGCATGTCGGCGACGGCGGCATTGTTCGACATGTTCTGCGGCTTGAATGGCCGCACCTTCAACCCGCGCTTTTTTGCTGCGCGGCAGAGGCCTGCGACCAGCACCGTCTTGCCGACATCCGAGCCCGTGCCCTGCAGCATGATCGCCTTGGCCATCAGCCCCTGCCCTGAGTAGCGGTGCCGGTAATCGTGGATTTCGCCGCCAGCGGCCCGCCGCGCCAGATGTAAAGCGCCAGCAATGGCTCTTCGGCCGTTCGCATGGCGTGGTTGACGTTGGAAGCGTGGTGGACGACCTCGCCGGCCGCGCGCCGGCGAAAGCCGCCCTCACCCATGCGCCATTCGGTCCCGCCGGTCAGCGGCATGTAGATTTCCTCGGCAACGTGATGATGGTCGGGATAGACGATATCGGGGCCAAGGATCAGCAGGCCAGCGGCGACTTCTTCGTTGGCGAAGTGGCCGCGCGTGCCGAACATCTCCAGCCAACCGTAATTGTCGATGAATGCCTTGCCGAAATCCGCCTCGCCATAGGTCTGTCCCCAGCGCAGATCGTTCCGGTGCTCCGCCAGCCATTGCACCAGCGGCTTCGCAGCCGGCGGCGCCAGTTCCACGGCGCGAGCGAGGTGGCGCAGGCAGCCAAGCGGATGCGGCTCCAGCGCGCGCGCTGGCATGTCCCACGCGATCCGCGCCACGGCATCGCGCACCAGGGCGTGATCCACGGAAGCGAGATAGGCGTGGAACCGCCCCAGCAGCTCATCGAACTTTGTCGTCACATCTTGCTCCGGACATGTATTGGTGCACCGCCGTCCGCGGAAGGTCGGGTTGCGCGGCGGCATCATTGGTCTAGATTGGTGCGCGCGCAAAGCCAAAAACGACAGGCCGGCACCTCAGCCGGCCAGCACATAGGGAGCACGCCATGGACGCCGCGGTCGATGCGAGCACCAGCCAGTTCGAACTCAACGAGGAGCAGCGTGCCATCCAGGAGATGGCACAGGCCTTCGCCGCCGACCGCGTCGCGCCGAATGCGCTCGATTGGGACCGCAGGAAACACTTTCCCGCCGACGTGATCCGCGAGACCGGCCCGCTCGGCCTCGGCGGCATTTACACCCGTGACGATGTCGGCGGTTCCGCGCTTGGCCGGCTCGACGCCGTGCTGATCTTCGAGGCGCTATCGCACGCCGATCCGGCCTTTTCGTCGTTCATCTCGATCCACAACATGGTGGCCTCGATGATCGACCGTTTCGGCAATGACGAGCAGCGCCAGCGCTTCCTGCCCAAGCTCACCTCGATGGAATGGCTGGCGAGTTATTGCCTGACCGAACCCGGTTCCGGATCCGACGCTGCGGCGCTGAAGACGCGCGCGGTGAAGAGCGGCGGCGACTATGTGCTGAACGGCACCAAGCAGTTCATCTCGGGCGCCGGCGACAGCGACGTCTACGCCGTGATGGTGCGCACCGGTGCTGACGGGCCGAAAGGCATTTCCACCATTGTTGTACCAAAAGATGCGCCCGGCCTCTCCTTCGGCGCCAACGAGCACAAGATGGGCTGGCACATGCAGTCGACCCGCCAGGTCATCTTCGAGGACTGCAAGGTGCCGGCGGAAAACCTGCTCTCGGGCGAAGGCGCCGGCTTCGGCATCGCCATGGCGGGGCTCGACGGCGGCCGGCTGAACATCGCCGCCTGTTCGCTGGGCGGCGCGCAATCGGCGCTCGACAAGGCGCTCTCCTACACTGCCGAGCGCAAGGCTTTCGGCTCCAAGATCAACCAGTTCCAGGCGCTGCAGTTCAGGTTGGCCGACATGGAGACCGAGCTGCAGGCGGCGCGCATCTTCCTCTATGCCGCCGCCTCGAAGCTCGACCGCAAGGCGCCGGATGCCGGCAAATGGTCGGCCATGGCCAAGCGCTTCGTCACCGACACCGGCTTCAACGTCGCCAACGATGCACTGCAACTGCTCGGCGGTTACGGCTATCTGCACGATTACGGCATCGAGAAGCTGGTGCGGGACCTGCGCGTGCACCAGATCCTCGAAGGCACCAACGAGATCATGCGCGTCATCATCGCGCGGGCGTTGATTGGAAGGCAGTAGGCAGTAGGCAGTAGGCAGTAGGCAGTAGGCAGTAGGCAGTAGGCAGTAGGCAACGATGACCGGCAAGATAGATTGGTACAAGGATCTTATTGTATGGCAGCAGGCGATGGATCTGGCTGTCGCCACCTATTCGTTGACCAAGGCGTGGCCAAAGGAAGAATTGTATGGGTTGACCAGCCAAATCCGCCGTTCAGCGACTTCTATCCCTGCAAACATCGCCGAAGGTTATGGCCGAGACAACAGAGGCTCATATCAGCAATTTCTCCGGATCGCCCAAGGCTCACTGAAGGAGTTGGAGACACACCTTCAGATCGCCGAACGCATTGGCCTTGCCACGCATGATCAAGCTGATCACTTGCTGACATCGACCGAGGGCATCGGCAAAATGCTTCGCCAACTCATTCTCAGACTTACGCCAGAATAGACAGCCCTACTGCCTACTGCCTACTGCCTACTGCCTACTGCCAATCCCGGAGCACCACTATGACCACCATCGCCTTCATCGGCCTCGGCAACATGGGCAATCCAATGGCCGCCAACCTGGTCAAGGCCGGGCATGCCGTGCATGGCTTCGACCTGATGCCGGAGAATCTGACGGTCGCGCGCGAGCATGGCATCGTCATCATGGCCAACGCGCCGGCCGCGGTGAAGGATGCCGATGTGGTGATCACCATGCTGCCGGCCGGCAAGCATGTGTTGTCGGTCTATGAGGACATTGCCCCCAGGGCGAAAAAGGCCGCGTTGTTCATCGATTCCTCGACCATCGACGTCGAATCGGCGCGCAAGGCGCATGCCATCGCCGCCAATCACGGCCTGCTGTCCATCGATGCGCCCGTCTCGGGCGGAACCGGCGGCGCGGCGGCCGGCACGCTGACCTTCATGGCCGGTGGCACCGTCGATGCCTTCGCCGCCGCCGAGCCGATCCTGAAGCCGATGGCTGGGCGCATCGTCCATTGCGGCGGCGACGGCGCCGGACAGGCAGCCAAGATCTGCAACAACATGATCCTCGGTATTTCCATGATCGGCGTCGCCGAAGCCTTCGTGCTGGCGGAAAAGCTCGGCCTGTCGCATCAGGCGCTGTTCGATGTCGCCTCGACGTCGTCCGGCCAGTGCTGGTCGTTGACCACCTATTGCCCCGTGCCCGGCCCTGTGCCGACCTCGCCCGCCAATCGCGACTACAAGCCCGGCTTTGCCGCCGCACTGATGCTGAAGGACCTGAAGCTGGCGCAGGAAGCAGCACAAGGTTCCGGCGCGGTGACCCCGCTTGGTGCTGAGGCCGCCCAGCTCTATGCGCTGTTCAACGCCCAGGGGCATGCCGGCGCCGATTTTTCCGGCATCATTAATTTTCTGCGTGGCGCCAATCCATAAGCTACTAAAATGACTGGGTTTTTTCGCACATCTTGAGAGAAACCCCGTGAAATTTAGGTTTGCTTAAGGTCTCGCTAACCCCCCGGTAACGATGTCCCTATAAAACGGAATGCGAGGCGGACATATCGCGTCCGCCCGGCGCTCCGGATCAGGTCTCGCGTACCGGAGCCCGTAAGTTTCGCCAAGTGTTTGAGTAGCGAAGTGCCTGCGTATCTGGCAAAGCCGCGTTCCCGATGGAGCGCGGTTTTTGCGTTTCTGCGGGTTTATCCGTGCAGCCTGGTTTTATATTCCGATTGCCGCGTTCGGGATCGAGACATGATCTTCATTGATCAGCACGATCGGTGCATCGGCTCCCTCGACCCTGACAACCAGCAGGCGCAGGCTCCACGTGCCGGCTGTCCGGACAGCGGTTGAGTACGCGGTGCCCTTGCCCTTGGCGCCATGGACCGGAATGCTGAACTGGGCGTCGCCCGCCCCATTCGCATTGACATTGAAATGGCCACCGACCCAGAAACTGTCGGCCACGCCATCACCGAGAGCGGCCTTGACGCGATCGTCGGCGCGAAGCTTGTCCATCGTCATGTGATAGGCATCGCTGCCTTTCAGGACGTAGGGAATGCCGCCGACGATCGCCGCACAGCCGCCGATGCTGACCAGCCAGACGGCAAGGCCGGCGATTGCCCAGTTGCGTTGCGTCTTGCGGAACTGTTCCGCATCGCGCCAGGTGCGGTTCTGCCAGGCCCAGCGGCTGCCGCGCGCACCCAGCACGATGATCATGACGATGTTGACGACAGGGATCAGCGCCAGCAGGGCGATGAAGGTGCTGTTGCCGATACCCCAGATCCAGTTGAGGAAGAAGGCACCCCAGTTCCAGCGGTCGAGTTCAGCCGGAATTTCGGCGGGCTGGTTGAGCGGTTGTCCGGCCATGACGTTCCCCATCGGCAGATGTGCCTGAAAGGGTTCTAACGTATGACCTCGAAAAACGGGAATCGGTTTTCTGGATCGGCCTTTCGTTGTCAGCCCTTGTTGGACAGCCGGCGAAAGTTCGCTTTCACGGCACGGCTGGCCGGCTTCAGCGCGGCGCTGATCGACTGTTCGGCCGCGACGCCGTTGAGCAGCGACGGTGTGCGACCGGAAAAGATTTCCGGCCAGAACCGAGACGCCGACTGCAGGAAAGACATTTGCGCCGCAAGCGCGCCTTCGGTCATTGCCACGGTCTTCTCGCTTACCGCACGCGCCGTCTCGGTGCCCCATGGCTGGCTGCTCCCGGCATCCATGGCCATCAACGGCAGCCGCATCATCGCCACCAGCGGCGCCAGCATCAGGTCACCGCCGATGCTGGCCGCTTCTTGCGTCCGTCGGCTCTTGCCGGTCTTTCTCATGAAAACAAACCCCTTTTCGCGGCCGAATCAGTCGCTGCCCCACACACTACGCGCTGGCGATGGTATTCGTTCCCAATGTTTCTCGAGGCCGGGTTTCTCGAGGCCGGGCGTTCTTGTCGAAAGAACGCCCGGTCGAGGGTCGGGCTCTACCGCTTGCGCAGATCCGCCTGCGCCAGGTCCAGCGCCATGGCGATACGATCACAGGCCATGTCGATCGTGTCGCGGGTCCAGATCAGTGGCGGCGACAGGATCATCGTGTCGCCGGTGGCGCGAAGCATCATGCCTTGCGCGATCGCGTGGTCGCGCACTGTCACCGCCGCACTTCCCGACGGCAGGAACCGCTCCTTGGTCGCCTTGTCCTTGACGATCTCGATCGCGCCCATCAGCCCGATCGAGCGCACCTCGCCGACCAGATCATGCCCGGCAATGCGCTCCTGCAAGGCCTTGGCGAAATAAGGACCGGTATCGTTCCTGACACGGTCGACCAGCCCTTCCCGTTCGATGATCTCGAGGTTCTTCAGCGCCACGGCACAGGCCACCGGGTGACCGGAATAGGTGTAGCCGTGATTGAACTCGCCGCCTTTCTCGACCAGCGTCGCGGCGATGCGGTCGCCGACCAGCAATGCCGACAGCGGCTGATAGCCCGAGGTCAGCGCCTTGGCCGTGGTGATGGTGTCGGGCTCGATGCCGAGCGTTTGTGCTGCAAACCACTCTCCGGTGCGGCCGTAACCGGTGATGACCTCGTCCAGCATCAGCAGGACATCATATTTGCGGCAGATGCGCTGCACTTCCGGCCAGTAGCTGACCGGCGGTATCTTCACGCCGCCCGCTCCCATCACCGGCTCGCCGATGAAGGCTGCAACCTTGTCGGCACCGGCTTCGAGGATCGCATCCTCGACGGCCTTGGCCGCCCGCAGGCCGAAATCATGATCGCTCTCGCCAGGCAGCGCCAGCTCATAGGCATAAGGCATCATCACATGGACGATGTTGGGCACCGCACCGCCGAGCTGCTTGTGCATGCCATCCATGCCGCCGAGCGAGGTGCCGGCAACGGTCGAGCCGTGATAGGCCATCTTGCGGGAGATGATGCGGTTCTTCTCCGGCTTGCCTTCCAGCACCCAGTAATGGCGCACGAGACGCAGCGCCGTGTCGTTGGCTTCCGAACCGGACGAGCCGTAGAATACCTGGTTGACGTGTTTCGGCGCGATCTCAGCCAATTTCTTGGACAACAGCACCGGCGTCGGCGTCGAGCATTTGAAGAAGGAGTTGTAGTAGGGCAATTCCTTCATCTGCTCGTAGGCGGCATCGGCCAGTTCGTCGCGGCCATAGCCGATGTTGACGCACCACAGCCCGGCCATGCCGTCGAGGATCTCAGCCCCTTCGGAATCGTAGATGAACGGGCCGTTGGCACGGGTGATGATGCGCGAGCCGGCTTCGCGCAGTTCCTTGTGGTCGGTGAACGGGTGGAGATGATGCGCGGCGTCGATCTGCTGAAGCTGCTTCAGCGAATAATTCTGATAGGTCATGAATCTGATCTTTCCTCTGGATTCTATCCGGCTGGGCCGGGGTGAATGCGTCAGAGGAAAGCAGGTGGCGAATAACCGATGCGGGCGCACAGCCGCAAAAGCTCGGCGCGCAGCGTGCGCGGTGACGGTGTCACCGCGACCCGGAATGCGCGAGCCGATATCCTGACGAAAGCCATGGACGGCACCTTAGAGCAATTCCAGCGAAAGTGTGAAACGGTTTTCCCGGGAAAAGCGCGTAGCGCTTTCCCTCAGGGAATTGCGTCAAAACAAAAGAGCGAGCAAAGGGCGGTCGAGGTGAACCACCCTTTGCGTCCGCGGCGCCCAGGCCTCATCTCAAGCCTTGCCGCTTAGCGCCCTTTGCAGGAAGACATATTTCATCGCCGTCTGCGCCGCCTGCGGCCGGCGGTCGCCGCGTCCACCGTGTCCACCTTCGGTCTCTTCGAAGAACAGCGTCCGCGCATGGCCGGCCTCGTGCAGGCGGGCGGCCATCTTGCGCGCATGGCCGGGATGGACGCGGTCGTCCGCCGTCGAGGTGGTCAGCAGCACCGGTGGATAGGCGGCACCGGCATCGACATGCTGGTAGGGCGAGTAGGCCGAAAGCCACTTCGCATCTTCCGGTTTCGACGGATCGCCATACTCAGCCGCCCATGAGGCGCCGGGCGGCAATTCGGTGTAGCGCAGCATGTCGAGCAGCGGAACCTCGATGATGACGGCGCCGAAAAGCTCGGGATGCTGCGTCAAGGAAACACCGGTCAGCAAGCCGCCATTCGAGCCACCCTGGATGCCGAGCGAAGCGGCTGTGGCAATGCCGCGCCTGACGACATCCTGCGCAACAGCGGCGAAATCGTCGAACCCGTTCTGGCGATTGCCCTTGAGCGCGGCCTGATGCCAGGCCGGACCGAATTCGCCGCCGCCGCGGATGCAGGCCTGCACATAGGCATTGCCCTTCTCCAGCCACAGCCTGCCGCGCACGCCGGCATAGCCGGGCAGCAGCGGCACTTCGAAGCCGCCATAGCCATAGAGCAGCGTCGGCACCGGACCCTTCTGGTCGCGTTGCCGGACGACGAAATAAGGGATCATCGTGCCGTCCTTCGAGCGTGCCTCGAACTGTTCCGAAATCAGCGGCGAGGCATCGAAACGCGCCGGCTGCGATTTCACGGTGGCCAGCGTCTCGCCATTGTCATCCGACCAGATGATCGAGCTCGGCGTCAGGAAATCGGTGAAGGAGAAGGAAACGCTGGAGCCGAAATGTTCGGCGTGGCTGAGGCCGACATTGCCGTTTTCGGGCAGCGCCACAGGCTTCAGCGCCCAGCTTCCATCGTTGCGTTCGCAGACGACGACCTTGCCGCGCACATTGTCCATCAAATTGATGAACAGACGGTCCTGCGTGCGGGCAATGCCGGCAATCGACACGCGATACGCGGGCTCCAGCAAGGTCTCCACCGGGCCGAGCGTCCCGGTATCGACCCAATGCGCCAGATCCAGCGAATAGAGGCCGTCAGGCTTGCACGATGTGCCATCGGGCGCCGTCCACGGGCTGCGCACGCCGAAGACGAGCTGATCCCGAAAGATCGCGGTGTCGGTCATGTCATCCGGCAGCGGCAAACGCTTGTTCTGACCCGAAGGCAGCCGCAGGAAGATATGCGAGGCGAAGAAATCGAGCGTCCGGGCCAGGATCAGATAACGTCGGTCGCCATCGAACTCGACGGCGGCACCGACAGCGAGATCCTCCTTCTGCGCCTCGAAGATCGGTGTCGCGTCTTCCAGCTTGGTGCCGCGCTTCCACAGCTTGATCACGCGCGGATAGCCGGACTGCGTCTTGTCGGCCTCTTCGAAGGCCGCCGAGACGATGACGGTGTCCTTGTCCAGCCAGCCGAAGCCCGACTTCGAGGCCGGCGCGCGAAACCCGTCCTCGACAAAGGATTTGCTCTCGATATCGAATTCACGCATCTCGCTGGCGTCACCGCCATCCGGCGACATCGAGACAAGACAGAGGTTGAAGTCCGGATAGAGCCGGCTGGCGCGGCTGAACACCCACTTGATCCCATCCTTCGCCGCAAGCTGGTCGAAGTCGACGATCGTTTCCCAATCCGGCTTCTCGGTCTTGTAGGAAGCGACAGTCGTGCGGCGCCACAGGCCGAGCACATTGGTCTTGTCCTGCCAGAAATTGTAGACATGGCCGGCTATGGCGGCGCCGACCGCGATGTTGTCCTCGGCCGTCATCAGGTCGAGCGCGGTCTGGAACGCCGCCTGATAGGACGGATCGCCCTGCAATTCGCCAACCGTGACCTCGTTCTGACCATGCACCCAGTCGAGCGACTCTTTGCTGGTCCTGTCCTCCAGCCAGAGGAACGGATCGTCGGTCGAAGGGGTGGAATTGGACGTCTTGGTAATGGGCTTGGTCATGAGATCTCCGATAAACGCGTCGCTTTTGGCACTGCCAACATCGATATGCTTTGTCCGATATTCAATATGTTCAGCCGACGATTGAGGCTTTCCGTCGGCCAGCAAGGCTCGCAATCGCCAGTGCCAGACATAGCAGGCCGAGTGTGATCGGCAGGCCCCTTGCCCCCACAATGTCCATCGCAGTGCCCGCCATTGGCGGCACGGCGATGCCGCCAACGCCCCACATCAAAGAAAATGCCGCGTTGCCGGCAACCAGTGCCGAACCGGTGAAGCGTTCGCGGAGCTCGATGATCGACATCGTGTAGATGCCGTAGGAGACAGCGCCCCAGACAAAGATCATCGGCCAGATCAGTGGCGTCTCGATGAGGATCGGCAGGAGCAGGCAGCCGAGCACCGTGATCGCGACACAGGCGAGCCGCACAAGGCGCGACGAGAGCCTTTCCGCCAGCAGGCCGAGCGGCACCTGCATGGCGATGTTGCCGGCGATCATCACCGACAGCAGCGCCGACATGCGGGTCTCGGGGATGCCGTGATGGGTGCCGTAGACCGGTAGCAAGGCCAGCGCGCCCTGCTCGAAGCCCGCGGCCACGATCACGGCAAACAAAAGCAGCCACGCCAGCGGCACGAAGCCAAGGACGGAAACCTGATGCCCGGCCTCGTCGACCTTGGGCAAGCGCGGCAGCACCGAGGCCAGACAGATGCCGCACAACACAAAGGCGAAAATGCCGACGAGGAATGGCGGCCAGCCTTCCGTGCCGACAGCAAGCAGGCACAGCGGCCCGGCCGCAAAGCCGGCCGAGATGATCGTCGAATAAACGCCCATGACGCGGCCGCGCCGCGCCGGCGGCGCCAGCGCGATCACCCAGATCTCGCTCAGCACGTAGAGCGGGTTGGTCACCACGCCGATCAGGAAGCGCAGTGGAAACCACAGATAGACATTCTGCGTCCAGCTGATCAGCGCCAGAACGATTGCCGAAAGCGCCGCACAGGTGAGCGCCGTGCGCCCTGCCCCGAACCGGCGCGCCAGCGCCGGGATCAGCGGCGACGAGACGATGAAGCCGACCGGTGTCATTGCCGCCGACAGGCCGATCATCGCTGGTGAGACGCCCTGGCGCTGCAGGATGAAGCTCAGCAGCGGATAGGACAGCCCCTGCGCGATGGCGAACACCGAGACGGTGGCGATCACGCCGGTGATCGCAGCCCATTGCATTCCCATCTCACTGTTGCCCGAACCGCTCGCGATCATGCTTTGCCGCTCCGCCGCACGGACGAGCGATACAGCGCGAACATCACCAGCAACGCGTCGAGGCCGGCGATCACGACCGGCAGGCCAAGCGGGCCGATGCCTTGCATGAGCAGGCCGGCGCCGGGCGGGCCGACGATGCCGCCGGCGCCCCACATCAGCGCAAAGGCGGCGTTGCCAGCGACCAGCACCGAGCCTTTGAACCGGCTGCCCAGTTCGACCAGCGCCATCGTGTAGACGCCGTAGCCGACCGCGCCCATCACCAGCAGCACGACCCAGATCAGCGGCGTCATGATCAGCAACGGCAGCAAGAGTGCGCAGGTGGCGGTCGCCAGCGCACAGACGATGATCATGGCGCGGCCGCCAAAACGCTCCGCCAGCAGGCCGAGTGGAATCTGCAGAAGGATGTTGCCCAGCGAAAGCGCCATCACCAGCGAGGCAAGCACGGCTTCCGCCAAGCCGTAGCTGGCGCCGAAGACCGGGACCAGCGCATAGGTGCTCTGCTGGACCGCGGCCGAAACCAGAACGGCAAGCAGCAGCGCCGGCGCCACCCTGGCAAAGCCGACAAGGCCGCTGGCGGGCTGGCCGTCCTCCTCGAAACCGGTGAGCTTTGACGAGACGGCGCGCAGGATCACCGCGCACAGCGTGAAGCCGGCGACACCGACCAGGAAGGGAGCCCAGCCCGACGTGCCCAACAGGGTCAGTGCGAATGGCCCGGCCGCATAACCGGCCCCCATCAGCGTGTTGAACACGCCCATGACCCGGCCCCGCCGCGATGGCGGCGCCAGCGACAGCGCCCAGACCTCGCCGAGGATGTAGAGCGGGTTGATGACCACGCCGATGATGAAACGGATGACGAACCAGGCCACCCAGTCCTGCAGATAACCGATGGCCAGGAAGCAGAGCGCGCCGATCAGCGAGCAGCCGACCGCCAGCGTGCGTGCGCCGACCAGCCGCACCGCAGCCGGCACGAAGGAAGCCGACAGGATCAGCCCGAGCGGCATCATCGCCGCCGACAGGCCGATCAGCGCCGGCGACATGCCCTGTTTCTGCATCAGCAGCGTGAACAGCGGCGAGCTCAGCCCTTGCGCCGCGCCGAACATGGCAAGTGCCGCGGTGACGCCGGCAAGCGCTGCCCACTGCGTTCCCGCTTCGCCTTCGCTCGAGCTGGTCGCGACCATGCTGCAATCCACGTGAAGTGCTGGCCAACCGGCCGGCAAGCCCGACTAGCTACTGGTTCGATCCGGGGAAAGGAAGGGCCGGTGGGCGAAATCCGCTTGCGCCAATGGGCCGGTGCGACCAAGCCGATCTCCTGGCCGCGCAACTGCCGTTCCGGCATGTCGCTTCCCTCGCCCTAGTGGTCGCCGCCTCCGCAATGGCCGGCGGGTCGCCGGTCCATTATGCCGCCCGCTATTGCATCGTACGAGGACCATCATGACCGCCGCCCTACAACCTGCAGAACCGGCATTGGCCACCGACCGCGCCCGTCGCGGCGGCCGCGCCGGAAAGCGCGCCGGCGGCTCGACCGCGTTCGAGCAGCCGGCTTTCCGCCAGCTGAAAAACCCGCTGACGCCAACAAAGCTGGTTTCGGACGACGAGCTGGAATCGATCCATCTCGCCTCCTTGCGCGTGCTGCGGGAAATCGGCGTCGATGTTCTGCATGACGAGGCCCGGCGCATCATGAAGGCGCACGGCGCCGACGTGCGCGACGGCTCCGAGCGGGTGCGCTTCGACAGCGACATGATCCTCGAGCTGGTGTCGCACTGCCCGTCGGAATTCACCATCCATGCCCGCAATCCCGCGCACAATGTGCGCTTCGGCGGCAACAATGTGATCATCTCGATGATGGCGTCGGCGCCCAATTGCTCCGACATCGATCGCGGCCGCCGGCCAGGCAACCAGCAGGACTACCGCAACTTCCTCAAGCTTGCGCAGATGCACAACATCCTGAACTGCACGGGCGGCTATCCTGTCGAGCCGACCGACATCCATCCGTCGGTCCGCCACCTCGAATGCATTCGCGATCTCAGCGTGCTCACCGACAAGGTGTTCCACATCTATTCGCTCGGCAAGGAGCGCAATGTCGACGGCATCGAGATCGCCAGGATCGCGCGCGGCATCAGCCACGAGCAGCTGCTGGAGGAGCCGTCGGTCTTCACCATCATCAACACCAATTCGCCGCTCAAGCTCGATGTGCCGATGATGGAAGGCATCATCCAGATGTCGAGCAAGGGCCAAGTCGTCGTCGTTACGCCATTCACGCTGTCGGGCGCCATGGCGCCGGTGACCATCGCCGGCGCGCTGGTGCAGCAGAATGCCGAGGCGCTGTCCGGTATGGCTTTCGCGCAAATGGTGCGCAAGGGTGCGCCGGTCGGCTATGGCGGCTTCACCTCCAATGTCGACATGAAGTCCGGTTCACCGGCCTTCGGCACGCCGGAATACATGAAGGCGCAGCTGGTCGGTGGCCAGCTTGCCCGCCGCTACAACATCCCCTACCGCACCTCCAACACCTGCGCCGCCAACACGGTCGACGCGCAGGCGGCTTATGAAAGCGTGTTCTCGCTGTGGGGCGCCATCCAGGGCGGCGGCAATCTGATGATGCATGCGGCCGGCTGGCTCGAGGGCGGCCTGCGCTGCTCCTACGAAAAAACCATTCTGGACATCGACCTGTTGCAGATGGTGGCGGAGTTCCTGACCCCGCTCGACCTTTCCGAAGAAGCGCTCGGCTTCGACGCCATCCAGTCGGTCGGCCCCGGCGGCCATTTCTTCGGAACCCAGCACACGCAGGACCGCTACAAGACCGCCTTCTACTCGCCGATCCTGTCCGACTGGCGCAATTTCGAGACCTGGGCGGAAGCTGGATCGCCGACAGCACTCGAAAAGGCCAACAAGGTGTGGAAGGAGCGGCTGGCATCCTACGAAGAACCCTATATGGACCCGGCCATCCGCGAGGAACTCAACGACTTCGTCGACAAGCGCCGCTCCGAGGGCGGCGCGCCGACCGATTTTTGATCGCCCGGCATCCAACTTTGGCATCGCGGCGCACCGCACACCAAACAACTGATTCAGTTTACGCAAAAACGGACCTATCTTGATGAAATCTCACGTAAAAGCGGTTGTCATCGGCGGCGGCGTCGTCGGCTGCTCGGTTCTCTACCATCTCGCCAAGGCCGGCTGGACCGACATCATGCTGATCGAGCGCTCGGAACTCACCTCCGGCTCGTCCTGGCACGCAGCCGGCGGCTTCCATACGCTGAACGGTGATCCCAACGTCGCCAAGCTGCAGGCCTATACGGTGCAGCTCTACAAGGAGATCGAGGAACTCTCCGGCCAGTCCTGTTCGCTGCACCTGACCGGCGGCGTGATGATGGCTGACACACCCGAGCGCATGGACTTCCTGCGTCTTGCCCACGCCAAGGGCCGCTATCTCGGCATGGACACCGAGCTGATTACGCCGTCCGAAGCCAAGGCAATGTTCCCGCTGATGGACGAAACCAACTTCGTCGGCGCCATGTGGGATCCGGTCGAAGGCCATCTCGATCCGTCCGGCACGACGATCGCTTACTCCAAGGCGGCCAAGAAGCTGGGCGCCGAGATCGTGCTGCGCAACCGCGTCGTCGAGCTGACGCAGGAGGTCGACGGCACCTGGAACGTCGTCACCGAACAGGGCACGGTGAAGGCAGAGCATGTCGTCAACTGCGGCGGCCTGTGGGCGCGCGAGATCGGCCGCATGGTCGGCGTCGAACTGCCGGTACTGGCGATGGAGCATATGTACCTGCTCACCGAGCCGATGCCGGAGGTCGAGGAATTCAACAAATCGACCGGCCGCGAAATGATCGGCGTGCTCGATTTTAAGGGCGAGATCTACACCCGCCAGGAGCGCAACGGCATCCTGCTCGGCACCTATGAGAAGGCCTGCAAGCCGTGGTCACCGGTCAACACACCGTGGGATTTCGGCCATGAATTGCTCCCCCCCGATCTCGACCGCATCGCGCCGTCGCTGGAAATCGGCTTCAAGCATTTCCCCGGCATCGAGAAGGCCGGCATCAAGCAGATCATCAACGGCCCCTTCACCTTCGCGCTCGACGGCAACCCGCTGGTCGGCCCGGTGCAGGGCTTGACCAATTTCTGGTGTGCCTGCGCCGTCATGGCCGGCTTCAGCCAGGGTGGCGGTGTTGGCCTGGCGCTGTCGAACTGGATGGTCCATGGTGATCCCGGCTTCGACGTCTGGGGCATGGATGTCACCCGCTTCGGCGAATGGGCCGGCTTGCGCTACACCAACGCCAAGGTGCGCGAAAACTATTCGCGCCGCTTCTCCATCCGCTTCCCCAATGAGGAACTGCCGGCGGCGCGTCCGGCGCAGACGACGCCGCTTTACGACACGATGTTGACCAACAACGCCGTCATGGGCGACAGCTGGGGTCTCGAGACCCCACTGTGGTTCGCGCCAAAGGGCAAGGAGCCGAAGGACGTCGTCTCCTTCCACCGCTCCAACGATTTTGGGCCGATCGGCGAGGAAGTGCGCGCCACGCGCGAGCGGGTCGGCGTCACCGAGATCGCCAACTTCGCCAAATACGAAGTGTCGGGACCGGGGGCGGAAGAATTCCTCAACCGGCTGATGACCAACCGCATGCCGAAGACCGGCCGCATCGTGCTGACGCCGATGATCAACGAATTCGGCAAGCTGATCGGCGACTTCACCATCGCCAAGGCCAGCGAAGACCGCTTCATGATCTGGGGCTCGTCCGCCGCGCAGAAATACCACATGCGCTGGTTCGAGAAGCATTTGCCCAAGGATGGATCGGTGCG
This sequence comes from Mesorhizobium newzealandense, assembly GCF_042682145.1. Classification (NCBI taxonomy): domain Bacteria; kingdom Pseudomonadati; phylum Pseudomonadota; class Alphaproteobacteria; order Hyphomicrobiales; family Phyllobacteriaceae; genus Mesorhizobium; species Mesorhizobium newzealandense. Next base: position 199,213 of record NZ_JBHUGZ010000007.1, on the reverse strand, counting down.
GATCCACCGTTTCGACCAGACACTGGTCGGCCTGTCGATCGCCGGACCAAAATCGCGCGACCTCTTGCAGAAGCTGGTCGACGTCGACATCTCGACAAAATCCTTCCGCTTCATGGATTTCCGCGAGATGGCGGTCGGCGGTGCGCCCTGCCTGGTCAACCGCATCACCTACACCGGCGATCTCGGCTACGAGATCTGGATGGCGCCGGCCTACCAGCGCCTCGTCTACAAGGCGATCAAGGACGCTGGCGAGGAATTCGGCCTCGTCGATTTCGGCATGCGCGCCTTGCTCTCCATGCGCCTCGAAAAGAACTTCCCGACCTGGTTTCGCGAATTGCGGCCGATCTACGGGCCGTTCGAAGGGGCGATGGACCGCTTCATCAAGCTCGAGAAGAACGACTTCATCGGCCGCGAGGCCGCCGCCAAGGAACAGGCGGAGGGACCAAAACTGCGCCGTGTCTCCTTCATCGTTGACGCCGCCGACGCTGACGTCATGGGCGACGAGCCGATCTGGGCCAGGGTCAGCAAGGACTACGGCACGGTGGAAAAACCGCATGGCTATGGCGCGCCGCGCTTCGACACGGCCGGCAAGGATATTCGCGGCTCCAAGGCTGCGGAAGGCGCCTCCGCCGTACGCGGCATCGTCGATGGTGACTGGCGTGTTGTAGGCTGGGTGACGTCAGGCGGCTATGCCCACTATGTGCAGAAGTCGATGGCCCAGGGCTACGTCCCGGCAGCGCTCGCCGACGATGAGAGTGCAGGACTGTTCGAGATCGAGATCCTCGGACACCGGCGCCCGGCCCGCATCAATGTCGAGGCGCCTTTCGACCCGAGTGGCGAGAAGATGCGGACCTGAGGTTCGACCATGGACAACGGGGCGCCAAAGGGCAGCTTTGGCCGCCATCGCAAGATCATGCCGTTCGAGCCCGGCTCGATCGAAGCGCTGCGCGACGCGTCCCGCCAGAAGGCGGCGTCGCTCAACCAGCATGTGCTGGGTTATGGCGCGCAAGCGGAAGCTGAATGGGCCGCGGCAGGCAATGCCGCCCCCGACCTGCCGGCGATGCGCCAATACCGGCTGGACCGCATCCGCGCCGAACTGAAGCGCCGCGACTATGCCGGCGCCCTGCTCTACGACCCCGTCAACATCCGCTACGCCACCGATTCCACCAACATGCAGTTGTGGGTGGCGCACAATCCGACACGGCATTGTTTCGTCGCCACAGAAGGGCCGGTGGTGCTGTTCGACTATTTTTCCTGCGAGCACCTGTCCGACCATTCCGGCGTCGTCGACGAGGTTCGCCCCGCCGTCTCGTGGATGTATCTCTATGGCGGCGAACTGACCGAACTGAAAGTGCGCCGCTGGGCCGCCGGTATTGCCGATCTGGTCAGGGAACATGGCGGCGGCAACAGCCGCATCGCGGTCGATCACATCAACCCTGAAGGCGTCGAGGAACTCGCTCGCCTTGGTGTTTCGATCGGCAATGGCGAAGCGGTGATGGAAAACGCGCGGCTGATCAAATCATCAGACGAAATCCTTGCCATGCGCCGCGCGATCGTAGCTTGCGAGGCGGCGATGGGCGAGATGGAGCAGGCTCTGCAGCCAGGGATTTCCGAGAACGAGCTGTGGGCCGAACTGCATCGCGGCAACATTGCGCGTGGTGGCGAATGGATCGAGACGCGGCTGCTGACGTCAGGCCCGCGCACCAACCCGTGGTTCCAGGAATGCTCGTCGCGCGAGATTGAAGCCGGCGACCTCGTCGCCTTCGACACCGACCTGATCGGCCCCTACGGCTTTTGCGCCGACCTGTCGCGCACCTGGCTGTGCGGCGATGAAAAGCCGACCGACGAGCAGCGCGGCCTGTTCCGCATTGCCGCCGACCAGGTCGAGCACAACACTCAATTGATGCAGCCCGGCATTTCGTTCCGCGACCTTGTCGAGCGCTCGGCGGTACCGCCCGGAGATTGTTTTCCGACCCGCTACGGCGTGCTTTATCACGGCGTCGGTCTGGCCGATGAATACCCGACCTTGCCGCATGCCAGCGACTGGACCGCGGACACCCCGGACGGTGTCCTCGAACCCGGCATGGTGCTGTGCGTGGAAAGTTATATCGGCAGGCTTGGCGGGCGCGAAGGCGTCAAGATCGAGGAGCAGATCCTCATCACCGAAACCGGCAACGAGAAGCTTTCAACCTACCCGCTGGATGCGAGGCTGTTCGGCTAGTCCGGCAAGTGCCTCGCGCAGCGCCTTGACCGTTTTTTCCGGTGTCGTGGCGGCGGTGATGAATGGCAGGCCTTTGCGCCGCCCTGTCCAGCCAACGATCACGACTTTCCGCGCCGCCGGCTCGAAGCGCTGCGCCAGCGCCCAGCTTCCGCAGTCTATCGCGGCAACATCCGCCTTGCCTTCGGCGACAGCGACAATCGAGCCGCGATGGCCGCCGCTTTCGCTGCGCGATGAAAGGATATCAAGGCTTTCGCCGGCCGCTTGCAAGTCGCGCGTCAGCGCAATGATGCCTGACATGGAATCGAGGCTGTTGAAGGTGAAGCGTTTGCCGCGGATTAGATCGAGCGGGATGAGAGCGCGGCCGTCCGCAGGCGATCGAACCTCCGGCCCCTCGCCTGCCCGCATCACCAGCGCGCTCGAATAGAGTTCGCCCTGCCCGCCTTCACAAGCGTCGTAGCTCGGCTGGCCGACCACCTGGACGTGCCTGGACAGGCCGAGTTCCATCGGTCCCCAGCAGGTCTGTGCGAACAGCAACGCCGGATGCAGCCAAAGCTTGTGAAAATCGAGTTCGTCCGGTGGCAACGTCGCCGGGTCTGGCGCGATCAGTTTTCCCTGGGCATCATGAATGCCGCCCAGCACCGGCGGCAGGTCGCCATTGCGGTGCACGATCGATTGTGGCGCGTCGATCCCCTTTTTCCGGAAAGCGTCGCGCAACCGTGCCCATTGGGCATCGACCTCGTCGCGCGCCTCCGGCCAGTCATACATCGGCAACGCCGCAACCAATTCGCTCATGCCGGGATCTGACCGTTAATCTGGGATTGAAGGGGACCGACCGCAGCCAGTCTAGCAGACGGCACCTGCTCGCCGCAAAAAACTCATTCCTTGGGCGGCTCGGCGGGAACCGGTGCACTGCCGAGCCCATTGATGCTGCGCGCCCTGATGCGTGGCTTGAACGCCCTGCCCGGCTCCGGCGCACGCCGCAGCACCGGATGCACGATCGGCTCTTTCGCCTTGAAGGCATAGGCTTTGATCAACGCGAAATAGTTCGGATAGGCATAGCCATTGTTCATCCGAAGCCATTCGTCGCGTCGGTCGCGAAACAGTTTCGGCAACCGGTACCAGGCCACGGTCGGGCTCTTGTGGTGGACGAAATGCAGATTGTTGTTGAGGAACAGGAACGACAGCGGCGAGCGTTCGACGATCACCGTGCGGCCTTCCGGATGTTCCGACCATTGATGCTCGGCAAAGGTTCGGATCGAGATCAGCGACTGGCCGAGCCAGACCGGCACCAGGATGTAGAGCCACAACGGAATGCCGAAGCCGAACTGGACGATCGGCACCACGATCGCAAGCCCGATCGCATGCAGCAGCCAAGCCTTGCGGATCACCTTGTCGCCGGCGATCATCTGCTTGGCGTCGTCGATGAAGAAGCCGACGCAGGACAGCCAGGGTCCGAGCACGAAACGGCCAGCCATTGTGTTGTTGATCTTGAGCAGGAATTTCATCGTCGGCGGCAGATCATCATGCTGCCAGAGCGCCTGGTAGTAGCTCTCGGGGTCATCCAGCGGATCGGTCAGCCGCTCGTCGGCATGGTGGCGCAGATGAATGGTCTTGAAGCGGCGGAACGGCCAGACGAGGCCAATCGGCAGGAAGACGAAGGCTTCGTTGACCCGCGCGTTGCGCGTCGGATGGCCGTGCAGCACTTCGTGCATGATCGAGGATTGCAGCGCGGCGGTAAAGGCCAGGAGGGCGAGCGCCAGGATGGGATAAGAGGGCCAGAGCAGGAAACCGGTGGCAAACCAAGTTCCGTAACAGAAGAAAGCGAGAACCACGGTCGGCCATTCGATGGCCGGTACGCTACGCTGTCTGATGCTCTTGCCCGTCATGCTATCGACCACTGTTCCTCAGTCGCCGGAACCCCAATTGGTTCCTGACAGTATTGTGTCAGGAGAAGTGATCCCACTCAACGAGACAAAGTGCACGAACTGTTGCGATTGCGCATTTTTGACCGCATATGTTACACATTGTAAACAGACTTAGGGATTCATTTGCGCCTGAGACGCCCATTCGGCAGCTTCGGCGCAAATTTTTCCTCCCGATTCGCGGAGTCAGGTGATGGACAAACGAGACCTGTCAGCACTCTTTCGGGAGCGTCTGAAGCTGCTCCTGACACGCTCCGACCTCAACCAGTCGGCTTTCGCGACGGCGGTCGGCATCGACCGCTCGGCGCTTTCGCAACTGTTGTCCGGCGCCTCGACCCGCCTGCCCCGCGCCGAGACGCTGCTCAACATCGCCGCCGAATTCAAGGTGTCGCTCGACTGGCTTCTCGGCCTCAGCCAGGACGAGGGTCTCACCGGCGAAATCCGCGAGAGCCTCGAGATCGAGGAGGCGCCCGACGGCTTCGACCGCACGCTGCTGGCCAAATGGCACGCCGAGGCTGCCGGCACCAAGATCCGCTATGTGCCGGCCGGCATTCCCGATCTTCTGCGCACCGAAGCGCTGGTCGACTACGAAGCAGGCATCACCAACAAGAGCCGCCTGGCTCAGGCCGGCGAAACGCAATACCGCATCGACTACAACCGGCGGCCGGAAACCGACATGGAAGTCTGCATGCCGCGCCACACGTTGGAGATTTTCGCGCGCGGCCTTGGTGTTTGGGACCGTTTCCCGGAAGCTGACCGCCGTGCCCAGTTGCTGCACATGGCGACGCTGCTCGACGACCTCTATCCGACCTTCCGGCTGTTTCTCTATGACGGGCGGATGCGATATTCGATCCCCTACACCATCTTCGGGCCCTATCGCGCCGCCATCTATGTCGGCGACATGTATCTCGTGCTCAACGCCACCCAGCCGATCCAGACGCTGATCCAGCATTTCGACAATCTGATCCGCGCCGCCGATATTAATGCACACGAGGCGGCTGGCTTCGCGCACAAGCTGGCCGGAATGTCGTTCCCCTCAGGCACGGCCTGAGCTTCGGCAATGATGATCATTTGGACGGAAACCGGCGTCCGCATCGGCGACGCCGCCCCAGCTATTTCATTGACTACACATAAAGACTTCTTTATATCCTTATTCGAATTCGAAACATGAAAGCCAATCCGATGACGACGACCAACCCGATCGATGCGCTACTGGCTGAGAAGGGCGTGCTGCTGGCCGATGGCGCCACCGGCACCAACCTGTTCGCCATGGGCCTGGAGGCTGGCGAAGCGCCGGAATTGCTGAACGAGACGGCGCCCGACACCATCGCAAGCTTGCATCAGAATTTCGTCGATGCCGGCGCCGACATCATCCTGACCAATTCCTTTGGCGGCACCCGTCACCGGCTGAAGCTGCACCATGCACAGGACCGCGCGCACGCGCTGAACAAGCGCGCCGCGGAACTCGCGCGTGCCGTCGCCGACAAGGCCGGCCGCAAGGTGATCGTCGCCGGCTCGGTCGGCCCGACCGGCGAATTGCTGGTGCCGCTTGGCGCCATGACCTATGACGAGGCGGTCGATGCCTTCGCCGAACAGATCGAGGGTCTCAAGGCTGGTGGCGCCGAAGTCGCCTGGATCGAGACCATGTCGGCTCCCGACGAGATCCGCGCCGCCGCGGAGGCCGCTATTCGTGTCGGCCTGCCCTACACCTACACCGGTTCCTTCGACACCGCCGGCCGCACCATGATGGGGCTGCTGCCGAAGGACATCCACGGCGTCACCGACGGGCTGTCGCAGGCGCCGCTCGGCGTCGGCGCCAATTGCGGCGTTGGTGCCTCCGACATCCTGGCCTCGCTGCTCGACATGACCGAGGCGAAGCCGGAAGCGACTGTCATCGTCAAGGGCAATTGCGGCATTCCCGAATTCCGTGGCACCGAGATCCACTATTCCGGCACGCCCGAACTGATGTCCGACTATGTCAGGCTCGCCGTCGATGCCGGCGCCAAAATCGTCGGCGGCTGCTGCGGCACCTCGTTCCAGCACCTCGCCGCGATGCGCAAGGCGCTAGACGCGCACAACAGGGCGGATCGTCCGACCGTCGAAAAAATCGTCGAGCGCATCGGTCCGATGCGCAACAAGGTGGCGACGGAAAACACCGCCGAGACCAGTGAAGCCCGCCGCGAGCGTCGTCGCAGCCGGGCCTGACGCGATATCGTTTTTTCGATTATTCGCTGTTGTCGGCGTAGCTCGACTGCGCCGACTTGAAATCGGTGCCGGCACCAGCGGCTGTATCGCCGCGCATCGTCATCAACGCACCGGATGCGCTGGGATCGGTGATCTGCTCCAGCATGACGCGAAAGCGGTCATTGTTCAGTGCTGACAAGGCGGTGTGACGTGCCTGGGCGACATCGTCGCTGATACGCCTGGATTCCGCCGACGGCGCGGACGAAGCCGCCGATCCCAGCGCCGGCATATCTCGTGAGATCGAGTTCGCAACAGTCCTGATCAGCAATTCCGGCTCCCTCAAGCCCAAACATCAGCCTCTACGTAACAAGAGGAAATTGCGATCATGTACCGGAAATCCAACGCAATTTAACAATCCGCAAAAAAAGGCCGGCAAGGGAATGAATCCCTCGCCGGCCTGCCTCACCCGCCCGTGGGTCGGTTTCCCGTATCAGAACGATCCCATCTGAAAGAAACCGGCCGTCATCACCACTACCGGTTACCGCCCAGCGCCGAGGCAAGGCGCACAAGCGAGAGGAACTCGGACCTGTACCCAAACGGGTCGGCTCCTCGAGCGGCAGTGGCAATCTCCATGATCTTGTCGTAACCGAACTTCGCGGTAGCATCCTCGTCGCGCAGCTTCTGGCCGAAAGCCGCGACCGCCACGGAGAAGCGCTGGTCGGTGCTGGCCTGGTCGAAGGACGAGATCTCATTCTCCGAGGTCACCGGCGTCGTGATCAGCTTCGAGACGTCCTCGTTGGGCAGCTTGTAGCGGATCTTGACGAAGGCATATTCGCCCGCATTGGCGACGCCGCCATTGTCCACCGACGCCTGGCCGTAGCGCAGCGGATCGATCTGCTCGCCACCGCTGCCCTTCGGCGTGATCTCGTAGATCGCGGTGACCGAATGACCGGAGCCGATATCGCCGGCATCGACGCGGTCATTGTTGAAATCCTCGCGGTTCAAGGCCCGGGTCTCGTAGCCGATCAGGCGGTATTCCGAGACCTTGTTCGGGTTGAACTCGACCTGGATCTTTACGTCCTTGGCGATGGTGAACAGCGTCGAGGATGCATCCTCGACCAGCACCTTTTCCGCTTCGGCCAGCGTGTCGATATAGGCGGCGGTGCCGTTGCCGTTCTGGGCGATGGTCTGCATCATCTGGTCGTTCAGATTGCCACGGCCAAAGCCGAACACCGACAGGAAGACCCCGGTCTTGCGCTCACTCTCGATCAACCGCTTCAGATCGTCGTCGTCGGTCTGGCCGACATTGAAGTCGCCGTCGGTGGCCAGCATCACCCGGTTGACGCCGTCCTTGACGAAGGACTGCTGGGCAAGTTTGTAGGCTTCCTTGATACCCGCCTCGCCGGCCGTCGAGCCGCCAGGCTGCAAATTGTCGATGGCATTGAGGATCTTGTCCTTCTCGGCAACCTTGGTCGGCATCAGCACGGTGCCGGCGTCACCCGCATAGGTGACGATCGAGATCGTGTCGTCGGCCTTCAGCTTGCTGACCAGCAGCCGGAAAGCCGACTTGAGCAGCGGCAGCTTGTCCGGCTCGTCCATCGAGCCGGACACGTCGATCAGGAAGACCAGATTGGCCTTCCGCTGCTCGGTCGGCTTGACGTCGAAACCCTTGATGGCGACGTGCATCAGCTTGGTATGGGTGTTCCACGGCGTCGGCATGACGCTGACGGTCGAGTTGAACGGTGTCGTGGCGGAGTCCGGACCTTTCCAGTCATAGGGGAAGTAGTTGATCATCTCCTCGACGCGGACCGTATCGGCCTGCGGCACGAACCCTTCCTTCAGCGAACGCCGCACGAAGGAATAGGAAGCCGTGTCGACGTCGATCGAGAAGGTCGACACCGGATCCTCGAGCGCGGCGTGCACCGGATTGGTCTTGAAATCTTCGATGCGGTCGCGGTTTGCCTCTTGCGGCTGAACCTGGTCGGCCGGAGCCATGGCCGGCTGCTGCGCCATCAGCTTGGACCCGGTCGGCGCGAGACCCCGCGATATGCTGGGGGCGCTTACAGTGCCATCCAGCGCAAATTCACCTGTCGGGGCCGATGCCGGGGGTGCACTATTCATTGCCACACTTCCGGCGCCAGTAGCATCCTGTCGGGGAGCGCCCGTCGCCGCCTCCTTCTGTGCACCGCCGACAGCAACGGTCGATTCGGATTTCGGCGGCGAGGCCGGCGCGACAAGCGCATCGGTGGCATCGCGGCTTTCCACATCCGCGTCGGCCTTCTTGTCTTTCTCCAGCTCGGTGCGGACCGGCTTGGGCTCGGCGGTCGTTGGCTTGAGCGTCGCCGGCTTGTCGGCCAGCGTTTCGGTGATCTTCTCGTCGCCACCAAATTTGGGCGGCTGTTCCCTCAGCATGTGGAAGGTGGCGTATCCGGCGATCGGCAGGGCGACGAGCCCGGCAAGGGCCGGCGCGGCAATGAGTTTCTTTTGCATGATCTCGCTCCAGAGCTTTTGTGCTCGCTCTGTGAGACGAAGCCCGCCAACCGATCCTTGGGTGAGCGTCGAAATATTTTCCTGATCGTAGGCGCGCATGGCGGCTTCGAAGGCACGTGCCTTCGCGCTCTCGCCCGGTGCCGGTGCTGCGATGTCGCGCAGTCTCTTGAGTTCGTTGTCGTCGACCATGGTCACACTTCCCCGGCCGAGCGCATCAGCGTCTTCAGCCGTTTCTTCGCTTCATGGATGTGCCAGGAAACCGTCGTCTCCGAGATCGCCATCGCCTCGGCGGCGGCCGCATGGCTCAGGCCCTCGCCATACACCAGCAGCACCGCGTCGCGCTGTTTGTCCGGCAGTTGCCGTACCGCCGCCCACAACGCCTCGGCCGGGTCTTCCGGTTCGGCCGAAGCCTCGCCCGAGGTCAGCGCGTGAACGCCGTAGGCCTCGGTCTTTGCCATGTCGCGGGCGGACTTGCGCATCATGTCGCGCGCGGCGTTCAGGGTCACGGAGTAGAGCCATGTCGTGAAAGCGCCGCCGCCGCGATAGTCGCGGATCGCCCGGCCAAGCCGGACGCAGACTTCCTGGGCGATGTCTTCGGCGTCGGCCTTCTTGCCGCACCAGCGATAGGCGGCGCGATAGACGAAGTCGTAGTGCCTTTCCAGCAATTTGCCGAAGGCCCCCCTGTCTCCGCCCTTCGCCCGCCCGATCAGTTCGGCGTCGGAGGCTTCGCTCTCATCCAGCATCATCGCCATCATTTGCCTGTTGGACGAAGGCTAATGGCGATTCCTTGGGGCAATGGAAAGATTTTTTTGGAAAGCGGCGGATCGTGGCCATCGATGCCCCCGCTTGACACATACATATCTCTGCGGTTATACGTCAATCAATAGCCACCGGGTTATCGATCCCAAATGACCAACGCTCACGACGTCCTCTTCAGAACGCTCTCCGATCCGACGCGTCGGGCGATCTTCGAGCGCCTGTGCCGGGAAGGTGAGCAGACGGTCGGCGCTCTGACGGCGCAGTCGGGGGTCTCGCAACCGGCGGTGTCAAAGCATCTCGGCCTGCTGAGGCAGGCGGGGCTGGTGCGCGACCGCCATGAAGGACGACAGACCCACTACACTGCCCAGCTCGCCGCACTTTCCCCACTGATCGACTGGACGAACCAGATGAATGCATTCTGGCAGAGCCGGTTCGACGACCTCGAAGATCTGCTCAAAAGAATGGACCAATGACCAACATTGTGACCGAAACACGCTCCGTCATTGTCGAACGCGAGATCCCTTATCCGCCGGAAAAGATCTGGCGCGCGCTCACCCAACCGCATCTGATCGAGGAGTGGCTCATGAAGAACAACTTCAAGCCAGTCGTGGACCACCGTTTCAATCTCAGCGCGGACTGGGGCGGCGTCGACTGTCAGGTCCAAACAGTCGAACCCAACAAAACGCTGTCCTACACATGGGACACCAAGGATCTGGAGAGTGTGGTCACCTGGACGCTTACCCCCACGGGCACGGGAACCCATTTGCGCATGGAGCAGACGGGCTTCCGGCCGGATCAGCAGCCGTACTACCGCGGCGCCACGGTCGGCTGGCAGAGGTTCCTTGCAGCCCTGGAACAGGTCCTGGCGCGGATAGATTGAGACCCGCCCGCAAGCGGGTCGCGCTGGTCCGCTTCGGCGCGTTTGAGAGGAGGTGCCATTGGACTGGAACAAGTGGGTTCGGCAAATTCATCGCTGGCTGTCGATCATCTTTACGCTGACCGTCATCGCCAACTTCGTCGCCATGGCATTGGGGCAGCCTCCCGCCTGGATTGTCTACTCACCGCTCTTGCCGCTCTTCTTGCTGCTGTTCAGTGGCCTGTACATGTTCGTGCTGCCGTATGCCGCCAAGGGACGCGGCGGCCAGCGTGCCGGCGGATAGGATGGGCAGAATGGCCAGGACGCAGGAGCAGTCGACCAAGGTCGCAGCCAAGGCACCGATCCTGCTCTCGGGCGGCAACCCGCAAATCGCGAAGGGGGACGGCGACACCCCGGTGCAGGCCTACATCGCCGCAATGCCGGGCTGGAAGCGCAGCCTCGGCGAGCGCCTCGACGCGCTCATCGTGCGCAACGTGCCTGATGTACGCAAGGCGGTGAGATGGAACTCACCATTCTACGGCATCGAGGGCCAAGGCTGGTTCGTGACGTTCCATGTCCTGACCCACTACGTGAAGGTGACCTTCTTCAGCGGCATGTCGTTGCGACCGATCCCGCCCGGCGGCACGGTGAAGAGCAAAGAGGCGCGCTGGATCGACATCCGCGAAGCCGACGCGTTCGACGAGGCGCAGATGGCGGACTGGATCAAGCAGGCCGCTGCCCTCCCCGGCTGGGTCCCGTAGCCGCGGCAGCGGACAGATTGAAGCCTGCCAGTACAATTCAAAATCCCGCCCTGCCGACAGGGCGGCACCGAACGCGACAGAGGAGAAATAGCGATGAAGATCAAGCTCACCAGCGTCTATGTGGACAACCAGGAAAACGCCCTGCGCTTCTACACCGACGTGCTGGGCCTTACCAAGAAGGCCGACTTCAGCAATGGGCCCTATCGCTGGCTGACCGTTGCATCGGCGGAAGAGCCTGATGGAACCGAACTGCAGCTGGCGCTCAACGACAACCCGGCGGCCAAGGTCTATCAGCAAGCCATCTTCAAGCAGGGCCAGCCGGCGGTGATGTTCTTCACCGACAACGTCAAGGGCGACTACGAGCGCATCAAGGCGAACGGCGGCGAGTTCACCATGCCGCCGACCGAGGTAACCGGCTCGACCATCGCCCAGCTGAACGACACCTGCGGCAACCTCGTCCAGATCACACAGTTGGCCAGCTGGTAGGCTGCAACCAGAACGCATCGAGGCAGAGGAATTCGAGGTACCCAATGACTCCATCGGAACAGATCGACCAGTTGATCGCAGGACTGACGGACTGGCGTGGCAAGACGCTCGCCGGCGTCCGCAAGGCCATTCTCGAAGTCGACGGCGAGATCATCGAGGAATGGAAATGGATGGGAAGCCCGGTGTGGTCCCGCGACGGAATGATTGCCGTCGGCAACGCCCACAAGGACAAGGTGAAACTCACCTTTTCCCACGGCGCCAGCCTGCCGGATCCCGGCAAGCTCTTCAACGCAGGCTTGGAGGGCAAGGTGTGGCGCGCGATCGATCTTTTCGAAGGCGATGAGCTTGATGAGCGCGCCCTGAAAGAGCTCGTCCGGGCCGCCATCGATTTCAACCAGGCCAAAGAGAAGAAGAAAGCACCTGCGGGCGCTCGTGCGAAGAAGTAGCATCATCGCCATTCGAACCAGCGCTTTTGACCCTAGGCCGCCTGCCCCGCGACCCAGCCCGACGACCACGCCCACTGGAAATTATAGCCGCCCAGCCAGCCCGTGACATCGACGACCTCGCCGATGAAGAACAGCCCCGGCACGGATTTCGTCTGCATAGTCTTCTGGTCCAGTCCGTTGGTGTCGACCCCGCCCAGCGTCACTTCGGCGGTACGATAGCCCTCCGAACCGGCAGGCTTGATGCGCCAGTCGTTGACCGCGGCGGCGACGGTTTTGATCTGGGCGTCCGAAAGATCGGCGAGGTTGCCGTCGATGCCGGTGCGCTCGGCGATCGACTGTGCAAGCCGTTTCGGCAGGTGATTTGCCAGCACCGTCTGCACCGCTTGCCGCCCGTTGCCGCGCTTGGCGGTACGAATGAGGTCCGCCACATCAACTCCCGGCAGCATGGCGATGCGGATTTCGTCGCCCTCGCGCCAATAGGACGAGATCTGCAGGATGGACGGTCCGCTGACGCCGCGATGCGTGAACAGCATCGCTTCGGAAAATCGCTTCTTGCCACAGGCGACTTCCGCTTCGGCGGCGTTGCCGGCCAGGGGCGCCAGCCGCTCGAGCGTTTTTGCGTCGAAGGTCAGCGGCACCAGCGCCGGCCGCGTTTCGACGATGGCAAGGCCAAACTGTTCGGCAAGCTCATAGCCGAAGCCGGTCGCCCCCATCTTGGGGATCGACTTGCCGCCGCACGCCACGACCAGGGACTGGCAGGTGACCGTGCCGGTGGAGAGGGTGAGCGCAAACCCCTCCACGGTTTTGCGGACATCCCTCGCCTCGGTCGACAGTGCCAGTTCCACGCCCCTGCTCTGCATTTCCGCGACCAGCATGTCGATGATCTGGCGTGCGGAGCCGTCGCAAAACAATTGCCCCAGCGTCTTCTCGTGATAGGCGATGCGGTGGCGTTCGACGAGCGCGATGAAATCGCGCTGCGTGTAGCGGCTGAGCGCCGAGATGCAGAAATGCGGATTGCCCGAGAGAAAGTTCTTCGGACTGGCATGGATGTTGGTGAAATTGCACCGCCCCCCGCCGGAGATGCGGATCTTTTCGCCAGGCATCGCCGCGTGATCGAGGATCAGCACCGAACGGCCGCGCTTGGCGGTCTCCACGGCGCACATCATTCCGGCGGCACCCGCGCCGATGATCACGACATCATAGGTTTGCATCCTGCAGTCTCTACCCGTTCGGTACGACCGCAGGCAACGCTTCGACCAGCGTTTTTAGGTCTGTTAGATCAGCGTCTCGGCAAAGAGCGTCGTCAACCGCTTCCAGTGGCGCTCGGCACCCGCGGCGTTGAAAACGCTGTGATCCGGCACGCACCAGCCATGCGCCACGCCGACATAGTTCTCGATCACGTGGTCGACTTCCGCAACCCGCAGCGCCTCGGCAAGCCGCGCCGACTGCTCCGGCGGGAAACTTCTGTCGACGCCCGACGTGCCGACATAGACACGTGCCTTGATCGAGGCTGCCTTGCGATGCGGGCTGTCGGCGGCGTCGCTGGCCAGATTGCCGCCATGGAAGCTGGCGGCGGCTTTTATCCGTTCGGGATGGGTTGCAGCGGCATTCAATGCCCGGCCACCACCCATGCAATAGCCCACCGTCCCGATCGGCCCGGTGATGCCTTCCGCCGCCAGCGCATCGAGGAATGCACCGCTGTCGCTGATGGTCATCTCCTGCGTCGTCCCGGTGACCAGCGCCATCAGCGCCGCCTTGGTCTTTTCCACGGTGAAGGCGGTCTTGGCGTCGAACGGCCCGTAGGGCGCATTGCGGTAGAACAGGTCCGGCACCAGCACCGCATAGCCTTCGCCCGCCAACCGTTCCGCCATGCCATCGAGCGCAGCGCGCGGCCCGAACGCGTCCATATACAGGATGACGCCGGCCTTGGCCGGGGAGGCGCTTGCCGGGCGGAACAGTCCTGCCCTGGCAACGCCATCCCTGGTCTTGATCTGAAGGTCTTGTTTCGTCATCGCCTGCTCCGTTCGTCAGATGCGCGATACATATCCGCGCGATCCGCCAGAGCAAGGCGTTCCCTGAACCTGGCAGTCAACATTTCGTGCAGGATCGCGTGACGACTACAGACCGGCGAATGCCGCCATATAAAACGCCTGAGCCTCCGGGGGATAGCTATAGGCCGTGCCATACGGGCAGGCGTTGCGGTCGAGGCAGCCGCCAGTCCGGCACGGTCCGCCATTCGCTCCCCGCACATGCGCCAGGCAGGATTGATAGGCGAAACCTTGTGCGGAATAAGCCTCGACCGGACAGGATTTCAGGCAAGGTTTCTCGGCACATGCATCGCAAAGGTGAATTGGCGCCTCGGCGGCTTCAATCGGAAGCTCTTGCTCGAACAGCAACGCACCGCGATAGGCGTGCCACAGCCCATATTGCGGATGCATGAGGATGCCGAGCGGCGACGGCTTCAGCCCCTCCGCCCGCATCGCCCATTGCTGGAACGGCAGATAGGGCTTGTCGGATGGCGAAATGGCCCTCGCCCCGAATGTCTCCGCCACCGCCCCGATCACTTCGCATGACCAGGTGTCGAGCGGATTGGCGATGGCCCCTGATTGTTTTTCCCGCCAGCGCAGGAACTGCGGCCACGGCGCGGCACCCGCCTGCCCCACCAGCAGGACGGCCTTGGCGGGAGCGGCTGAGGGACCAAGTGGTGGCGTTTCGCCCGGGGTAAAATTGAAACCACCACGAAGAATAAGGCCGTTGGCGAGAAGCGCCGTAGCGATGCGGTCGACGCTGCCGGCAGGCGCAATCATTCCTTCTTGACCGGGTCGGAGAACGCGCTCCGCCAGACTTCCTTGTGGATGATGTTGGCGACTTTAGCCCCGCCTGACTCGGGCTCCTTTCAAGTGAAGGCGTCGGGCATCGACCCCTTCTTCTTGGCGATGAAGTCCTTCAAGGCTTCGTCGATGCTCGGATCGAGATAGGGCGCCTCATAGCTTTCCAGCCAGCGGCGGGCGAGTTCGTTGGCACGCTGCGGTGCGGTCTTTTCACCCTCGGCCAGCCACTGCTCATAGGAATTGTTGTCGGCGATGTTGGAGCGGTAGAAGGCGGTCTGGAAATTGGCCTGCGTGTGGTCGCAACCGAGATAATGGCTGCCCGGTCCAACCTGGCGGATGGCGTCCATCGCCTGGCCGTTTTCCGACAGGTCGACGCCTTCGGAAAACTTCTGCGTCATGCCGAGCTGGTCGATGTCCATCATGAATTTTTCGTAGCAGGAGGCGAGACCGCCCTCGAGCCAGCCGGCCGAGTGCAGCACGAAGTTGGTGCCGGCCAGGATGGTCGAGTTCAGCGTGTTGGCGCTTTCGTAGGCGGCCTGCGCGTCCGGAACCTTGGACGCACAGAGCGAACCGCCGGTGCGGAATGGCAGGCCGAGGCGACGCGCCAACTGTGCCGCGCCGTAGGACACCAGCGACGGCTCCGGCGTGCCGAAGGTCGGCGCGCCCGATTGCATCGAGATCGACGAGGCAAAAGTGCCGAACAGCACCGGCGCGCCCGGCCGGATCAGCTGGGTGAACGAGGCGCCTGCCAGCACCTCTGCCAGAACCTGCGTCAACGTACCAGCGACCGTCACCGGGCTCATTGCGCCGGCGAGGATGAACGGCGTGACGATGCAGGCCTGGTTGTGGCGCGAATAGACTTTCAGCGCGCCGAGCATGGTCTCGTCGAACACCATCGGCGAGTTGGCGTTGATCAGGCTGGTGAGCACCGTGTTGTTTTCGACGAAGTCGTCGCCGAACACGATCTTGGCCATGGCGACGGTGTCTTCGGCGCGCTCCGGCGCGGTGACCGAACCCATGAACGGCTTGTCCGAATATTTGATGTGGCTGTAGATCATGTCGAGATGGCGCTTGTTGACCGGCACATCGACTGGTTCGCACACCGTGCCGCCCGAATGGTGGATCGACGGCGCCATATAGGCGAGCTTCACGAAATTCTGGAAATCCTCGATCGTCGCATAGCGCCTGACGCCGTTGAGATCGCGCACGAAGGGCGGACCATACACCGGCGCAAAGACGGTGGCGTTGCCGCCGATCTGCACCGAGCGCTCGGAATTGCGGGCATGCTGGGTGTAGACGGAAGGCGCGGTCTTCAGCAGCGAGCGGCAGAGACCCTTGGGAAAGTGCACACGCTCGCCCTTGACGTCGGCGCCGGCTTCTTTCCACAGCTGCAACGCTTCCGCATCGTCGCGGAAGATGATGCCGATCTCCTCTAGCACCGTGTCGGTGTTCTTCTCGATCAGCGCCAGGCCTTCCTCGTCCAGCACCTCGTAGACGTTGATCTTGCGCTTGATGTAGGTGAGCTGGGTGCCGGGGCCGCCGCCCGAACGTGCCGCACGCCGGGCAGCCGCCCCGCCGCTGGCGCCGCGCCCGCGTCGCGCGTTTGACGCTTCCTGATCGACTGCCGCGTGTTCGCTCATGATCGCTCTTCCCTGAATTTGTTCTTGTCCGGAATCCATTGCGGCAGCGTATCGCCGCTTCTTGCCGGATCGTAGCCATGCACCCTATTCGAAACGGCCCGTCAGCGCCAACGCCTGTCGCAAAATCGACAAGAATTCCAAGAGAGTTACGGTCGCTTTCCTTTTGCGGGAAGTCGCAAATCAGCTATGGATACATGCCCCCAGCGGGTTAGGTATGAACGCGTATATTTTGTGCCTTGCGACGCAGTCGCGATGCCGGCAGGAGCTTGATACAAATGTCCGACGACGAGATCATTCTTTCCGAACTTTCCGACGACGAGTTGGTGCAGCAGATGCACGACGATCTCTATGACGGGCTGAAGGAAGAGATCGAGGAAGGCACCAACATCCTGCTCGAGCGTGGCTGGGTGCCCTACAAGGTGCTGACGGAAGCTCTGGTCGAAGGCATGCGCATCGTCGGCGAGGATTTTCGCGACGGCATCCTGTTCGTTCCCGAAGTGCTGCTGTCGGCCAATGCGATGAAGGCCGGCATGTTCATCCTGCGCCCGTTGCTTGCCGCCACGGGCGCGCCGAAGCAGGGCAAGATGGTCATCGGCACCGTCAAGGGCGACATCCACGACATCGGCAAGAACCTCGTCGGCATGATGATGGAGGGTGCGGGCTTCGACGTCATCGACCTCGGCATCAACAATGCGGTCGAAAAATATCTCGATGCCATCGAACAGCACCAGCCCGACATCATCGGCATGTCGGCGCTGCTGACCACGACCATGCCCTATATGAAGGTCGTCATCGACACGATGAAGGAAAAGGGCATCCGCGACGACTATGTCGTGCTGGTCGGCGGTGCACCGCTCAACGAGGAATTCGGCAAGGCCGTCGGCGCCGACGCCTATTGCCGCGACGCGGCGGTGGCGGTCGAGACCGCAAAGGACTTCATGAAGCGCAAGCACAACGTCCGTGCTTCGGCCTGAAAAAGAAAAGGCCGCCCAATCATGGCGGCCGTTTTACTTGGGCAGAGCTTGCTCCCGCGAGGCTAGTTCGCGGCGGTGGCAACTCTCTTGCCGGCGTTCTGGGTAGCGTTGACGGTGTTGGCAGCATCCTTGCCGACGCCACGGATCGTGTTTGCGCAGGCCGAAACCAAAAGCGCACTGGCGAGCAGCGCGATGACTGCATATGTGGATGTTTTCATGGACGGTTTATCCCTCTCTCGGTAGACTCGCCCCACAGCAACGAAAGCCGGCTCAGCTGGTTCCATGGCCAAGACAAAAAAGAGGAAACCAGACCAAGCGGACAGGCTGCTCGTCATCGCCTGCGGAATGATTGCGCGCGAGGTGTTGGCCGTAAAGGAACAGCTCGGACTCAATCACCTGGAATTGACCTGTCTGCCGGCGGAATTTCATTTCTATCCGGACCGCATCGCACCGGCCATGGACAAGGCGATCGAAAAGGCCAAGGCGGAAGGCTACGAACACATCTTCGTCGGCTATGCCGATTGCGGCACCGGCGGCTTGCTCGACCGAATCTGCGAGAAGCACGGCGTCGAGCGCATGGCCGGCCCGCATTGCTTTGCCTTCTATCAAGGCATGGAGGCCTATGCGAAAATCGCCGACGACGACATGATGTCCTTCTACATGACCGACTTCCTGTGCCGTCAGTTCGACGCCTTCTTCATGAAGCCGCTCGGCCTCGACAAGCACCCGGAGCTGGTCAAGGACTATTTCGGCAATTACGAGAAGCTGATCTACCTCGCCCAGACCGACGATCCGGAGCTCGACAAGGTCGCCGAAAAGGCTGCAAGATTGCTCGGCCTTGCCTATGAACGCCGCGCGACGGGCTACGGCGACCTGCCGGCGGGAATGGCGAGCGCCGCGGCCATCGCTGGCTAGGCAGCCCCCACTTCCGTCCGCAGTTCCGCAAGCACATCGGCAAAGCTCGTCTTGCAGACGAAACCCAGCCTCTCCCTCGCCCGCGACGCGTCATAGACGCGGTCGATGGAGGAAAACATCTTCCAGCCTTTTCGCGCGTAGAGCGCCGGGAATTCCGGAAAATAGCACGCGACGACCGGCGGAGCGTCGGCGATCAGTGCCGCGCAATCATCGGGCCGGAACGGCGTCGGCGCCGACACGATAAAGATGTCGAAACCGAGCTGCGGCGCCTTTTCGAGAGCAAGGATGTGGGCAGCGGCCGCGTCCTCCACCGTCAATCGGCGAAACAGCAGTTCATTGGCCTTGGTGTTGGCATCCGACTGTTCGATCGCATGCGCCATGTCGTCGGCTTCGGGAAAGAAGCGGGCCGTGCGCAGCACCACCACCGGCAGCCCGTGCTGGATGTGGTAGAGGCGGCAAAGGTGTTCGGCCGAAAGCTTGGTGACACCGTAGATGTTGCGCGGCTCGGGCGACATCGCCTCCGTCAGCCAGGCGGCCTTGCGCGCGCCACCTTTGAACCCGTCGCGTATAGTCAGCGAAATCATCAGCGAGGTCGTCGACGTGAAGATGAAGCGGTCGACGCCGCACGCCACCGCCGCATCGAGCAGGTTGAGCGTTCCTTGCACATTGGTGGCGACGAAATCGCTGTTGGCGCGGTTCTCGATATTGGGTTTGTGCAGCGCGCCACTGTGGATGATGGCTTCGATCCGGTTGTCGCCGACCGTGCGCTGGACAAGGTCGCGATCGGCGATCGAGCCGACAATCTGGGTCTCCGCTGATGGAACGGGATCGAGGCCGGTGACATCGTGGCCAAGCGCCCGCAGGCGCGGCGCCAGCGCACTGCCCAGCCAACCCGACGACCCCGTGAGCAAGATTCGCATTCGTCACACCATGATTTTTGAGCGTGACGCTGTTAAGCACGGATGACAGGCGCCAGCGACCCGATAAATTGTGCTCCAGATGGCAGCGGCGCTGCTCCAGACATCAACAGGAGGCCTCCCATGACCCTTCGTCCACTGCTCGCCGCTATCGGTCTGCTCTGCTGCACCCTCCCCGCGCGCGCCGATGGCGAGGTGCAGAAACTCATCACCCCAGCCGACAAGACACGGCTCGACAAATATGGCGAGACGCGCAAGACGGCGCTGGCCGAGGCGAAAGCGGGAGACGCCGCCGAGGTCAAACAGCTCGATGCCTTGCTGGCAAAACCGCTGGTGGCCTTCTCCGACAAGGATTTGACCGGGAACTGGCAGTGCCGCACCATCAAGGCCGGCGGACCTTTGCCGCTCGTCATCTATGGCTGGTTCAAGTGCAAGGTGACCGACGACGGTTCCGGCTGGCGCCTGGAAAAGATCAGCGGCTCGCAGCGCACTAAGGGCCGCTTCTTCGACGATGCCGAGAAGCGCGCGATCTACCTCGGCTCGGCCTATGTCAACAGCGACCCGGCAAAGCCCTATGGCAGTGGTCCGCAAACCGACCAGGTCGGCTACGCCTTCCGCAACAGCGCCAGCGAATGGCGCATCGAATTTCCGTCGCCCTATTACGAATCGAAGCTCGACATCCTCGAATTCAAGCGCTGATCCCGTCACCAAGGATTAACCCGCACGCCCTAGCATGCCGCAAGCCAGGGCCGATACCGGCCGCATCTTGTCCAACGGCGCGTCGCGAACCATGGAACCCCTGAAGTCGAACATCGTCGTCGTCACCGAAGGCGGCCCGCACATCTGGGCGGTCATCAACGCCATCGTCGACCGGCTTGGCCCTGTCAGCGTCATCCTCGAAGCCCCTGAATCCAAAAAGCACTTGCTGCTCAGGCGCGCCCGCCGGCTGGGCTGGGTATCGGCCATCGGCCAGCTTGGCACGATGGTGCTGACGCGTCTGGGAAAGCGCTTCTTTGCTGGCCACGCGGCTCAAATGATCACTGAACAGAAGTTGCAGACCGAACCGAAGCCGGGCCAGTCGATCACCCACGTTCCCTCGGCCAATGCGCCGGAATGCCTGGACGCCATCGCACGGATCCAGCCAGGCGTCGTGTTTCTCGCGGGTTGCCGCATGCTAACGCGGGAGACGCTGTCGAAAATCGCTTGCCCCGTCATCAACTACCATGCCGGCATCACGCCCAAATACCGCGGCATGAACGGCGGCTACTGGGCGCTGGCGACCAGAGATGCCGAAAACTTCGGCACCACCGTGCAGCTGGTCGATGCCGGTGTCGACACCGGCGGCGCGCTGCGGCAGGTGCGCGGCAAGCCGGAGCGCGGCGACAGCATTTCTAGCTACGCGCTACGCCAGGCGGCATTCTCGCGCGACATCTGTGTCGAGGCGGTTAGCGACGTGCTGGCCGGAAAACTCGCCACGATCGACCCGGGCCTGCCGTCGCAACAATGGTATCACCCGACGATCTGGTTCTACCTCTGGACAGGCCTTAGAACCGGCATCTGGTAGCGTATTTTTCGTTCGCAATCGCGCGCACCGCGCCGGCATTTCCGACGCGTCGAACCTGCCGCAGGCATACGGCGCAAACGAATAAACGCACCTTTCATTTTACGACATCCAAATGCGTCGCTTTTGAATGCGCGCGCGTCGTCCCATAACAAGCGGCCCAACTGCGCTTGCGGCAATGCTCGTGCATCGAGGAGTGAGAATTCATGGCCGATCTGATCGTCGTCTACTGGCGCGACATCCCTGCCCAGGTCATCGTCAAGAAGGGCCGGCAGAACGCCAAGCGCGAACTGCCGCTGCGCTTCACCGAGGCGATCGACATGTGCGCGATGCGTACCGGCGCCGGCGGTACCGACGACTATCTGGCCGAATGGCGCAAGGCCGATCCTGTTCCGGTCGGCGACGACCTCGAAGCCGAGGTCGAAAAGGCTTTCCAGGACATCGACACGAAATACGACCGTGAGCGGCTGGTCGCTCTGGTCAAGGCGGGCGGCAAAGAAAATGTCTGAAACCACTCCTGCCAAAGATGGGCCGGCGGTTACCCAGGCCACTCTGGTCAAGAAGGCAGCGCCGAAATCCGACTACAAGCCGGCCGACGTGTCGCCGCAGCGGCGCGTGCAGCGTTCCTTCGCGGTCAGGCTGTGGTCGATCAGGCACTCACGGCTGCTCGAATGGTTCTATGGCAGATTCGCCGACATGTTCCTGCTGCTCCACCCCTTGTGGAAGGGCATCGGCTACGGCCGTGTCGAAGGGCCGATCAAATTTGTCGAGAAGCGCGTCAAGGGCTTCATGTTCGACTGCCGCATGTGCGGCCAATGCATATTGTCCTCGACCGGCATGTCGTGCCCGATGAACTGCCCCAAGCAATTGCGCAACGGCCCGTGCGGCGGCGTACGCGCCAACGGCAATTGCGAGGTCGAGCCTGACATGCCCTGCGTCTGGGTCAAAGCCTGGGAAGGCTCGCAGAACATGGTCCACAGCGACAGGATCCTGACCGTGCAGAAGCCGGTCGATCAGTCGTTGCGCGAAACCTCCGCCTGGCTGCGGGTAACCGCGCAGGCGGCCGCCGCGCGCGAAGCAGCCGCAGCCGCCAAGAATGGGGCGGCAAACACCGGGACATCGGCATGATCGGACGGCAGCTCGACGAGAACCCGGCCGGCATCGATCTGCCGCTCGACCCCCTGCCCGGCCACACCTCGCGCGGCCGGCTGGAGCGCGTCCTGCGGCGCGGTGAATTCGCGGTGACGACGGAGCTCAATCCGCCCGACAGCGCCGATCCTGAGGACGTCTACAACCGGGCGAAGATCTTCGATGGCTGGGTCGATGCCATCAACGCCGTGGATGCGTCGGGCGCCAACTGCCACATGTCGTCGGTTGGCATCTGCGCACTTTTGACCCGCATGGGCTATGCGCCGATCATGCAGATCGCCTGCCGCGACAAGAACCGCATCGCCATCCAGGGCGACGTGCTGGGCGGCGCGGCAATGGGTGTCGCCAACATGCTGTGCCTGACCGGGGACGGGGTGCAGGCCGGCGACCAGCCCGGCGCCAAGCCGGTGTTCGACCTCGACTGCATGTCGCTCCTAGAAACCTGCCGCATCATGCGCGACAACGGCAAGTTCCTGTCCGGCCGCAAGCTGACCACGCCGCCGCAGCTTTTCCTCGGTGCGGCGATCAACCCGTTCGCACCGCCGATCGACTTCCGCCCGCATCGGCTGGGCAAGAAGATCGCCGCCGGCGCGCAATTCGTTCAGAGCCAGTACTGCTTCGACGTGCCGATGTTCCGCACCTACATGCAGAAGGTGCGCGACCTCGGCTACACCGAACAGTGCTTCATCCTGGTCGGCGTCGGACCGCTGGCCTCGGCCAAGACGGCCAAATGGATTCGCTCCAACGTACCCGGCATTCACATCCCCGATTCGGTCATCAAGCGGCTGGAAGGCGCGCAGGACCAGAAGAAGGAAGGCAAACAGCTCTGCATCGACATCATCAACGAGGTGAAGGAAATTTCCGGTGTTTCAGGCGTCCACGTGATGGCCTATCGCCAGGAAGAATATGTCGCCGAGATCGTCGATGAATCAGGCGTTCTGAAGGGCCGCCAGCCATGGAAACGCGAGATCCGCCGCGACGACCAGATGGTCGCCGATCGGCTCGAGCACATACTGCACGACGACATTACCGAAACGCAGGTGGACATGGTGAAGACCGCGCACTGACGGTGCGGACGACCACCCATTCGCTTGAACGAAACCAGACAACGATATAAAGAAATCTTTATATCACGGCGGAGAGAATTCATGACCCGGACCATCGTCGCCTCGGCGACACGAGAAATCATCATTGGCTTCGACCAGCCGTTCTGCGTGATTGGCGAACGCATCAATCCGACCGGCCGCAAAAAGCTGGCAGCCGAGATGATCGCGGGCAATTTCGAGACAGTCATCCGGGACGCGCTCGAGCAGGCAGCCTGTGGCGCCACCATGCTCGACGTCAATGCCGGCGTCACCTCGGTCAACCCGAATGAGACCGAACCCGGCCTGCTGGTGCAGACGCTGGAGATCGTCCAGGGCCTGGTTGACCTTCCGCTGTCGATCGACTCCTCGGTCACCGCCGCGATCGAGGCCGCACTGAAGGTTGCCAAGGGTCGCCCGCTGGTCAACTCCGTCACCGGTGAGGAAGAAAAGCTCGAAGCCATCCTGCCGCTGGTCAAGAAATACAACGTGCCCGTCGTCGCCATCTCCAACGACGAAACCGGCATTTCGATGGACCCGGACGTACGCTTTGCCGTCGCCAAGAAGATCGTGCAGCGCTGCGCCGATTTCGGCATTCCGGCGCATGACGTTGTCGTCGACCCGCTGGTCATGCCGATCGGCGCGCTGGGCGATGCCGGCCGCCAGGTGTTCGCGCTGCTGCGCCGTCTGCGCGAGGAGCTCAAGGTCAACACCACCTGCGGCCTGTCCAACATCTCGTTCGGCCTGCCGCATCGCCACGGCATCAACGCTGCTTTCATCCCGATGGTGATCGGCGCCGGCATGACGAGCGCCATCATGAACCCGGTGCGGCCGCAGGAAATGGAAGCCGTGCGCGGCGCCAATGTGCTGAACGGCACCGACGAGAACTGCACCAACTGGATCCGCACCTACAAGGACTACAAGCCGGCCGAAGGCGGCCAGGCTGTCGCCGCCCCGACGCAGGTCAACGCGCCGGGCGAAGGCGCCAACAATGGCGGGCGCCGCCGTGGCGGCCGTGAAGCCCGGATGGGTCGGGGATAAGCGCGCAATCGTGAATTCACCTGCCAACATCACCGATCCGCTCGTGCTGTTCATGCCGTCCGGCAAGCGCGGGCGGTTTCCGGTCGGCACGCCGGTTCTGGATGCCGCGCGCCAGCTCGGCGTCTATGTCGAAAGCGTCTGCGGCGGGCGCGCCACATGCGGGCGCTGCCAGATCGAAGTGCAGGAAGGCAATTTCGCCAAGCACAAGATCGTCTCCTCCAACGACCACATCACCCCCAAGGGCGCCAAGGAAGAGCGCTATGAGCGCGTCCGCGGCCTGCCCGAACGGCGCCGCCTCTCCTGCTCGGCGCAGATCCTCGGCGACCTCGTCATCGACGTGCCGCAGGACACGGTCATCAACGCGCAGACCATCCGCAAGGATGCCGACACCAGGGTGATCGCCCGCGATGCGGCAATCCGCATGTGCTATGTCGAGATCGAAGAGCCCGACATGCACAAGCCGCTCGGCGATCTCGATCGCCTGAAGATCGCGCTGATGCATGACTGGGGCCTGAAAAGCCTCGATTTCGATTTTTATCTGCTGCCGCAGGTGCAAGGCATCTTGCGCAAGGGCAACTGGACCGCGACCGCCGCCATCTACAAGGATGCCGACACCGAGACAGCGCGCGTCGTGGCACTGTGGCCCGGCCTCAAAAACGAGGCCTATGGCCTCGCCTGCGATATCGGCTCGACCACCATCGCCATGCATCTGGTGTCGCTGCTGTCGGGCCGCGTCGCCGCCTCGTCCGGCACCTCGAACCCGCAGATCCGTTTCGGCGAGGATCTGATGAGCCGCGTCTCCTATGTGATGATGAACCCGGATGGCCGCGAAGGCATGACGGTGGCCGTGCGCGAGGCGATCTCCGGTCTTGTCGACAAGGTCTGCGCCGAAGGCAATGTCCAGCGCAACGACATCCTGGATTCCGTCTTCGTCGGCAATCCGATCATGCACCACCTGTTCCTCGGCATCGACCCGACCGAGCTTGGCGGCGCGCCCTTCGCGCTGGCCGTTTCGGGCGCAGTGCACATCAAGGCCTCCGACATCGGCCTGAAGCTCAACCAGGGCGCCAGGCTCTACATGCTGCCTTGCATCGCCGGCCATGTCGGCGCCGACGCGGCGGCGGTGACGCTGTCGGAAGGCCCGCATCGCCAGGACGAGATGATGCTGATCGTCGATGTCGGCACCAATGCCGAGATCGTGCTTGGCAACCGTGCGCGGGTCGTGGCTGCTTCTTCTCCGACCGGACCGGCCTTCGAGGGTGCGGAAATCTCCGGCGGCCAACGCGCGGCGCCCGGCGCCATCGAGCGCGTGCGCATCGACCCCGACACGCTGGAGCCGAAATACCGCGTCATCGGCTCGGAACTGTGGTCCGACGAGCCGGGCTTCCTCGACAGCGTGCAGGCGACCGGCGTCACCGGCATCTGCGGCTCCGGCATCATCGAGGTCGTGGCCGAGATGTATCTCGCCGGAATCATCTCGGAAGACGGCGTCATCGACGGCGGGCTTGCCGCACGCTCGCCGCGAGTCACCGCCAATGGCCGCACCTTCTCCTATGTGCTGAAGGAAGGCGAACCGAAGATCACCATCACCCAGACCGACGTGCGCGCCATCCAGCTTGCCAAGGCAGCGCTTTATGCCGGCACCAAGCTGCTGATGGAAAAGCAGAACACCGAACATGTCGACCGCATCCATTTCGCCGGCGCCTTCGGCTCCTTCATCGATCCGAAATACGCCATGGTGCTGGGCCTAATCCCGGATTGCGATCTCGACAAGGTTTCGGCTGTCGGCAACGCCGCCGGCGCCGGTGCCCGCATGGCGCTGCTCAATCGCGGCTATCGTCGCGAGATCGAGGACACGGTCAGCAAGATCGAGAAGATCGAGACCGCGCTGGAACCGAAATTCCAGGAGCATTTCGTCTACGCCATGGCGTTGCCCAACAAGGTCGATCCCTTCCCGAAACTGTCGGCGGCGGTGAAACTGCCGCCGCGCAAGACGGTCAGCGAGGATGGCGTCGCCGGCGACGCCGCCCCGCGCCGGCGTTCGCGCGAAGGCCACGCCGCCCGGCGCGGCCGGGAATAGAAAGTGCGGCGTTACAACGGATTCAGGCACCGCGCCTTACGCCTGTGTTTCAATCTGCGGCAGACGCAAGTCAGACTGCGGCCTGACCTGCGGCAGGCTTTTGGCGCGTGACGGATTTGAGCAAACCGGTCAGCGGTTTTTCAACAACCAGATAGAGCGCCGCGGAAATCGCAATGCTTACAAAGGCAATCGACGCCGGCTGCCAGCTTGACGGAACTCCAAACCGCAGCATGATACCGGTCACCACGACAGCCACCAGCACGTGCCAGATGTAGATCGAATACGAGGCATTGCCTAAAAATGTAAGCAAGGCCATGGGCCTGAACGGGCTCGCGCGCTCGGCAAAAACCGCGCCGGCAACGACAAGGGTCGCCGGAATGCCCCAACGCAAGACGCGGGGCATTTCAGGGTCAAGCATCTGGGCGGTCATCAGCAAGAGAAATCCGCCAACAAACAGCGCCAGCGCCAGCATAAGCTGGAGCCGGATATCCTTCATCCACAGCCGCCCGACGACAACACCGGCCGCGAACTCGAGCACGATGGGAGAGGTAAAGGCCCCCGGGTACCCTTGCAGCAGGAAAAAGTTCATTGCGACCATCCCCAGCATCGCGCCGATCAGCGCTCCAAAACGCTGCTTCTTGGCCAGCAAGAGCGACAAGGCGAAAACGATGTAAAACATCATTTCATAGCATAGGGTCCAGCCTTGGATCACCACGGGATGAAGTGACCCGTTCTGCATCATTGGAAAAAACAGCAGCGACCCGAAAAAATTTGCAGGGCTCAGCACGTGTCCGAAGAGAAACTGCGGCTTGACGAAAATTGCCAACGCAGTCAGCAACGTAACTATCCAATAAAGTGGCACGATGCGAACAATTCGCTGCCACATGAAGCGCTGTGCAGCGACAGGGCGATCGACCGTCGACACCCACATGATGAAACCGCTAATTACAAAGAAGATGTCAACGCCTGCTGCACCAATCGCGAACGGGCCGTTGAACTGCTCGTTGATATGAAAACAGACTACTGCGGAAGCGGCAAATCCACGAAGATACTGAATACTATGGATTTCATTCAAACCTGTACCCCTTAACGACCCCTCCCATCAAAAATGTTGCATTGCACAATAGCGAATATCTAGCGCCATTTGTCAACTTGGCAAAATCTTAAGGTGGAAATTCAGCATTCCATTTGCTCGTTTTTCACGCAGCCGACGATAGCCCGCTCCGGCGTCGATCAAATGCAATTTCATTTGTATGCAAATGTTTCCGGATCTGCCTGATCCGGAAACCGAAGCGTTGTTTTCGTGAAATCCGCTGGAAACATGCGCGGCGCATTTAAGCCGTCATCGAAGGGCCGGCCGGAAATGTCTTCCTGCCGCTGTGACCTTCCGGAGGAAACCAAAATGTCGATGTTCGAAAGCCTCGGCCGCTATGGTGTGGCCATCAAGATTGCCCACGACAGCAAGAAGTCGATCCGGGCCATGAACAACCTGCCGGCGCACGTCCAGAAGGATATTGGTTGGCCGGCATCGCCGCCGAACGACCCGCAGGCCGCGCTCATCTCGCTGCTTCTGGGTACGGCGCGCTGATGACATTCGCCGACAAATGCAAGCTGCTCGTCAGGCGTCGGAGCCCATATGCGGCCTCGGCGCCTGGCAACATCCGGCTGCAGGCCGCACTTCTGCTGCGTCGCTGACAAACGCGGCGCGGATCACACCACCGTGTAGACATAGCGTAAAACTTGACATTTTCGGCCACGGCACGATCTTCGCAAGCGAGGGGGAATTCTCTTAGTCGGCTGCAGCCGGAGTTCGTGTACCCGCATGCCAAGTTTCAAAAGCCACTTTGTATCGTTCGTGCTCCGGCACAGCCGCAAAAAGGCGTTTGCCAGCCCGGAAAACCTGCAGCGCTGGATCGCTGCCGCGCGCAAGACCGAGAACCACCAGCCGCCCGTCTCGCTGCGTCAGCGTCTCGACATCGAGATGCATGCGGTCGATGGCTTTCCCGTCTATGAAATTGCCCCCAGGGCCGGCGAGCAGAAGCGAATTCTTTATCTGCACGGCGGCGCCTATGTCTTTGAAATCACGCCCTATCATTGGCACCTGATCGCCGACATGGCCGACCGGCTGGGTTACGGTATCACCGTGCCGATCTATCCCATCGCTCCCGAACACGATTTCCACGCCATGTTTGGCATGGTCGGCGACGTCTACCGCCAGATGCTCGACGAGACGGAGGCTGAGGATATCGTGTTTATGGGCGATTCCGCCGGTGGCAACATGGCCGTGGTGCTGACCATGATGGCCGCGGAAGAGGCCCTGCCCCTGCCGTCGCGCCATGTGCTGATTTCACCTGGCCTCGACATGTCGCTTTCCAACCCAAAGCTGTTCGAGGCCGAACGCAATGATCCGTGGCTTGGCATACCCGGCGGCCTGGAGGCGATCCGGATGTACAGTGCCGGCATCGACCGCAACGACTGGCACATCAGCCCGCTCTATGGCGATCTGTCGGTATTGCCGAAAACGCTGCTGTTGACCGGCTCGCACGACCTGCTCAGTCCCGACAATCTGATCTTCGCCGAAAAGGCGCGTGCCGCCGGCGTCGAAGTCAATGTCGTCTATGAGGAAGGCATGTTCCACGTCTGGCCATTGATCGACATGCCGGAAGCGCGCCGCGCCCGCCAGCATATCGTCGCGTTTCTGAGCGAGAGCCGCACGCCGATCAGGCAAGATACAAGCTTCGAAATGCCGGCCGCCGAAGCGGCGGAGTAGCGCTTCTGCTCTCGGTCGACGCTGGAGCTATTCCAGGAAAATGTGAAAACGGTTTTCCGTCCGGAATTGCGTCAAAAAAAGAAATAGAGCGGTTCTGCGTTTTCGCGAAACGATGAACCGCTCTATTACCGGATCAGAACTTGCCGGTTTCCCGGAACACTTCGAAGGTCGCGCGGATATGGTCGGCGACGGCCTTGACCGGCGCGCTGGCGTCCGGCGCCACCACCATTGCCAGATTGTAGGTGCCTATGTCGGGCATGCCGTCCTTCGGGCAGAGTTCGACCATGTCGTTGCCGAGGAATGACTTCGGCAGCGGCGCCACGGCGAGATCGGACATGATCGCAGCGCGCTGTCCGGCCGTGTGGGCGCTCATATAGGCGATGCGGTAGTTGCGGCCCTCGCGGCCAAGCGCATCAAGTGCGCCCGCCCGCCAGGCGCAGCCCTCTTCCCACAGCGATACCGGCAAGGGTTCGCGCAGATGCGCGCAGCCGCCCTTGGCGCCGGCCCAGACGATCGGCTCGGTGAGCAGCACCTCGGCGCCCAGCGCGCTGGTCTTGTATGAATTGGTCAACAGCGTGATGTCGAGCGCCCGGTCGTCCATGCGCCGGCGCAGATTGCTGCTCTGGTCGATAGTGACATCGACGGCGATCGACGGATGCGATTGCGCGAAACGCTTCAGCACATGTGGCAGCACGCGTTCGCCATAATCATCCGGCGAGCCGAGCCGGACAACGCCGACGATGTCGGGAATGATGAACTTCGACACCACCTCGCGGTTGATCGACAGCAGCCTGCGGGCATAGCCGAGCAGCATTTCGCCATCCGTGGTCAGCGACACCGAGCGGGCGTCGCGCGCGAACACCGAGCGGCCAAGAATGTCCTCCAGCTTCTTGATCTGCATGGAGACAGCCGACGGCGTGCGGAACACGGCATTGGCGGCGGTGGTGAAGCTGCCGGTCTCTGCAATCGCCACGAAAGTGCGCAAAACGTCGAGATCGAGCAGTGGCAGTGGATGATTGAGCGGGGCGTTCATGGGAATTGACCTTCAATTTTTCTGATACAAAGCATCATTCCATTTCGTTTGATTGAACATCAGATTGGGAGGATAGTCAACACCATCGAGGCAGGACGCATTGGAAGTGGCCCCGAAACGGCCACGAGACAAACCTGCAATCGACATGAAATGGGGTTGAAACACGCCGCGTGCAACGCCTCACATCCAGGGTCGGACTGTTCCGCCCCGCCACCAAAGGAGAATGAAATGTCTATCCTGTCGTCCATCGGTCGGATCGCGACCGAATTCAGCGCCGCCCGCGCCCGCTACCAGACCGAACGCGCCATCCACTCCCTGCCGATCGAATTGCAGAAGGATATCGGCTGGCCTGAAGCTGCAGACACCAAGACCGGTCTTCGCAATGGCGTCGGATCCTGGGCTGGAGCAAAGTAGATCGTGTGTAGCAAGTGCTGAAGGCCTGCCGCGCAGCCCGCCCGGCAGGCCTTCTCTGTTTTATTTGTATTCAAATGACTTTTGAAGCCATGTCGCCAGCGCATGACGCATATGAGCAAGCCGCATAGCGACCCACTTCCCCAATTAGTGCCTTGTAAATAATCGTAAATTTCTGGCATCTTGCCCAAAATTGTCGCAATCGGTGTCGCATTTCATATCAAGCGCTTCGCTTTTGCGATTTAGTTTTACGCAGCACAAGCCTATATCAGCGCCAGCAAACGAGCTGCCCCACTCCATCAAGCGAAGGCGACCCGTCTGAGCAACCGAATGGAGATGATCATGAAGCTTTTTGCCCGCCTCTTCGCCCGCCGCGAAATGAACCTGACCACCGCTCTCGAGCGTCAGCGCCTCGCCAACACCATGCCCGGCCAGACCGGCGCGATGGCTGCGGCGCGCCTCGGCTTCGTCGCCTGAACTTTTTTTGCAAGCAGCGCTTCCCTGCCGCTGCTTTAAAACTGTAACGCCGCCTGGCTCCAGCCAAGGCGGCGTTTTTGTTCTGCCACAAGGCGCAATTTGCCTGTCCCTTGAACAGTTGGGTGCTGCTTCCAGGCCTCGCTGCACGCCGATTGCCCATTTGCGACCCGTGTCGCAAATTTAATCTCGTCCTGGCAGCGTAGCCGATTGACAGACATGGTTTTTCCTGATGTCGCTATGCTATTCGCGACATCCTGTTCGCGCCATGGCTGTGTGAGGTTCCTTTGAACGCCGTTAAGCATCCGATCAAGCGATCGTTTGTATTCTTCCTTGTCCCCGATTTCACCATGATCGCTTTTGCGACCGCACTCGACCCGCTGCGCTCGGCCAACCGCATGCTCGGCTATGAGGCCTATCGCTGGCGTCTCGCCAGCATCGACGGCAAGCCGGTGCGTGCCTCGAACGGGGTCGAATGCGCGGTCAACACCTCGCTGGAGGAAGAGCGCAAGAAGATGGCAGGCCCTGACCGGCCGAACATGGCCATCGTCTGCAGCGGCATCAATGTCGAGCGCTATCAAAACAAGTCGGCCTTCGCCTGGCTGCGCGAGGAGTACAATCGCGGCGTCGCCGTCGGCGGCCTCTGCACCGGCGCGCATATCCTTGCCGCCGCCGGCCTGCTGTCCAACAAGCGCTGCGCCATCCACTGGGAAAACCTGCCGGGCTTTTCCGAGGCGTATCCGAAGGCCAATGTCTTCGCCGACCTGTTCGAAATCGACCAGAACATCTACACCTGCGCCGGCGGCACCGCCGCACTCGACATGATGCTGAAGCTGATCGGCGACGATTTCGACGAGAACCTCGTCAACCGCGTCTGCGAGCAGGTGCTGACCGACCGCGTGCGCAGCCCGACCGACCGCCAGCGCCTGCCGCTGCGCGCCCGCCTCGGCGTCCAGAACTCGAAAGTGCTGACCATCATCGAGCTGATGGAGGCGAACCTGTCCGAGCCGCTGTCGCTGATCGAGATCGCCGACCATGTCGACCTGTCGCGCCGCCAGATCGAGCGGCTGTTCCGCACCGAGATGGGACGCTCCCCTGCCCGCTACTATCTGGAAATCCGGCTCGACCGCGCCCGGCATCTGCTGATCCAGTCGTCGATGCCGGTGGTCGAGGTCGCGGTTGCCTGCGGCTTCGTCTCGGCCTCGCATTTCTCGAAATGCTACCGAGAGCTCTACGCCCGCTCGCCGCAGCAGGAACGCGTCGACCGCAAGCAGCTGCTGGCCGCTTGATCCGATAGATTTGGGAAGCTACGCCGGCTGCGTCTGTGCAGTGCGCATCGCTTCGACGCGGATATCTTCGGTCAGCCGGGCGGCCGGCCGGCGAAACGGCACTGGCCGCCAGAAATCCGGCATCGCTTCAATAGTCGTCGCAATAACACTCCGCCGACGAGATGCGGTCGTTCCACTCGCTGCCACCGAAATTGCGGATCCTGCGCCTGATCTCGATCGAACGGCCTTCCAGTCGCGAGTCCTCATAGGCAATGAGCGTGCAGCCACGGCGAACGATCACCGACGACACGCGGTCGTTCCAGAACTGACCGCCGCGAAAGTTCACGGAATCCTCAGGCCCCATTCCGATAGACCGCCCGCGAAAATTGGCGTGCTCGAACATGATGCAGGCGGGCTCATCGACATATTGGGCGCTGGCGCCATCGGCACAAAGCACGGACGCGACGGCAGTCAGGATGGCAAGACGTTTCATCTGGTGTTTCCTCGGTTCTAACCGCGGCGCCCGCCGCGGGATCGCGCGTTCTCGCAAGTTTGCCATTGCTTTGGCCGGAGAGGCAAACCTGGCGGCTGCCGGAGAGGCAAGCCTAGCGGCTGTCGAACATCCAGCTGCGGTTGCGCCACATTTTCTCGCCGACCAGGCAGTCGCTGGCGGGCTTGTCCTGCGCCAATACAACAGGCGGATGCGCGGCTTCTTCCGCCGCCCATTGCGGCGAGGCCGGACCGGCAAGCTCCAGCACCAGCTTGCGGCGGATGGCCTCGGGAAATTGCGTCCAGTCGTTGACCGGGATCATGAAGGCACCAGGGCCGCCGATGACGCAGTCGCTGTAGTAGCGATCGAGATTGTTGACGTCGTAGGCGCCGGAAAAGCCGCCCCGGGTCATCAGTGGCAGGCCGTTGATGACGATGCCTTGCTTGATCAGGTCGTCGCGGGTGAGATTGACCGGCGCGCCCTGGTTGTTGGGGCCGTCACCCGAAATGTCGATGACCCGCTTCGTCCCCTGGTAGCCGCTTTCGGCGAAAAGATCGTAGCCGAATTCCAGCGCGCCGGAAATCGAGGTACGCCGCGCGCTGCCAGGCGGCTGGGCGGACAATTGCGCGACCACCCGCTCCGCGTCGGCACGGCTGGCGATCACCGTCCACGGCACGATCACGCGCTGCCAGGTGGTGCCGGCCCATTCGACATAGGTGACGGCGATCTTGCCGTGGGCACCATCGGCAATGGCCTGCAGCACGTTGTCGTGCGTCAGCGCCGCTGCGTAGCCGTGACGCTGGATTTCGAGTTCATCCGGCGACATCGACAGCGAAACATCGACGGCCAGCACCAGCTCGACATCGACCTGTTCGTCGGCGAGGCACACCGGCGTCAGCCAGAACAGCGCCAGCGCTGCACCGCCCGAGAGGAAATGTCTTGCACAAGAAAAAGCAGACATGCCGCAAGGGTAAGCGAGAATCGCCCGTTTAAAAAGAGAAAAGCCCGGCCATGAGCCGGGCTTTGCATCACGCTGTTTCGCGCCCTGCGAGCACTCAGCTGCGCGGCTTGATATTTTCCGGGTCGTAGAGCGGCTTGTAGCCGACCGCCGCGATTTCGACCGGGTAGGTCTCACCGAAATACTCGATGGAGAGCTTGCGGCCTTCCTGGGCATACGCCCACGGCAGATACGCAAGACCGATGTTCTTGCCGATGGTGGGCCCATAGGCCATCGACGTCGTGAACGACCGGCGGCCGAGTTCGTCGACCAGCGTTTCGCCCGTCTTCGGGTCCATCACCGGCATCGTGCCGACGGGATAGCGGGCAACGCCTTTCGCATCGACATTCTCGGTCATCACCAGCGTGCACAGCATGGCCGGCTGGTGCTCGCGGGCGCGGTATTCAACGTGCTTCGCCTTGCCGCAAAAGTCGTTCTCCTTGACCTTCGGACGGGCCAGATCGGCTTCGAGCAGGTTGTACTCGGTCAGAAGGTCGGCGTTCTGCAGGCGCAGGCTCTTTTCCATGCGGCGGGTGTTGGCATAGGTCTCGACGCCAAAGGGCATCACGCCGGTCGAACGCAAGGCATCCCAGACTGCCAGGCCGTCCTCGTAGCGCATATGCAGTTCCCAACCCTGCTCGCCGACATAGGAGATGCGGAAAGCCGTGACATCCTTGCCGCCGATCCTGACCGGCTTGATCGCCGCGAACGGGAAGTTTTCAATCGAGAGCCCGTCCGGAGTCTCGACCACCTTCTGCAAGGTCGCGCGCGCGTTCGGACCCCAGATGCCGACGGTAACGAATTTCTCGGTCACATCGGTGATGGTGACATCGAAACCTTTGTCCTGCGCCGTGCGGCGCAAGTACTGGAAGTCGCGCGGGCCGGCATCCGCCCCGTCGATCAAACGACAGCGGTCGGCCATGCGGATGACGGTAAAGTCGGCGCGCACCATGCCTTCCTCGTCGAGGAAGTGGGTGTAGATGCCCTTGCCGATGTTGTTGTCGCCACCGATCTTGGCCGCGCACAGCCACTCCAGCAGCGCGACATGGTCGGGACCTTCGATATCGTACATGGCGAAGTGCGACAGGTTGACGATGCCGCAATCCTCACTCATGGCGAGGTGTTCGGCATTGGAGACGCGCCAGAAATGGCGGTTGTCCCACTCGTTCTCACGCAAAGGCACGCGGTTGCCGAATTTCTCCAAGAGATGCTCGTTAGCGGCGTAGCCATGGGCGCGCTCCCAGCCGCCCAGTTCCATGAAATAGCCGCCGAGTTCCTTCTCGCGCTCCCAGAACGGCGAGCGTCGGATGTTGCGACCCTTCGAGAACGGTTCGCGCGGATGCACCGCCGGATTGTAGACCTTCATCGCCGTCTCGGTGCAGCGATCCCAGATGAACTGCTCCTTCGTCTGGTGCGGATAGAAGCGCGCATAGTCGATGGCGTGATGGTCGATCGACGTGCGGCCGTCCGTCATCCAGTCGCCGATCAGCTTGCCCATGCCAGGCCCGTCCTTGACCCAGATGGCGACGGCATACCACAGGCCCCTGACCTTCTGGCTTTCGCCCATCGAAGGGCCGCCATCCGCCGTCACTTGCAGAAGACCGTTGAAGGAATGGCTCTCGTTGTAGCCAAGTTCACCCAGGATCGGCGTCAGTTCCATGGCGCGCTCGAGCGGCCCCAGGATCTGCTCCATGTCGAGGTCGCGCTGCGAAGGCGAGAGCCGCGCTTCATGCTTTTCGAGGAGATCGCGCGGATGGCAAAGGCGCGGATTGGTCTCTTCGTAGTAACCCCATTCGATCTGCCCGCCCTCGGCCGTCTTGGGGTCGCCGGTGTCGCGCATATAGGCCGAGTTGCCCTGGTCGCGCAGCAGCGGCCAGCCGATCTCCTTGCCGGTGCCGGCGAACTCGTTGTACGGGCCGAAGAAGGTGAGCGGATGGTCGATAGGCATGACCGGCAGGTCTTCGCCGACCATCTCGGCGATCAGTCGACCCCAAATGCCGGCGCAGACGACCACGTAATCGGCCTCGATGGTGCCGCGGTCGGTCACCACACCGGTGATGCGGCCGTCCTTGACTATGAGTGACCTGGCCGGTGTGTTGGCGAAGGACTTGAGCTTGCCGGAGGCTTCCGCCTGGTCGACCAGCTTGCCGGCGACAGTCTGCGAGCGCGGGATCACCAGACCGGCGTCTGGATCCCACAGGCCGCCCTGTACCATCCCTTCTTCGATCAGCGGAAATTTCTGCTTGATCTCGGCGGGTTCGATCAGGCGGGCGCGCGTGCCGAAAGCTTTGGCCGAGGCGATCTTGCGCTTGATCTCTTCCATGCGGCTGTCGTCGCCGACGCGGGCCACTTCGAGGCCGCCGATGCGCGCGTAGTGGCCCATCTTCTCGTAGAAATCGATGGAGTAGAGCGTCGTCCAGCACGACAGGAAATCGTGGCTGGTGGTGTAGCAGAAGTCGGAGGCGTGCGCCGTCGAGCCGATGTCGGTCGGGATGCCGGACTTGTCGATGCCGACAATATCGTCCCAGCCGCGTTCGATCAGATGATGGGCGATCGATGCGCCGACAATACCGCCCAGGCCGACGATGACGACCTTCGCCTTTTTCGGAAACTCTGCCATTGCCCGCGACTCCAAAGTGATAAAGCGGGCGGACTATAGGGCGGAGCGGTGGGCCTGATGAAGCCTGTTTGCGACATTGGCAAAAAGCCGAGCGACCAGACGGCCGAATGGTTCACATCGGGCGCCTTGGGCGGTTCTCTTTTCGATCGAAAGATCAGCTCAGGCGAAGGCCCAGATATCCTCGGCCTGGAAGCCGACCTGGTATCCTGATGTCTTCAGCTTGACCACGACCTGGCCGATCTCGGCGGCCGGCAGAGCACCGACCTCGACCTTGATCATGCCTGGGCGATAACGCTGGAGGTCGAGTTGTTCGAACACGATCCAGTCGGCGCCCTCGCAATCGACGAGGAAGGCGTCGATATGGCTGATGCCGTTGCGGTCGAGCAGCGTCTGCAAAGTCTCCGACGGCACCTCGATGTCCCTCAGATGCGGCGCGAACTTGTTGAAATTGGCGTCGGCCTCGCCCCAGGCATTCTTGCCCGACATCAGATTGGTGTCGGTGACCGACGAGCAGCCGATGAACTCGATCGGCAATGTGCCTGCCTCAAGTGCGGCGGCATCGAAGGTGTGGACGGTGATCGTGCCCTTGCTCTTCGTCACCGCCACCGGCTCGATGATGAACCGGCTCGTGTCGGGATAGTTGGCGCGCAGCCGCTTCTGATTGTACGGGATCGGCTCGACCAGCATGGCGCGTGCGCCAGCTATGCGGTGCAGCCACGGCGTGACGTCATCGAACAGCGCGCCGTCGCAGGCGCCGACATTGACCATCTGGAACGGTCGCCCCGCTCCACCAAAGCGCGCCTTCAGCGCCGCCTTGGCCAGGAACTTCGTGCCGCGCAGCGACGGCCCGCGATCGAGAACGCCTGTGGGAAGGCCGAGCGAAAGGGCAATGCGCGCCAGGTTGGATACGGAACTCATGACTTGTCTCCGGGAATGACGTGCAGGGCGGCGCGATGCTGGCCATGGGCCACTGTCGCCCACAGCGCCATCAGCGGCGTCGCCAGCAACAGGAACGGCGGGATCAGATTGGGGAAGTAGATGCGGGTGTCGTGGATCGGGAAGACCGCGAATTTCGCCAGCACGCCGAGCACCAGCGCCGCAAACAATATGCCGGCGCGGCGGTCGAGGCGGAAGCCGGCGCGGCCGGCCGCATACCAACCGGCCAGCGCCAGCACCGACACGCCGACCCAGCTGTTCAGGCTGACGGCGCGCAGCAGTGATGTAGCAAACGCCCTGAGATAGGCGGTGACCGAGAACGCCGGCTCGAACCCATCCATATTGTAATGCTGCTCGATGCTGGAGAACCACAGATGCGGCCACCAGCCGGGATGATGCGCCCAGTGCGAAATGGCGAAATAGGCGACGAAGGACGCGGCAAAGCCGGCCAGCGCGCCCCACGCCTTCTGCCGGAGAGTGACCAGAAGCACGGCGAAAATTGCAAGGAAAACAATGTTGTCCGGCCGCGCCATGAAGGCAAGGAAGAGCAGGATCGCCGTTGCCGCCTCACGGCCGCGGACATAGGCGTAGAGCCCGCCGAGGAACAGCGCCGAGCACAGCAGGTCAGGCGTCGAAGCGCGCGCCACGTCGCCGAAGTCGGCCATGATCAGCACCGCGCCGACCACAGGCGCCAACGCCAGTGCCCGCTCCGAGCGCAGCCAGAGCAGCGCGATCGCGCCGAACAGCAGCACGAAAAGCACCGAGACGAGCCGCATCGCCTCGACCGGCGACATCACCGAACTCATCGTCGACAGGATCTCGGCATAGAGGAACTTGATCCGGTACATGCCAAGCAGCGAATGAAAGTCGGCGGCATTCTCCGTCATATGGCTGCGGAAGCCGCCGTCATCGTCGGTCAGCGCCTTGTAGTCGCCCGCCGACACGCCGGCCTTGACGGTGCTGTAGGCATAGTCATGCAGCGCCTGTGGATCGGGATAGGTGCCTTCCTCGGCGATGGCGAGATAGGGCAGCATGTCCCAGTTGGCGTCCGGCATCACCCATGCCGTGAACGCCGTCAACAGGATGTAGAGCGCGAAAGCCGCCGCGCCGATGGGTGCCGCCAGCCGTGCATAGGTCCCCTCGCCCCACGCCAGACCGGCCTCGGTGAGCCGGTCGAGTGGGTTTTTCGCTGCAGGAGACTTGGTCAGCATGATCTTGCTCGGCGAGCTTTGCTTTAACGGACTTGGCTTTTGACGAAATCCTTGACGATCGACACGATGCCGCGCGACAGCAGGCTGTCGAAGGCATCGACGAAGCGGTCGACATGCTCACGCTGGCAGATCAGCGGCGGCTCGAGCCGGATGACGTTGCGGTTGTATTCGGTGAAGGCGACGAGCACGTCGTAGTCGCGCAACAGCAACGCCCCGACGAAGCCAGACAGCGACCCCTTCAGCTTGTCGTCGAGCACGCTGACGATCGGCCGCAGCACCATCGGCAAGGTCTGCGAGAAGTCGTGGAACTCCAGCCCGACCATGAACCCCCTGCCGCGCACATCCTTGATGATCTTCGGGTATTTGTCCTTGAGCACCTGCAGCCGCTGCAGCAGGTAATCCCCGGTGACGGCGGCGTTGTCGATCAGCCCCTCGTCATAGAGCACGTTGAGCCCCTCGATCGAGGTGACGCAGGCCTCGCCCATGCCGCCGAAGGTCGCCATGGCATGGATCATCGCCGTCTTCGGCGTGCCATAGGCCTTCATATAGACCTCGCGCCGCGCGATCATCGCGCCGACCGCCGCCTTGCCGGCGCCGAGCGACTTGGCCAGCGCCGTCACGTCCGGAATGACACCGTAGTGTTCGAAGGCATAGAAGCGGCCCGAGCGGCCATAGCCGCACTGCACTTCGTCGGCGACCCACAGCACGCCATACTGGTCGCACAGCGCGCGCAGCTTCTGCCAGTATTCGGCCGGCGCCTGGATGATGCCGCCGCCGCCCTGGATGGTTTCAAGCACGATGACGCCGACCTCCGGATCGGAGCGGAAAAGGCGCTCGACCGCTTCGATGTCAGCAAACGGAATGCGGACCGTATTCTGCGCCATCTTGAAGTCGGCGCGGTAGAGCTGGCCGTCGGTGATGCCCAGCACACCCTTGGTCTTGCCGTGGAACGAATTCTCGGCATAGACGATTTTCGGCCGCTTCGGGCCGGCGGCGCGCTCGGCGAGCTTCACCGCCGCTTCCATCGCTTCCGAGCCCGACGAGCCGAGGAACACCATGTCGAGATCGCCTGGCGAGCATTTGGCGATGTTGTGCGCAAGTGCCGCCGCATATTGCGACATGAAGGCAATGGCGATTTCCTGGCGCTTCTCTTCCTGGAATTTTTTCCGCGCTTCCAGGATGCGCGGATGGTTGTGGCCGAACGCCAGCGAACCGAAGCCGCCGAAGAAATCGAGGATCTTGCGGCCGTTCTGGTCGATGTAGAACATGCCGTCGGCGCGCTCGATCTTGATCTTGTGGAAGCCGAGCAGCTTCATGAAATGCAGCTGGCCGGGATTGAGATGCGCCTTGAACAGGTCGGTCATGCGGGCGACGTCCATCGCCTTAGCCTGCTCGACGCTGATCAGGTCGGGCTTGGCGATGGTGACGGGCGACAGCGCCGGCGCGCTGACCATGGTGCGCGCGCTGGTCTGTTCGGGCTTGGCCATGACGGTCATTTCAATCTCCTGTCTGCGCGCATGACCAGGATCGTGCGCAACGAAAGCTGTTTTGCGAGCCCGCTATTCGGCGGGCACTTGTTTGGTGGCGACGGCGTGACCGGCCTTCTTGGCACGGTACTCGCTGTAGGCAGCGATCAGCATGTCCTCGTCGCGGTATTGCGGCACCCAGCCGAGCTGGCGCTCGGCCTTGGAGACATCGAGCACGCATTCCTCGTCGGCGATCAGATACTGCTCCGGATCCATGATCGGCATGTTCAAGAGGTCAAGCAGGTCGAGCGTGCGCTTCACCGCCCAGCCCGGCGTCGGGATCAGGATCGATTTCGAACCAGCATGCCTGATCAGGTCGCCGAGCAGCTTCTTCACCGGCGGCGGGCTGAGCGAGCCGAGATTATAGGCCTCGTTCGGCACCCCGGCCTTCCAGGCGGCACGCGCCGCCTCGGCGCAGTCGAACACCGAGATGAACTGGTAGGGGTTCCTGCCCGAGCCGATCATCGGCACCGGAAAATTCCAGTCGATCAGCTTGAACAGCTTTTCGAGAATACCGAGCCGGCCGGGGCCAATGATCAGGCGCGGGCGAAACAGCGAGATCGACATGCCGCGCTTGCGCCATTCGGCCGCCAGTTCCTCTGTCTTCTGCTTCGACCAGCCATATTCGCCAAGCGGCGCCACCGGATGCTCCTCGGTCATCGGCTGGGTCACCGTGTGGCCGTAGATCATGTCGGTCGTGTAGTGGACGAGCTTGGGCGCGCCGGCCTTGTCCATGGCTTGCATGATGTGCTCGGTGCCATGGAAATTGACCGGAAAGAAGAAATCGTGCCGCTTGGCGCGCACCTGGATCGGCGACAGCATCTTGGCCGACAGGTTGTAGACCATGTCGTCGGCCTTGAGCCCAACCGCGGCGACCGAGGTCGGATCGGTGACGTCGCACTTAATGAAGCTGACGTTGCGGTAATGCGGCAGGTCGCTCCTGGCGATGTCGGCGACGACAACCTCTTCACCATCGGCCACAAGTTTCGGGGCAAGGTGGCGGCCGACGAAGCCGTCGCCGCCGAAAATCACATGTCTCATCGAATAATCTCGCTGTGAATCTTGTCTGACGAAAGAGAAGCCGTTTCCTCGTCATGCCCGCGCCCACTCTGGGCAATCAGCACCGTGCCGACGCAGATGCAGGCGATGCCGGCGATGCGCCAGCCATTGAGATCCTCGCGGAAGACGAAATAGGCGAAGATCGCGACGGCGACATAAGCGAGGCTGAGGAACGGATAGGCGAAGGAAAGCTCGACCTTGGACAGCACATAGAGGTGCGAGGCCATCGAGATGACAAAGGTGCACAGGCCGAGGAACACCCAGGGGCTGAAGACGATCTGCAACAGCTTGACCAGGGGATTGACGCCCTCGAACGAGATCGGCCCGAGCGACATCATGCCTTGCTTCAGCATCAGCTGCGCAGCAGCATTGGTCATGACCGTAAAGAGAATGAAGACGATGTATTTCATGTGTTCCCAACCACCCCTTCACGCTTCCTATTACAAACCCGCAAACATTTCGTGAAGCCACAAGAATGTTTTGAATGAACTGTAGAGTTAGCGATACGCCAACCAAACTTACTTCAAATTTTACCTATTCCGCAGCCTCGACGGCACCGTGCCGCATGTCGAGCTTCTTTGCCGTCCGCGCCCAGAAACTCGACATGAAGGCGGGATCGCGGAGCCCCTCCAGGCGTGGCCATTCGGGAAAGGACGAGGCGAAGATGTCGGCACCCATGCGGGCATCCTTGTAGGGATTGACCCCGCCGCCGGCCTCGATCGTGATGCGATCGAGCTCCCGCAGCAGCGCCAGCGTCGCCGCCCCCCTATTGGGGAAATCCAGCGTCAGCGTGTAGCCGGGACACGGGAACGACAGCAGTGCCGGCGAGCGGATAGAGCCAAACCGCTTCAGCACCGTGAGGAACGACCCCTGCCCGGCCCGCCTTGCAGCCGCCAGCAGCGCCGGCACCGCCTCGCTCGCCGTCTCTTCCGGCACCACGCTCTGGTGCTGGAAAAGCCCTTTCGGTCCGTAAAGCCGGTTCCAGTCGCGCACACCGTCGAGCGGAAAGAAAAAACCCTGGTAACCGACCTGGCGCGGCGCCGTCGTCCGCCCCTTCTTCCACCGGTAGGCGGCATTGAAGGCGGTCAGGAACGGCCGGTTGAGGACATTGAACGGCGGCTGGACCGGCACCGAGAGATTGCCGCCGGCGCGCGAGGCGGCGTGCGAGCCGTGCTCGGCATGATTGCCGGTGAACAGCAGGCCACGGCCGCTGTTGCGGCCGCCGGCCAGCTGGTCGATCCAGGCGACCGCGTATTCATTGGCCTGGTCCGCCGCCTCGGCTAGCCCGAAAAATTCGCCGAGATCGCGAAACGGCGTCGCCGTCTCGACAATGTCGAGCGAAGGCACCCGCATCAACCGGATCGAGGCCGACAGGATGAGGCCGGTCAGCCCCATGCCACCGATCGTCGCCCGAAACAGCCGGGCATTGTCGGTCGCCGAACAGCGACGGGTCCTTCCGTCGGACCTCAGCAGCGTCAAGGTCGCGACATGGCAGCCGAACGTGCCGCGCCGATGATGGTTCTTGCCATGCACGTCATTGGCGATGGCGCCACCGAGGGTGACGAATTGGGTGCCCGGAACAACCGCCGGGAAGAAGCCGTAGGGCGCAGCGTATGCGATGATGTCGGACAACAGCACGCCGGCATCCGCCTCGAGCAGGCCTGTCTCGGCATTGAAGGCGTGGATCCGGTTCAGCGGCCGCATATCGACGACGGTGCCGGTCTCGTTCTGGCAGGAATCGCCATAGGAGCGGCCGTTGCCATAGGCGAGCAGCGACGCCGGTTTCGCCTGACCGCCCTTCAGCAGCGCAATGCCATCGTCGGCACCGATCGCGCGGGGCGCCGGCGGCGTGGCAAGGCCAAAGCTTGGGAAGCGTTCGGCAACCACGCCTACCAGCCCCCGATGACCAGCATCACCGCGCCGATCAGCACCACGATCTGGCTGCGCCAGTCGCGGATGATGAAGACGACCGGGTCGTCATGCATCTCGTCGCGGCGCGCCAGGATCCACACGCGCATGGTGAGATAAAGCACGATCGGCGCCAGCGGCCAGATCAGCCATGGATGCGGATAGAGCTCACGCACCGCGACGCTGTCCATGTAGAGCGCCAGCACCAGTGCCGAGGAGAAGGCCGAAGCCATGCCGGCCTGGGCGACGATCTCCTGATCTTCGGTGCGATAGCCGCGGCCGGCAATGCGCTCGCCGGGTGGGATGGCGGTGGTGCGCAGTTCGACGAAGCGCTTCACCAGCGCCAGCGACAGGAAGAAGAAGATCGAGAAGGCGAGTAACCAGAACGAGACGTCGACACCGGTCGCGGCCGCACCCGCCAGGACGCGGATCGTGTAGAGGCCGGCAAGCGTCAGCACGTCGACCAGGAGCATGCGCTTGAACGACAGCGAATAGGCCGTCGTGACCACCATATAGCCGCCGAGCACCGCCAGGAATTCGAGCGATATCAGGGCGCCGGTGCCGATGCCGATCGCCAGAAGCACCGCGATCGCGCCAAGCCCGAACGGGATCGACAGCGCACCGCTGGCGAACGGCCTGTTGCGCTTGGTGGCGTGCTTGCGGTCGAGCGCGAGATCGAAGAAATCGTTGAGGATGTAAATGGCCGACGCCACCGCGCTGAACGAGACGAACGCCACCAGGCATTGCCAGATCATGTTGGTGTTGAAATATTCATGCGAGAGCACCATCGGCACGGCGATCAGCGAGTTCTTCAGCCACTGATGCACGCGCAGCATCTTGACGACAGTCCGCAACGTCGGCTTCGGCACTGGCATCGCTTCGGCGCCATGTGCAGCCTGCCAGCGCGAGGCATGACGGTCGGGCGCCACGACGATTGCCGTGCGCGCCGCGTCGAAGACCGGGAGGTCATGGCGACTGTTGCCGGCATAGTCGAAGCCGCCATCGCCATAGGCCGCGATCA
The DNA here is from genome assembly GCF_042682145.1 of Mesorhizobium newzealandense. Taxonomy (NCBI): domain Bacteria; kingdom Pseudomonadati; phylum Pseudomonadota; class Alphaproteobacteria; order Hyphomicrobiales; family Phyllobacteriaceae; genus Mesorhizobium; species Mesorhizobium newzealandense. Next base: position 155,174 of record NZ_JBHUGZ010000007.1, on the reverse strand, counting down.
GTGAGGCGCGCTTCTTGCCGGAGGTGAGATTGTCGGGACCGTCTGTGGCCAGCACCTGGTCGAAAATGCCGAGATGGGCAGCGATGGCGTCGGCGAACTTGCGCGGCGTGCCGGTCGCCAGCACGATCTTGCGGCCCTCGGCGTGCTCGGTCCGGAGGCGGCGAAGCAGCACCTCGCGATAGGGCAGCGAGGCCGGATCGATGTCGATGCGTTGGGCGATCGCCTGTTTCAACCGGGCCGGCCCGCCAGCGGCCCAGAAAGGTATGAGGAAGATATAGAGCGGGTTCTTCTTGAGAAGGATGAACAGCCCTTCCCACAACAGGTCGGTCGCGAGCAGCGTGCCGTCGAGATCGACCGCAAGCGGTATTGCGTTCCTGTCCGACCGCGCGTCCATGTCTGTCCTGCCCTGCCAGCGTGTGATCCGGAAAACCGGAAACTCGATGCGCGCCGCGTTTCGGCGTCTTGAAGCTGGTATAGCGGGGAACGGCATAGCGAACGTTAAAACGCCCGGTGTGGGCCGCTTCGTGCCGCGGTATTTCCCCTGTCATCGTTAAGCAGCAATGGCCGGAAACAATAAAAGGCCGGGCAAATGCCCGGCCTTTCCAGTCATGCCGTTGGAATTACTTGATGCGGGCGACGCCGCCCGAGATCTCAACCGTTTCCGAGCCGGTGAGAGCTTCGAGGTCGCCATTGGGCAAGGTGACGAAGCAGCCGTTCGGGCAGAATTCAACGGTTTCGCCAGCGGCCAGCGCAAGGTCAGATTTGCTGCCGCCCTCGGTCACGATCAGCGTGCGGGTCTCGGCGTCCTTGTTGACCGCGCTGGCGGCATGAGTCGAGCCGATGGCGGCGGCCAGGGCGACGGCAGCGACGAGAGACTTCCACATGTTGCAATATCGGTGTTCCCACCGCCTCTGTTGCATTTCGCAAGGCATTCTTGCCTTTGCATGGGAGCTTATATGAGATGGAAGCTGAACCGCAACTGAATGCCGCATTCATGCCGCAATTGGCTTTGGAGGGTTACGAGCGGGCGCTGCTGACTATCAGGACAACCTAGTCGGGATCTGGCTTGCGCACCTTGCGTCCCGATTTGGCGAGCCGCTTCGCCGCTGCAGTGGCCTCCACCTTGGCCTCCTCCTGTTCAACGAAATCGGCCTCGATCTTGTCGTCGTCGGTCGGCCAGGCCTTGGGCTTGTGGACCTCGACGACGGCGCGCGGCGTCGAGGGAATCTCGATGTGCTCGCCGCTGAATTTCTCGAGCACGGCAAAACGGATGTCGTTCTGCGCGATATTGCCGTTCATCACATCGGCCAGGAACACGCGGATCTCGAACTCGAGTGCGGCCGCGCCAAAATTGGAAAACAGAACGAAAGGTTCCGGGTTCTTCAGCACCAGCGGGTGGCTGCGGGCGATGTCCAGCAGGATGGCGTGAACCTGTTTGACGTCGCTGCCATAGGCGACGCCGACCTTGATGTCGACGCGGCCGAGCTTGTTGCGATGCGTCCAGTTGCCTACGGCATTGTTGATCAGGTTCGAATTGGGCAGGATCACCGACTGCCGCTGGAAGGTCTCGATCTCGGTGGCGCGCACGCTGATCTTCTTGACGGTACCGCTGACATCGCCGGCGACGATCCAGTCGCCGACTTTGAATGGCCGCTCGGCCAAAAGGATCAGGCCGGAGACGAAATTGGACACCACATTCTGCAAGCCAAAGCCGATACCGAGGGAAAGAGCACCGGCAACCAGCGCAAGACTGGACAGGTCGATGCCCGCCGCCGATATGCCGACCAGTGCCGCCAGCGCGACACCGGCATAACCGACCGCCAGCCGGATCGAGTTGCGCACTCCGGTATCGACCTTGCCGCGCGCCATCACCGACCCGTCGAGCCAGCCCTGGAACCAGCGCGTCAGGAAATAGCCGATGATGAAGACGACGATGCCCGAAAGAATGCCGGTGACCGAGATCGTCACCGAGCCGATGGTGATCCCGGTTGCCAGCTTGTAGGCCCAGGCCTCGATGTCGCCGGGCTGGAAGCCCCACATCAACAGGATCAGCGGCAGGAACACCAGCACGATCATCAGATTGATGGCGACGCTGACGACGAGGCCGAGCTGATCGAGGGCGGCGTCTTCGTAACTCGAATTGGCCGACAGCCAGCGTCCGACGGACGTGTCGGCGAACGCGCCCTCCTCGCCGATCGCCCGCGCCGACAGGAAACCGATATAGGCGGTGATCAGGGCGGTGCCGGTAACAACGACCTGTATTGCAACGAACAGGGCAAGGCCGATATAGCCGAGCAGCGCCGCAACGATGGTGAACAGGCCAAGCGCAAGCGATGTGTAGCGCAGCCATGCCGGCCACGGCCGCCAGCTTCCGTCATGCGCCTTGAACGGCCTCAGCATCGCCATCAGGATCAGGATGACGCCAACGATGATGGTGGAGCCGAAACTGCGGGCGATGGTCAGCGACAGCGGCGAGCCCATCTTGTCGTTGACGATCGACAGGAAATAGTTGACGCCGATGACCACGGCCATGGCGGTGGTCAGCCGGACCAGCCACCGCGCCGGGCCGGTTTCGACGGGAATGAGCCGCCAGTTCGGCAGCCGCGGCTCGAGCGCCGCATTGGTCAGCCGGTTGACGCAGAACACCACCGCGATGACGGCCGCCAACGCATTCAGGAAGACGCCGATGTCGCCGCGCAACACATTGTAATAGTTGAAAAAGAACACCGTGGAGGCCAGGAACACGCCGACCGCCAGCGACGGCAGCAAGGTCGACCAGAACGCCACCGACAGACGGCTGAGATAGGATGGTTCCTCGACCGTCGGATCGGCTTCGAACACCCGCCCGAACAGGCGCCTGCCACCGACCAGCAGCACCAGCGCCAAGCCGAGCGCCACGAAGGTCGCTGCCAGGATGGCCTTGAATTTGAACTTGAAGGCAAAGCTCAGCCAGGACGCAACTGCCTTGTACAGGTTGGCGTATTCGTCCGTGGCGTCCGAGAAGACCTCCGGGCTCAGGGCATCGGACAGCACGTAGCGCTTGGTCAAAAGGTTGCGGAACAGCGCGCTGCGCATGTTGCCGATCTTGTCGATCAGCCCGCTGATGCGGATCGACAGGTTCTGCGCGCTGGCGACGACTGCGTTGATCTCGGCCTTTTCCGACGCCAGCGCCTGGCGTTCGCCGGTCACAATGTCGGGCTCCTGCGGCTGCCCCGCCGCTGGCGGCGGGCCTAGCGTCTCGATCCGATTGTTGATGTCGGTGAGACGCGAACGAAACGCCAGCGCACTGGTGAGTGCCGCCCGCGACATGTCCTCCAGTTGCAGACGGATATCAACGAGTGAGGCATCGTCCTCACCGTTCTCCTGGATCTTCTTCTCGAGGTCGTCAGTCTTGGCCGTCAGGCCCTGGATGACTTTCTGCTGATCGGTGATCAATCCGGCAGCGCCCTGACCAAGCGCTTGCGCCATCGCGTCAAACGGAGGCGGCGCCGAGACAACAAGCGCGAGGATCAAAATGAGGCGAAGCAATCGAAAAAGCATGATTTGTTGGCGACTCATGGGCGGCAAAGGCAATTTGAAAGCCTGTCCTTGATAAAGACGGCCATATCATGGGGCAAGCCATCGCGTCCGATCGCCGGCCTCATCCGATCGCTGATCCCATTCGATCATTGCCCCAGGCGTCGGCCAGTCGAAAGGCAATGGCGCAATATTGGCTTTGCGGATGCGGCCTGCTCTATAGTCTGCCGCATCGCCCGAACCGGATGACACTGATGGCAGAGTACTCGGCCTTTTCGCTGCTCGCGAATGCGCTCAAGGGAAACAAAGACTGGAAGCCGGCCTGGCGCAAGCCGGATCCGAAGGCGTCCTATGATGTCATCATCATCGGTGGCGGTGGTCATGGGCTGGCAACCGCCTACTATCTCGCCAAGGAACATGGCATCACCAATGTCGCGGTGCTGGAAAAGGGTTGGCTTGGGTCCGGCAATGTCGGCCGCAACACCACGGCCGTGCGCTCGAACTATCTGCTGCCCGCCAACACCCGCTTCTACGAACATTCGATGAAGCTGTGGGAGAACCTGTCGCACGAGCTCAACTACAATGTCATGTTCTCGCAGCGCGGCTGCCTGAACCTGGCGCACACGCCGGCCCAGTTCGACGACTATGCTAGGCGCGGCAACGCCATGCGCCATCTCGGCGTCGATGCTGAATTGATGACGCCAACGCAGATCAAACGTCTGATCCCGGCGCTCGATATCTCCGACAGCGCACGCTTCCCGGTGGTTGGCGGCCTGATGCAACGGCGCGCCGGCACCGCCCGCCACGATGCGGTGGCCTGGGGCTATGCGCGCGGCGCCGACCGGCGTGGTGTCGACATCATCGAGAATTGCGAGGTCACCGGCTTCCTGCGCGATGGCGACCGCGTCACCGGCGTCACGACCTCGCGCGGCGACATCCGCGCCAAGAAGGTGGCCGTCGCGGTCGCCGGCAGCACCGGGCGTGTCATGCAGCTGGCCGGCGTCGAGACGATGCCGATCGAGAGCCATGTGCTGCAGGCCTTCGTCACCGAATCGCTGAAACCCTTTATCGACACCGTCGTGACCTTCGGCATGGGGCATTTCTACATGTCGCAGTCGGACAAGGGCGGCCTCATCTATGGCGGCGATATCGACGGCTACAACAGCTACGCCCAGCGCGGCAACCTGCCCATCGTCGACGAGGTGATGAGCGAGATGCTGGCGCTGTTTCCGGGCCTTGCCCGCGTGCGCATGCTGCGCTCCTGGGGCGGTGTCTGCGACATGTCGATGGACGGCTCGCCGATCATCACTGCGGGCCCCATGCCCGGCATGTATCTCAACTGCGGCTGGTGCTATGGCGGCTTCAAGGCGACGCCGGCTTCCGGCTGGTGCTTTGCCTGGACCATCGCCAAGGATCAGCCGCACGACCTCAACGCCCCCTTCACGCTCGACCGCTTCCATCGCGGCCTGGTGATCGACGACAAGGGCCAGGGTGCAAACCCTAGGCTCCATTAGGAACATCCCGTGCTGATCACTTGCCCCTATTGCGGCCCTCGCGACGTCATCGAGTTCACCTATCAAGGTGACGGCAACCGCGAGCGTCCCGACCCCGCCTCGCAGAATTTCGAAGCGTGGAACGCTTATGTCTACGACCGGCTGAACCCGGCCGGCGACCACAACGAAATCTGGCAGCATTCCGGCGGTTGCCGCGCGCATCTAAGGGTCGTGCGCAACACGCTGACGCATGAGATTTCCAGCGTCGCCTTTATGCGCGGTGGTCATATTTCGGCCGCGCGCCGCAAGGCGGAGGACAAGTCATGAGCCCACGCCGCGCCGACACCGGCGGCCGCATCGATCGGCTGAAAACCATCCGCTTCACCTTCGACGGCGCGGCCTACACCGGCCATGCCGGTGACACGCTGGCGTCGGCGCTGCTGGCCAAGGGCGTCACCCTTTATGGCCGCTCGTTCAAATACCACCGCCCACGTGGCCTGCTAACCGCCGGCGTCGAGGAGCCCAACGCCCTGGTGACGGTGCTGAAGGGCGAGGTTCGCGAGCCCAACATTCCGGCGACCATGGTCGAGATCCATGACGGACTGGTCGCCATCAGCCAGAACCGCTTTCCCTCGCTTGCCTGGGACATCAATGCCGTCAACCAGCTCGGCGGCAAGATCCTGTCGGCCGGCTTCTACTACAAGACCTTCATGGGACCGGTTTTCGGTCCGCTCAAAGGTACGCGCTTCTGGATGTTCTGCGAGCATTTCATCCGCCGTGCCGCTGGTCTCGGCAGCGCCGGATCGGCGAAGGATCCGGCGCGCTACGAACGCATGAACGCCTTTTGCGACGTGCTGGTGGTCGGCTCCGGCCCAGCCGGGCTGATGGCCGCCAAGGCCGCCGCCGATCAGGGCGCCCGCGTCATGCTGGCCGATCTCGAGCCGCGCTTCGGCGGCTCGGCCAACTGGTCTGATGAAACCATCGATGGCGCGCCGGCTGCCGACTGGGCCCGCCGCACCGTCGCCCAGCTCGAAGGCCGTGACAACGTCCGGCTTTTGCCGCGCACCACGGTCTGGGGCTATTACGACAACAACACGCTTGCGGCGTTGGAGCGGGTCAGCGACCATAAAGAGCAGCCGGGCAAGGGTGAGCCGCGCCATCGCTACTGGGCGATCCGTGCCAGGTCCGTGGTGCTGGCCACCGGCGCCTTCGAACGGCCGCTGGTGTTCCCGGGCAATGACAGGCCGGGCGTGATGCTGGCGCATGCCGCCGAGCGCTACGCCAACGAGTTCGGCGTGCTGCCGGGCGAACGGATCGCGCTGTTCACCAACAATGACAGCGCCTATCGGGCGGCCGTCGCGTTGAAGAAGGCGGGTGCCGCGGTCGTCGCCATTGCCGACGTTCGGCCAGAGCTTTCAGCCGAGATGCGCAAGCTGGCCACCGAGGCCGAGGCCGAGATCTTTGCCGGTCATGCCGTCGTCGCCACCGAGGGCGGCAAGGCGCTGTCCGGCCTCAAGCTGCAGCGCTTCGACATGACCAATGGCACGCTCACCGGCGACGCGCGCAGCATCCATGCCGATTGCCTGCTGATGTCGGGTGGCTGGTCGCCGACCATCCATCTGGCCAGCCAGGCCGGGGCCAAGGCGGAATGGAATGCCGCGCGGCAAGCGTTCCTGCCGCCCAAGCCTACGCAGCAGCAGTGGATTGGCGCCGGCGCCTTCACCGGCAGTTTTTCCACCACTGAGGCCATCGCCGAAGGCCGCGCCGCCGGCCTCGCCGCGGCCGGTGGAACGAGCACGCCGGCGGCGTTGCCCACCGTCGAAGCCGCACCCGGCGATCCCGATCCGGCGCCAGTGTTCGAGATCAGGGCCAAGGGCAAGAGCTTCGTCGATTTCCAGCACGACGTGACTGCAGAGGATGTGCGGCTGGCGCATCGCGAAGGCTTTGTCTCGGTCGAGCACCTGAAGCGCTACACCACGCTTGGCATGGCGACCGACCAGGGCAAGAGCTCCAACGTCCCCGGCCTTGCCATCATGGCCGAAGCACTGGGCAAGCCGATCCCCGAGGTCGGCACGACGCGCTTCCGCCCGCCCTTTGCGCCGGTGTCGATCGGCTCGCTGGCGGCCGAGCGCTTCGGCGACCTGAAACCCGAGCGGTTGACGCCGATGCATGACTGGCATGTTACCAATGGCGCGACGATGTATTCCGCCGGCCTCTGGGACCGGCCGATGATCTATGGCCATGCCGGAGAGACGGTCGAGCAGGCCTATGTGCGGGAAGCCAAGGCGACGCGCGAAAGCGCCGGCATCGTCGATGTCTCGACACTGGGCAAGATTGCCGTGCAAGGGCCCGACGCCGCCGCATTCCTCGACCGCGTCTACACCAACATGTTTTCGACGCTGGCCGTCGGCAAAGCTCGCTACGGGCTGATGCTGCGCGAGGACGGCCTCGCCTTCGACGACGGCACCACCTGGCGGCTTGGCGAGCAGGATTTCCTGATGACCACCACCACGGCGAACGCCGGCAAGGTCATGCAGCATCTGGAATATTTCCTCGACGTGATCTGGCCGGAGTTGAAAGTGCACGTCACCTCGGTGACCGACGAATGGGCGGGCGCCGCGATCGGCGGACCCAAGGCCAGGCAGATCCTCGCCTCTTGTGTGACCGGCACGTCAGTCGACAATGCCACACTGCCCTTCATGGGCATCGTGCGCGGCGAGATATCGGGCGTGCCGGTGATGATCTGCCGGCTGTCCTTCTCCGGCGAAATGGCCTTCGAGGTCTATTCCGGTGCCGGCTACGGTACCCATGTCTGGCAAGCGTTGATCGAGGCCGGCAGACCGTTCGGCCTGGTCACCTACGGGCTCGAGGCGCTGGGCACGATGCGCATCGAAAAAGGCCATGTCACCGGCGCCGAGATCGACGGCCGTACCACGGCGCGCGATCTGCATCTCGACTGGATGCTGTCGAAGAAGAAGCCGTTCATCGGCTCGGCGATGATGGATCGCGAGGGCCTGATCGCATCTGACCGTCTGGAACTGGTCGGCCTGATCGCGCTCGACAACCGGCCGCTCAATGGCGGCGCGCACATCGTCGAGCAGCTGGACGAGGCCAATCCGCATGGCTCTATCGGCCACATCACCGCCTGCTGCTATTCGCCGGCACTCGGCAAGCATATCGCGCTGGCGCTGGTCAAGGGCGGCAAGGCGCGGCGCGGCACACGCGCCCATGTCTCCGATCCCTTGCGCAACCGGTTCGGACCGGTCGAGATCGTCTCCAACCACTTCTTCGATCCGGACGGGAGCCGCATGCATGGTTGAGCGCCAATCGCCACTCGAACCGGAGTTTCACGTCGGCTCGCACGGCAATTTCGAGCATGGCGTCGAGATCATCCTGACCGAGACGCGGCCGGGCTCGATCGTGCAGCTTGCCGCCTGGCCCGGCGAGGAAAAGAAGCTGATCGCCGCCATCCGCTCCGTCACCGGGCTTGCGCTGCCCGATGGTGCCGGTGGCGGCCTGAACGACGGCGTGAAGTCGGTGTTCGGCTTTGCGCCGGGAAAATTCACCGTTGCCGATGAAGCCGAAGGGCTGGCCGACGCCTTTGCCAAGGCGGTGACGCCGGCCATCGGCACAGTCACCGACCTGTCGCATGGCCGCACCGCCATTCGCATCGCCGGGCCGAAGGCCGAATGGGTGCTGGCGAAATTCTTCGCCATCGACTTCGCACTGCCCGCCTTTCCGGTCGGCGCCGGCCGCTCGACCACCCATCACGATGTCTTCGCCCAGATCCAGCGCACCGGCGCCGACCAGTTCGACCTCTATGTCTTTCGCTCATTCGCGCGCTCGTTCTGGAAGGCGCTCTGCCATGCCAGCGAGGAAGTCGGCTACGAGGTGCAGTAGTCGCACGGCCGGATGGCCGCATCGTTGCTGCTGGCATCAAGGCCAGCCGGTTCTGCCGCTAGAGAATCGCGCCGCAGGCGGCCATGATGGGAAACGTGGCCGCCAGACCGGCCCAAGGGGTATGAAAACCCCGTCTCAGACTCGGCACATTCGTTTGGTTCGAACATCCCCATGACCGCAGAAATATCCGCCGGCGCCACCGATCGCGCCGATGTGTCGGCCAGAGCCATGCTCTTGCTGCCGCTGACGGTCGCCTGCGGTGTCTTCATGACCAGCCTCGACCAGAATGTCGTGGTGACGGCCCTGCCCGGTATCGGCGAAAGTCTCGCCCGCCCGCCCAGCCAGCTCGGCCTCCTGATCACCGTCTATGTCGCCAGCCTGATCATCTCGATGCCGCTAGGCGGCTGGGCTGCCGACCGCTTCGGCCTGCGCAATGTCTATTGCTTTGCCTTGCTGGTGTTCGCCACCGCATCGGCCCTGTGCGGGTTGTCTGACAACATCTGGATGCTGGTCGGCGCACGCGCGCTGCAAGGATTCGGCGGCGCACTGATGGGCACGCTCGGCCAGGTCGTCATCCTGCAGACCTTTCCGCGCAGCCGCACGCTGAAGATCAACATGTATATCTCGCTTGCCGGCCAGTCCGGGCCGCTGGTCGGCCCGCTCGTCGGCGGCGCGCTGACCACCTACATTTCCTGGCGCTGGATCTTCTTCATCAATGTGCCGTTCGCGCTGGCGGCGGCCTTTCTTGCCGCCTCGCTGTTTCCGACTGTCACCAAGCCGGTGCGCACGCCGTTCGATTTTCCAGGCTTTCTGCTGGTCGGCAGCGGCATGGTCCTGCTGGTCTTCGGCATGGATTCGCTTGCCGCCAAGGACGCGGCCGGCGGCGTCATCGCCGGCGAACTGGCGCTGGCGCTCGTCATCCTGACGGTTGCGTCGTTCTACTGCCTGCGCGTGCGCAATCCGCTGCTCGATCTCAAGCTCCTGCGCATCCGCACCTTCCGCATCTCGTTCCTGACCGGCGGCGGCCTGGACACGATCGGCCTAAGCTCCGTCGTCTTCCTGCTGCCGTTGATGTTCCAGCTCGGCTTCGGCATGAGCGCGGTGCAGGCGGGATCGCTGACCTTCGTCGCCGCGGTCGGCTCGGTAGCCATGCGGTTCTTCATGCCGCGCGTCCTCAACCGGTTCGGCTTCCGCCGCGTGCTGGTCTACAACACGCCGATCGTCGCCGCCATGGTCGCCGGCTTCGCCTTGATGCAGGCAACCACGCCGGTCTGGATCGTGCTTGCCTACATCTTCATCTTCGGCGTCTTCCGCTCCGCGCAATGGGCATCGACCGGCAATCTCGCCTATTCCGACATCGCGCCCGAACAGCTCGCCCGCTTCAGTGCCCTCTATTACATTCTGTGGCAGCTGGCGGTGGCGATCAGCGTCGGCCTCGCCGCTGCGGCACTGTCGTTTCTGGCCGGCGGCGGCCCGGCCGTCGCCGACGATTTCCGCATCCTGTTCGTGATCGAGGGGATCATCACGCTCTGCGCGCTGCTCGCCTATCTCAAGCTGACGCCGCAGGACGGCGCCCATGTCAGCGGCCACGGCATGCAGATGAATACCGAGTAGTGCATGTGGCCCAAGAGTGAGCAGCGGTTTTGGGATAACGACATGCACAAGAGAAGGTCAGCCGCCAGCGGGCCGCTTCACTCGCTGAACGTCACCCAGTCTTCCAGCGGCACGCGGTCGGTGCGGAAGGCGTTTTCGGGCTTGGAAATGTCCTCATGGCCGAGCGCCATGCCGCAGACGACGATTTCCTCGTCTGGAATGTTGAGCACCGGCCTGATCTGCCGGTGATAGGGCGCGAACGCCGCCTGCGGGCAGGTGTGCAGGCCCCTGCCCCGCGCCGCGACCATGATGTTCTGCAGGAACATGCCGTAGTCGATCCATGAGCCCTGGTTGAGCCGGCGGTCGATGGTGAAGATCATACCGACCGGTGCGTCGAAGAAGACGAAGTTGCGGTCGTGCTGGGCGCGCATCTTGTCGACCTCCCGGCGGCCGATGCCGAGCGCGCCATAGAGGCCGAAGCCGTTGGCGCGGCGGCGGGTCAGATAGGGCTCGAAGAACTGGGTCGGATAGTAGCGGTACTCGTCCCAGTCGGCCTTTTCGGCGCGGATGCCGGAATTGAGAATGGCATCGGTGATCTGCTGCTTGGTCTCGCCCTTGGTGACGTAGACCTTCCATGGCTGCATGTTTGTGCCGGACGGAGCGCGCGCCGCAACCGCCAGAATGGCGCGGATGGTGTCATCGTCGACCATGTCGGGCAGGAATGCACGCACCGAGCGACGCGACAGAATCGCCTCGTCGACGATCTCGGCGTCATCCACGATTCGAGCCTTGTTCTCCAGCATGGGCCGTCCCTTACCCTTTATCTCGATCGGACGTCCCCACTCGCCGCTCGCGGCCGAGCCTTTGCATGAACCGCCAAAATCGTGCAAGCAAATCTTGAGCATTGGTGAAAATCTGCTTGATTTTTTCACGAGCTTGTTTTCTCATGAAATTTGACTGGAACTTTTCATGAAGTGGCCGTTTTGCCTTCACCTACCGCAAGAACATTGCAGGGACCTGACGAACGTGTGCTGGCCAGCGATATCAGGGCGCTGCGCAAGGCGCGTGGGCTGACTCTCGCGGAAATCGCCCTGAAACTTGGCCGTTCGGTCGGCTGGGTCAGCCAGGTCGAACGTGGTCTCTCGACGCCATCGCTCAGCGACCTCAGAGCCTTCGCCGAACTGTTCGGCGTGCCGATCAGCCTGTTCTTCAGCCATGACGTGCCTGTCGAAAGCGAGCGCGGCGTGGTTGTGCGCGCCGGCAGGCGCCGCACGCTTGGCACAAGCGAATCCGGCCTCGTGGAGGAGCTTCTGTCGCCCGATCTCGGCGGAAGCTTCGAGATGGTGCGTTCGGTCTTCGCGCCGGGCGCGGAGCTGAAAAACGAAGCGCGCCGGCCGACCGAGGAGGCCGGATACGTCGCGTCCGGACTGTTCGACATCGAGATATCAGGCGTCTGGCATCGGCTTGGCGAAGGCGACTCCTTTCGCTTCGAAGGCAAGCCCTACCGCTGGCGCAATCCGGGTGCCGAGCCGGCGGTTGTCATCTGGGTGGTTTCGCCACCGGTCTATTGAAAGCATGTCGCCCAAAAGTGTGCAGCGGTGGGATAACGACATGCATCAAAAACAAAAATAGAAAGCGCAACGCGCTTTAGCTTTGTTGGGGAGAAAAACATGGCCGGTTTGCCGAGCACGGCACGGGTGGTGATCATCGGAGGTGGTGCCGTCGGCACGTCCTCGCTCTATCATCTGGCCAAGGCGGGCTGGACCGACTGCGTGCTTTTGGAAAAGAACGAGCTGACCTCCGGCTCGACCTGGCATGCCGCCGGCAATGTGCCGACCTTCTCCTCGTCCTGGTCGCTGATGAACATGCAGCGCTATTCGACCGAGCTTTATCGCGGGCTGGCCGAAGCGGTCGACTATCCCATGAACTACCACGTCACCGGTTCGCTGCGCCTTGCCCATACGAAAGAGCGCATGCAGGAGTTCCAGCGTGCCAAGGGCATGGGCCGCTATCAGGGCATGGACATCGACGTGATCGGCGTCGACGAGGTCAAACGCCGCTACCCCTTCATCGAGACGCATGAGCTGAAAGGCGCGCTCTACGACCCGAGCGACGGCGATATCGATCCGGCGCAGCTCACCCAGGCGCTGGCCAAGGGCGCGCGCGACATGGGCGCCAGGATCATCCGCTTCTGCCCGGTCACCGGCGTGCGCCGCGAGAACGACGAGTGGGTGGTTGTCTCAGCGCAAGGCGAGATTCGCTGCGAGATCGTCGTCAATGCCGCCGGCTACCGCGCCGCCGAAGTCGGCAAGATGTTCGGCCGTGAGGTGCCGATGATGGTGATGAGCCATCAGTACATCCTGTTCGAGGAAATCCCCGAGCTGGCGGCATGGTCGAAGGAACAGGGCAAAAAGCTGCCTCTGCTGCGCGACGTCGACACCTCGTACTATCTGCGCCAGGAAAAGAACGGCATGAACCTCGGCCCCTATGAGCGCAATTGCCGCGCGCATTGGGCGACCCACAACGACCCGATGCCGGAGGACTTTTCCTTCCAGCTGTTCCCCGACGATCTCGACCGGCTGGAACATTATCTGGCCGATGCCGTCGCCCGCGTGCCGATCCTGGGCACGGCCGGCCTGTCCAAGGTCATCAACGGGCCGATCCCCTACACGCCGGACGGCAATCCGCTGATCGGCCCCATGCCTGGCGTTCCCAACGCTTTCGTGGCTTGCGTCTTCACCTTCGGCATCGCCCAGGGCGGCGGCGCCGGCAAGGTGCTGGCCGAATGGGTGACGCAGGGCCAGACCGAATGGGACATGTGGTCGTGCGATCCGCGCCGCTTCACCTCCTTTGCCGCGGCGCCGGACTACTGCGTCGCCAAAGGCATGGAGATCTACGGCAACGAATACGCCATCCAGTTCCCGCGTCATGCCTGGCCGGAGGGCCGCGACCGCAAGCTGTCGCCGATCCATGATCGCATCAAGGCGTTCGGGGCCTGTTTCGATGCCTATAATGGCTGGGAGCGCGCCACCTGGTACGCGAAAGACGGCGACGACATCTCCGAGGAAGCGACACTGACCTTCAGTCGCGAAGGGCCGTGGCAGCGTCGCGTCCGCGAGGAATGCCTGGCCGTGCGCGACGCGGCCGGCATCCTCGACCTGCCGGGCTTCTCGCGCTTCAACCTCGACGGTCCGGGCGCCGCCGAATGGCTGAGCCTGCAGGTCACTGGCCTGGTGCCGAAGCCCGGCCGCATCGGCCTCGTCTATTTCGCCGACGACAAGGGCCGCATCGTCACCGAAATGTCCGTCGTGCGTCACGACGAGAATCTGATGACGCTGATCACCGCGGCGGTCGCGCAATGGCATGATTTCGAGTGGTTAAAGTCACGCATGCCCAAGGACGCGCCGTTCAAGCTGATCGACCGCACCGAGGAATTCTCCACCCAGATCCTGGCCGGCCCCAACTCGCGAAAAATCCTCGCCGATGTCTGTGACGCCGACCTCGCTCTGCCATGGCTGACGCATCAGGAGACCAAGATCGCCGGCCGCTGGGCGAAGCTTATTCGCGTTTCCTTCGCCGGCGAGCTCGGCTGGGAAATCCACACCCGGGTCGACGACACTGCCGCCATCTTCGACGCCATCTGCGCGGCAGGACAGCAGCATGGGCTGAAGCCATTCGGCATGTATGCGCTGGATTCGCTCAGGCTCGAAAAAGGCTACCGCACCTGGAAAGGCGACCTGTCGACCGACTATTCGATCCTCCAGGGCGGGCTGGAGCGCTTCGTCAAATGGGACAAGCCCGACTTCCGCGGCAAGGCGGCCCTGCTGAACGAGAAGCAGCAGGGCGTGAAGAAGCGCTTCGTCACGCTGGTGGTCGAGAACCCCGGCGACTGCGACGTTCCCTCTGTTTCCACGCTCTGGCACGACGGCAAGATCGTCGGCGAGACGACATCCGGCGGCTGGGGTCATCGCATCGACAAGTCGATCGCGCTCGGCATGCTGCGCGCCGATCTGGCGGAACCAGGCACGGCGATCGAGGTCGAAATCTTCGGCGACCGTTTTCAGGCGGTCGTGCAGAAGGACGAGCCTTTGTGGGATCCGAAGAACGAGAGGTTGCGCGCATGAAGAAAATCATCCTCACGGATGGCGGCATGGGTCAGGAACTGGTCCGCCGCAGCAAATCCGAGCCGACGCCACTATGGTCGGCCAGGGTGCTGATCGACGAGCCGGATCTGGTGCGCGACCTGCACGCGGAATTTATCCGTGCCGGCGCCCGCGTCATCACCATCAACACCTATTCGGCGACACCCGAACGCCTGGCGCGCGAGGGCGCCGAAGACCTCTTCAAGCCATTGCAGAAGCGTGGCATCGAATTGGCCAAGCAGGCCCGCGACCAGGCCGGCGATGCAGCGATCGCAGGCTGCCTGTCGCCGCTTTTCGGCAGCTACGCGCCCGCCCTGACCATTTCATATCAGGATACGCTCGACATCTATCGCCGCATCGTTGCCGAGCAGGCTGATGGCGTCGACCTGTTCCTGTGCGAGACCATGGCGTCGGCCGAGGAAGCGCGCGCGGCAGTCACAGCCGCGTCGGAAAGCGGCAAACCCATATGGGTATCGTGGACACTGGCCGATCACGGCAAGCCACGCCTGCGCAGTGGCGAGACAATAGCCGCCGCGGCAAGCGCTCTCGACGGCCTGACTGTCGCCGCGCGGCTGCTCAATTGCTGCCGGCCGGAAGCGATCGCCGCGGCTTTGCCTGAAGTGATCGACCTCGGCGGCCCGGTCGGCGCCTATGCCAATGGCTTCACCTCCACCGAAGCGCTCAAGCACGGCGGCACCGTCGATGTTCTGCGTGCTCGCCACGACCTCGGTCCGGACGCCTATGCCGACCAGGCGATTGGCTGGGTCGAGGCCGGCGCGGACATTGTCGGCGGCTGCTGCGAAGTCGGACCGCCGCACATCGCCGCGCTGCGCGACCGGCTCGAACGGGCCGGCTACGAAATTTCGGGAGTTACACATGCCTAGACCATCATCGCGCATTTCCGGCATCGTGCCTTCGGGCAAGGACGGCTGGGAAGTCCATTCGGCCGCCTGGGCCCGCAAGGCGGCCGGCGAAGACATCATCATGCTGTCGGTCGGCGACCATGATTTCGACACGCCTTCGGAAACGATCGAAGCCTGCGTGGCAGCGGTTCGCGGCAGCAACCACCACTACACCCCGCTTCCCGGCCTGCCGCGCCTGCGCAGGGCAATGGCGGCAGCCTCAAGCGCCTGCACCGGCGTCGAGACGACGCCGGATCAGGTCATCGCCACGCCGGGCGGCCAGGCCGCACTCTACGCCGCTGTGCAAGCTGTGCTCGACCAGGGCGACCATGCCATCGTGGTGGCTCCCTACTACGCCACCTATCCCAACACGTTCAGCGCCGCCGGTGCCAGTTTCACCGTGGTCGAGACGCCGGCCGAGGATGGCTTCCAGCCGCACGCCGACATGATCCGCGCGGCACTTCGGCCGAACACGCGCGCCATTCTGATCAACACACCGAACAACCCGACCGGTGCGGTCTATTCGCGCGAGCGGCTGGAGCAACTGGCTGAGGTCTGCAGGGAGCATGATCTCTGGCTGCTGTCGGACGAGGTCTACTGGACACTGGGGGGCGGCGAGCATGTCTCGCCGCGCTCGCTGACCGGCATGGCCGAGCGCACCCTGGTCATCAACTCCATGTCGAAGAGCCATGGCATGACCGGCTGGCGCATGGGCTGGCTGACAGGCCCCAGCGAAATGATCACGCTGTTGACCAATCTCAATCTGGTGACGACCTATGGCTTGCCGGCCTTCATCTCGATCGCCTGCGCCGAGGCGCTCGAGAACCGTTATGGCGTCAAGGAGGTCGCCGAACGCTACGCCGCGCGCCGCACCGTGCTGCTCGACGCCGTGCGTGGCATGAACGATGTCACCGTGCGCGGTTCCGAGGGCGGTATGTACGTCATGCTCGACATATCAGCCGTCGAACCCGACGACGAGAAATTCGCCTGGGCCTTGCTCGACAGTGAAAGGGTCGGCGTGATGCCCGGCTCCAGCTTCGGCGAGGCGGCCGCCGGTCACGTTCGCATCAGCCTCTGCCAGCCGGAGCCCGTGTTGCAAGAAGCAGCGCTGCGGCTGCGCCGTTTTGCTTCCAGCTATCGCCGCGAGGCCGCATGACCGCCAAGGCTATGCCCACGAAAGCCCGTGCCGTCATCATCGGCGGCGGCGTCTCCGGCTGCTCAGTCGCCTACCATCTGGCCAAGCTCGGCTGGACCGACATCGTGCTCCTGGAACGCAAGCAGCTGACGTCGGGCACGACCTGGCACGCCGCCGGCCTGATCGGCCAGTTGCGTGGCTCGCAGAACATGACGCGGCTGGCGAAATATTCCGCCGACCTCTACGTCAAGCTGGAGGCCGAGACCGAGGTCGGCACCGGCATGCGCCAGGTCGGCTCGATCACCGTGGCGCTGACCGAGGAGCGCAAGCACGAGATCTACCGGCAGGCGTCGCTTGCCCGCGCCTTCGATGTCGATGTTCGCGAGATTTCGCCCAACGAAGTCAAAGAGATGTACCCGCATCTCAATGTCTCCGACGTCGTCGGCGCCGTGCATCTGCCGCTCGACGGCCAGTGCGACCCCGCCAACATCGCCATGGCGCTGGCCAAGGGTGCGCGCCAGCGCGGTGCCACCATCGTCGAGAATGTGAAGGTCACCAAGGTCCATACCAAGGGCGGCCGCGTCACCGGCGTGTCCTGGGCGCAAGGCCAGGAGCAAGGCACCGTCGAGGCCGACATCGTCGTCAACTGTGCCGGCATGTGGGCGCGTGAGCTTGGCGCCCAGAACGGCGTCACCATCCCGTTGCACGCCTGCGAACACTTTTACCTCGTCACCGAGCCGATCCCCGGCCTCACTCGCCTGCCGGTGCTGCGCGTGCCGGACGAGTGCGCCTACTACAAGGAAGACGCCGGCAAGATGATGCTCGGCGCCTTCGAGCCGGTGGCGAAGCCATGGGGCATGGACGGCATCCGCGAGGATTTCTGCTTCGACCAGTTGCCGGAGGACATGGACCATTTCGAGCCGATCCTCGAAATGGGCGTCAACCGCATGCCGATGCTGGCGACCGCCGGCATCCACACCTTCTTCAACGGTCCCGAAAGCTTCACCCCCGACGACCGCTACTATCTCGGCGAGGCGCCGGAGCTGTCCGGCTACTGGATGGCGACCGGCTACAATTCGATCGGCATCGTCTCATCCGGCGGCGCCGGCATGGCGCTGGCGCAGTGGATCAATGACGGCGAAGCGCCCTTTGATCTGTGGGAAGTCGATATCCGCCGTGCCCAGCCGTTCCAGAAGAACCGCCGCTACCTCAAGGAGCGCGTCTCGGAAACGCTGGGCCTGCTCTATGCCGACCATTTCCCCTACCGGCAGATGGCGACGTCGCGCAATGTCAGGCGCTCGCCCCTGCATGAGCATCTGAAGGCGCGTGGCGCCGTGTTCGGTGAGGTCGCCGGCTGGGAGCGCGCCAACTGGTTCGCCCGCGACGGCCAGGAGCGCGAATATCGCTATTCCTGGAAGCGGCAGAACTGGTTCGACAACCAGCGCGCGGAGCATCTGGCGGTCAGGAACAAGGTCGGCCTGTTCGACATGACCTCGTTCGGCAAGATCCGCGTCGAGGGCCGCGACGCCTGTGCCTTTCTGCAGAAGCTCTGCGCCAACGACATGGACGTGGTGCCGGGCAAGATCGTCTACACCCAGATGCTCAACCAGCGCGGCGGAATCGAGAGCGACCTCACCGTCTCGCGGCTCTCCGAGACGGCGTTTTTCCTCGTCGTCCCCGGCGCGACGCTGCAGCGCGACCTCGCTTGGCTGCGCAAGCATCTGGCCGACGAGTTCGTCGTCATCACCGATGTCACCGCCGCCGAAGCCGTGCTCTGCCTGATGGGCCCGGACGCACGGAAATTGATCCAGAAGGTCAGCCCGAACGATTTCTCCAACGAAGCCAACCCGTTCGGGACTTTCCAGGAGATCGAGATCGGCATGGGCCTGGCCCGCGCCCATCGCGTCACCTTTGTCGGCGAACTCGGCTGGGAGCTCTACGTCTCGACCGACCAGGCAGCCCATGTCTTCGAGGCAATCGACGAGGCTGGCGCCGATGTCGGCTTGAAGCTCTGCGGCCTGCACACGCTGGATTCCTGCCGCATCGAAAAAGCCTTCCGGCATTTCGGCCACGACATCACCGATGAGGACAATGTGCTGGAAGCAGGCCTCGGCTTCGCGGTGAAGACGGCCAACGGCGACTTCATTGGTCGCGATGCGGTGCTGCGCAAGAAGGAGACCGGATTCAACCGCCGGCTGGTGCAGTTCCGGCTGAAGGACTCGCAACCGCTGCTGTTTCACAACGAGGCGATCCTGCGCGACGGCAAGATCGTCGGCCCGATCACCTCGGGCAATTACGGCCATCATCTCGGCGGCGCCGTCGGGCTGGGTTATGTGCCGTGCCAGGGCGAGAGTGAGGCGGATGTGCTGGCCTCATCCTACGAGATCGAGATCGCCGGCGAACGTTTTGCTACGGAAGCGTCGCTGAAGCCGATGTATGATCCGAAGTCGGAGCGGGTGAGGATGTAGCGCCTTGTCCTTCTCCCCGTGAAACGGGGAGAAGGACGCTATTCCCTCAAAACCGCTCCAGCTTCGCCCGCACTTTCGCCAGAAACGCGGCCCGTGTCCGCGGTGTTGAGGCATCCATCAGATAGTGCGCGAGAAAGAAGGTCCGGCAGCGCGTCGCGCACAGCGCCCGCATGCCGCGCAGCAGGGTCTTGCGTCCGGGCTGGCCGACGACGACACTCCACCAGGTCGGCGCGCCGCAGGTGGTGATGACACCGACCTTGGTCACATGCGTCATCAGCGACTTGATCCGCCCCTTGCCCACAGGCAGCTTGAAGGCGACGTCCGTCGCCCACACCCGGTCGAGCCAGCCCTTCAGCATCGCCGGCAGCCCGTACCACCAGGTCGGATAGACGAACAGGATCGCTTCGGCCCAGTTGAGCAGCTCGAAATGCGGCTTCAGCGCCGGATCCTGCGGCGCCTGGTCATTGTAGGAGCGCCGCTCGTCGCAGCCCATCACCGGATCGAATTTCTCGGCATAGAGATCGAGCAACCGCACCTCCCAGCCCCTCGCCTTCAGCACTTCGACGGCAGTGTCGCGTATAGAAGCGCAAAAACTCTCCGGCACTGGATGGCAGTAGACCACCAGAGCGCGCATCAGAAGGCGTCCATGCTGGCCGCGACCTTGACCATGAACACCTTGCGCGTCTCGATGGTCGACAGGTTCATCGCATAATGCGCGAGATAGCTCACCGGCGCGCCCGGCTTTACCGTGGCGCGCAGCATGCGCTTGATCAGCTTGCGTGGCGGGTCGCCCATCAGCATGGCGCGGAACCGGCTGCCGCCATAGGTGGTGACCGCCGCGACCTTGACTATGTTGTGCAGCGACGGTTGCACCTTGCCATTGACCAGTCTGAACGACACGCCAGGCAGGAAGACGCGATCGAAGAAGCCCTTCAGGATCGCCGGAAAGCCGTAATTCCAGACCGGATAGGAAAGCACCAGCGCATCGGCTCGCAGCAGGCGCTCGACATAAGGCGCTACCGTATCGGCGGGGCCGCGCTGATTGTGATAGTCCAGCCGTTCCTGGCGCGTCAGCCGCGGATCGAAATCCTCGGCGTAGAGATCGCAATCATCGACCGTATGGCCCGCTGCCGTCAGCCGCTCGACGATCATCCGGTGCAGGCCGGCGTTGAAGCTGGCCTCGACCGGATGGGCATGGAGGACGAGGATGTTCATCAGCCTGCCTTTTGCAGCCCCTTGAACAGGAATGTCCGGCCCGAACGGTAGTCATAATCCGGGTTTTCCCAGGCGATCATCTTGCCGGGGTTGAGCAGGCCTTGCGGATCGGTCTCGCGCTTGAAGGCAAGCTGCACCGCGTCGGTCTGCTTCATGCCACCCTCTTCCAGCGTGTAGCGGTGCGGGTTGAAGATCGGGCAGCCATTCTCCTCATGCAGGCGCACGATCTCGTCGAGCCGCGCCTCGGTGGTGAACTTGACCAGCGGCAGCCCGAAGCAGGTGATGTTGCCGTCCAGCCGAACGAATTCGAGATGCGAGAACACTTCGCCGGGGAACATCGCATCCATCTTCTCGACCAACGCCAGCTGGTTGGGAAAGGGATAGAGCGATTGCAGATAGGTGATCGAGGGGTCGACGCGCAGCGCCCTCAGCGTGGTGTGGTTCCAGGCCAGCTCATAGGCCGGCGGCAGGCCCTTCTTGTCCTCCGGCGTTGCTGTGGCGGCATTGAAGATCACCTCGCCACCGGCACGGCGGGTGAACGCGAGGAAGGCGTCCAGCCCATGCTGCGCCACCATGACGACACAGATGCTCTGCCCATCGCTCAGGAACTTCTGGTGCCGCTTGAAATAGAGCTGCGGCACGGGCGCTGCTATCGGCGTGATCAGCTTGGTCAGGATGCCGTCCTGGCAAGCCAGCGCATTGCCATAGCGGGCCGCATCCATGAAG
The DNA here is from genome assembly GCF_042682145.1 of Mesorhizobium newzealandense. Classification (NCBI taxonomy): domain Bacteria; kingdom Pseudomonadati; phylum Pseudomonadota; class Alphaproteobacteria; order Hyphomicrobiales; family Phyllobacteriaceae; genus Mesorhizobium; species Mesorhizobium newzealandense. The sequence continues at coordinate 134,084 of NZ_JBHUGZ010000007.1, read as the reverse complement.
ACGTCGAAGCCGACGATGACATCGACCCAGTCGTAAGCTGATGTCAGCGGCATCTCGACTTCAGTGATGATGCCGTTGGTGCCATAGGCGTGGGTCACCTTGTGCAGATCCTCGCCGGTGAGTTCGAGCGCTTTCGGCTCGGCCTCCATGGTCACCACGCGCAGCCGCAGGACATTGCCGAAATCGCGCAGGCCGCCGAAATTGATCGAGCCGACGCCACCCGAGCCACCGGCGATAAAACCGCCGATCGACGCGGTGTTGTAGGTCGACGGCGACAACCGGAGTTCCTGTCCCGAATGCGCCCGCGTTGCCTTGTCGATGTCGGCCAGAACCGCGCCCGGGCCGGTCACCACGCGACCCGGCGCGATCGACTTGATCTCATTCATCTCGGCGAGATTAAGCACCACACCGCCCGAAAGCGGCATCGCCTGGCCGTAATTGCCGGTGCCGCTGCCACGCGGCGTCACCGGCACGCCATGCCGGTGACAGGCGGCAAGCACGCGGATCAGTTCGGTCTCGGTCTTCGGCGTGACGATCAGATCGCCGGTGACATGATCGAGCTGCTGCTTCAGCACCGGACTGTACCAGTAGAAGTCGCGGCTCTTCTGCTGGACGATGGCTGGATTGTCTTCGAGCTTCAGCCCGTCGAGATCGCGTTTGAGCGCCGAAACGTCCATCATTCCACCATCAGTCCGTCGAGTTCGGCATAATCGGGCAGTTGCCGGTCGATCGCGCGCCCGGCGCGCACGACGATGCGATCCGATTCGGGCCGCGACAGCAATTCCGTCCAGCTCCGGCCCCTGAACACGACGAAGTCGGCATCGCCGCCAGCGGCCAGCGTGCCGAAACCTTCGAGCCGCATCACCTTGGCCGGCGTCGCGGTGACCGCTTGCGGCCAATCGGCGACAGGATGATCGAAATGCAGGATGCGGGTCGCCATGCGGTAGACCTCCAGCATGTCGAGATCGCCATAGGCATAGAACGGATCACGCGTGTTGTCGGAAGCAACCGCCACCGGAATGCCCCTGGCTTTCATCTCATGCAGCAGCGTCACGCCACGCCAGCGCGGCGTGGTGTGGTCAGCACGCCGGTCCTGCAGATAGAGGTTGCACATCGGCAGCGACACTACGGCGAGCCCCACCTTCGCCATTTTGTCCAGCGTGTCGAGCACATCGAGGTCCGGCTGGCGCGCCAGCGAGCAGCAATGGCCAACGAGGATGTTGCCCTCGAAACCGTTCCAGAGTGCCGCCTCGGCAATCTTCTTCAGCGAGATCGCAGCGATGTCGTCCGTCTCGTCGGCATGGAAATCGAGATCGAGGCCATGCTTGATCGCCTGCGAGAAGACGTGGTCGAGCAGCTCTTCCAGATCCGGCACCATATAGGTGACGACACCAAGCACACCCTTGGCCGCGGCGACCCTTTTTGCCAGCCTGTCGAACCATTTTCTGTCGCGCACCCCCTCGATGCCGATCAGGCATGCGCCCTGCAATTCGATGCGGCCGCGCCATGTCTCACGCATCGTCTCGAACACCGGCCAGGAGATTTCCTCCTGCGGCGCGACGCTGTCGAGATGGGTGCGCAGCGCCCTAGTGCCATGCGCGTAGGCCGAGCGCAGCGAGAAATCCATGCGCCGCGCCACGTCCTCGGCGCTCCATCGGGCGGCGCGGTCGGCACCGGTGGCATTCAGCGCCCCCATGAAGGTGCCGTCGGGATTGGGTTTTCGCGGCCAGATATGACCCTTGTCGATGTGGGTGTGGCAGTCGACGAAGCACGGCAGGATGATACGCCCGCCGAGGTCGACGGCGTCCACCGCTAACGCTGTACGGCCATGTGCGGCAATGCCTGCGATTTTGCCGTGAGCGACGGCGATGTCGGCAAGTGCAAAGCCATCGCTGTCGAAGGCCGCGACAAGGCCGGGCGTTAGGGACGCGTGAAGCCGGGCGTTGGTGAGGCGGTATGAACCTGTGTTCGGTACCAAGAAACTAGCGCTCCTGCTTCAGCGCGCTTTCGTGCCAGCGCCTTAGAATGAGATGCGAAATCAGCGACAGCACTAGGAAGATCAGGATGCCGGTGAGCGAGATCAGGAACAGCGCCGCGAACAGCCGCGGCGCGTTAAGCCGGTAGCCGGCCTCGATGATGCGCGAGGCAAGCCCGGACGACTGGCCGGTCGTGCCGGCGACGAACTCGGCCACCACGGCGCCGATCAGCGACAGGCCGCCGGCGATCTTCAACCCGCCGAGGAAATACGGCATCGCCGCCGGCAACCGCAGATACCGCAACTGCTGCCAGCGCGTCGCACCATTGAGCTTGAACATATCGCGCAGATTGCGGTCGACGGAGTTGAGGCCGAGCGTGGTGTTGGACAGGATCGGAAAGAAGGCAACGATCCAGGCACACAGCAGAAGCTTCGTCGTCTGGTTGTCGACATAGATGTTGATCAGCGGAAAGATCGCCACGATCGGCGTCACCTGAAGCACGATGGCGAACGGGAAGAACGACATCTCGACCCATTTCGATTGCGCGAACAGCACCGCCAGTCCGACCCCGCCGACAACAGCGAGAAGCAGGCTGAGGAAGGTGATGCGCAAGGTCACCAGCAGCGAGGAGAACAGCAGCCCGGCATCGTTGTAGAGTGTGAACAGCACGACACCTGGGCGCGGCAGGATGTATTGCGGGATTTCGTTCCACACGCAGATGCGATCCCACAGCCAGATCGCCAGGATCATGATCGCCAATGGCAACACCCAACGGCCGACCCGCTCGAGCCGGTCCTGGCGCACGCGGCGTGCTTCCTCGGGGTCGAGTTTGAGGACGCCCTCGTCAATGGCCGTCATGATGCACGCCCGCTGTTGAATTGATGGCCTTGACCAGCACATCGGAGGCCTGCCGGCAAAGTGCCGCATAGTCGGGCGAGGTGCGAAACGCCTCGTCGCGCGGATAGGCCGCCTCGATCGCGAGTTCGTCGAACACCCTGCCCGGCCGCGCCGCCATGACGACGACGCGGTTGGAGAGAAACACGCTCTCGAAGACGCTGTGGGTGACGAAAACGACGGTGAAGCGTTCGTCCTGCCACAGCTCCAGAAGATCGTTGTTGAGCTTGAAGCGGGTGATCTCGTCGAGCGCGGCGAACGGCTCGTCCATCAACAGCACGCGCGGCTTGGTCACCATCGCGCGCGCGATCGAGACGCGCATCTTCATGCCGCCCGACAGTTCGCGCGGCATTGCGTCTTCGAAGCCGGTCAGGTGCACCCGCGCCAGCATTTCCGTCACCGCCGGTGCCGCCCTGGCGCGGCTGACGCCCTTCAGCCTGAGCGGCAGCCAGACATTGTCGAAGACACTGGCCCAGGGCAGCAGCGTCGGCTCCTGGAACACGAAGCCGATGTGCGAGCGGTCAAGCGAGCCGCCGCCGCGCCACTCGAGCACGCCGGAGGTCGGCGTCGACAGGCCGGCGATCAGCCGCAGCGCCGTCGACTTGCCGCAACCGGACGGCCCAAGCAGGCTGAGGAAATCGCCTTCCCGGATCGTCAGATCGACATCGCTGAGCGCCGTCACCCCGTTGGAAAAGACCTTGCCGACGCCACGCAGCGCCAGCAACGTCGGAGCGACATCCGACGCGCTTGCCGGCGCTTGCGCCACATTCTCCTGCATCATGCCGGAACCGGACTATTTCTTCAGGTCGAGCCCGACGCCCTTGTTGACGAAGGTCAGCGTGTAGGCCTTCTTGATGTCGATACCGGCTGGCGTGACCTTGGCCTTGACCATCTTGTCATAAAAACTCTGGATACGCGCGTCGGTCATGGCGCCGATGCCGAGCTTCTCGGTGTCGCCTGAATCGGCAAGGCCGAACTTCTTCATCTGCTCGATCGAGAAAGCGATCTGCTCGTCGCTCATGTCGGGATTGTCTTTCTTGATCATCTCGTTGGCGGCCTTGTTGTCGCCGTACAGATATTTGTACCAGCCCTTGGCCGAGCCATCGACGAAGCACTGGACCACCTCCGGCTTCTTGTCGATCGTATCCTGCATCACCTCGATCGTCGTCGAGTAGGTGTCCCAGCCATAGTCGGCAAGCAGGAACTGGTTCGGCACGAAGCCGCCTTCCTTCTTCACCGCGAATGGCTCGGAGGTGACGTAGCCCTGCTGGATCGACTTCTTGTTGGCGAGGAAAGGAGCGGTGTTGTAGGTGTAGGGCGCGCGTTTGGCGGCATCGAAGCCGAGTTCGATGACCATCCACTGGAAGAAGGTCTGCACACCCTCGTCGCCCAATATGTACTGGTCGGCGTTCTTCAGATCTTCCCATTTGTCGAGCCCCTCGCCGGGGTGGGACATCATGACCTGCGGGTCCTTCTGGAAATCCGCCGCCACCACGCGCATCGGAATGCCTTGCTGGACGGCGTCGAAAGCCGACAGCAGATTGCCGCCCATGTAGAAATCGATCTTGCCGGCCAGCAGCATCGGCCGGCCGCTGACCTGCGGACCGCCCTGCATGATGGTGACGTCGAGGCCGCAGGCGGCGTAAGTGCCGTCGGCCACCGCCTGATAATATCCGCCATGTTCCGGCTCGGCCAACCAGTTGGTGCCGAAGGTGACTTTTTCATTCGCCGCGGCGCCCAGCGTGCTGGCCGCCAGCAGGGCCACCACCGCCACCGAGATCTTCTGTCTTCCGTACATCGACACCACCCTTTGTTTGCTCCGGAGCGCCACGCGCCAGGCTCGACACCAAAGATTCAAGAAGCAAGACACATGCCACCGGCGCCTTGCACCGGGACCGCCCGCTTGCTCCACAGCCATCTGCGAAAGCCGGACGGGTCGTGCTGCACCGGAGGCATGGTGCCTATTTTTTGAACGCCTGTCCATAATCGCCCCGGCGACATGCACCGCCATCTTGAAGGGACAGTGCATCCGGTCCTAGGCTACCTGCAAACCGGAGATTGCCATGTTCAAGTTCCTCAGCCCCAAGTCGATCAAGCCACCCTTTGCCCGCTACAGCCATGGTGTCGAAGTGCCTGCCGGCAAGCGGCTGGTGCTGTGCTCGGGCCAGGTCGCCATTACGGCGGACGACCAGATACCGGAAGACGCCGGCGCGCAGGCCGAGCTCTGCTTCCGCAACATCGCCGCAGTACTCGGCGAGGCTGGGCTCGGTCTGCAGGACATCGTCCGCATCAACACCTATGTCACCGACCGCGCGCACCTGCGGCCCTATATGGATGTCCGTGACCGGCTGTTTTCCAGCCCGGCGCCAGCCTCGACGCTGATGATCGTCTCCGGTTTCGCGCGGCCCGAATTCAAGGTCGAGGTCGAGGCCATCGCGGCTGGGTGATCGACAGGCCGCCCTTGCCGCGCTAGAGCAATTCCACGAAAAGTGTGAAACGGTTTTCCGTCCGGAATTGCGTTAAAACAAAGAGATAGAGCGGTTCGGCGTTTCCGTGAAACGGTGAAACGCTCTAGGTCTAGCCTAATCATCGAAGAGGCATGACATGACTGTTGCGAAGAAGCGCGTGTGGTGGGGCGACTACCGCACAACCGAATACGCCTCGATCGATCCGGAGGCGACGATCGCCGTCCTGCCGGTGGCGGCGATCGAGCAGCATGGTCCGCATCTGCCGGTCTCGACCGACACCTCGATCATGAACGGCATGCTCGACACGGTGATTGCCCGCCTGCCCGACGATCTCGACATCCGCATCCTGCCGGTGCAGGCGGTGGGCAAATCGAACGAACATCTTCACGCACCGGGCACTCTCACCCTGCCGGCAACGACGCTGGTCGACGCCTGGACCGAACTTGGCCTGTCGATCGCGCGAGCCGGCGTGCGCAAGCTGATCGTCGTCAATTCGCATGGCGGCAACGAGGAGATCATGGGCATCGTCACGCGCGAACTGCGCGTGCGCGAAAATATGCTGGCGGTGAAGACCAGCTGGCAGCGCTTTGGCCGCCCGGCCGGCATGTACACCGAGCTCGAGGACCGCCACGGCATCCATGGCGGCGATGTCGAGACGTCGCTGATGCTGCATTTCCGGCCGGATCTCGTCGACATGGCAAAGGCCGACACTTTCGTTTCCAATGTCGCGAAGGCCGAAAAGGAATTTTCGCTGCTGCGCCACACCGGCACCCATGCCTTTGCCTGGATTGCCAGCGACCTCAATCCGAATGGCGTGGTCGGCGACGCCAGCATCGCGACGGCCGAGAAAGGCCGGCTGACCGCCGAACATCAGGCCGACGGTTTCATCGACCTGCTGCGTGATGTGCGCAAGGCGAAGCTTGCCGACTGGCTGAAGTAGCTGCGCTCAGTCCAGCGGATGAATGGCTGGCGGCCTCGTGGGCTGGGTTGGAAATCCGGCCAAAATTTTTATCCCAACCGCACCCAATCTATGGCTTCGAGCACATAGGGAGCGAACAAGAAATCCCGGATCTCGACGATCCGGCTTTCCGACCAGTCGATCAGGACAAAATGCGCAGGTCTTTCCATCGGGCCGGTGCTGTCGAAGACCAGCATGGCTGGCTGTCCTTCCACCGCGCCGAGGGCGAACCGCCATTTCGTCTCTTCCGCATAGCGCGTGAAATAGAGGCCAATCTTGTCGCGCCCTTCCAGTTGCAACCGGTTCACCAGATCGAGCCTCACGTCGTCTGCGAGCATGGCGCGGATTGCGTCGAAATCGCCGCTCTGAAACAGATGGACATAGGCGGCGATCTTCCGCCGGTCCTGATCGGACATCAGCGGCAGCCTTGTGTCTTCAGGCGCCTGCGCGAGCCGCCGCAGCGCAGCGCGCCCGCGCTGAAGCGCCGATTTGGCGGCTGCCGGAGAGCACTCGGCGATGCCTGCGATCTCGTCGACCGAATGACCCAGAACATCCTTCAGGATCACCACGCAGCGCTGAAGTTCAGGCAGCCGCAGAAACGTCTGAAAGCTGATCGCGACGATATCCGCCTCGGGTATGGGCGCCGCTTCGATGTCTTCGGTGAGCGGAACAACCGTGTTCCGGGACCTGTCGCGCAGGAAGTCGAGGCTCGCGTTGTGGGCTATGCGAAACAGCCAGCCCTCGAGATTATCCACCCCAGTGCCCTGGGCTCGCGCGTGAAGGGCCTTGACGAGGGTATCCTGCAATACATCCTCGCCATTGACCGCCGATCCGGTCATGCGCGCGCAATAGCGATGAAGGCGTGGCCGCAGCGCTTTCAAACGATCCTCGAATTCGTCCGTGTGCATGTATCGAGACCTACAGCGCTTCCGCGCTCTGTTGCGCCAAGGATTGGACAGCGATATCGATGAGAATATTCGACAGATTGGCCGGTTGTGACAGGAATGGCGAGTGGCTGCTTTCCAAAGTATGGGTCATTGTCTTGCCGCCGATGGCGCCGTCAACCGTCTCAATCATGTGATCCTGACCGGTCAAGGGAACCGCGCAATCCTGTGTGGTGCGGATGTAATGGCGCGGCACCGCGCCAAATCTTCCAGGCGTAATTTCCGATGGGGCTAGGGCGCCGGCGTTCGATTCGTCATAATGAAGCTGCGACGCAGCCTGCGCGAATTCAGACTCCGACACGTCGCCATAAAACGAAGCTTTGAGTAGCGATCTGTAGGCTTCGTCGGTTGATCCGGCATTGATTCTCGTCGCGCCAATGACGGCAGGGTCGCCCACGAACAGCCCGGGCGACAGAGCCGAAGACATGGTTTCATGTTGGAGCATCGCGAGCAACGGCATGCCGTTCGGCACCATGAACCCGGCAATGTATACGACCGCGAGAAGCAGGTTCGGAACCCGCTCGGCGACCGCCGAAATCGTCATCCCGCCTGCCGAGTGCCCGACCAGGATGACCTTGCCGTCGCTGAGTGACGCAGCTTCTTTTACCAGCGCGACTACCGCTTGCGTCCGCTCCTCCTGCGTCACGCCAGCGGTGGGTGACCGCTCGGCGGCGAACGCAGCACGGTCGAACGGGCGAACACCGAGCGACGTTGGTGCTATCGCATTTACCCCCGCGCCAGGAAGGTCGAGCGTCAAAGCCACAAAGCCGTTGGCTTCAAGTATTGGCGTAACTCTGTCCCACGCCGAATGGTTGTGCCACCCGCCGTGGATCAGGACAAAAACTGCCTTGGTTGCTGACATCGCTGAGCCCTCTTCGTCTGATTTTACGATTTTTACGGCCTGCACAAGCGGCCGCCCGCCATTTCACCGCCATTTTACCTCTCGGCCCGCCGAGACGAACAAAGGGGGATGTGTTCAGACTTCCCTGTTGTCGAAAAGGAACATCTGAACGCCCGAGTCATCAGGCGCAAAAAGTCGGCGATCCGCCCCAGCCGCTTGTCCCTCCGCGCTTGCAAACGCCTTCTCGATCGCCGCAAGGTCGTCGAAATGCAGCGTTCCGATCCGATGAACCCTGGAGGTTCCTACCGGTGTTGCGATGGGGCCGTCGCTGACCTCGTATTTCCTGAGACCCGGAATCTTCTTGGCGAGAGGCACGTGGATCTCGAAGTAATGCCGATCAAATGTCTCGACGTTCTTCGGCGTCGGGTAAATCACGACCATCCGAGCCATTGCGGTTCTCCTTTGCTACTTGCGTGACGCAAACTTGCTTGTGTGTTCACCCTCACCGGGTTTCGCTCGACACCGCCGAGCCCACGATCGAGTCCAGGCTCGCCAGTTCGATGATCTTCGGGAAATAGGCTTTCATGCGCGGATCGCTGCGCATCGCCTCGACGGCTGCGGAGGTCTTCCACTCGGAGTAGATGACGACGCCGGCGCCGTCCTTTGCCGCGATCAGCCGGGTCGTCTTCCAGCCATGGAGCGTGCGGACCACCGTATCGGTGTTCTGCTTCAAGAGCGCGATCAGCGCGTCCTGCTTCCCGGGTTTGACCTTCAGCAGATTGATCAAGATGACGGACTCGTCGGACATGGCATGTCTCCTTCTGTTTCGGACACACCAAGGACGACCCGAAGGGTGGAAACGGATCGCGACATAGAAGATTTTTTGGAAAATGATCTCGAAGCGGCCTAGTAGCTGTCGATCGTCAGTTCAAAGGGCGTTCCCTCGAAAGCGTCGGCGCCGCGCCCGATCGCCTCGATCGCCTCAATCATGCGGCCGTTGCGGTCGAGCAACACATCGGCCACCGCAATGAGTCGAGGATTGGGTGTCGCTGATGGCGACAGCGCCCGCAGCGTCCGCGCCAGTTCGGCTTCGTCGCGCTTCGGCGCCAGTGCGGCGACGATGATATAGGCCGAAGCGGTCGAGCGGCTGATGCCGGCATAGCAATGCACGACCATCGGCTTTGCCCGGTCCCACCGGCGCGCGAAATCGAGCAGGTTGCGGACATGCTCCTCGCCCGGCATGGTCATGCCGTCTTGCGCCACCGCGATGTCGTGCATGACCAGATGCAGATGGTTTTCCGGGGCGATCGAAGCCGGGCGGACCACCTCCGTGCCGGCGGCGAGCAGCGACAGCATGCGGTCGGCGCCGGTCCTCGCAACCGTTTCCTCGACCTTTGCCAGCGAGCAGACATGGATCATTGTTTCGAACCCTTCGATTGATCCTCGCGCCGCGACGCCCATTCGGCAAGAGCCGATTCGAGCCGCTGCCACTCTTCCTGACTGCCCGGCAGGCCGGCGCGCAGGACACCCGGACGGTCGACGAAATGGCGAAGCAGGATGCCGCGCTCGCCAAGCGCGGAAAACAGATCGGCGGCATCGGGCATGCGGAGGTAGCGGAACAATGTGGTGCCGCCCACGACAGGAGCGCCGAAGCGGCCGAGCAGCCCATCGAGCCGCGCCGATGCATCCGCAAGGGATGCCCGCATCGCGTCCTGCCAGCCGATATCGGCAAGCGCGCGGATGCCGTATTCCAGCGCCGGGCCGGCGACGGCCCATGGTCCGAATTGCGTGTCCACCCGGTCGACCGTCGCTGCATCGGAAAGCACAAAACCGAGCCGCAGCCCGGCCAGGCCAAAGAACTTGCCGAACGACCGCAGCACCACGATGCCACCCTGGCCGACATCGCCGGCGAGGCTGTGTTGGCGTGGGCCGACATCCATGAACGCCTCGTCTACGACCAGCAGCCCGCCCTTGGCCCGCATCCCTGCGGCCAGCGCCAGCAGCCGGTCGCGCTCGATGATGCGCCCATCCGGATTGTTCGGATTGACGACGATGGCAAGGTCTGCCTCTGCCAGGGCCACGAAATCGCCGACCTCCGCCACCTCATGTCGGGCGATCGCCGCTGCCCGCGCATGTTCGGCATAGGTCGGCCCCAGCACCAGCGCCTTGCCGGGCGCGATCAGCGATGCGACGCGCGGCAACAGGATCTGCGTGCCGGGTGCCGCCGCCACATTGGCTGGCGAAGGCGCGCCGTAGGCGCGCGCCGCGATCTCGACCAGCTCGCGGGCGCGTCCGGCTTCCGGCAACCGCGACAGGATGGTGGCGGGCAGGCCGAAAAGCGGGTAGGAGTGCGGATTGATACCGGTCGAGAGGTCGACGAAAGGCTGGGGTGCGTTGGGGAAAAGCGCCCTCGCCCGGCCTAGACTTCCACCATGGTCCACCGCCGCCCCATCAAGAAGCTTCATGTCAGTCCTGATCGCTTTCCTGTCATTGGCCGTCGAATTCGTCCTGGGCTACCCGGACTGGCTGTTTCGCGCCATCGGCCATCCGGTGACGTGGTTCGGCAGGCTGATATCCTTTCTCGACCACAGGCTCAACCGCGCCACTGATCCCGACGCGCTGCGTCGCAAGCGTGGTGTCCAGGCGTTGCTGGTCATCGTGCTGGTGCCGGCGGCGATCGGGCTCGGCGTGCAGGTCCTGCTCTGGTTCATTCCCCTGGGATTGATCATTACCGCCCTTCTGGCGACATCGCTTCTGTCGCAGAAGAGCCTTTACGAGCATGTCGAGGCCGTGGCGGACTCACTCGACACCGGTGGCCTCGCTCTGGGTCGTGTCGCCGTCTCGCGAATCGTCGGCCGCGATCCGGAAACGCTGGACACGGCCGGTGTCTGCCGCGCGGCGATCGAGAGCCTGGCCGAGAATTTTTCCGACGGCATCGTCGCTCCCGCCTTCTGGACCGGCGTTGGCGGGCTGGCAGGCGGCGCCGCCTACAAGGCCGCCAACACCGCCGATTCGATGATCGGCCACCGCACCCCGCGCCACGAGACCTTCGGCTGGGCAGCGGCGCGCTTCGACGATTGGATCAACCTGCCAGCATCGCGGCTGACGGCACTGCTGATCGTGTCGGCGGCATTCCTCGTCAAAGGCACGGATGCGAAAAATGCCTGGCACGCGGTGTGGCGCGATGCGAAAAAACACCGCTCGCCCAATGCCGGCTGGCCGGAAGCGGCGATGGCCGGCGCGCTCGGCCTGGCGCTCGCCGGACCGCGCAGCTACGGCGGCGTGCTGATCGACGACGTCTTCATGGGCGAAGACGGCCGGCGCGAAGCCGACAGCATCGACATAAGGCAGGCGTTGAAACTTTATCGCGTCGCCGACTATCTGCTGATCGCGCTGTTCGGTTTGGTCTCGGCGATCGTCATTGTGGTGTGACGCATCGAGGCGCCGTTCAGAACTCGATCCCCTGCTGCGCTTTCACGCCCGCGGAAAAATGGTGCTTGGTCACGCCCATTTCGGTGACGAGGTCGGCCGCCTCGACCAGCGCCGGCTTGGCGTTGCGGCCGGTGACCACGATATGCAGGCCCTCACGCCGCGCTGTCAGCGCCGCAACCACCTTGTCAAGGTCGAGATAATCGTAGCGCAGCGCGATGTTCAGTTCGTCGAGCACCAGCAGGCTGATCGACGGATCGGCCATCAGCTCGAGCACTTTGGCCCATGCGGCTTCGGCCGCGGCAATGTCGCGCTTCAGATCCTGCGTCTCCCAGGTGAACCCCTCGCCCATCGCGTGCCAGACGACGCGGTCGCCAAAGGCGGCGAAGGCATCTTTCTCGCCGGTGTGCCACTTGCCCTTGATAAACTGGACGACGCCGACACGCTTGCCATAGCCGAGCATCCGCAGCGCCAGGCCAAAGGCGGCAGTGGTCTTGCCCTTGCCCGGCCCGGTGTTGACGATCAGAAGCCCCTTCTCGACCGTCTTGCTCGCCACCTCGGCGTCCTGCACCGCCTTGCGCTTGGCCATCTTGGCGCGGTGGCGTTCTTCGTCCCGGTCTTCGATGGGCCGGTCTTGGATGGGCTTGTCGTCGGGATCGGTCATCTCATTTCACCTTGAGCGGCAGCCCCGCCACCATCAGCAGCACCGTATCGGCGACAGCAGCCACCTGCTGGTTGAGCCGGCCGGCGGCATCGCGGAAGCGGCGCGCCAGTGCGTTGTCCGGCACGATGCCTTGGCCGACTTCATTGGACACCACGAACCAGGGCCCGCGCGGCCGCGACAGCACGTCCACCAGCCGACGGCATTCCAGATCGAGGTCGTGTTCGGCCAGCATATGATTGGTCAACCACAGTGTCAGGCAGTCGACAAGCACCGGCTGATTGTCCGGCAAGGCCTCGAGCGCGCCGGCGAGATCGAGCGGTGCGTCGATGGTCGTCCAGCCTTCACCGCGCCGCGAGCGGTGCAACACGATGCGCTCATGCATCTCGTCGTCATAGGCTTGCGCCGTGGCGATATAGGCCCATGGCGGCGGCAAGGTCGTCGCCAGGGTTTCGGCGTGCGCGCTCTTGCCGGAGCGCGCACCACCGATGATGAAGGTCAGCTTGCTGCGATCAGGCAAAGCTGTCGCGCAGGCTGGTCGCGGTGCCGGTGAAGCGGCCGCGCACCACGCCGACGATCGCGCCGAGCACCAGCCAGAACACCAGATTGGTCACCGTCACTGCAACCACGAACTGGTGATGCAGACCCTCCGGGATCGGCGTCTCGAAACTGTCGGGCTGCGGTGCGCCGACAATATGCGGCGCAATGATCAGCAAGACGGCAAGGATCACAAGCGGCAGCGACTTGCGGAAGGCGATCAGGCCGATACCCGCCGCGGTCGCCGCCACGGTTGCCCACCACCAGATCTGGCGCTGCGTGAGATCGGCAGCAGGCATCGCAGGCAATTCCGGCGGGAGGCCGAGGCCAGGCGCCAGCGTGAACACGGCAAAGCCGGCCAGGCCCCAGAACACGCCCTGGCGCCAGTTGCCGATGCCACCGGCGAATTCGGAAACCGCGACCAGGATCAGTGCGAAACCGATGCCGGTGACGATATTGGCAACCACGCTGAAGGCGAAACGCTCGAAACCGTCGGCCGGCGCCCAGCCTTCGTCTTCCACTGCCGGAGCGGCTGCTTCCGCCGGCGCTGGGGCGGCAGAGCTCATGGCGTTCCCCGCCGGGGCGGCTGTGCTCATGGCATTGGTATCCGTTGCGGCCGGAGCGGCATGGTGATGGCCGCCGCCGGCCTGCTCGTAGACTTCCGCCTTGAGGATCAGCGGCACGGTGGCATAGGCCTGCATGCAGGCGAGAACGACGCCAGCCACGAGCCCTGCGATCGCCGCGATGAACACGACGTTGCGAAACAGGTTCATGATGTCAAATCCTCGTCAGTGGCAGGGAAACGCCATCGAATGGCGATAGTCGTGAGCCGCATTGTGGACCGCATCGATATGCGAGAAGCCGACAAAACCGACAACGAAGATGCCGAGCAGCGCCACGAGCGCAAGCTGCATGACGCGCGACTGCGAGGAGACGGAGGCGCCGAGGGAGACGGAAGCGGTAGTCATGTCTTGTCCTTTCGCCCTCCACCCGAGGGCATCGAAGTCAGTTTCCTGTCGCCGGCAGGTCTCCTGGCTCGCGGATCAGCGCCCTTCCCCACCTTCCCGAAGAAAAACCTTCAGTGGCATATGGAGAGGACTACCGCACACAGTTGCGGGGGCAGCCACGGCATTGGGCAAGACATTCGCCCGCACCGCATTCCCTCTTGGCTCCAAACGGAACCGACGACAGCGCGACTATAGGGAAAATCGCCGCGACCGGCAAACCAAATTCCGACAATGCATGTCGCCGAAAAGTGCGAAGCGGTTTTCGGAATAACAACCTGCATAAGCAGGAACGCATGTCGCCCAAAAGTGCGGAGCGGTTTGGGCGACATGCATGAAGCAAGATCGGACACCGGTACAACAATTGACAATTCTCGTGGCCGGGTGTCGGCTAGCAACGCTAGAGGAAGCCAGCCATGCAGCCCATTGCCAGCGACCGCGATCCCTATAACGGCTTGACCCGGGCCGAACCGATGCTGCCGTCCTCCGCCTATTGGGACATCAATGCCTATCAGCGCGACCTCGATGCCATCTGGTACAAAAGCTGGCTGCTCGTCTGCCGCGAGGCAGACCTTGCGCAGCCGCTTTGCTTCCGCACCTTCCGCGTCGGCACGCAGGAAATCGTCGTGCTGCGTGACGAGACCGGCGAACTGCGCGCCTTCCACAACACCTGCCGCCATCGCGGTTCGCAGCTTTGCCAGGAAAGCGAAGGCCGGCTGAAGGCGCGGCTGATCACCTGCCCCTATCATGCCTGGTCCTATTCGCTGCGCGGCGATCTCGTGCGCGTTCCGTCGAAATCGCTGCCGGACGATTTCGACAAGGCCGATCACCCGCTTTATCGCGTGGCACTCTCGGTGTGGCGCGGCTTTGTCTTCGTCAATCTTGCCGAGGATGCCGCCGGCTCCGCACAGACATCCTTCGATCCGGCGTCCAGCGATCTCGGCAACTGGCCGCTGGAGACGCTGGTGACCGGCCATGTGCTGCGCAAGGTGATGAACTGCAACTGGAAGATTTTCTGGGAAAACTTCAACGAGTGCCTGCATTGTCCGGGCGTCCACAAGGACCTGTCGCGGCTGGTGCCGATCTACGGCCGCGGCCTCATGGGGCGGCACGACGATCCCGAATGGGCTCGCCACGCCGATAATGACGCACCGGAGTTTTCCGGCGGCCTGCGCGCCGGCGCCGAGACCTGGTCGCGCGACGGCCAGACGCACGGGCCGGTCTTTGCCGGCCTGACACCTGCCGAGCGCAGCGCCGGCCAGACCTACGCCACCAACCTGCCGTCGATGTTCGTCGTCGGCCATGTCGACTATGTCAGGACCGTGCGGCTGGTGCCGCTCGGCCCCGAGCAGACCGAGCTTGTCGCCGAATGGCTGTTTGCGCCCGAAGCGCTTGTTGCAACCGATATCGACAACATCGTCGCCTTCGGCAAACAGGTGCTGGAGGAGGATGCGGGTATCTGTGAGGTCAACCAGAAAGGCCTGCGCTCGGTGCGCCACGAAGCCGGCGTGCTGATGCCCGAGGAATATGATCTGCACCGCTTCCACAACTGGGTCCGCGAACGGCACGCAACGCTTCCCTCCAAGCCTTGAAGATCACAGCGATTTCGGCAGATACCGCCAGGTCACGAAGCCGCAGATCGCCGCCAGCATGCCGAGCGTGACGAACACCGAGCCCAGCCCGAAGAACGCCAGCACCACCGAATAGACCAGTGGCGGCGTCAGCTCGGAAAAGTCGAGATAGGTGCGGTAGACGGCCGCCATCTGCGACCTTTCATAGGAACGCACCGAGCGCATGAAGGCGGTCGAGCCCAGCGCGTCAAGCGCAATGGTGAAGAAAGCGCCGCAGAGCAGGAAGGCGCCGGTAAGCAGCGGCACGGTTTCGCCGACCGCACCCGCCGCCAGCAGCATGGCCGACATGGCGAAATAAGCAAATGTCATGGTCCGGCGGCCACCAAAGCGCTTGCCCGCCTTGCCCCAGAAAATGGCCATGAACAGCAGCGCATTACCGACCGAAACCAGCAGGCCGCCGGCGAGCTTGCCTTCGCCGGTGATGACCATGAACAGCGGCCCGTAGACGAAGAACGTCGTCCAGAAACAGGAGCGGCCAAAGGCGATCAGCCACGCCAGCCGCAACCTGGGCTGGACGACGAAGCGGCCGATATTGGCGAGCGGATTGGCCGGCCGCGTCTTGCCGGGGCGGATCGACGGGTTGTCGCCCAGCCGGTAGGTCCAGAACAGAGCCAGCAAGGCCATCGCGAACACCGCCACCGCGCCATGCGCGGCATAGATGCCGAAGCGCGTGTAGAGGAAAATGCCGAGCGTCGGTCCGCCGGTCCAGGCGAACATCGACCACGCCATGCGCAGCGATTCGGCCTGCATGAAATCGGTCTTGCGGATGTGGTCCATGATGTAGAGGTTGAGCGTGATCGACAGCGCGCTGGCGCCCATCACCCGGCACAGCATGCCGGCCAGTTGCCCGGCGAGCGTATGGGTGACGAAGAACAGCGAGCCGATGGCCAGCAGGCAGGCGCCTGCCGTGTAGACCCAGCGCCGGGCAAAGCGGCGGATCAGCATCGGCATGAACAGCGTCACCGACAGGCCGAGCATCGCCACGATGGTGTAGAGGATCGAGACGATCTGCTCGTTATGCAGGATCTCGTAGGCCTGGATCGGGATGACGCTCGACACCGTGGCACGGGCAAAGGATTCGAGCGCATAGAGCGACGCGAAGGTGCGCGCATCCGCGGCCTTGAGGGCCGGTAGCCAGATCGGATGGCGCACATGGGTGGACATTGCTTCCCCAAAGCAGAAACGCTGGGCCAAATCTGCCGTGGTGATCCCAGCGCCAATAAGAGGAAACCGACGCCTATCCGGCGAAAAGCGAAGTCGGCCAAAGGCTTTCCGGCACTGGCCTAAAGCGGCGCCTGATCCGGCATCTGCCGAAGCGCCCGGCCTTCTTTTGTGCCGGGCAACCGTGATAGTCGTCGTGCGGGGCTGAATCAGAATACGAGACCATGAGTCACACACCGACCGCACCCGTTCAGGATCGACCGAAGCGCATCGTCGCCATCGACATCGTGCGCGGCATCGCGCTCATCGCCATGGCGAGCTACCATTTCACCTGGGATCTGGAATTCTTTGGCTACACCGATCCCGGCCTCACCGCCTTTGGCTGGTGGAAGATCTACGCGCGCTGCATCGCATCGACCTTCCTGTTCCTGGTCGGCGTCAGCCTGTACCTCGCCCATGGCCGAAAAATCCGCTGGAACGGCTTCTGGAAGCGTTTCGCCATGGTCGCTGGAGCGGCGATCGCGATTTCGGTCGCCACCCGCATCGCCACCCCGGACGGCTTCATCTTCTTCGGCATATTGCACGAGATCGCATTGGCCAGCTTGCTCGGCCTGCTGTTCGTGCGGCTGCCGGCGCTGCTGACGTTGCTTGTGGCAGCGCTGGTCATCGCAGCGCCCGTCTATCTGCGCGTCGAGGCATTCGACCATCCCTGGCTGTGGTGGATCGGCCTCTCGGCGATCAATCCGCGCTCCAACGATTATGTGCCGCTGTTTCCGTGGTTCGGCGCCGTACTTGTAGGCATCGCGGTGACGAAACTCGCCGCCGCTTCGGGCCTGCTTGCCCGGCTTGCCGAATTGGCACCCGGTCGCTGGGCCAACCCGCTGGTCTTCATCGGCCGCCACAGCCTGGCCTTCTACCTGATCCATCAGCCGCTGCTGATCGGGTGTGTGTGGCTGTTCGCACAAGTGATGCCGGCCAAGGTCGAAACCCCGCAGGTGAACTTCCTGAGGACCTGCCAGTTGTCTTGCGAGCAGTCGCGCGACACCGAATTCTGTTCGAGCTACTGTGTCTGCATGCTCGATACGCTCGAGGGTGAAGCCTCGCTTGATCGGCTCTACAACAACGACCAGACTGCCGAATGGAAGGCGCATATATCCGATCTCGCCGGCATGTGCACCGCCAAGACCGACGACAAGATGATGGAGGAAGGGGTCAAATGACCGAGAACCAGCCGAAGGCAGGGCTCATACCGTGGCCGCCGCTGATCTACATCGCCGCCATCGCCATCAGCATCGCACTCGGCCTGCTCTATCCCCTGCCCTGGATCGGTGACCTCTTAGGCGATATCCTATTCGCCGCCGGCTGGGTGGCCCTGTTCGGCGTCGCGGCACTCTGGTTCACCGCCATCCGCACCATGATCCGGGCCAAGACAACACTCAACCCCAACGCGGTGCCCGATCACCTGGTCACCACAGGTCCCTTCGGCATCACCCGCAATCCGATGTATCTGGCCAACACGCTGCTGTTGATCGGCGTCGCCTTTGTCTCGGGGATCGCATGGTTCCTGCCGCTGGCATTCATCGCGGCCTATGCCACGCAGAAGGTCGCGATCGAGGGCGAGGAAAAGGTGCTGGCGGCGAAATTCGGCAAGAAGTATCGGGACTACGCGAAAAGGGTCCGGCGCTGGATTTGAGCCGGCACCACCGCGGATGTCAGAGTTCGAGATGTTGCTATGCAGCCGCGATTTCTCCAGGCCTGCTTTCGAAATCGAACAGCCGCTGGGTAGCTAGCGCGGCGGCGCCCCTGGCCCAGGAATCGTCTGCCCAGTCCGGCGTGATCGGCGGTGGGGCCCACATGGCGTAGCGCCGCAGCGCGTCGCGCATGGGCTCGAAGAGATAGTCGCCGAAGGTGACGGCTTCGCCGCCGCCGACAATCACTTCCGGATCGACGATATTGCAGAAACTGCCCAGAGATCTGCCGATACCTTCGCCTGCTTCGCGCAACAAATTCACGGCCGCCTCGTCACCGGCCTGGGCCGCTTCGAGCATGTCGTAGCGGTCAACATCCCCTGCGATGCCCTTCGCTTCACGCCACCGCTTCACCAATGCCGGCTCGGAAAAAAAGGTCTGAAGGCATCCGCGTCGGCCGCACTCGCATTGCGGCCCGTTCGGATCATGGATGGAGTGACCCAGCTTGCCCGCGGCCCCGTTCGCGCCGTGATGGACCGAACCGTCGATCACCACCGCGCAACTGATACCGGCGCCGATGGCCAGCGCCCCGACAGTGCGGTGATGCCGGCCGAGGCCGAACAATTGCTGTGCGAGTGCGAAAGCGTTGGTATCGTCGTCGGCCCAGACGGGCACATTCACGAGATCGGCGAGCATGGCCGCTATCGGCACGTCGGTCCAGCCGAACCGATGACTGAGCCGGCATACCCCATTGTCGATGACCCCAGGCACGGCGATGCCGATACCGCTGAGCTGCGCGCCAGTTGGCGCTGCGCGATCGGCAAGCAGCTGGCTGACGGCGGCGGCGCAGGCTTCTACCGTGGTTTGCGGCGACTGATCAGGCAGCGTTACCCGTTTGGAGACAAGGGGCGTCGTGGCCAGGTCAGTCAGCACACAATCGATCGCACCGACCATCAGCTTGAACCCGACAACCAGGCGGCCCGCATAATTGATGTTGATCGGGATGGGCCGTCGCCCCGGCGCTCCGATGCTGGCTTCTCCCTCAACCAGGATGTTCTCGTTCAACAGATCGGCGACGACGAACGTCACCGCTGCCGGGCTCAGTCCGGTGACCGCGGCGATCTCGGCGCGGCTGATCGCCCCTTCCCTTCGCAACAGATTGAGGATCAGTCGACGATTGATCGAACGCGACGTCTGCTGGTCGCCCTTGAGTTTCATTCTTGCCTCATTATTAATTTTGTAAATTAAATATTGACCGACTTCACCTGCATACGCTACGACTTGCCCCGGTTCAATTGGAATCCGGCTGTTCTCAGGGAGGAGATAAAAGCCATGACCATCACCGTCACAAGTCTGTCCACGACAAGGCGTCGCTTCCTGAAGGGCACGGGCGCAGCTCTCGCTGCATCCGCCACCGGAAGCCTTTGCTTGCCTGCCCTGGCGCAGTCGCAGGAAATCAACATCATTTCCAATCTCAGCAATGCCGAGCAACGCGACATCCTGCATAGGCTCGCAGCCGAATACGAGACAAAATCCGGCGCCAAGATCACCATCAACAACATGGATCACGAGGCGCACAAGACCGCGATCCGCAGTTACCTCGTCGTCGGCGCTCCCGACATCTGTTTCTGGTTTTCCGGCAATCGGATGAAGGCCTTCGTGAACAAGGGTCTGTTCGACGACATCTCCGATCTGTTCGCCCGGGAGAACTACAAGAGCGTGCTCGGCGCCACGACAAATGCAGTCACCGTCGGCGACAAGCAGTATGGCCTGCCCATGGGTGGCCTTCTCTGGGGCCTGTTCTATCGCAAGGACGTCTTTGCCGAACACAATTGGACGCCGCCGAAGACCTGGGCCGATTTTCTCGCCTTCGGAGAGGCCGCGAAATCCGCAAGCATGATCCCGATGAGCATGGGCACCAAGGAACTGTGGCCGGCAGGTGGCTGGTTCGATCATATGAACCTGCGCATCAACGGCCTCGACAAGCACATCGCGCTGATGGACGGCAAGGTCCAGTACACCGATCCGATGCTGACCCCGGTCTTCGACAAATGGAACGATCTGATCAAGGCCGGTTTCTTCTCGCCCAACCACAGTTCCTTCGGTTGGGAGCAGGCCGGTGCCGCCCTGGCGCAGAAGAAAGCCGCGATGATGGACCTCGGCGGATTCGTCAGGTCCGCCTTCCCGGAGGCGGACATCCCGCAGCTCGCCTACGCGCCATTCCCGGAGGTTGCGCCTGGTGTCGCCAGATATGAGGATTTTTCGGTCAACTCCGTTCATGTCCCAGCCAATGCCAAGAACAAGCAAGGCGCCCGCGACTTCCTCGCCTATTTCTACAAGCCGGAAAACCTTGGAGCCTTTCTCGCCGCCGAGGGCGCTATCCCGCCGCGCAACGACTGTCCTCCCAGCAAGGATCCGTTGGTCAACGCGGCCGTCGAGGAACTGAAGAAGGTGGTTGGCACGTCGCAATACTACGATCGCGACACCGATCCGGACATGGCCCAGGAGGGCATGACGGGGCTCCAAGAATTCATGGTCAAGCCCGAACGGCGCGATCAGATCCTCGAGCGGCTGGAAAAGACCCGCAAGAGAATTTTCGGCTAATCCTCCCGGACCTGGCGGGAGGCGGCCTGGGGCCGCTCCCGCCCCTTTTTGGGTGAATCCAATGCCCCGTTTCTGGCGCAGAAATCGTCACTGGTTGACACCGGCGCTGTTCCTTCTGCCGGGCCTCATCCTGTTCAGCCTGGTGATTTTAGCCGCCTCCGTCGAGACGGTCTGGATCTCACTGCACGACTGGGACGGCATCGGCGCGAAGACCTGGGTCGGCCTCGCCAACTATGTCGAGCTGGCCGACGACCCGCAATTCTACGTCTCGCTCAAGAACAATGTCATCTGGCTGCTGATCTTCATGCTGGCGCCACCGATCGGCCTTGCGCTGGCGCTGATCGTCAACCAGCAGATCAGCGGCATGCGCATTCTGAAGTCGCTGTTCTTTGTCCCGCTGGTGCTGGCAACGGTGACCGTGGGCGTCGTGTTCGGCTGGGTCTATGATCCGACCTATGGATTGCTACAGTTGATCTTTGGCCTGTTCGGCGCCACAGCGCCGGCGCTGCTTTCCGATGAGAATTTCGCCACCTTCGCGGTCGCCGCCGCTGGCCTTTGGCCGCAGATCGCCTTCTGCATGGTGCTGTTCCTGGCCGGACTAAACAACCTCAACGAGGACCTGATCGGCGCCGGACGCGTCGACGGCGCGCGCGGCTGGCGCATGCTCCGCCATGTGGTCCTGCCGCAGCTGTCGCAGGTCGGGTTCATCGCCATCGCGGTGACGGTGATCGGCGCGCTGCGCTCTTTCGACATGGTCGCGGTCATGACCACCGGCGGCCCTTACGGCTCGTCGACGGTCCTCGCCTACCAGATGTACGAGGAATCGATCTTTTCCTATCGCTTCGGCTATGGCGCGGCGATCGCCACGGTTCTCTTCGTGATCATGATCAGCTTCATCGCCTGGTACCTGCACGGTCTCATCAAGGCCGAACGGAGCAACGCCTGATGTACCCGCGCCCGATCCCCGAAGACGCGAAAATCCAGCGCGCGCTCTATGTCGGCGGCGTGACCCTGGTGGTCGCGCTTTGGCTGCTGCCGCTGCTTGCCGTGATGCTGACGTCGATCCGCTCTAACGAGGAACTGATGGCGGGCAACTACTGGGGCTGGCCGCAGAAATTCAGCTTGGTCGAGAACTACACAGCGGTCTTCGAGCAGACCGCGATGCTGCGCTTCTTCCTCAACAGCCTGCTGATCACCATCCCCTCGGTGATCGGCGTCCTGATCCTGTCGACATTGACCGGCTTCGTGCTGTCGCGCTATCCGTTCCGCGGCTCAAATCTCATTTTCGCGCTGTTCGTCGGCGGCAATTTCCTGCCGGCCCAGGTCATGATGATCCCGGTGCGCGACCTCATGGTGAGGCTAGGCCTCTATGACACTGTCTACGCGCTGATCGTATTCCACATCGCCTTCCAGACCGGCTTTGCGACGCTCTTCATGCGCAACTTCATCGCGGCGTTGCCGGGCGAATTGTTCCAGGCGGCGCGTGCCGAAGGCGCATCGCCAGGCCAGATCCTGCGCCATGTGGTGGTTCCCCTGGTGCGGCCCGCGCTGGCGGCGCTCGCCATCCTCACCTTCACCTTCATCTGGAACGACTATTTCTGGGCGATCGTCCTGACCCAGAGCGATGCGGTCAAACCCGTCACGGCCGGGTTGAACAATCTGCGCGGCGAATGGACGTCAGCCTGGAACATCGTGTCGGCGGCAACGATCTTCGTCGCCCTGCCCCCGGTCGTCATGTTCTTCCTGATGCAGAAGCACTTCATCAGCGGCCTCACCATGGGGGCGGTCAAGGGATGATTTCGGTTCGAGGAATTCATGCTGGACCACACAGACGCAACCGGCAAACACGGAAAGGCGCTTGGCAATGAGCAGCGTGGAATTGCGCAAGGTCGACAAGCACTATGCCGGCTATCATGCCCTGAGGGCGATCGACCTGACGATCGAGAAGGGCGAGTTCGTCGTCATGGTCGGGCCGTCCGGCTGCGGGAAGTCGACCTTGCTGAAGACGATCGCCGGACTTGAGACCATCAACTCCGGCCAGGTCGTGATCAACGGGCGCGACGTCACCAAGGAAGAGCCCGGCGATCGCGGCATCGCCATGGTATTCCAGTCCTACGCGCTTTATCCGCACATGACCGTGGCCGAAAACATGGGGTTCGGCTTGCGCATGGCCAAACGGCCAAAGGCCGAGATCGATGCCGCCGTCAAACGCGCCGCACAGATCCTTCGCCTCGAGGAGCAGCTGGACAAGCGCCCGAAGCAATTGTCGGGCGGCCAGCGCCAGCGCGTCGCCATCGGCCGCGCCATCACGCGCTCGCCGGAGGTGTTCCTGTTCGACGAACCGCTGTCGAACCTCGATGCGGCGCTGCGCACCCAGATGCGGGTGGAGCTTTCCAGCCTTCACGCACAGCTCGGATCAACCATGATCTATGTCACTCACGACCAGGTCGAGGCCATGACCATGGCCGATCGCATCGTGGTGCTGAACAAGGGCCAGATTGAACAGGTCGGCTCACCTCTCGAACTCTATGCCAATCCGGCGAATATCTTTGTCGCGGGCTTTCTTGGTGCCCCGCGCATGAACTTCGTCGAGATGAAGGTGGAAACCGCAGAGGCGACTGGCGTCAAGCTGGCAACCGCCGGCATGCCCACGCTTGCCATGAACGGCATCGACGGGACCAAGCTCTCCATCGGAGACACGGTGACTGTCGGCATCCGGCCGGAACACCTTCACGTTGTCGAATCAGCCGGCGCTGGCCTGACGTGCTTCCCGGGCCAGGTGCGACTTGTCGAACATCTGGGTCGGGAAACCGTTCTCTACCTCGACGCCTCCCCTCTCCAGACGACCAACTCCGACAGCGGCACCGGCAATTTCACGATTCAACTCAACAAGATCTCTCCGGCCAGCGTCGGCAGTCGGTTGAGCATCGGCTTCGAGATCGGCAACGCGTACGTCTTCGGGCCGGATGGCCGGACGCTCACGCCAAAGAAACCCGTCGTTTTGACCTGACCTTCAATCCGCCTGCCCCTTCAATCCGAAAGTATCATTCGCATGCAACGCAAGCCGCCCGCCCCGCTTTCCGTTTGGCGACCACTCAATCTCGACCGCTTCCTGATGGGAGCACCGCATTATCCCGAGCATGTCGATGAAAGCAGTTGGCGGCGCGATGCCGAACGCATGGCTGCGGCTGGCGTCAACACGGTCCGGATGGGTGAGTTCGCCTGGCATATTTTCGAACCCTATGAGGGAAAATTCGATTTCGGGCTTTTCGACCGGGCAATCGACGTCCTCGGCGCTGCGGGGATCGACACGATCATGTGCACGCCGACGGCGACGCCGCCGCGCTGGCTGACCGTCAACTACCCCGAGGTGCTGCGCGTCGACGTCAACGGCCACCCCACAAGCCATGGATCGCGTCAGCACGCCGACACCACCAGCCCGGTGTTCCGCGGCCACAGCCGCCGCATCACACGCGCCATGGCCGAGCACTACAAGAACAATCCGCGCGTCATCGGCTGGCAGACGGACAACGAACTCAACACGACGGTTTCGGAGTCCTTCGCGCCAGCGACGCGGCTCGAATTCCAGAAATTCCTGCAGCACAAATACGGTGCGATCGACGCGCTGAACTTCGCCTGGGGCGGCCATTTCTGGGCGACGGCCTATGACGATTTCTCCCAGATCGAACTGCCACGGCCGCTGATGCCATCCTATCCGAGCCCCGGCCATGTGCAGGACTACCATCGCTTCCTGGCAGCCGCGACGGCGGCTTTCCAGCACGACCAGGTCGAGATCCTGCGCGCCACCAATCCGGACTGGTTCATCTTCCACAATCTTGGCCAGCTCGTCGACATCGACTTCCGCGGCCAATTCGGACAGGACCTCGATTTCATCGCCTTCGACATCTACCCGATGCTGTACGACGAAATGCGGCGCACGGGCGGGCATGCGGCCACGCAGGCGCTGCATCTCGACATCTGCCGCTCGTATTCCGGCAACTACATTGTGCCGGAGCAGGCCTCGGGCTTCGGCAGCCAGCCGGGCTTCTCGACCATGACCCCGGAGCCCGGCGAGATGCGCCGCATGGCGATGACGTCGGTGGCACGCGGCGCCGACGGCCTCATGTTCTTCCGCTGGCGCCCCGCCCATTTCGGTGCCGAAATCTACTGGATGGGCGTCATCGATCACGACGACGTGCCCCGGCGCCGCTATGACGAGGCGAGCCGGTTCTTCCACGAGATCGCCGCCATCAAGGATCAGATCCTTGGCACTGTCGTGCGCATGGATATCGGCATCGCCGGCGCAGATTTCGATAACCAGGAAGCGCACAAGACCTATCCGATGGGATTGCCGAGTCCGCTCGACGACGCCATGCTGCTGCACCGGCACTGCTACCAGAACGGCCTAGCCTGCGGCTTCATCCACCCCGAAGACGATCTGTCACGGCTCAAGGCGCTCTATGTTCCGCATTGGGTGATGTGGAAGCAGGAATGGAATGCCGCGGTCGAGACTTTCGTTCGCAACGGCGGCACTCTGATCCTGTCGGCGCTGACCGGTACCCGGGACGAGAACAACCACATCGTGCGAGACCAGGCACCAGGGCGCGAGCTTTCGGCGCTGAGCGGCGTCAAGGTCACCGAGTTTGGCCGCCTCGTTCCGGAGGGCGGCACCGGATTGTTTCCCTTGTTCCGCCAGGCCGCGATGGGCGCCTATGTACCGCCATCGCCGCTCCCCGCCTCATCGGTGGAGCGCAAATATCACTTCACGTTCGGCAACAGGCAGTTTCAGGCCGAGCACCTCTACGAACTGCTCGAGGTCGAGCCGGACACCGAGGTGCTTGGTACGTGGTCGAACCGCTTTTGCGCCGGACAGCCGGCGATCACCTCCCGGCAAGTCGGCAAAGGCCGTGTCGTCTATGTCGGCACCTATCTGACGCAGGAGCTTGTCGAGGCAATCGCCGATGTCGTGCTGACCAAGGCCGGCGTGGTGCCTTTGCTGCCCGAACTGCCGGTCGGGGTGGAGGTGTCGATGCGAGAAGCCGACGGCCGCCGGCTGGTGTTCATTCAGAACACCAGGGACAATCCCATCACCGTGCCAAACGTGCCGCCGGGCGGCGACCTCCTGACGGGCCGGCCGGTTGTCGGCGGCATTGAACTCGAGGCCTATGGCTGCTCGATTGTTTCGCTCGACTTGTGAGACAACGCGGATTTGCCGGGAGCGGCGACGATCATTGGCCGTTCACGTATTGACGCCGAGCTCGACCAACCGCTCGACACAAGATTCCTCGGCCTGGTCGAGTTCGGCTAGCGTCTCTTCGAGGTCGCGGCGCTTCTGCCTGAGATCCTCGCGCTTTTCCTCGATGCGCTTGATCATCAGCTTGAGTTGACCGACCTCGCCGGGCGGCTCCTTGTACATCTGGATGATTTCGCGGATCTCGTTGATCGAGAAGCCGAGCCTTTTTCCCCGCATGATCTGGCGAATGAGGTGGCGGTCGGACGGGCGAAACAGCCGCGTCCGGCCACGCCGCACCGGCTGCACCAGTCCCTCGTCCTCATAGAAGCGCAGCGTCCGCGTCGACACGTCGAATTCGCGGGTTAGCTCGGTGATCGAATAATATTCCCGCATTGTCACTCCCACTCGCCGGAATCCCGGGTGATCGCCATGCGGCGTCGCCTTCTGTCCCGAACCAAACCCGTGCCATGCCGGAATCGACACGGCGCCCCGCGCAAGCCTCGCACGGCATTTACGTAAAAGTCAATTGAGGGCGCGAGCGCCTTCACGGCACCCCGAACCACCACGTGGCAATGCCGAGAAAGGCAAAGAAGCCGACGACATCGGTGACCGTGGTGACGAAGACCGCCGAAGCGACCGCCGGATCGATCTTGAAACGGTCGAGCAGCAGCGGGATCAGGATACCGGCCAAGGCGGCCGCGAACATGTTGATGATCATCGCCGCCGCGATGATGCCGCCCAGATTGTTGTCGTGGAACCAGATCGCGGCGACGATGCCGATCAGGATGGCGAAGACGATGCCGTTGATAAAGCCGACGCCCATCTCGCGGCGAATGATGCGGCCGGCATTGTAGATGTCGATATCCTTGGTCGCCAGCGCCCGCACGGTGACGGTCATGGTCTGCGAGCCGGCATTGCCGCCCATGCCGGCCACGATCGGCATCAGCACCGCCAGTGCCACGATATGCTCGATCGTGCGGTCGAACAGGCTGATCACCGACGCCGCCAGGAATGCGGTCAGGAGATTGATCAACAGCCAGGGAACGCGTGAGCGCGAGGTGGAAAAGACACTGTCGGACAGCTCTTCGTCGCCGACACCGCCCATGCGCATCAGATCTTCCTCGGCCTCCTGTTGGATGACGTCGACGACATCGTCGATGGTCAGCACGCCGACCAGCCGCTCGTTCTCGTCGACGACGGCGGCCGACAAAAGGTCGTACTGCTCGAATTCCCGCGCCGCCTCTTCCTGGTCCATGGTGGCGGGAATGGCGTGCCGCGTCTCGTGCATGACCTCCCCGACCTTGACCGCGCGCCTGGTGCGCAGGATCTGGTCGAGGTCGATGGCGCCGAGCAGCTTGAAGGTCGGATCGATGACGAAGATCTGGCTGAAGCGCTCAGGCAGGTTCTTGTCCTCGCGCATGTAGTCGATGGTCTGGCCGATCGTCCAGAACGGCGGCACCGCGACGAACTCGGTCTGCATGCGACGGCCGGCCGTCTCTTCCGGATAGTCGAGCGAGCGGCGCAGCCTGATCCGTTCGGTGAACGGCAGTTGCGACAGGATCTCGTCCTGGTCTTCCTTTTCAAGGTCTTCGAGAATGTAGACCGCGTCGTCGGAATCGAGCTCCTGCACCGCTTGGGCGATCTGCGCATTGGGCAGATTGTCGACGATCTCCATACGGATCGCCTCGTCGACCTCGGTCAGCGAAGAAAAGTCGAAGTCGGCGCCCAGCAACTCAACCAGCACGCGGCGCTGTTCGGGGTGCAGCGCCTCAAGCAGGTCGCCGAGCTCCGACTGATGCAGATGGTCGACTTCATGCTTGAGCGTGAGCGTGTCGCGGTCGGCGATCGCCGCACCGATCTGGGCAAGGAAGGACGAAAGGACAGCGCCGTCCTCGCCATAGATATCGGCGTGGGCGTCGTCAGCGGCCCTGGCGCCGGTCGTCCGTTCGTCCTGGCCTTCCACCGGCGCCTCCCGCCATCGCAATCCCGGAAAAGGTGCATCTTCAGGTCTAGAGCATCGGCCGCCAAAGTGGAAACCGGTTTTGGGGAAAATCCGACGCTCATTCCAGAGATAGCGCGCCAGCATGAATCGATTTGGTAATTTGTCGCTCTAACGCACGGAATATCAAACGAAATGCGCGCGCTCTTGCCTGGTTCCCTTCACCGGGAGACAGCATTGCCGATGCCCAGCCTGACAACGCCTGTCGTGTCAAAACCAGCGGGATACCGGTTCAGGTGGCGCGACAGCGCATGTCGCTGGGGAAAGAGCACCCTTGTCCGGTTGCGGCGATTGTCATGGCACAGGGTCCGGATATCAGCCGGATCCGCCCATATCCGCAACCGGTCCAGAACGGAAGCCCTTGAGCGCAAGGTCAGCGACAACGAACGAGGCCACATCAGGACAGCAACGCGTTCGCGTCGTTGTCGCCGAGCGCAATCCGCTTGTCATATCGGCGCTACGCGAAATGCTGGAATGCGACGGACGTTTCGAATTGCTGAGCGCCGTGCAGAGCGGCAGGCAACTCCTGGATCTGGCGGTGAAGACCAGGTTCGATGTCGCCGTCATCGGCTGGAGGCTCGCCGACATGGACGGCGCGGATGTTCTGGCCGAGGTCCAGAGCCGCAAGCTCGATATGCGCATCACGGTGTTTTCCAACGACCATGACATCGGCATCCTGAAGCAGTGCGTGCGACTCGGGGCTCAAGGCTACTGCTTCCAGTTCGACGATCCGCATATCATCTTCGAGACGATCCTGGCGGTCGCACACGGCCGCATCTGCATCCCCTATATCGACATCAACAAGGTCAACGACACGCCCCTGGCACAGCTCACGGTGCGCGAGCGCGAACTGCTGGCGGTGCTTTCCGACGGCTGGACCAACCTTCAGATCGCGACGCGCACGGGAATTTCCGAGAATACGGTGAAATACCACCTCAAGAATCTCTACGACAAGCTTGACGTCCGAAACCGGGCGATGGCCGTCGCCCTCTATTCGAGCGAGAAGCGCCGCACTCCCAGGCTGCCTCTCGGGTAGGCCGACCGGGTAGGCCAAGTGGGTAGGCGCGTCCCACCCGCGCGCGGCGAGAACTTACCCACCAAGGTGTTGTTGTCCCTCGCCGTCGAAACGACACTCCCTCCACAAATCTCTAAACATCGGAGGAGTTCACGCATGGCTGGGTTCACCCACCTTTTTATTCCAGGACCCACCAACATTCCGGAGCAGGTCCGGCAAGCGATGAACCTCCCGATGGAGGACATGCGCGCCGGATCATTCCCCGATTTCACGCTGCCGCTGTTCGAGGACATTAGAAAGGTCTTCAAGAACGAAACCGGCCGTGTCTTCATCTACCCGTCGTCGGGCACCGGCGCCTGGGAGGCGGCCATGACCAATGTGCTCAGCCCCGGCGACCGCGTGCTGATGTCGCGCTTCGGACAGTTCTCGCATCTGTGGGTCGACATGGCCGAGCGCCTCGGCTTCGAGGTCGACGTGATCGACTGCGAGTGGGGAACCGGCGTGCCGCTCGACCTCTACGCGGAAAGGCTGAAGGCGGACAAGGCACACCGCATCAAGGCGGTCTTCTGCACGCAGAACGAGACCGCGACCGGCGTCACCAGCGACGTCGCCGGCTGCCGCGCCGTGCTCGACGCGGCGAACCATCCTGCCCTTCTCTTTGTCGACGGCGTGTCGTCGATCGGCTCGATCGACTTCCGTCAGGAAGAATGGGGTGTCGACTGCGCCGTCAGCGGCTCGCAGAAAGGCTTCATGCTGCCGGCCGGCCTCGGCTTCCTCTCAGTCAGCAAGAAGGCGCTCGTCGCTTCCAGGGTTGCGACCCACCGGCGCTGCTTCTTCTCGTTCGAGGACATGATCCGCGCCAACGACGCCGGTTATTTCCCCTATACGCCAGCGACGCAACTGCTGCGCGGCCTGCGCGCCTCGCTCGACCTGATCGCCGAGGAAGGGCTCGACAACATCTTCGTCCGCCACCATCGCCTCGCCGAGGGCGTGCGCAAGGCGGTCGACGCCTGGGGCCTGAAGCTCTGCGCGAAGGCGCCGAAATGGCACTCCGACACCGTCAGCGCCATCCTGGTGCCGGAAGGCATCGACAGCGCTGACGTCGTCAAGCGCGCCTATCAGACCTACCGGACCTCGCTCGGAGGTGGTCTCAACAAGGTGTTCGGCAAGGTCTTCCGCATCGGCCATCTCGGCTGGCTGAACGAGGTGATGGTGCTCGCCTCGCTGTCGGCGGCGGAAATGGCGCTGCTCGATTGCGGTGTCCGGCTGGCGCCAGGCTCGGGCGTCGGCGCCGCCATCCAGCACTTCCGTGCCTCGGCCGAGGTACCTGTCGCCGAAGCGGCGTGAGAGGAACGCGACCATGAGCCACACGATCAACCATCTCAAAAAACTCAGGCTGCAGCGCAGCGAACTCGCTGTTCCAGGCTCCAGCCCGGAGATGATCGAAAAGGCGGCGAACAGTTCCGCCGACTTCGTCTTCCTCGACATCGAGGACGCGGTGGCGCCGCCTGACAAGGAACGCGCCCGCAAGAACATCATCCAGGCGCTCAACGACATCGACTGGCGCGCCAAGGGCAAGACCGTTTCGGTGCGCATCAACGGCCTCGACACGCACTACATGTACCGCGACGTGGTCGACGTGATGGAACAGGCCGGCGACCGGCTGGACACCATCCTGGTGCCGAAAGTCGGCGTTCCGGCCGATCTCTATATGGTCGAGGCCATGGTCAACCAGATTGAGATGGCCAAGGGCTACAAGACCCGCGTCGGCCTCGAAGCCCTCATCGAGACGGCGCTCGGCATGGCCAATGTCGAGGCGATCGCCGCTACGCCCGGCCGCCTGGAGGCGATGCATTTCGGCGTCGCCGACTATGCCGCCAGCAACAAGGCGCGCACCGTCAACATCGGCGGCCTCAATCCCGACTATCCAGGCGACCAGTGGCATTTCGCCTTGTCGCGGATGACGGTTGCCTGCAGGGCCTACGGCCTGCGCGCCATCGACGGGCCGTTCGGCGATTTCTCGGACCCTGACGGCTACACGGCGGCGGCAAGGCGCGCGGCGGCACTTGGTATCGAGGGCAAATGGGCGATCCACCCCTCGCAGATCGCGCTAGCCAACAGCGTGTTCTCGCCGCCGGAAAAGGAAGTTACCCGCGCCAGACGCATCCTGGAAGTGCTGAGGGAAGCCGAGGCGCTCGGAAAGGGCGCCGCGGCGCTCGACGGCAAAATGATCGACGCGGCGTCGGAACGCATGGCGCGCAATGTGCTGGTGGTCAACGAAGCCATCGAACGCGCCGGCCAACTTGATAGCCAACAACAGCCGCACGCCGCCGCACACTGAAGGTTTTTGGGAGGGACGAGATGGACATTCACGAATACCAGGCCAAGGAACTGCTTGCCCGCCACGGGATTCACGTTCCGCGCGGCGGCCTCGCCTACAGCCCCGAGCAGGCAACCTATCGGGCGCGTGAGATCGGCGGCGGCAAATGGGTGCTCAAGGCGCAGGTTCATTCCGGTGCCCGCGGCAAGGCCGGCGGCATCAAGCTCTGCGCCAATGACGAGGAGATCTCCAGCGCGGCCGAAGCAATGCTCGGCCGCAAGCTGGTGACCCAGCAGACCGGCCCGCGCGGCAAGCTGATATCGCGGCTCTATCTCGAGGAGGCCGTCGACATCGCGCAAGAGCTCTATGTCGGCTTCGTGCTCGACCGCAAAGAGGAGCGCGTCATGATCGTGGCGTCGGCCGCGGGCGGCATGGAGATCGAGGACATCGTCGAGAGGGCGCCGGATTCCATCATCCGGACCACGGTCGATCCCGGAGTCGGCATGCAGCGCTTCCAGGCGCGGGAGATCGCCTTCGGGCTCGGCCTGGATCAAAACCTGATCGGCAAGGCGACCGAAACGATCTTCAGCTGCTACCAGGTGTTCCGCGACTTCGACGCCTCGATGCTGGAGATCAATCCGCTGGTGGTGACCCGCGACGGCAACCTCGTCGCGCTCGACGCCAAGATGTCGTTCGACGAGAACGCATTGTTCCGGCGGCCGGAAATCTCCGAGCTGCGCGACAAGAGCCAGGAAGATCCGCGCGAGACCTTCGCCAGCGACCGCGGCCTTTCCTATGTCGGCCTCGACGGCAATATCGGCTGCATCATCAACGGCGCCGGCCTCGCCATGGCGACGATGGACATGATCAAGATCGCCGGCGGCGAGCCGGCCAACTTCCTCGACATCGGCGGTGGCGCCTCGCCGGAGCGGGTCGCGAAATCGTTTCGGGCCGTGCTCGGCGACAAGAATGTCGAGACCATCCTGGTCAACATCTTCGCCGGCATCAACCGCTGCGACTGGGTCGCCGAAGGCGTCGTCAAGGCAATCCGCGAAGTCGGCGTCAACGTCCCCCTGGTCGTGCGACTTGCCGGCACCAAGGTCGAGGAAGGGCGCCGCATCCTGGCCGATTCCGGCGAGGCGGTTATCGTCGCCGAAACGCTGGCGGAAGCCGCCGAAAAAGCCGTCGCCGCCTGGCGTTCGGCAACGCTCAAAAAAGCAAGCTGAGGGAGCTGAAAATATGGCAATCCTGCTCAACCGCGGCACGCGGGTCATCGTCCAGGGCTTCACCGGCAAGATCGGCAGCTTCCATGCCGAAGACATGAAGCGCTACGGCACCAAGCTCGTCGGCGGCGTGACGCCCGGCAAGGGCGGTCAGAAGCATCTCGGCCTGCCGATCTTCAACACCGTCAAGGGCGCGGTGCGCGAGACCCGCGCCGAGGCCAGCATCGTCTTCGTGCCGCCGCCTTTCGCCGCCGACTCGATCATGGAAGCCGCCGATGCCGGCATAAAGCTATGCGTCTGCATCACCGACGGCATCCCCTCGCAGGACATGATGCAGGTGAAGCGCTACATGCTTCGCTACCGTTTCGAGGACCGCATGCGGCTGATCGGTCCGAACTGCGCCGGCGTGATCACGCCCGGACAGGCACTGATGGGCATCATGCCGGGCAGCATCTATCTCCCCGGCCGCGTCGGCATCGTCGGGCGCTCGGGCACGCTCGGCTATGAGGCCGCCTCCCAGATGAAGGCGCTCGGCATCGGTGTCTCGACCAGCGTCGGCATCGGCGGCGATCCGATCAACGGCTCGTCCTTCAAGGACATGCTGAAGCTGTTCGAACAGGACGACGAAACCGATGCCGTGGTCATGATCGGCGAGATCGGCGGACCTCAGGAGGCGGAAGCCGCGATCTGGGCGCGCGACAACATGCGCAAGCCGCTGATCGCCTACATCGCCGGGCTTTCCGCGCCGAAGGGCCGGCGCATGGGCCATGCCGGCGCCATCATCTCGGCGTTCGGCGAGTCGGCGCAGGAAAAGGTCGAAATCCTCAAAGAGGCCGGCGTCGTCATCGTGCCGACGCCATCGTCTTTCGGGGAGGTCGTGGCCAATACCCTGGCCGGGATGAAGAAGGCGGCCTGACGGTCGCATGGCGCAAAATGCGAAGTCTGTTTCGGGTCGGCGGATGCATCGCGGCCCATCGATCGGCAGGAAATCCGATGAAACCGCGTTTGATTGTCACCCGGAGATGGCCGGCCCCTGTTGAAGCGATCCTCGCCGAGCGCTTCGACACGACGCTCAACGCCAGCGATACGCCGCTGAGCCCTGCCGTAATGACATCGGCATTCGCGAATTTTGACGCGATCCTGGCAACGGTCAGCGACCGCTTGCCTGTTGCGGTGTTTCCTAAGAACGCCGCCCGCACCCGGATCATCGCCAATTTCGGCGTCGGCTTCAGCCATATCGATGTCGCGGCAGCCCGCGAACGCGACATCGTGGTCACCAACACCCCGGGCGTTCTGACCGATTGCACCGCCGACCTCGCCCTCAGCTTGCTGTTGGCTGTCGCGCGCCGGACCGGTGAGGGCGAACGGCAGCTGCGGGCCGGAGAGTGGCGGGGCTGGTCGCCAACCCATATGGCCGGCGCGAAGGTGTCGGGCAAAACCTTGGGTATTGTCGGCATGGGGCGCATCGGCAAGGCGACAGCCAAGCGCGCGCATTTCGGCTTCGGTATGAACATCGTGTTCTTCAATCGGTCGCCGGTCGATGATGACGAGACGCGCGCCATGGGCGCGGTCCAGATGCCAACTTTGGAAGATGTGCTCACAACATCTGATTTCGTGTCGCTGCACTGTCCGGGCGGCGCGGAAAACCGCCATCTCATCAATGCTCGAAGCTTGCGGTCGATGAAAGGCGACGCGTTCCTGATCAACACGGCGCGCGGCGACGTTGTCGACCAGGATGCCCTGATCGGTGCACTGGAAAGGCGCGAGATCGCGGGGGCGGGTCTCGACGTCTTTGCCGACGAGCCGGCCGTTCCGGAGGCGCTGAAGCGGTTGGAGAACGTGGTGCTGTTGCCGCATCTCGGGAGTGCGACCGAGGAAACGCGGGTCGCAATGGGCATGAAGGTGGTGGAGAACCTGACCGCCTTCTTCGAGGGTCGCCCGGTCCCCGATCGGGTCGCCTGAGGGCAGGCGCCGCCTTCGGTTCAGCAGCGGCATCGGCGCGGACGAAGCAGGAAACCGGTTTGGAACAGAGCAGACGCATCAACTTTCGTGAGGACGAGCGCAGCCTTCTGTTGCGCTTGCTACTTCAGGTCGCAAGCGCGCGTGAGCCCGAGGTCGCCGCCGTTCTGGCCGGACGTCGGTCGCTTGTCTCCCTCGCCGCGGAGCAGCGCATCCCGGCGCTTCAGGCGAGCGGCGTATGGTTCCAGTTGCTGACGATAGCAGACGAGCTGCTTGCCATGCGGGCGCGCCGCGAACTCGAACAAGGCGCGGGTATCGACGAAGTGCCAGGGTCCTTCGCCAGCGTGATCGCGCAGATGGCGGCGAATGGCCACTCGGCGCAGGAAGTCCAGGCGACGCTTGATGAGCTTTGCGTCGGCCCGACCATGACCGCGCACCCGACGGAGGCCAAACGCGTCACGGTGCTGGAGATCCACCGCCGTATCTATCGCAAGCTGACCGAGCTCGACCAACCGCGCTGGGCGCCGCGCGAACGCTCCCTGTTGGTCGCCGATCTGGAAAGCGAGATCGAGCTTCTGTGGATGACGGGCGAACTGCGGCTGGAGCGCCCGACGGTCGAACGCGAAATCGCCTGGGGCCTGCATTTCTTTCGCGAAGTCATCTTCGAGGCAACGCCGCAGCTCTATGGCAAGCTTCAGGCCGCCTTCGAGCGTCACTATCCGGGAGAACCGATCAGAATTCCCTCATTCATGCGCTATGCCTCGTGGATCGGCGGCGACCGCGATGGCAATCCAAATGTGACTGCCGCGGTCACCGCCCATGCCATGGCCGAATACCGCAATACCGCCATAGGCTGGTATCTGACGCAGGTGCAGCGGCTGGTGACGGTGCTCAGCGCCAGCTCGAACGTCATCGACCTGCCGGCCAGCTTCAAGCCGGTGCTGCAAACGGCGCTTGATAAAAGCGGACTGGCGCACGTGATCGCCGCCCGCAACCCTGACGAACCGCTTCGCCAGTTCGCCTCGGCCTTGCTTGCCCGGCTGGAGGCCACGCGAGACAGCGGTCCGGCGGCATATCTCTCGGCAGAGGCGTTTCGTGCCGATCTGAACGGGCTGTCTTCCGTTCTCGAAGCGATCGGAGGGCGCGCGGTAGCCAAGCGTTTCATCCAGCCTCTGCTTTGGCAAGTCGGAAGCTTCGGCTTCCGTACGGTCTCGCTCGACATCCGGCAGAACTCCACCGTCGTCAACCGGGTGCTGGCCGAGCTGTTTGCGCTCGCAAATCCCGCCGATCCGGTCGTAGCCGGCACGCCGCAATGGTCGGCGCGCATTCGCGCGGCCGTCAGCCAGGGCGAGCGGCTGGAGATCGACGCAGGCCGGCTCTCGCCTGAAGCAGGTGAACTGCTTTCGACATTCTCCGTCATCCGCGAGCACATCTCCGGCTCGGATGCCGACGCTGTCGGCTCCATCGTTCTCAGCATGACCCGCTCGGCCGACGATCTGCTCGCGGTCTATCTGCTGGCGCAATATTGCGGACTTTCAACCGCGCCCGGTGGCGGCGGCACAATCAAGCTGCGGATCGTGCCATTGTTCGAGACCATCGCCGATCTACAGGCCGCACCGGGCATCCTGAATGGATTGCTCGGCGTTTCACTGGTGAGGCGGACAGTGCGGGATTTCGGCGCGCGCCAGGAAATCATGCTTGGCTATTCAGATTCCAACAAGGACGGCGGTTTTCTGGCTTCCAATTGGGAACTGGCAAAAGCGCAAAAGCGCCTCGCCGCCGTCGGGCGCAAGCACAACGTCAGGATCAGTTTCTTTCACGGTCGCGGCGGCTCTGTCAGTCGTGGCGGCGCGCCGACCGGCCGGGCGATCGCCGCACAACCGGAAGGCACTGTAGCCGGAACCATGCGCGTGACGGAGCAGGGCGAGGTCGTATCGTCGAAATTCGCCAATCGCGGCACCGGCCTCAACCAGCTCGAGGTTCTCGCCGCTGGCGTGCTGGCCCACGGTGTTGAATCGGCCGGTGATGTCGAGCCGAAGGAAACGCCGGAATTCGACGAAGCGCTGGAAGCACTGGCAGGCATGTCGCAGGCATCCTACGCCGGGTTGATGGCCGAGCGCGGTTTCCTCGATTATTTCAACCAGGCGAGCCCGGTCGCGGAGTTGGCGCTCCTGAAAATGGGGTCACGGCCGGAGCGCCGTTTCGGCGCCAACGGCATTGCTGACCTGCGCGCCATTCCATGGGTGTTCGCCTGGAGCCAGAACCGTCATCTGCTGACCGGCTGGTATGGCATCGGCAGCGCGCTTAGCTCTTTCGTCGCCGTGCGCGGCGAGGCCGGGCGCGAACTTCTGGCTCGCATGTTCGAGCACTCGCGCTTCTTCCGCTTGATCGTCGACGAGGCCGAGAAGACGCTCTACCAGTCCGACATGGAGATCGCGGGGCTCTACGCCCGCCTGGTGCCCGACAGCGATGCGGCCCGGCAAATCTACGCCCGCATCGCCGCTGAATACGAGTTGACGCGACGCCTGATTGGTGACCTCACGGGAGGCGATCTTTCCGCGCGCTTTCCCATGTTCAAGCGGCGTTTCGACAGCCTGCGGCGACAGATGGATGACATTCACCGACTGCAGGTCGATCTGCTGCGTGAAGTTCGGGCAAATACCGGCACGGCGGATCAAAAGCGGGCGACCGACGCTCTGCTTGTATCGATCAATTGTATCTCGGCTGGCC
The DNA here is from genome assembly GCF_042682145.1 of Mesorhizobium newzealandense. Classification (NCBI taxonomy): domain Bacteria; kingdom Pseudomonadati; phylum Pseudomonadota; class Alphaproteobacteria; order Hyphomicrobiales; family Phyllobacteriaceae; genus Mesorhizobium; species Mesorhizobium newzealandense. The sequence continues at coordinate 96,809 of NZ_JBHUGZ010000007.1, read as the reverse complement.
TGGGCTGGACGGGATAGGTCCTAAAAAGCGAAGCGGCGGCGTGGTCTGAATGACGCGCCGCCGCTGCCGTTTCGATCCCCGGAAAGCCCTGTGGCCGCGACGTGTCATCGCCTGCCGTCAGAGCTCGCCATAAGCAATCTGTCTGGGAAATTTTGGTGCGGTCGAGAAGACTCGAACTTCCACGGGTTGCCCCACAGCGACCTCAACGCTGCGCGTCTACCAATTCCGCCACGACCGCACGTGGTAGGAGCCGGAACCGACCGGCTCGCGGCGTGTAGCAAATCGTTTCCGGCGAAACAAGTGCGCGGCAAGCAATAATCGCCAGCGATTGGCATAACGTTCCACAGAATTGGAATGCATAGCCGGAACTGGACGTTTCGGCCTGATAGCGCCATATGGGAGGCAAATGCATCCCGCCCGAAAGCGCAATGCGGTTTTTGGGATCATGGCATGCATAACGAAACGAAAAGCCATGCCAGAACGCAGCCAGATCGCCACGTCGTTCCTGCCGCTCCCCGGCTCAGCACCGGTCGAATGGCGCATCGAGCCTGGCCTCACCGCATATCCCGATGCGCTTGCCTTCATGGAGGCGCGCGCCGAGGCGATCCGAAGCGGCGCCGCCGGCGAAATGGTCTGGCTGGTCGAACATCCGCCGCTTTACACCGCCGGCACCAGCGCCCGCAGCGAGGACCTGATCGACGCCAACCGCTTCCCGGTGTTCGCGGCCGGGCGCGGCGGTGAGTACACCTATCATGGGCCGGGCCAGCGGGTCGCCTATGTGATGCTCGACCTGAAGCGCCGGCGCGAGGATGTCCGCGCCTTTGTCGCCGCGCTCGAACAGTGGATCATCGGCACGCTCGCCGCCTTCAACGTGCACGGCGAACGCCGTGAGGACCGGGTCGGCGTCTGGGTGGTGCGACCGGATCGCCCTGCCCTGCCGGACGGCTCGCCGGCCGAGGACAAGATCGCCGCCATCGGCATCAGGCTGCGGCGTTGGGTGAGCTTTCACGGCATCGCCATCAATGTCGAACCGAACCTAGACCATTTCAGCGGCATCGTGCCGTGCGGCGTGCAGGACCACGGCGTCACCAGCCTTGTCGACCTCGGCTTGCCTGTAACAATGGCGGACCTCGACCTGGCCCTGAAATCTGCCTTCGACGACGTCTTCGGTCCCGCCACGGCTTTGCCTGTCGAAGCCGCCCGCAAGGCCGGCTGACCCATCCGGCCTGGAAACGGCTCAAGGTGGTGTTGATATCTCAGGTCGGCATCATCTGAATATCAACACCTCAGATGAGCTGCGCCGACGCCCACAGAACGCCATAGCCATGAATGGCGAACACCGCCAGCAGCGCGCCGGCGATGACAAAGCGGTCGACGGTGCGGATCGGCTTCAGTTCGTTGCGTGGCTTGACCCCGCTGCTCATCGTCAGCAGGCTGAGGATTGAAAAGACCGCGCCCGCAGCGAGCAGAAAGCCGGGGGAAAAGCCGGCCTGCCGGCCCAGCGCAAGGAAGGCCGAGAGCAGGGAGAACGAGGCCACAGCCAAAACGATCGGCCCCGGGCAGATCTGGCGCAGCACCTGGCCGCCATCGAACTTCCATACCGGCACCAGATTGGCGATGTTGAACAGGGCAGCAAAGCCCGCCAGCGCCGCCAGCAGCGTCGCCGCCAGCCGATGTCCCTCCGCGCCGGCAAAGGTGCTGGCGGCGATGACGACCGGCACCAGGAAGGCGGAGAAGCCGGCGCCCATCAACGCCACGAAGGCCACTTCGAAACGGCTGTCATATGGCCGCCCGCCAATGGCGATGCCGCCGAGCAGCGGGATGAAGATCATGCGCGCCTTATTGTGACCCATCAGGCGAAACGCCGCCATGTGGCCGAGTTCGTGCAGGGCCACAACCGATGTCAGGATCGCGGCCAGCGCCAGTCCGCCGAGGTGAAGACCGAAGAACGGCCACAGGATCAATGCCGACAATGCGGCGAAGCCGACCTGGCTGAGCGGATGCTCGAACCAGCCGCCTTTGCGATACTGCCCGGTCGTTGCCCAACGCTGCAGCTTGGAGAGTTCCCGGCGCATGGCGAAATAGCGGAACACCAGGAAGGCAAAGCCGCGATAGCGATCGGTCTGGCCAAGCGTGACCCGCGTGCCGCCGCCTTCGGAAACGAGCTCGGTGGTCTCGCGAAAATCCTTCCAGAACGAGGTATCGAGCGCGGTATCCTCGATGACCCGCATCGAGAACCGGCTGCCCTCGACAACGTCATCAAACCGAGACTTGCGCTCGATCGGCTTGCCGTCGCGGCCTTCCCAGGACAGCATGATGCGGGCCATACCCTCCCCGTCCAGCGCCTCGGCCGAAAGAATCTCACCGGACCAGCCGGCATCGCTGCCGAGTGGCCACAGCGCCTGCCAGAGACGCTGCCGGTCCATCGCTACCACGCGGCTGAGCCTGATCGTGCGCAAACCAAGCGGCACGGTCATCAAGAGAAAGATCAGTCCGAGATTGCTGGCCACGAGGATGACCGTGACGATGGGCGACACGCGACGCTGCTCCCTGTCTTGGAAGGCACACCCTAACGTCACCGCGGCAAGAAAGGCTTAACGGCGGAACCCGCTTCCCGATGTCGAACCATCCGCATTAGCGCCTCAATGGAGGCATGGCGCCAAAGTTGACGCCCCCTCTCCCCGTTCCTCACGGGGAGAGGGTAAGTGTGAGGAGTGGCGCGCCCGAGGGACGCTTGCGTTCGCGCCACGTCCTCAACGCCAAATCACATGGCTCCGATCCAGATCGCCATGGAAATGAGAAAGGTGCTCATGCAAACCAGCGAGATGACATCCTGAGCCAGATCGGTCATAATTCTCTCCTGTTGTTGATATGTTCGCAATTTGTTCTAATTTTGTTCGAATGTCAACGATCGGAATCCGACCGCGTCCAGAATTTCCGGGTGATCAGATCGGCAGGGTTAAGAAAAGGTTCACCGACGTGCGTCAGCTATCAACGGAGCGGAAACGCGCTCTGGTGGCGGACCGTCCGCGATCCCGCCAGGTCCTGTCCAGGTTGATGTCAGCCCGAGCCGAGCGGCACCACTTTGCCATCGGCAAGCGTGACGCGCCGGTCCATGCGCGATGCCAGTTCGTGATTGTGGGTGGCGATCAGCGCCGCGAGGCCCGATTGCTTGACCAGCGCCGCCAGCGCCTCGAATACATAGGAGGCGGTGACCGGGTCGAGATTGCCGGTCGGCTCGTCGGCCAGCAGCACCAGCGGCGCATTGGCAACCGCGCGGGCAATGGCGACGCGCTGCTGCTCACCGCCGGAAAGCTCGGACGGACGGTGCGACGCGCGCTTGCCGATCTGCATGTAGTCGAGCAGCTGCGCCGCGCGCTCGGACGCCTCCTTGCGGCTCAGCCCCTTGATCAGCTGCGGCATCATGATGTTTTCCAGCGCCGAGAATTCCGGCAGCAGGTGATGGAACTGATAGACGAAGCCGACATCGTTGCGGCGGATCGCCGTGCGCTCGTCATCGGACAGCCGCCCGCAGGCACGGCCGGCCAGGATGACGTCGCCGGCGTCGGGACGTTCCAGCAGGCCGGCAGTGTGCAGCAGCGTCGACTTGCCGGTGCCCGACGGCGCCACCAGCGCCACCATCTCGCCGCGCTTCAGCGAGAAATCGGCGCCGTTCAGAATGGTGAGCTTGCGCGGCCCCTGCACGTAGTGCCGCTCGACGCTCTTCAGTTCGATAATGGCCTCGGCCATCATTCATACCTCAAGGCTTCGACGGGATCGAGCCGGGCGGCCCGCCACGCCGGAAACACCGTTGCCAGGAAGGACAGCCCGAGCGCCATCAGGATGACATAGGTCGTCTCGCGCGGGTCCATCTTCGCCGGCAACTGGCTGAGGAAATAGAGCTCCGGGTTGAACAGAACCTTGCCGGTCATCCAGGAGAAGAACTGGCGGATGGATTCGATGTTGGTGCAGATCAACACGCCGAGCAACACGCCGGCGATCGTGCCGGTCACGCCGATCGCGGCGCCCGTCATCAGGAAGATGCGCAGGATGGCGCCGCGCGACGCCCCCATGGTGCGCAGGATGGCGATGTCATGCCCCTTGTCCTTCACCAGCATGATCAGGCCGGAAATAATGTTCAGCGCCGCCACCAGCACGATCAGCGTCAGGATCATGAACATGACGTTGCGCTCGACCTGCAGGGCGGAGAAGAAGGTCTCGTTGCGCTGGCGCCAGTCGACCATGTCGATCGGCCGCTGCGCCGCTTCTTCGACCTTCGGTTTCAGCGCGTCGACATCGTCGGGATTGTCGACATAGATCTCGATCGTCTGCGCCCGGCCGTCCATGTTGAAATAGAGCTGCGCTTCGGAGAACGGCATGTAGACGATGGAGGTGTCATATTCGGACATGCCGACTTCAAAGATCGCCGTGATCTTGTAGCCCTTCATGCGCGGTGTCGTGCCGATCGGTGTCACGTCGCCATCGGGCGATATCAAGGTGATGGTATCGCCGAGCGCCAAGCCGAGATTCTCGGCCATGCGCTTGCCGATGGCGACGCCCTCGCCGGCGTCGAAATCGGCGATCGAACCCTGCTTGATGTTGCTGGCGACGATGGCGATCTTGCCGAGATCCTCACCGCGTATGCCGCGCACCAGCGCGCCGGTTCCGCCGCCGACATTGCCCTGCGCCAGCACCTGGCCGTCGATCAGCGGGATGGCGTATTTGACGCCGGGCACCCCATTGATTCGGCCGGCGACCTGCGCATAGTCCTCAAGCGGCGAATCGAGCGGCTGCACGATCAGATGGCCGTTGACGCCGAGAATGCGCGTCAACAGTTCCGCCCGGAAGCCGTTCATCACTGCCATCACCACGATCAGCGTGGCGACCCCTAGCATGATGCCGAGGAAGGAGATCGAGGCGATCACCGAGATCACCGTCTCCTTGCGCCGCGAGCGCAGGTAGCGCCAGGCAACCATGCGCTCGAAGATGGAAAAGGGCCCGGCGCCCACCGTTCTTGCCGCCGCCACGTCGCTCATGCGGCGACACCGAAGCGTTTTTTCGCATCGGCGATCGGCAGCGTCTCGCGCTCGCCGGTCTTGCGATTCTTGATCTCGATCTCGCCGCTAGCCACGCCGCGCGGCCCAACGATGACCTGCCACGGCAGGCCGATCAGATCGGCGGTGGCAAACTTGCCGCCCGGCCGCTGGTCGGTGTCGTCGTACAGCACATCCTTGCCGGCGGCGACGAATGCGGCATGCAACTCGTCGCAGACGCGGTCGCATTCGGCGTCGCCCGCCTTCATGTTGATCAGTCCGATGTCGAACGGCGCCACCGCTTCCGGCCAGATGATGCCGTTGTCGTCATGGCTGGCTTCGATGATCGCCGCGACCAGGCGCGACGGGCCGATGCCGTAGGAGCCGCCGGAGACGAAATGATCCTTGCCGTCGGGCCCGGTCACCTTGGCGCCCATCGGCTTGGAATATTTGTCGCCGAAATGGAAGATGTGGCCAACCTCGATGCCACGCGCCGAAACCTTGTCGTTGTCGCCGATCTTTTCCCACGCCGCCTCGTCATGCATTTCGTCGGTGGCGGCGTAGGGCGTCGTCCATGTCTTGACGATGTCGCCGATCTCGGCGTCGTTGGCGAAGTCGGTCTTCTCTCCAGGCACATCGAGCGAAAGATAGTCGCGATGGCAGTAGACCTGGCTCTCGCCGGTATCGGCGAGGATGATGAATTCATGGCTGAGATCGCCGCCGATCGGTCCGGTGTCGGCCCGCATCGGAATCGCTTGCAGACCCATGCGGGTGAAGGTCCGGAGATAGGACACGAACATCCTGTTGTAGGCCGCCTTTGCACCCTCGAAGTCGAGGTCGAAGGAATAGGCGTCCTTCATCAGGAATTCGCGCGAACGCATGACGCCGAAGCGCGGCCGCACCTCGTCGCGGAACTTCCACTGGATGTGGTAGAGATTGAGCGGCAGGTCCTTGTAGGACTTCACATAGGCGCGGACGATCTCGGTGACCACTTCCTCATTGGTCGGACCGTAGAGCATGTCGCGGTCCTGCCGGTCCTTGATGCGCAGCATCTCCTTGCCGTAATCGTCATAGCGGCCGCTTTCGCGCCACAGATCCGCCGACTGGATGGTCGGCATCAGGATTTCCAGCGCACCGGCGCGATTCTGCTCCTCGCGGATGATGCGGCAAACCTTGTCCAGCACCCGCTTGCCGAGTGGCAGCCACGAAAAACTGCCCTGCCCCTGCTGGCGGATCATGCCGGCGCGCAGCATCAGCCGATGCGAGACGATTTCGGCCTCGCGCGGGTTTTCTTTGAGGATAGGCAGGAAATAGCGCGACAAACGCATGGACTGGTCCGTGAGTGAGGATGGCCGCGCGGGAATCGGCGCGACACGGGCTGCTTGCCCCGGCTTCATAGCCATTTCATGGCGGAATGGAAACCCGGACGCATCGGCCCCGAAAATCGGAAATCGGTTTCTGGAAAGGCATGATGCGTGGGTGGAAACTGTCAGAGCGTCCTTTGCGCGTCCCGCGGACACGCGGCACTCCAAGGCGCCGCAGCGCCGCGGCGTCTTACTGGTCGTTTCCCAAGCAAAGCCTGCCACACTATTGTGCAGTGCAGCACGAGAATGCCTGTTTCGAGGCAAAATTCTTCGTGACATTTTCATTCGCCTTAGGCTAGTGTGCCCCGATAACCGAGAGGGTAGAGAAAAATCTGCTCTCCTACGCGGTCAAAGTCTTGGGAGGATGCGATCTAGGCGCGGTTACTCGCTGCCGCCGGAAACCGGAAACAGATCGGACGCGTTTAAATTGCAAGGCCTCGTGCCTTGCATTTTTTTTTGTGCAAACATCTGGTTAGCACCAAAGACTGATAAACCACTTGACCTTGCGTCAGCCGGCGCAAGGCCAGAACCGCCGCGGGCCAAGCGACATCGTGGCGATCTCGAATGTGCTGAAGCGCTGCCCTGAAAACGGTCTATTTCGCTGGGGTCTGGCTGAATTCCGGAATGATGTGCGGGACCTCGTCGAGGCTGTATCCCAAGCCTTTCGTCAGGCCATAGAAAATGCCCATGAGAACCGCCGTGGCGACGGTGGTGCGCAAGACGGCGCGCAGCATATGCGGCCCGCGTGGCGCACTTGGAACCGTGCCCAGCGTCACGTCGTGATCGTCGTCCTGTGTCCTGACGCTGAACGGCAGCACGACGAACAGCACGATCCACCAGGTGGCGAAGAATAGTGCGGTGAACGAAACCCAGCTCATGATTGCTCCAGTTCGATCAGCGTACCGAAGAAATCCTTCGGATGCAGGAACAGCACCGGCTTGCCATGCGCACCTAGCTTCGGGTTGCCGTCGCCCAGTACCCGCGCGCCGGCAGCCTTGAGCTGATCGCGTGCGGCCAGGATGTCGTCGACCTCATAGCAAAGATGGTGCATGCCGCCGGAAGGGTTCTTCTCCAGGAAGGCGGCGATCGGCGAGCCCTCGCCCAACGGCTCCAGAAGTTCGATCTTGGTGTTGCCGACATTGACGAACACCACGGTGACGCCGTGCTCCGGCAGTGCATGCGGCTCCGTCACTTCGGCACCGAGCGTGTTGCGATAGGCGGCAACGGCAGCAGTCAGGTCCGGCACCGCAAGCGCGACATGGTTCAGGCGTCCGAGCATATCCGAGCTTTCCCTCCCGGGTCCAATGGCTGGCGTCATACGTCAAATCGACTGATATCAACAGCCTTTCACGAGGCGCGCACTGTCGCACTTTGATGAGCAGTCTTCGAACTCCCTCGAACGAGCAGAGGGATTTCAAAATCACGACCCAGGCTATGCCGATCGACAACTGCGAAGTACAAACGGCAATGTTTGACACCCACCCTGCTCGCCCACGCGTTTTCACATTTGGTCTTGGGTCATTCAAAGTTGCCGCTTTGCTCGATGCCGTCGACGCTCGCGACAACCTTGCGTCGGCCCTAGCACCTGGACAGTCGCCAACCGCAGTGCACGAACTCGCCGTCTCGAACTTCATCGACCGCGATCGCTACGAACACTGCTTCATCCCAACGCTGATCGACACCGGTTCCGAAAAGATCCTGTTCGACACCGGATGCGGAGACGCGGACAGCTCACTCCTGGAATGCCTGCGGGACCTTGGGCTCGGACCGGGTGACATCGATGTGGTGATTATCACCCACGGGCACCCGGATCACATCGGAGGGCTTGTGAAGAATGGCGAACCCGTTTTTCGGCGGGCACGCTATGTATTCGGCGCAGCGGAATTCAGCTTCTGGACCGGGGGAAATGCAGTGCGCGAGGCCAGGTTGGCCAACCGTGATCTATTCAGACGAATTTGCAGCAGCCTTACAGACCAGGTGACATTCATAGCGCCCGGAGATGAGGTGCTGCCGGGCATTACCGCCATCGACGCAGCCGGTCATTCCCCCGGACTCCTGGCGTTTCTCGTCGAAAGCGACGGCCAGCAATTGCTCATCTGGTCGGACGCCTTCCTGCATTATGTCGTGTCCATCCAACACCCGGAGTGGCGTGCTGATCTGGATGACGACAAGGACCAAGCCGTCGAAACCCGCAAGCGACTGCTCAAGATGGCCACGGAGCAGCGCCTGCTGGTCGCCGGCCATCACATGCCATTTCCGGGTCTGGGCTACATCGAATCGGTGGACGGTTCTGTTCGCTGGCTTCCCGTCAGCTATCAGTTGAACGTCTAGCGAACGGCGGCTGCCACCCTCACCGCGTGACGAATACAGTCACCAGCGGTTTCTTGCCCCAGGCTTCGTTGGCGGCGCCGCGCACGGCGCGCCGTACCGCCTCTTGGACCAGGTCGAGATCCTTTCGGCGCTGACGGGGGATCGAATCCACCGCGCCGACCGCCGCATCGATCATCAGATCCTCAAGCGTCTCACCGCCGGCATCGGCTTCGGCGACGCCGATGGCGACCAGATCGGGGTCACCGGCAAGTTCATATTTGTCGTCGAGCACGACATTGACCGCGACATGGCCGGCAAAGGACAGTTTGCGCCGGTCGCGAATGCCCATCGCCTGATCGGTGCCGATCAAATTGCCGTCCTTGTAGATGCGGCCGAACGGCACCTGGTCGATGATGGTGGCAGGGCCGGGCGCAAGCCTCAGCATATCGCCGTCGCGCACCTGCGCCACCTGGCCGATGCCGGAGGTCGACATCAGCGACCCCTGCGCAACCAGATGCGCTGCCTCGCCATGCACGGGAACGCCGATCTGCGGCCGCACCCATTCGTACATCTTGCGCAATTCGCTGCGCCGCGGATGGCCGGAGACATGCACCAGTGCATCGCCATCCTCGATGATCTTGATGCCGAGGTCGATCAGGCGGTTCTTGATCTCGAGGATCGCCTTCTCATTGCCGGGAATCGTGCGCGAGGAAAACACCACCGTGTCGCCGGCCGTCAATGACACCGACTTCATCTCTTCGCGCGACAGCTTGGCAAGGGCTGCCAAGGGCTCGCCCTGGCTGCCGGTACAGATGATGACCAGGTTTTCACGCGGGATGAAGCCAAAATCCTCCTCGGCGATGAACTCCGGCAGCCCGTCCATGTAGCCGAGTTCATCGGCGACATCGATGACCCGCTTCAGCGAACGGCCAAGCACCAGGCACTGACGGCCTGCATCGCGCGCCGCCTTGGCAATGGAGACGATGCGGCCGACATTGGAGGAAAAAGTGGTCACGGCAACACGGCCCTTGGCAGCCTGGATGACGCCCTTCAGTCCTTCGCCGACGGCGACTTCCGAGGGCGACTCCCCTTCCCGCAGCGCATTGGTCGAATCGCAGATCAGCGCCAGGACGCCCTTGTCGCCATAGGCGCGGAAACGCGCCTCGTCGGTTTTCGGGCCGATTGTCGGTTCCGGATCGATCTTCCAGTCACCGGTATGGATGACGGTGCCGGCTGGCGAGGTGATCGCCAGCGACATCGGCTCGGGGATCGAGTGTGCGACCGGGATAGCCTCGATCTCGAACGGACCGACGGTGAATTTCTCGCCCGCCCGGTAAATCGTCAGCGGGATCTTCGGCGCGCCCTGCTCGCCCTGCCGCTTGGCCTCCAGCAGACCGGCGCTGAACGGCGTCATCCACACCGGCGCCTTCAGCTTCGGCCAAGTGTCGAGCAGAGCACCGTAATGGTCTTCATGCGCATGCGTGATGATGATGCCGCGCAGATTGGCGAGGTTCTCCTCGATGAAGCGCGTGTCGGGCAGCACCAGGTCGACGCCGGGCAGGCTGGCATCGGGGAAGGTCACGCCGACATCGATGACGATCCACTCGCGCGCGCTGGGCGGGCCGTAGCCGTAAAGGGCGAAGTTCATGCCGATCTCGCCAACGCCGCCGAGCGGCACGAACACGAGTTCGGCGTTTTCCGCTTTCGCCATGATTTTTCCCTTCCTGGCCCTCAGGCCAAGCCCCTTTAGACCCTGGCCGACGCGACTGCGCCAAAATGCACGTCGCCGGCGGCAATCGTCAAAACCGAACCTTCATCGTCGCGGATCACGAAACGGCAGTCCTCGTCAATGGTTTCAAACACCCCACGCACCACATTACCGTCAATTCTGACAGCAACCTCGCCGCCAAGTCCCGCTGCGCGTGCCAGCCAGCGTCGCCTGACGGCGGCAAGTCCGCGCCCTTCGTCCCACAACCGGGCATTCTGGCTCCAGGCATCCGACAGCGCCAGAAACAGCGTTTCCGCATCGCATGTCGCGCCCAGTGCGCGCAATGATGTTGCCGGATAAGGCAAATCCTCGGGATAAGCCACAACATTGACGCCGATGCCGACCGCCACCGCGAAGCGGCCGCCGTCCAGGATCGCCGATTCCAGCAGGATGCCGGCCAGCTTGGCGCCGGAGGCAAGCACGTCGTTCGGCCATTTCAGTTCGAAACGGCTTTTTCCGGCGCTTGCGCCGTCGAGGCCGATGGCGATCCGGCCCTTCGGCACCACCGCATCGAGTGCATCGGCCAGCGCCAGCCCGGCGACGAAGCCAAGCGTTGCGGCAAGGCGAAGCTCGGCAGTGGTGATGACAAGCAGCGTCGCCGCCAGATTGCCCTCGGGCGTCGCCCAGACGCGACCGCGCCGTCCGCGCCCGCTTTCCTGCTTCTTGGAAACGACCCACAGTCTGCCCGCGTCGCCTGCCCGGGCATGGTCCAGCGCCAGCGCATTGGTGGAGCCGACGCTGTCATGCGCCTCGAGCCGGAACCCTTCCGACGCCGAGGTTGGAGCCAGCCGAAATGCCATGCCGTCTAGAAAAATGTCTTGGCGGCAGCTTCGGCATAGGTGCCGATCGGCCCGCCGATCAGCACATAGAACAGCACGAAGGCGCCACTGACGCCGAGCACGAGGCGCAGTTCCGTCGCCATCGGCACGAAGCCACCGACCGGCTCGTCGAACCACATGATCTTGATGATGCGCAGATAGTAATAGGCGCCCACCACCGAGGCCAGCACGCCGATGATCGCCAGCGCGTAGAGGTTGGCGTTGATGGCGGCGAGGAACACGTACCATTTCCCCCAGAAGCCGGCGAGCGGCGGAATGCCGGCCAGCGAGAACATCAGGATGGTCAGGATCGTTGCCATGATCGGGTTGGTCGACGACAGGCCGGCCAGATCGCTGATCTGTTCGACATTGCCTTCCTTGCGCCGCATGGCGAGGATGAAGGCGAAGGTGCCGAGCGTCATCACCAGATAGATCAGCATGTAGATGGCAACGCCACGCACGCCCGCCTGGCTGTTGGCGGCAAGGCCGACCAGCGCATAGCCCATGTGGCCGATCGACGAATAGGCCATCAGCCGCTTGATGTTGGTCTGGCCGATCGCAGCAAAAGCGCCGAGCGCCATCGAGGCGATCGAGATGAAGACGATGATCTGCTGCCAGTCGGAGGCGATCGGCTTGAACGCGCCCATGGTGACACGCACCATCAGCGCCATCGCCGCCATCTTGGGTGCCGCCGCCAGGAAGGCCGTCACCGGCGTCGGCGCGCCCTCATAGACGTCGGGCGTCCACATGTGGAACGGCACCGCCGAGATCTTGAAGGCAAGGCCGGCCAGCACGAAGACGAGGCCGAAGACCAGGCCGAGCTGGCGCTCACCGCTGCCCAGCGCCGAAGCGATTTCCTGGAAGCCTGTGTTGCCGGTGTAACCGTAGACCAGGCTGATGCCATAGAGCAGCATGCCCGACGACAGCGCACCGAGGACGAAATATTTGAGGCCGGCTTCGGTCGAACGCAGATTGTCGCGGTTGATCGCGCAAAGCACGTAGATCGCCAGCGATTGCAGTTCGAGGCCGAGATAGAGCCCGATCATGCTGTTGGCCGAGATCATCAGCATCATGCCGAGCGTGCTGAGCAGCACCAGCACAGGATACTCGAACTTGTCGAAATGCTCCGCCTTGGCAAAGCGCATCGACATCACCAGCGTCACCGCCGAGCCGGTCAGCGCCAGCACCTTCATGAAGCGGGCGAAGGAGTCATGGATGAAGGCGTTGCCATAGGCGCTGCCCTGTCCGGTGTGGAAGATTAGCCAGGCGCCAGCGATCACCAGCACGGCGACGGCAAGGCCGGTCACCGTGTTGGCGGTGTTGGCGCGCGAATAGGCGCCAACCATCAGCAGCGCCAGCGCACCGATGGCAAGGATCAGCTCTGGCGTCGAGAGCGACAGGCTGGAGAGAAGGTCCGGCGTCATGGTTCGCAAAACCCCTGGTCAGTTCGCCGCCGCGGTCTGCGCGGCGCCGATGGATGCAGTGACATTGGTGACGAGCGACTTGACCGATTCGGCCGTCGCGTCGAAGACGGGCGCGGGATAGACGCCGAAGAAGATGACCAGCACGACCAGCGGGTAGATAATGACCTTCTCGCGCGTCGACAGATCCAGCAGGCCCTTCAGGCTGTCCTTGGTCAGCGCGCCGAAGATCACCCGGCGATAGAGCCAGAGCGCGTAGGCCGCCGACAGGATGACGCCGGTGGCGGCGAAGAACGCCACCCAGGTGTTGACGCGGAACACGCCGAGCATGGTCAGGAACTCGCCGACGAAGCCGCTGGTGCCGGGCAGGCCGACATTGGCCATCGTGAAGATCAGGAACACCGTGGCGTATTTCGGCATGTTGTTGACCAGGCCGCCATAGGCGGCGATCTCACGCGTGTGCATGCGGTCATAGATGACGCCGACGCACAGGAACAGCGCGCCGGAGACGAGGCCGTGGCTAAGCATCTGGAAGATGGCGCCCTGCACGCCTTCCTGGTTCATGGCGAAGATGCCCATGGTGACGAAGCCCATATGGGCGACCGACGAATAGGCGATCAGCTTCTTCATGTCCTCCTGCATCAGCGCCACCAGCGAGGTGTAGATGATGGCGACGACCGACAGTGTGAACACCAGCGGCGCGAACATTTCGGACGCCAGCGGGAACATCGGCAGCGAGAAGCGCAGGAAGCCGTACCCGCCCATCTTAAGCAGGATTGCGGCCAGGATCACCGAGCCTGCGGTCGGTGCCTCGACGTGCGCGTCCGGCAGCCAGGTGTGCACCGGCCACATCGGCATCTTCACCGCAAACGAGGCGAAGAAGGCGAGCCATAGCCAGGTCTGCATGTTGGCCGGGAAATTGTGCGTCAGAAGCGTCGGAATGTCTGTCGTGCCGGACTGATAGAACATCGCCATGATGGCGAGCAGCATCAGCACCGAGCCGGCCAGCGTGTAGAGGAAGAACTTGAACGAGGCGTAGACGCGCCGCTTGCCGCCCCAGACGCCGATGATGATGAACATCGGGATCAGGCCGGCCTCGAAGAAGACGTAGAACAGCACGATATCCAGCGCGCAGAACACGCCGATCATCAGCGTCTCGAGCAGCAGGAAGGCGATCATGTAGGCCTTGACGCGCTTCTCGATCGCTTCCCACGACGCCAGGATGCAAAGCGGCATCAGGAAGGTCGTCAGGATGACGAACAGCATCGAGATGCCGTCGACGCCCATATGGTAGGAGATGCCGGAGTCGAGCCAGGCAACCTTCTCGACGAACTGGAAACCGGCTTGCGAATTGTCGAAGCCGGTCCAGATGAACAGCGAGATGATGAACGTGAAGGTCGTCGTCAACAGCGCGATGGCGCGGATGTTGCGGCGCGCATTTTCACTGTCATCGTTGATGAACAGGATGAGCAGCACACCAACCAGCGGCAGGAAGGTGACCAGCGAGAGGATTGGCCAGGCGGTCATCAGAGCATCATCCAGGTGACGAGTGCGGCAACGCCAATCAGCATGGCGAAGGCATAGTGGTAGAGGTAGCCGGTCTGCAGCTTGACGACGCGGTTGGTAACATCGACGACGCGCGCCGAGACACCGTCCGGGCCGAGGCCATCGATGATGGTGCCGTCGCCGGTCTTCCACAGGAAATGGCCAAGGCGCTTGGCGGGCCGCACGAACAGGAAGTCGTAAAGCTCGTCGAAGTACCACTTGTTGAGCAGAAAGGCATAGAGCCCGCGATGGTGGGCGGCCAGATTGACGGGCATTTCCGGCGAGCGGATGTAGAACTTCCAGGCCAGCGCGAAGCCAATCAGCATGGCAATGAAGGGCGACAGTTCGACCCACAGCGGCAGTTCGTGGATCTCGTGCAGGATGTGGTTGTCCGGCAGCGTGAACAGCGAGGCCTTCCAGAATTCGGCATAGCCCTCACCGATGAAGGCGCCGTGGAAGATGATGCCGGCAAACAGCGCGCCGGCGGCGAGGACGAACAGCGGCACCAGCATCACCGGCGGCGATTCATGGACGTGGTGCATCACCTCATGGCTCGCCCGCGGCTTGCCGTGGAAGGTCATGAAGATCAGCCGCCAGGAATAGAAGGAGGTGAAGCAGGCGGCGATGACCAGGAGAACGAAGGCGAGGCCGGCGACCGAATTGTGGCTGGCAAAGGCGCTCTCGATGATGGCGTCCTTGGAGAAGAAGCCGGCGGTGCCGATGACCGTCACCGGGATGCCGACGCCGGTCAGCGCCAGCGTGCCGATCACCATCATCCAGTAGGTGGTCGGGATCAGCGACCTCAGGCCGCCCATCTTGCGCATGTCCTGCTCGTCGGAGACGGCATGAATGACCGAACCCGAGCCGAGGAACAGCAGCGCCTTGAAGAAAGCATGCGTGAACAGGTGGAAGATCGCCGCACCATAGGCGCCGACGCCGAGCGCGACGAACATGTAGCCAAGCTGTGAACAGGTCGAATAGGCGATGACGCGCTTGATGTCGTTCTGGACGAGACCGACGGTCGCGGCGAAGAAGGCGGTGAAGGCGCCGATGAAGGTGACGACCGTCAGCGCCGAATGCGACAGTTCGAACAGCGGCGACAGCCGCGCCAGCATGAACACACCGGCGGTCACCATGGTGGCGGCATGGATGAGTGCCGAGACCGGCGTCGGGCCTTCCATGGCGTCCGGCAGCCAGGTGTGCAGCGGCACCTGCGCCGACTTGCCCATGGCGCCCATGAACAGGAGCAGGCAGACGATCGTCATGGCCGACTGCTTGTCCAGTGCATAACCGAGGAAGGTCAGCACGGCAGCACCTTGCGGCGCGCCTTCAGCCGGAATGAAGGTCGCCGCATTGGCGAAGATGGTGCCGAGATTGACGGAGCCGAACAGCACGAAGACGCCGAAAATGCCGAGCGCGAAGCCGAAATCGCCGACCCGGTTGACGACGAAGGCCTTGATGGCGGCGGCATTGGCCGACGGCTTCTTGTACCAGAAGCCGATCAGCAGGTAGGAGGCGAGGCCCACCCCTTCCCAGCCGAAGAACATCTGCACCAGATTGTCGGCCGTCACCAGCATCAGCATGGCGAAGGTGAACAGCGACAGATAGGCGAAGAAGCGCGGCCGGTTCGGATCGTGGTGCATGTAGCCGATCGAATAGATGTGGACCAGCGCCGACACCGTATTGACCACCACCAGCATCACCACCGTCAGCGTGTCGATGCGCAGCGCCCAGGGCGCCTCCAATCCACCCGACTGGATCCAGCGTAGCACCGGCACGGTGAACACCTCGCCGTGGCCGAAGCCGACGGTGAAGAAGGCAACCCACGACAGCACCGCGGCGATCACCAGGAAGCCGGAGGTGATGTATTCGGATGCCTTGGCGCCGAGGGACGTGCCGAACAGGCCGACGATCAGGAAGCCGAGCAGGGGAAGGAAGACGATGGCTTGATACATGGTGGTTCCGTCAACCCTTCATCATGTTCACGTCTTCGACCGCGATAGAGCCGCGGTTGCGGAAGAAGACGACGAGAATGGCAAGTCCGATGGCAGCCTCGGCCGCCGCGACCGTCAGCACGAACAGCGCGAACACCTGGCCGACCAGATCGCCGAGTGCGGCGGAGAAAGCGACGAAATTGATGTTGACCGCGAGCAGGATCAGTTCGACCGACATCAGGATGACGATGACATTCTTGCGGTTCAAAAAGATGCCGAACACGCCGAGCGTGAACAGGATCGCCGATACGGTCAGATAATGTGCGATGCCGACGACCATCTCAGACTCCTTCGCCCGACTTGACCTTGCGGATTTCCATGCCGGTCGCCGCGGTGCGGCCGACCTGGGCGGCGATCGACTGCCGCTTCACCCCTTCCTTGTGGCGCAGCGTCAGCACGATGGCGCCGATCATGGCGACCAGCAGCACGAGGCCCGAAATCTGGAAGTAGTAGAGGTAGTCGGTATAGAGGATGTCGCCGAGTGCGGCCGTGTTTGTCCGTGTGGCGAGATCCGGGATCGGTTTCGACACCGTCGAGGCCAACTGCGGCGCGAATGTATAGCCGCCCAGTACGACGATCAGCTCCGCTGCCAGGATCAGCCCGACCAGCGCGCCGATCGGTGCATATTGCAGCGCGCCTTCCTTCATCTCGGCGAAATCGACGTCGAGCATCATGACGACGAACAGGAACAGCACCATGACCGCGCCGACATAGACGACGAGCAGGATCATCGCCAGGAACTCGGCGCCGGTCAGCATGAACAGGCCAGCGGCGTTGAAGAAGGTCAGGATCAGGAACAGCACCGAATGCACGGGGTTGCGCGACGAAATGACCATGAACGCCGACGCCACCGCGACAAAGGCGAAGAGGTAGAAAAAGGCCGCCTCTAGTCCACTCAGCATGGGGTTCCCCCGGGTTCCTGTCCGAACACGACGCTCGCGTCCTGCTCGATCTTGCTTGCCGCCGCCTCCGGTCGGCAAGTTTCGTTGTCCTTAGACGAGGCCCCTCGCCCCGTCCATGCGTCAAATATCAGCGGTACGGCGAGTCCAGCGAGATGTTGCGCGCCAGTTCGCGCTCCCACCGGTCGCCATTCGCCAACAGCTTGTCCTTGTCGTAGTAGAGTTCCTCGCGCGTCTCAGTGGCGAACTCGAAATTCGGCCCCTCGACGATAGCATCGACCGGGCAGGCTTCCTGGCAGAAGCCGCAATAGATGCACTTCACCATGTCGATGTCGTAGCGCACCGTACGGCGGGTGCCGTCGTTGCGGCGCGGGCCGGCCTCGATGGTGATCGCCTGCGCCGGGCAGATCGCCTCGCACAGCTTGCAGGCGATGCAGCGTTCCTCGCCATTGGGATAGCGGCGCAACGCATGCTCGCCACGGAAGCGCGGGCTGGTCGGCCCCTTCTCGTGCGGATAGTTGATCGTTTCCTTCGGCGCGAAGAACTGGCGCATCGACAGGAAGAAGGCGCTGACGAAATCCTGCAGCAGCAGCGATTTTGCGGCTTGGGACAGAGCGGACATCACGCAAACCCCGTGATCTTGAGGAAGGCGGCGGTGGCGACCACCATGAACAGTGAGATCGGCAGGAACACCTTCCAGCCGAGCCGCATCAGCTGGTCGTAGCGGTAGCGCGGCACGAAGGCCTTCACCATGGAGATGCCGAAGAACACGAAGCAGACTTTCAGCACGAACCAGATGACGCCAGGCACCCAGGTGAACGGCGCAAAGTCGAAGGGCGGCAGCCAGCCGCCGAGGAACAGGATGGTGGCCAGCGCGCACATCAGCACGATGGCGACATATTCACCGAGGAAGAACAGCAGGAACGGCGTCGATGAATATTCGACCATGTGACCGGCGACCAGTTCCGATTCGGCTTCCACCAGATCGAAGGGCGGGCGGTTGGTCTCGGCCAGCGCCGAGATGAAGAAGATGACGAACATCGGGAACAGCGACAGCCAGTGCCAGTCGAGGAAAGTGTTGGGCAGGCCGAGCTTGGTGCCCAGCCCATCCTGCTGCGACAAGACGATGTCGGACAGGTTGAGCGAACCGGCGCACAAAAGCACGGTGACGATGACGAAACCGATCGAGACTTCGTAGGACACCATCTGCGCGGCGGAACGCAGCGCGCCGAGGAACGGATATTTCGAGTTGGACGCCCAGCCGCCCATGATCACGCCATAGACCTCGAGCGAAGAGATGGCGAAGACATAGAGGATGCCGACATTGACGTTGGCGATCGCCCAGCCCTGGTTGACCGGAATGACCGCCCAGGCCGAGATCGCCAGCACAGCCGAGACCAGCGGCGCCAAAAGGAAGACGCCCTTGTTGGCGCCTGACGGGATCACCGGTTCCTTGAAGACGAACTTCAACAGATCGGCGAAGGCCTGCAGCGTGCCCCAGGGGCCGACGACGTTCGGACCGCGGCGCAGCTGCACCGCCGCCCAGATCTTGCGGTCGGCGTAGAGGATGTAGGCAACGAAGATCAAAAGCACGACGATCAGCACGACCGACTTGAGAAGGATCAGCAGCGCCGGCAGCACGTAGAAGGAGAAGAAAGTGTCCATGCTTATTCCGCCGCCTGCTTGAAGCCGCTCTTGGCCAGCGCCGAGCATTCCGCCATCACGGCCGATGCCCGCGCGATCGGGTTGGTCAGGTAGAAATCCTTGACCGGCGAGGTGAAGGTGCCCTTGTTCAGCCGCCCGCCGAGCTTCGCCACCTCAGTGATGTCCTCGGCATTGCCAGCCGCGACCTGATCGATGCGGGCCAGATGCGGATACTCCCCATAGAGCTTCGCACGCAGCTGCGGCAACGAATCGAACGGCAGCTTCTTGCCCAGCACATCCGACAGCGCCCGCAGGATCGCCCAGTCTTCGCGCGCATCGCCGGGCGCGAAGCCGGCGCGGTTGGTCTGCTGCACGCGGCCTTCCGTGTTGACATAGGTGGCCGATTTTTCGGTGTAGGCTGCCGCCGGCAAGATGACATTGGCGCGATGCGCGCCGTGATCGCCATGCGTGCCGATATAGACGACGAAGGCGCCGCCGGTCTTGCCCATGTCGATCTCGTCGGCGCCGAGCAGGAACAGCAGTTCCATCTCGCCCAGCATGCCGGCGACGTTCTTGCCGCCCTCGCCCGGAACGAAGCCGAGATCGAGGCCGCCGACGCGGCCGGCCGCATTGTGCAGCACGGCAAAGCCGTTCCAGTCCGCCCTTGCGGCGTTGACGGCGCCGGCGAGCTTTGCTGCCTGGCCGAGCACGGCCGCGCCATCGGCGCGTGCCAGTGCGCCCTGGCCGACAATGATCAGCGGATGTGTCGCCTTCTTCAGCGTCTGGAAGAACTTGCCATTGCCGTCGGCCAGATCCTTCAGCGAGTCCGGTCCGGCGCCCAATTGTTCATAGTCGTAGCGCGTGTCGCCGACATCGCCGATGACGCCAACCGGCAGATTGCCGATCCGCCAGCGCTTGCGGATGCGGGCGTTGAGCACCGAGGCTTCATAGCGCGGGTTGGCGCCGATGATCAGCACCGCATCCGCCTGCTCGATGCCCTCGATGGTCGGATTGAAGATATAGCCCGCCCGGCCGAGCGCCGGATCAAGTGCGGCACCGTCCTGACGGCAGTCGGTGTTCTTCGAGCCGAGCGAAGCCATCAGCAGCTTCAGCGCGTAGATTTCCTCGACCGCGGCGAGATCGCCGGATATGGCGCCGATCTTCTCGGGTGCCGCCTTCGACACCGCGTCCTTGATCGCGGCAAAAGCCTCCGCCCAGTTCGCCGGAACCAGCTTGCCATCCTTGCGCACATAGGGGCGGTCGAGGCGCTGCGTGCGCAGACCGTCCCAGATGAAGCGGGTCTTGTCGGAGATCCACTCTTCGTTCACCTGCTCGTTGACCCGCGGCAGGATGCGCATCACTTCGCGGCCGCGGCTATCGACGCGGATCGCCGAACCGACGGCGTCCATCACGTCGATGGATTCGGTCTTGGTCAGCTCCCACGGCCGCGCCTGGAAGGCGAACGGCTTGGAGGTCAGCGCTCCGACCGGGCAAAGGTCGATGACATTGCCCTGCAGCTCCGAGGTCATCGCCTGTTCGAGATAGGTGGTGATCTCGGCGTCCTCGCCACGCCCGATCAGGCCAAGCTCGGAAATGCCGGCGACTTCCGTGGTGAAGCGGACGCAGCGCGTGCAATGGATACAGCGGTTCATCACCGTCTTTACCAGCGGTCCGATATACTTGTCTTCGACGGCGCGCTTGTTCTCGTGATAGCGCGAGGAATCGACGCCGAAGGCCATCGCCTGGTCTTGCAGGTCGCATTCGCCGCCCTGGTCGCAGATCGGGCAATCCAGCGGATGGTTGATCAGCAGGAATTCCATCACGCCCTCGCGGGCCTTCTTGACCATCGGCGTGTTGGTGAAGATTTCCGGCGGCTCGCCGTTCGGGCCAGGACGCAGGTCGCGCACGCCCATGGCGCAGGAGGCCTGCGGCTTGGGCGGTCCGCCCTTTACCTCGATCAGGCACATGCGGCAGTTGCCGGCGATCGACAGCCGCTCATGGAAGCAGAAACGCGGCACTTCCGCGCCAGCGTCTTCCGCTGCCTGCAGCAGCGTGTAGTGGTCGGGTACAGTGATCTCTTTCCCGTCGACCTTGAGCTTTGCCATTCGCCTCAAACCCCTGCGGATTTCCCGCAATCTCTTGTCCCGGGCGCGGTCGAAACCGCAGCCGGCATTTCATTCATTTCCTGACGGCGAGTGCCGCCGCCTGGGCAGTCCAATCGTCACGGCCGATGCGGCCGGTGAGCGACAAATAGTCCTCGACCCACGCAACCTCTTCCGGCGCCCATGCCGCGATCTGGGCATATGTCCAGATGCCCAGGCCATTGAGAACCTTCTCCAGCTTCGGGCCGACGCCCGATATCGCCTTGAGGTCGGACGGCTTCGCGGGCTTGTCCATGGCCTTTGGCTGCCTGAAATCCTCGGGCATCACCCTGGCCGGAACCGCGCCCGCTATCGGGCCCGCATCGACGACCGGAAGGGTGTCGGCTGCTTCCCTGGCAGCCATGTCGGTCACGTCCTGCGCGAAGGATTGCGCTTCGGCGATCAGGGTCTTGGTCGCCGCGCGGGCCTTGGAAGCGTTCTTTTCCGTCTCCGAAAAGCGCTCGCTGCGCGCCTCGAAATCATCGACGATCGGCTGCAGCAGCCGTTGCGAGGCCTCGGTAGCCCCCGAAAGCGCGCCCAGCCAGACGCCGAAGGCGTGGTTGACGAGCCCGATGCCGAGCGCCGACATCGCCGCCGCACCCGCGACGGGGTGCGCGAGAAGGTTGACGGCACTCGCCATCTCCTTCGGCATCATCCTGGTCAGATCCTGGTTCATCTTCTCGAGCTGGTCCAAATTGGGCATCAATGAGTAGGGTGTCGAATACGGCGCCATAGAATCTCCTGGTCGTTTGTTCGTTCGCCCCGCCCCGGTTGTCTCAAATCGGGCACTTGCCCGTATTTCGCTTCGGGCTTTCGCCCGCATTCACAAAGTCTCTATTCCGCCGCCACCATCACCGGCTCGGCCCGGTGCGCATTGCGCGAAAACTCGTCGATGCGCCGTTCCACCTCGCCGCGGAAATGCCGCATCAGGCCCTGGATCGGCCATGCCGCCGCGTCGCCCAATGCGCAGATCGTGTGGCCCTCGACCTGCTTGGTGACGTCGAGCAGCATGTCGATCTCGCGCTTCTGCGCTTCGCCGCGCACCAGCCGTTCCATCACCCGCCACATCCAGCCGGTGCCTTCGCGGCACGGCGTGCACTGGCCGCAGCTCTCATGCTTGTAGAAGTAGGAAAGCCGCGCGATCGCCTTCACGATATCGGTCGACTTGTCCATGACGATGACCGCCGCCGTGCCGAGACCGGATTTGAGGTCGCGCAACGCGTCGAAATCCATCGGCGTGTCGATGATCTGCTCGGCGGGCACCAGCGGCACCGAGGCGCCGCCCGGAATGACCGCCAAGAGATTGTCCCAGCCGCCGCGAATGCCGCCGCAATGCGTCTCGATCAGCTCGCGGAACGGGATCGACATCGCCTCTTCGACCGTGCACGGGTTGTTGACGTGGCCGGAAATGCAAAACAGCTTCGTGCCGACATTGTTGGGCCGGCCAAAGGACGAGAACCAGGCCGCGCCGCGGCGCAGGATGGTCGGCGCAACGGCGATCGATTCGACATTGTTGACCGTGGTCGGGCAGCCATAAAGGCCGACATTGGCCGGGAATGGCGGCTTCAGCCGCGGCTGGCCCTTCTTGCCTTCGAGGCTTTCGAGCAGCGCCGTCTCCTCGCCGCAGATATAAGCGCCGGCGCCGTGGTGCATGTAGATGTCGAAGTCATAACCGGACGTGTTGTTCTTGCCGATCAGCTTGGCTTCGTAGGCCTCGTCGATGGCGCGCTGCAGCGCCTCGCGTTCGCGGATGAACTCGCCGCGAACGTAGATGTAGGCGGCAACCGCACCCATGGCGAAGCCGGCGAGCAGCGAGCCCTCGACCAGCGTGTGCGGATCATTGCGCAGGATGTCGCGATCCTTGCAGGTGCCGGGTTCGGACTCGTCGGCATTGACGACGAGATAACTCGGACGTCCGTCGCTCTGCTTGGGCATGAACGACCATTTCAAGCCCGTCGGGAAGCCGGCGCCGCCACGGCCGCGCAGGCCTGAGGCCTTCATTTCGTTGACGATCCACTCGCGCCCCTTGGCGATGATGCCGGGCGTATTATCCCAGGCACCACGCGCCATCGCGCCGGCCAGCGACTTGTCGAAGAGGCCGTAGATGTTGTTGAAGATGCGGTCTTTGTCCTGAAGCATTTTTCGTCCCTCAGACCGGTTTCTTGCCGAAGACGCGGATGTATTCGGCGACACCACCCTTGGCGAGCGCCTTGGCCTGCTTGACCCAGTCGTCGCGATCGATGCGGCCGTGGAAAGCGAGATAACCGTCCACCCAATCGCGCTCAGCCTTCTTCCAGGAC
The DNA here is from genome assembly GCF_042682145.1 of Mesorhizobium newzealandense. Taxonomy (NCBI): domain Bacteria; kingdom Pseudomonadati; phylum Pseudomonadota; class Alphaproteobacteria; order Hyphomicrobiales; family Phyllobacteriaceae; genus Mesorhizobium; species Mesorhizobium newzealandense. Next base: position 73,572 of record NZ_JBHUGZ010000007.1, on the reverse strand, counting down.
GCAACCTGCGCGAAGGTGAAAATGCCCAACGAATGCAGGACACCCTCGATCTTGGGGCCGACACCGGAGATCAGCTTGAGGTCGTCGACCAGCGCCGGCCTGTCGATACCGGCCGGGCGGTTCTTGTCCTCGAACGACGGTTTGGCCGGCTTGGCAGCCTTCGCGGCTGGCGCCTTGACTTCCGGTGCCTTGAAGGCGGCCGCCGGCTCGGCCTTGGTCTTCGGACCATTGCGCTGCTTGGAAACTTTTTCGACTTCCGGTGCTGCCGTGTTGGCATTGGCCGCGGAATGCAACGGCGCCGAGACGCTCGCCGCCTTTTCCGCCGCCGGCGTGACCTTGGTGGCCGAGGGCGTCTTCAACGCCGGGCTGGTTTCCGGCGCGTCGGTCTTCGGCTTGCCGGCATTGGACGGCGCGACAGGGGCGGCCGGTGCCTGCGCCGCCGGAGCGACTGGCGCGGTTGCGGCCGGGGCAGCAGACGGCGCCGCATTCTGGGCGGCCTTGGTCGCCGCCTTGGCTTCCTTGTCGCGCGTGCTCTTGAGAATTGCCTTTTCACTGGTCAGCGTCGTCAGCCCGGTGATCGGCTCCGACCCCATGCGGCCATCCTGTGGCCCGGGCGTCACCGAGGCGCCCTTGCCGGCCTCAAAGAGATCGATGATTTCGCCAAGCCGTTCCGGCGTCAGGTCCTCGAACGTGTCCTTGAAGATCATCACCATCGGCGCGTTGACGCAGGCGCCGAGGCATTCGACCTCCTCCCACGACAAGGTACCCTTGGCATTGGCGTGGAACTGGTCGTGATGGATCTTCGACCGGCACACATCCATCAGCGCTTCCGAGCCGCGCAGCATGCAGGGCGTCGTGCCGCAGACCTGGATGTGGGCGCGGGTGCCGACCGGGCTCAGCTGGTATTGCGTGTAGAAGGTAGCGACCTCGAGCCCTCGGATACGGGGCATGCCGAGCATGTCGGAAATCGTCTCGATCGCCGCCTTGGTGACCCAGCCCTCCTGCTCCTGAGCTATCATCAGCAAGGGGATGATAGCCGACTGTTCACGGCCCTTGGGGTATTTCTTGATCCATTGCTTCGCCGCTGCCGCGTTCGCCCGGTTGAAGGCGAAGGTTGCTGGCTGGACGCTGGCTTCTGCGAGACGGCGGACTGACATTTAGCGATCGACCTCACCAAACACGATGTCGAGGGAGCCGAGAACGGCGGTGACGTCGGCCAGCATGTGGCCGCGGCAAAGGAAATCCATGGCCTGCAGATGCGCGAAACCGGGCGCGCGCAGCTTGCAGCGGTACGGCTTGTTGGAGCCGTCGGAGACGAGATAGACGCCGAACTCGCCCTTCGGCGCCTCGACCGCCGCATAGACTTCGCCGGCCGGCACGCGGTAGCCCTCGGTGTAGAGCTTGAAGTGATGGATCAGCGCTTCCATCGAGCGCTTCATCGCCTGGCGCTTCGGCGGCACCACCTTGCCATCGAGGTTCGACACCGGGCCGGTGCTCTCCTTGCCGAGCAAAAGGTCCACGCACTGGCGCATGATCTTCGCCGACTGGCGCATTTCTTCCATGCGCACGAGGTAGCGGTCGAAACAGTCGCCGTTCTTGCCGATCGGAATGTCGAAATCCATTTCCGAATAGCATTCATAGGGCTGTGACTTGCGCAGATCCCAGGGCGCGCCCGAGCCGCGTACCATCACGCCCGAAAAGCCCCAGGCCCAGGCATCGGCCAGCGACACCGTGCCGATGTCGACATTGCGCTGCTTGAAGATGCGGTTGCCGGTGAGCAACTGATCGAGGTCGTCGATCGACTTCAGGAACGGATCGATCCACTTGCCGATATCCTCGACCAGCTTCTGCGGCAGATCCTGATGCACGCCGCCGGGGCGGAAATAGGCCGCGTGCATGCGCGAGCCGGAGGCGCGCTCATAGAACACCATCAGCTTTTCGCGCTCGACGAAGCCCCACAGCGGCGGCGTCAGCGCGCCGACGTCCATCGCCTGCGTCGTCACATTGAGGATGTGCGACATGATGCGGCCGATCTCGCAGTAGAGCACGCGGATCAGCTGGCCGCGCTTCGGCACATCGATACCGAGCAGGCGCTCGGCGGCCAGCGCGAAGGCATGCTCCTGGTTCATCGGCGCGCAATAATCGAGCCGGTCGAGATAAGGTATGGCCTGCAGGTAGGTCTTGGCCTCGATCAGCTTTTCGGTGCCGCGATGCAGCAGCCCGATATGCGGATCGACGCGATCGACAACCTCGCCGTCGAGCTCGAGAACCAACCTCAAAACACCATGCGCTGCAGGGTGTTGAGGCCCAAAGTTGATGTTGAAATTGCGGACGGAGGTCTCAGCCATTCTGGCGCCTCAATTCGTCTTGGCTTTTTCATCGCCCGGCAGGACGTAGTCCGTCCCTTCCCATGGCGAAAGAAAATCGAAATTGCGGAATTCCTGCTTGAGCTCGACCGGCTCGTAGATGACGCGCTTGGCCTCGTCGTCGTAGCGCACCTCGACGAAGCCGGTCAGCGGGAAATCCTTGCGCAGCGGATGGCCTTCGAACCCATAATCGGTCAACAGGCGGCGCAGATCGGGATGGCCCGAGAACAGCACGCCATAGAGATCGTAGGTCTCGCGCTCGAACCAGTCGGCGCCGGGGAACACGCCGGTGATCGACGGCACCATCGTCTCTTCGTCGGCCTGTACCTTGACGCGGATGCGCACGTTCTGTTTCGGCGACAACAGGTGATAGACGACGTCGAAGCGCTTGGCCCGCGACGGATAGTCGGCGCCGCAGACATCGATGATCGAGATGAACTGGCAGCGCGCATCGTCGCGCAGGAAGGTCATCACCTCGACCAGATCGCGCGGCTCGACATGGACGGTGAGTTCGCCATAGGCGATCGCCGCGTCATTCACGCGGCCGATCAGCTTCTCGCCGAGATAGGTCGACAGTTCGCTCAGGGATGCGGTCATGGATTTACCGTTCGATCGTGCCAGTGCGGCGGATCTTCTTCTGCAGGAGAAGAATGCCATAAAGCAGCGCTTCGGCGCTCGGCGGGCAGCCGGGCACATAGATGTCGACCGGCACGACGCGGTCGCAGCCGCGCACCACCGAATAGGAATAGTGGTAGTAGCCGCCGCCATTGGCGCAGGAGCCCATCGAGATGACGTAGCGCGGCTCCGGCATCTGGTCGTAGACCTTGCGCAACGCCGGCGCCATCTTGTTGGTCAGCGTGCCGGCGACGATCATGATGTCGGACTGGCGCGGAGAGGCGCGCGGCGCGACGCCGAACCGCTCCGAGTCGTAGCGCGGCATCGAGGTGTGGATCATCTCGACCGCGCAACAGGCGAGGCCGAAGGTCATGAACATCAGCGAACCGCTGCGCGCCCAGGTGATCAGCGCTTCCGTCGAGGTGACGAGAAAGCCCTTGTCGGCCAGTTCGTTGTTGATCTCGAGGAAGAAAGGATCATCCGCCCCAACCGGCCTGCCGGTGTTGGGATCGATCAGGCCCTTGGGCTTCGGCGCGACGAGCGTTCCGGAACTGTCGTTCAATCCCATTCCAGCGCTCCTTTTTTCCATTCATAGGCAAAGCCGATGGTCAGCACCGCCAAAAAGACCATCATCGACCAGAAGCCGAGCATGCCAATCTTCGAGAACGACACAGCCCACGGAAACAGGAAGGCCACTTCCAGATCGAAGATGATGAACAGGATCGACACCAGGTAGAAACGGATGTCGAACTTCATGCGGGCGTCGTCGAACGAGTTGAAACCGCACTCGTAGGCGGAAAGCTTTTCGGGATCGGGATTGCGGTAGGCGACCAGGAAGGGTGCGGCCAGCAGCGCCAGGCCGACGACCAGCGCCACGCCGATGAACAGGACGATGGGCAGGTACGAACTCAATAGTGCGTTCATGCTCGGCTTTCCGTTGGCGCAATCCACTTTGATTACAGCACCGGACCCTAATGCGGAAGCGTGACAGATTAACCGCTGAACCGTTTTAAGGGCCTATGCTGCAACGCGGCGAGGGTTAGCGCAGCACTTCCAGCGAAGCAAGTCAAACCTTGTTCAAAACACGGTGCTGGACGGCATATCCGAGGAAACTGGTCCGATCCGCTCCTGTTTGATTTCCTTCGCTTTTTACTCCACTTTTCTCTCCTGACATGGTTGCCGCCAAAACCCTGCTAGCATGGGCCGGAATCACCCATCGGAACTTCGGCCAACCACCCTCAGAGTGACGCCTGCATGAAGGAAAAAATCTCGCTTGCCATGGCCCGGCGCATCGCGCTCGCCGCCCAGGGGTTTCTCGATCCCCGCCCCGCCGGTACGCCCGACCGCCGCCACTTTGCCCGCGTGCTGGCCCGCACCGGCCTGCTGCAGATCGATTCCGTCAGTGCGGTGGTGCGCGCTCACTATATGCCGCTCTATTCGCGCCTTGGCCCCTACCCGCTTGCCTTGCTCGACAACGCGGCCGTGACGCGCAATCGCACGGTGTTCGAATACTGGGCGCACGAGGCCTCCTTCCTGCCGGTCGAGACATATCCGCTGATGCGCTGGCGCATGCAGCGGGCCGAGCGCGGCGATGAAATGTATCTCGGCCTCGCCAAATGGGGCCGCGAACACGCTGGCTACATCGAACAGATCTACCGCGAGGTCGTCGATCGCGGCCCGATCGCCGCTTCCGCGCTGGAAGGCCAGAAAGGCTCCGGCGGCTGGTGGGGCTGGAGCAATGCCAAGCATGCCTTCGAATGGCTGTTCTGGGCCGGGCGCATCACCACGGCGCACCGTCGCGGGTTCGAGCGGTTCTACGATCTGCCAGAGCGCGTGCTGCCGCAGGCGATCCTCGACCTGCCGGTGCCGGCCACCGAGGACGCGCACCGCGAGTTGCTGCGCATCTCGGCCCGCGCCCACGGCATCGCGACGGCTGGCGACCTACGCGACTACTACCGCCTGTCGCCCGCCGACATGAAAGGCCGGCTCGAGGAACTGGTCGAACTTGGCGAACTGTTGCCCGTGCGTGTCGAAGGCTGGGACAAGCCGGCTTATCTTCATAAGGACGCGCGCCTGCCACGCAAACTCGAGGCCCGCGCCCTGCTGGCGCCGTTCGATCCGGTCGTCTTCGAGCGGTCGCGCACCGAGCGACTGTTCGATTTCCACTACCGCATCGAGATCTACACCCCGGCCGAAAAGCGCCAATACGGCTACTACGTCCTGCCCTTCCTGCTCGGCGACAGGATCGTCGCGCGCGTCGACCTCAAGGCCGACCGGCCGGCTGGCGTGTTACGCGTCCATGCTGCTTACGCCGAGCCCGGCGCGCCCGCTGAAACCGCTGGTCAGCTGTTCGAGGAACTGAAGCAGATGCAAGGCTGGCTTGGACTAGAGAGAATGGAAATCACACCGGCCGGCGACTTGGGTCCGGCACTGCTGAGCTTGAACCATCAGGGCCGCTCTTGACATCAGCCGTCGGCCGCAGACGTTTGAGGGAGTTTTGTCGGCCCAGGTTCAATCATGGCATCGCAAGAGGTTCTCGACCTGATCCACGAGGCGTTGATTGCACATGGGATCAACACCATCCGTGGACAGCACGATGTCAGTCTTGAGCTGGAAAACCTGCGGTTTGAAGCCGAAATCTTGGATAGGGAGCAGCGAGACTCGACACTCTGGCTTGTCGTCGAAATCCATATCTTCTCGCCGTTACTGGGCACTCAGCCCGTCATCGAATCGTTCGTTGGAATGGGCGACACACGTCAACAGGCGACATTCCAGGCATTCGGAAAGTTCCTGATCGGCGTATTTCATGTGTTGATCGAGGGCCTTGCAAAGCATGTTTGCGACAACATGCAAGCCGACATCGAGTTCTGGCAGCGCAATGATGCCAGCTGGAAGGTGTATGCCGGGCCTGTCATTACCCAGGCTGTAGTGGAATGCACGCTTAACCGGACATATCCGGCGTTCTATGCCCAGCTGGAAAAACTGTTCTCCGCCAATGTGCGCCCCGGCAGTCATTTCGTCCGGATTTTCGTAGCGAGCCATGGCGGAGAACTTATCGGCAAAGAAGTTCTCCTGGACAACGAAACATGGCCTGAAGGCCAAGCTGCTTGTTAGTCAGGATTGGCATCACGGCGATGGGTATCAGGCATTGCGCCATGTCATTCTTGCGTTGCCAGAAGAGAAGGCTGCCAAACCGAGTTTGTTGGGCACCGCCGCAAACTGGTTAAGAGGTCGCACTAAGAAGCCAATGGATACATGATGGACATCAAGCCGCAACTAACGCTCACCCCGCGTTGACACCGCTGCCTGCAAAAGCCTAAATCCGCTCCAGACGGTCCCCTGCCCGCAACGGCAAGGGCCAAGAGGGAATGCGGTGCGGGACAAAAATCCCAAATCCGCGGCTGTCCCCGCAACTGTAAGCGAAGAGCCAAGGCCGAAAGCCACTGGGACGGTCCCGGGAAGGCGGCACCAAGGCGATGACCCGCGAGCCAGGAGACCTGCCGTCTACGACTACAGAATCCGATCGCCCGGCGGGTTTCCGGGCAAGGAGTTCGATTTTTGGACCATGACAGCAGTTTTTCGGCTGGCACAGCGGACAATTCGTCCGGCGAGAGCGATGCTCTTGCCGGCGTAACCGTCATCGTCTGTGCTTCCTGTCGCGATGAAACCGGTTCCGACGCTCATCCCCGCGCCGGCGAACTGCTGGCGCAGGATGCGCGCCGCGCCGCTTCTGGCGAAGATGTCCGGGTCTTCAGCGTCGAATGCCTCGGCAATTGCAAGCGCCGGCTTAGTGCCGCCATCCTGCGCGATGGCTGCTGGAGCTACGTCTTCGGCGACCTGACCGCGACCAGCGGCGCCGACCTCGTCTCCGGAGCAAAACTCTTCGCCACCTCGACGGACGGCCTCATTCCGTGGCGCGGCCGCCCCGATAGCCTGAAGCGCGGCCTCGTCGCCCGCATCCCTCCCCTCGACCTATTGAAGGACTGATCATGACCGCTTCCGTCTCCCGCGTCCCCTGCACCGTCGTCACCGGCTTCCTCGGCGCCGGCAAGACGACGCTCATCCGCCACCTCCTGGAAAATGCCGGCGGCAAGCGGCTGGCCATCATCGTCAACGAGTTCGGCGACATCGGCATCGACGGCGAGATCCTGAAGGGCTGCGGCATCGACACCTGCCCGGAGGAAAACATCGTCGAGCTGGCCAATGGCTGCATCTGCTGCACCGTTGCCGACGATTTCGTGCCGGCACTCGACCAGATCCTGTCGCTGACACCAAAGGTCGACCACATCCTGATCGAGACCTCCGGCCTCGCTCTGCCCAAACCGCTGGTCCAGGCTTTTCAGTGGCCGACAGTGAAGAGCCGCGTGACGGTCGATGGCGTCATCGCCGTCGTCGATGGACCAGCACTGGCCGAAGGCCGTGTCGCCAACGACATCGACGCACTTCAGGCACAGCGCGCACAGGACACGACGCTCGATCACGACGATCCGGTCGAAGAAGTGTTCGAGGATCAGATCGCCTGTGCCGACCTGATCATCCTGTCGAAGAGCGACCTGATGGACGCCGCCGGCTCCGCCCGCGCCAACGCCATCATCAACGAGCACATCGCCCGCGCGGTGAAAATCGTGCCGACGTCGCAGGGCAAGGTCGATCCGTCGGTGCTGCTCGGCCTTGGCCTTGCCGTCGAGGACGACATCGAAAACCGCAAGACCCATCACGACGACGAGCTCGACCACGAGCATGATGACTTCGACAGTTTTATTGTCGACATAGCCTCGATCGCCAATCCGGATGAGCTGGCAAAACGCGTCGCTACCGCCGCCGAGGAAGAAAACGTGCTGCGCGTGAAGGGCTTCGTCGAGGTCGGCGGCAAGCCGATGCGGCTCTTGCTGCAGGCTGTCGGACCGCGCGTCAATCATTACTATGACCGCGCCTGGACGGCGCAGGACGACCGCCGCTCGCGCCTCGTCGTCATCGGCCTGAAGGGGCTGAACCGCCCGGCAATCGAGCGTATACTCGCCGGCTGACGCACACCACGGGCCGCGATGCACATCCTCACCACGACATCCGCCTCGCTCGACGATCTCGCCGAGCCGGTCGATCTGCGGCAGACGCCGGCGGATATCGTGGCCCTGTCCTTCACCGACAGCGATCTCGCCGGGCTGGCGGCGGCGTGGAAGGCCGACGCCGACCGCCTGCCCTCGATGCGGCTGGCTGCCCTCCGTGACCTGCGCCATCCCATGTCCGTCGACCTCTGGGTCGACAGCGTCGCCCGCCACGCCAAAATCATCCTTGTGCGCATCCTCGGCGGCTACGACTGGTGGCGCTATGGCTGCGACCAGCTTGCCTTGACCGCCCGCGCTCGCGGCATAAAACTGGCGCTGCTGCCCGGCGAATGCCGCGACGAGGATCTGCGCCTGATCGAAGCCTCGACGCTGCCGCGCGAGGAGCTTGACGCTCTGCTCGACTATTTCCGCGAGGGCGGCCCGGCGAATATGAGCGCGCTGGTACAGAAGCTGGCGCGGCTGGCTGGAGCCAGGAGCACCGTCACAGCACCGGTCGCGGTACCAAAGGCCGGATTTTATGAGCCAGGACGCGGCGTCGTTGACGACCCGAGTGCTGTCCGGATCCCGATGAACGGTAGCGATCCTGCCCACGTCCGCGCCCCCGTCACCCCCATCCTGTTCTACCGCTCGATGCTGCTGGCGGCCGATGTCGCGCCGATCGGCGCGCTTTTTGAAGCGCTGCGGCAGCGCGGCATCAACCCGGTCCCCATCTTCGTCTCCAGCCTCAAGGATCCAGCATCCCTGACGTTCGTGGAAACCGCACTGACCACGCTCAAACCTGCCGCCATCATCACCGCGACCGCCTTCGCGTCCGGCGCCGAACCCGGCGTTGAAACCCTGTTCGACCGCGCCGGCGTGCCTGTCTTCCAGGTCATCGTCGCCACCACCCGCCGCGATATCTGGGAAAACAACCAGCGCGGGCTGGCACCCGCCGACCTCGCCATGCATGTCGTGCTGCCGGAGCTCGACGGCCGCATCCTGGCCGGTGCGATTTCCTTCAAGGGCGAGAGCGAGGTCGATCCCGCACTTGGTCACCGCGCCTTCGCCAACCGGCCGGAGCCCGACCGCGTCGCGCAAGTCGCGGACCGCGTCGCAGCCTTCATCAAGCTGCAGGAAACGCCCCGCGCCGAACGCAAGCTGGCGATCCTGATCCCCGATTATCCGAGTGCGCCCGGCCGCACCGGCTATGCCGTCGGCCTCGATGTGCCGTCCAGCGCGGTGGCCATGCTGCACGACCTCAAGGAACAGGGGTATGCGGTTGACGGGATTCCGCAAACGCCTCGTGGGCTGCTGGATTTGCTGGAAGTGGCCGGGCAAGGGCTGAAGCTGGAGGATTATCTCGACTTCTCGACAGAATTGCCAGTTGAGGCACTCGCTGCCGTGGAAGCCGCTTGGGGGAAAGTAGAAGACGAAACCGGCTTGTGCGAGGCGCCCCCCTCTGTCCTGCCGGACATCTCCCCCACACGGGGGGAGATTGCGCCCTCATCACTGCGTTCGCCAATTTCCCACGCTGTAGCTCAAGAGCCAACAACGGAACTGCCAATCTCCCCCCAAGTGGGGGAGATGTCCGGCAGGACAGAGGGGGGCGCGACAGAACGCCAACCTTCGCGGTTCGTTGGCGAAAAACACTTCCCCTTCCGCGCCGCCATCTTCGGCAACATCACCGTGGCGCTCGCCCCCGATCGCGGCCGCTCGGCGGACCGCCGCGCCGACTATCACGACCCGACACTACCGCCGCGCCATGCGCTGATCGCCTTCGGCCTGTGGTTGCGCAAATCGCTCGGCGTCCACGCTCTCATCCATGTCGGCGCCCATGGCACGCTGGAATGGCTGCCCGGCAAGACGGTTGCGCTCTCGGAAAACTGCTTTCCCGAGATCGTCACCGGTCCCCTGCCCGTCATCTATCCCTTCATCGTCTCCAACCCCGGCGAAGCAGCACAGGCCAAACGGCGCATCGCCGCGGTCACTCTTGGCCATCTGCCGCCGCCAATGACCGGCGCCGGGCTGGACGAGGATCAGCACAGGCTTGAGCGGCTGGTCGACGAATATGCCCAGGCCGACGGTCTCGACCGCCGCCGCCGCGATCGTCTGGCCAAGCTGATCTTCGACACCGCGCAGAAAACCGGCCTCGCCGCCGAAGCCGGTGTCGCCGGAACCGACGCGCCCGACGAAGCGCTGCGCCGCATCGACGCCTGGCTCTGCGACCTCAAGGATTTCGCCATCAAGGACGGGCTGCATATCTATGGCCGCGCACCCGAGGACGAGCCCGACGCCATGCGCCGTCAAAGCGCGGACGCAGAGAAGACGGCGCTGTTCGCGGCACTGGATGGCCGCCATGTCAAGGCCGGCCCGGCCGGTGCGCCGGCGCGCGGTCGCTCCGACGTTCTGCCCACCGGCCGCAACCTGTTCACGTCGGATCCGCGCACCATGCCGACGCCGACGGCCTATGATCTCGGCAGGGCTGCAGCCGAAGAAGTCGTGCGCGGCTACATGCAGTCGCATGGCGACTGGCCACGTTCGCTGGTCATCGATCTCTGGGGCTCGGCCTCGCTGCGCACCGGCGGCGAGGAAATCGCGCAGGGCCTGGCGCTGATGGGCTGCCGGCCGCAATGGGATACCTCGACCGGCCGCATCACCGGCATAGAGGTGCTGCCGCCGGCCGCCCTCGGACGCCCGCGGGTCGATGTCACATGGCGCATATCGGGCCTGTTCCGCGACATGTTCCCGACCCAGATCGCACTGATCGATGCCGCCGCCAACGCCGTTGCCGCCCGCGACGAGGAGGATTCGGAAAACCCGCTCGCAGCTCGGAGCCGCGCGGATGGCAAGATCAGCCCGCGTATTTTCGGCACCTCGCCCGGCACCTACGGCGCCGGCGTCGAGGACCTGCTGTCGAGCGGCGACTGGGCGGCGCGCGAGGAGATCGGCCGCGCCTATCTCGACGCCACCTCGCATGCCTATGGCGGTGCCGAGGGCGAAGGTGTCTCAGCACCCGGCGCCTTCGAGGGCCGCATCGCCGAAGCCGATCTTCTCGTCCACACCGGCGACGACCCTGGCCGCGACATTCTCGAAGGCTCCGCCGACGTCGCCTTCATCGGCGGCTTTTCGGCCGCGCTTGCGGCGCTCGGCCGGAACGCCGATGTCATCGTGCTCGACACCACGGATCCGCAGAAACCGAAGCCGCGTTCGATCGGTGAGGCGGTAGCCCGCGTCGTGCGTGCCCGCGCCGTCAATGCCCGGTTCATATCAGGCCAGATGCGCCACGGCCCGCGCGGCGCCTCCGAATTCGCCGAAACGGTCGACCGGCTGGTCGGTTTCGCCGAAACCACCCATGCCATATCGGGCGCGCTGATCGAAGCGGTGCATGATGCCTATCTCGGCGATCCCCGGGTGCGTGCCTTCATCTTGCGCGAGAATCCCGCCGCCGCCAAAGTCATTGCCGAGCGCTTCCTGTCGGCGCGCCGGCGTGGCCTCTGGCATCCCTTGCGCAATTCCATCGACGACGACCTCGCCGCGCTGATTGCCGAGGCAGAAGCGCTTGGGGTTGCGGCATGAACGCCTTCTCGCGTCGCGGTGCCTGCCCCGCTCTGGCAGCCCCCATGCAGACCGGCGACGGCCTGCTGGTGCGGCTCAACCCGGTGGCTGGAGGATTGTCGCCGAAGCTTTTGATCGCACTCGCCGAATCCGCCTTGCGGTACGGCAACGGCATCTTGGAAGTCACCGCGCGCGGCAGTTTGCAGATACGCGGCCTGACGCCGGAAAGCGCGGCTCTTCTGGCGACGGAGGTTGATGCGCTAGGCATCGTGGTGCGCACCGGTGTTCCGGTCGAGACCGGACCGCTGGCCGGCATCGACCCGCAGGAGATTGCCGATCCCCGTCCGCTGGCCGAGCGGATCAGGGCGGCGGTCGAAGAGGCTGGGCTGACGCAACGGCTCGGGCCGAAGGTTTCGGTCATTGTCGACGGCGGTGGACAACTTGGACTGGATTCGGTGACGGCCGATGTGCGGCTTGTCGCAACGCGCACCGATACGGGAATTCGGTGGCGCGTGTCTGTCGCGGGTGATGGGCAGAATGCAAGGCCACTCGCCACGGTGGACGACGATACGGCGCGCGATATCGCCGTTGCGGTGCTCAGGATGGTTGCCGAAATAGGCCGCGACGCCCATGCAAGGGATTTGTCGGAGAGGCAGCTGACATCTCTCGCCGGTTGGCATTCCTTCGCGCCCCCCTTTGTCCTGCTGGAAATGTCCGGCAGGACAAAGGGGGGGCGCGAAAGATCGCCGACCCATTGGAACTTTCGACCTGACCACAGCCATCGCTACCCTCGGCATCGGCCTGCCCTATGGCAGCATGCAGGCGGACAAGATCATCGGCCTTGCGCAGGGTGCCCTCGCCCTCGGCGCAATCGAAATCCGCCTCTCCCCTGGCCGTGCCTTGCTTTTCCTCGGTCAGCCGGCGGCCGCCAACCAGCCCCTTCAGGACGCCGCAGCCACTCTCGGCTTCGTCACTGACCCAGCCGATCCGCGCACGCGTATCGCAGCCTGCCCCGGCACGCCGGCTTGCGCTTCCGGCCGGATCGCCACACGCGACATTGCCGAGACGATTGCGGCTGAAAATGCCGACATCCTCGACTTCACCCTGCACGTTTCCGGCTGCGCCAAGGGCTGTGCCCATCCGGGCAAAGCAGCGCTTACCCTGGTCGGCGGCGAAAACGGAGCCGGACTTGTCGTGAACGCGACGGCAAAGGGCCTTCCTGCCGGCTACAGGCCGGGCTATGACGCCGCGCGCGGCATCAGCCGCGTCGCGGCAGCGATCCGCAGCGCACGACTTCCCGGCGAAACCGCCGCCGCTTGCCTGACAAGGCTTGGCGCGGCCGGCATCGCCGAAGCTTACCGACAGGAATGAGCATGGCCGCCTACGACTACATCCACGACGGCGCGGCGATCTACGAGCGCTCCTTCGCCATCATTCGCGCCGAGGCGGATCTCACGCGCTTCTCCGAAGCCGAGGCCGATGTCGCCATCCGCATGATCCATGCCTGTGGCCAGGTCGAAGCTGCCAGCCATTTCGTTTTCTCGACCGATTTCGTGGCCGCCGCGCGCACGGCACTTTCGGCGGGCGCACCGATCTTCTGCGACGCCGAGATGGTCTCGCATGGCATCACCCGCGCCAGGCTGCCGGCCGGCAACGAGGTGATCTGCACCTTGCGCGACCCGCGCACACACGAAATCGCCAAGGAGATCGGCAACACCCGCTCCGCGGCCGCGATCGACCTGTGGGGCGAGCGCCTGGCCGGTTCGGTGGTCGCCATCGGCAATGCGCCGACCGCACTTTTTTATCTGTTGGAAAAGCTTCGCGACGGCGGGCCGAAGCCGGCAGCCATCATCGGCATGCCGGTCGGCTTCGTCGGTGCGGCCGAATCCAAGGATGCGCTGGCCGAGAATTCCTATGGCGTGCCCTATGCCATCGTGCGCGGCCGGCTTGGCGGCAGCGCCATGACCGCCGCGGCACTCAATGCCTTGGCGAGGCCGGGCCTGTGAACGAGTTTGCCAAAGGTCGTCTGGTTGGCGTCGGCACCGGTCCCGGCGACCCCGAACTGTTGACGCTAAAGGCTGCACGCGTCCTGGCTGAAGCCGATGTCGTGGCGTATTTCGCCAAGCGCGGCAACAACAGCAACGCGCGCGCCATCGTCGAAGCGCAGTTCCGCCCCGGCATGACGGAACTGCCGCTGCTCTATCCGGTCACAACGGAAATCGACAAGGATCACGACGACTACCGGTCGCAGATCGCCGGTTTCTACGAGGAATCCGCCGAGAAGGTCGCCGAGCATCTTCAGGCCGGCAAGATGGTCGCCGTGCTGTCCGAGGGCGACCCGCTGTTCTACGGCTCCTACATGCATCTGCATGTCCGCCTCGCCCATCGATTCCCGACCGAAGTCATTCCCGGCGTCACCGCCATGTCGGGCTGCTGGTCGGCCACCGGCCTGCCGATCGTCCAGGGTGACGACGTGCTGACCGTGCTGCCCGGCACAATGAGCGAGTTCGAGCTGACGCGCCGGCTGGCGGATACCGACGCCGCCGTCATCATGAAGGTCGGCCGCAACCTGCCCAAGATCAGGCGGGCGCTGGAGGCGACCGGCAAGCTGGCGCGCGCCGTCTATGTCGAGCGCGGCACCATGGCCGGCAGCGTCTCGATGCAACTGGCCGACAAGCAGGACGACAAGGCTCCCTACTTCGCCATCGTGCTGGTCGCCGGCTGGTCCGGCCGGCCCGGCGTTTCGGGAGCACAAGCATGAGCGGCCGTCTCACCGTCATCGGGCTTGGACCGGGCAATGCCGATCAGGTGACGCCGGAAGCCAGCCGTGCCGTGGCGCAGGCAAGATTCTTCTATGGCTACAAGCCCTATCTCGACCGGCTGGAATTGCGCCCGGACCAGACCCGCGTTGCTTCAGACAATCGCGAAGAACTCGCCCGCTCCAAGGACGCCTTGATCAAGGCCGCGGAGGGCCATGACGTCGCCGTCGTTTCCGGTGGCGATCCCGGCGTGTTCGCCATGGCAGCCGCCGTCTGCGAGGCGATCGAGGCCGGCCCGACCGAATGGCGTGCGGTCGATGTCGCCGTCGTGCCCGGCATCACCGCCATGCTCGCTGTCGCCGCCCGCATCGGCGCTCCGCTCGGCCATGATTTCTGCGCCATTTCGCTGTCCGACAATCTGAAACCGTGGGAATTGATCGAGCTGCGGCTGCTGGCGGCGGCCGGCGCCGGCTTCGTCATCGCGCTCTACAACCCGATCAGCAAGGCGCGCCCCTGGCAGCTTGGCCGCGCCTTCGAATGCCTGACCGCGATCCTGCCGGGCACCACGCCGGTGATTTTCGGCCGCGCCGCCGGCCGTCCGGATGAGCGCATCGAAGTCTTCCTGCTGGCCGATGTCGACGCTTTGAAGGCCGACATGGCGACCTGCATCATCATCGGCTCGCCGGAAACCAGGATCATCAAGCGCGGCGACAGACCGGCGCTGGTCTACACGCCGCGCTCGTCGACGGGTCAGAGAAAATGATCGGCCCCAAACTGGTTGACAATAGCGGCCAGCGCTTCGACGGTTTCAGCCGAGGCAACGTCCGGCAGCGCCGGCCTGCGGACCATCACCACCTCGATGCCAAGCGCCCGTGCCGCCGCGATCTTGCCATAGGTCGCCTCGCCGCCACTGTTCTTCGACACGACGATTTCGATGCGATGCTCTTCGAGCAGCGCCCGCTCTTCCGCCTCGGGGAATGGCCCCCGTGCCAGCAGATAGCTCGCCTCCGGGACCTTCAGCCTGGGCTCGACCGGATCAACGCTGCGAATGAGATAATGATGCTGGGGTGCTGCCTCGAAGGCGGCGACCTCCTGCCGGCCGAGCGCCAGGAAAACGCGCCGCGGCGCGGGACCCAGTGCGTGCACGGCGTCGCCGACCGTGTCGACCTGCGTCCAGCGGTCGCCTTCGACTGGCTCCCAGCCCGGCCGCCGCAGGGCCAAAACAGGCACGCCGGCCAGGCGCGCGGCTTGCGCCGCATTGGCCGAGATCTGCGCCGCATAGGGATGCGTGGCGTCGATCAGCAGGTCGATGCGCGTCTCCCGGAGATAGGCAGCCAGCCCATCGGCGCCGCCAAACCCTCCGGTTCGCACGGGCACGCCTTGCGCAACCGGGCTTTCGGTGCGGCCGGCCAGCGACAGCGTGACCGCGCAATCGGCGCGCGCTGCCAGTTGTCCGGCCAGTTGCCGGGCTTCCGTAGTGCCGCCGAGGATCAGAATGCGGTGGGTCATCATGCCTGCTGAGGGTCCGCGCGGCGCCAAGCACAACTCAAGATGGCTTTCCATCGTCGGCATCGGCGAGGACGGTTTAGCCGGTCTCGGCGACGAGGCCAAGCGGCTGATTGCCCAGGCGGAAATCATCTTCGGCGGCAATCGGCACCTCGCCCTTGTCGCCTCCTTCGCCAAGGGTGAACCACGTCCCTGGCCAATTCCCTTCGATGCCGAGATGGCCGATGTGCTGGCGCTTGCCGGCAGAAACGTCTGCGTACTCGCCTCTGGCGACCCGTTCTTCCACGGTGTCGGCGCCACCCTCGCCCGCAAGGTGAAGGCTCGGGAGATGCAGGTTATCCCCGCACCGTCAGCCGTTTCACTGGCAGCCGCTCGCCTTGGCTGGGCTTTGCAGGATATCGAGACCGTCTCGCTGCATGGCCGGCCGCTCGACCTGATCCGGCCGCTGCTGCAGCCGAACGCACGCATCCTGGCGCTGACATCCGACGCGGAGGCACCCGCTGCAATCGCGCGCCTGCTCGTCGAACTCGACTTCGGCGCCTCGCGGCTGACGGTTCTGGAGGCCTTGGGAGGGCCGAAGGAAACGCTGCGTGCGACCCGTGCCGATGCCTTCGAACTCGAAAACATCAATCCGCTCAACGTGCTAGCGGTCGAAGTTGAACCCGGTCCGGATGCGCGCGTCCTGCCGCTCACGGTTGGCCTTGCCGATCATCTGTTCGACCATGACGGCCAGATCACCAAGCGCGAGATCCGCGCCATCACCCTGTCGGCGCTGGCGCCCAGGCTCGGCGAATTGCTGTGGGACATCGGCGCCGGCTCCGGTTCCATCGGCATCGAATGGATGCTCGCCCATTCCTCGCTGCGTGCCATCGCCATCGAGACCAACCCGATCCGCGCCGCCCGCATTGGCCGCAACGCCGCTGCCTGCGGCGTTCCCGGCCTTGTCGTGGTGGAAGGAAGCGCGCCCAAGGCGCTTGCCAGGCTGGACACGCCGGATGCGATCTTCATTGGCGGTGGCGGCAGCGATGCCGGCGTGTTGAACGCAGCCATCAAGGCCCTGCGCGCCGGCGGTCGTCTTGTGGCCAATGCGGTGACGTTGGAGATGGAAGCCCTGCTTCTCGCCAGCCATATCTCACTTGGCGGCGACCTGACCCGCATAAACATATCCCGCGCATCGCCTGTCGGCTCGATGCAGGCCTGGCGGCCGGCCATGCCGGTAACCCAATGGAGCTGGGTGAAGCCATGATGGTCGCGGGCATCGGCAGCCGAAAAGGCGTGAGTGCTGAAGACGTGCTTGCGGCGATAGAAACCGCCCTGGAGACGCATGGGCTGGCGATGACGGCGCTTTCAGCGTTGGCCACCGCCCCCTTGAAACGGGACGAAAAAGCCATCTTCGCCGCCGGACATCAGCTCAATCTTCCGGTCATCGTCGCCGATGCGGCCGCTGTCGAGGCCGCCTCATCAGCCACGATCAGCCTCTCCAGCCACTCGCAGGATCTGGCCGGCACGCCATCGGTTTCCGAAGCATCCGCCCTTGCCGTCGCCGGCAGAGGCGCGAGGCTGCTCGGAGCCCGCACAGTGCTCGGCCCGGTCACCTGCGCCATCGCCATCAGCGGAGATGCGCCATGACCGTGCATTTCATCGGCGCCGGTCCTGGTGCCGCCGATCTCATCACGCTGCGCGGTGCCAAGCTGCTGGCAAGCTGTCCGGTCTGCCTGCATGCCGGTTCGATCGTCGCGCCCGCATTGCTGGAGCACTGCGCGCCGGGGACAAAACTGATCGACACCGCTCCGATGTCGCTCGACGAGATCGAGGCCGCGTATCTCGATGCCCACAAAGCCGGCCATGATGTTGCCCGGCTGCATTCCGGCGACCTGTCGGTATGGAGCGCCGTTGCGGAGCAGATCCGGCGGCTGGAAAAGCACGGCATTCCCTACACGCTGACACCGGGCGTTCCCTCCTTCGCCGCTGCTGCCGCAGCACTTCGCCGCGAGCTGACCATTCCCGAAGTCGCACAAAGCCTGGTGCTGACTCGCGTCTCCGGCCGCGCGTCGAAGATGCCGCCCGGCGAAACGCTGGCTGGTTTCGGCCGCACCGGCGCCACGCTTGCCATTCACCTTGCCATCCACGCCATCGATCGCGTCGTCGCCGAGCTGACGCCGCATTATGGTGGGGATTGCCCGGTGGCGATCGTCTTCCGCGCCTCCTGGCCGGACGAACGCGTGCTGACCGGCACGCTGGAAACGATCGAAATGTTGCTCGCGGCCGATCCGATGGAGCGCACGGCGATCATCTTCGTCGGCCGTTCGCTGGCGGCGGAAGATTTTGGCGAGAGTTCATTGTACGACGCCCACTACCAGCGGCGTTTTCGCGGACGGGACGGATTGTGAGCGGCAGCACCAGGAACAAGGGCGAGAACGCCACGCTCGAACAGGCATTGTCCCGGCTGAACTTCAAGCCGCGCCGGCTGGAGCCGGGCCATGTCTGGCTGGCCGGCGCCGGCCCCGGCGACCCTGGCTGCCTGACGCTGGAAGTGCTGGCGGCTTTGTCCGAGGCGGATGCCGTTGTCTACGACGCACTGGTCTCCCCCGATGTCGTCGCCGTTGCCGAGAGCGCCGAGCTGTTCTTTGCCGGCAAGCGCGGCGGAAAACCGTCGATGAAGCAGGACGACATCACCGCGCTGCTGGTCCGGCTGGCGCGCGCAGGCCGCCGAGTCGTCAGGCTGAAGGGCGGTGATCCCTATATCTTTGGCCGTGGCGGCGAAGAAGCTTTGGCGCTGGCGCGGGAAAACATCCCGTTCCGCGTCCTGCCCGGCCTGACGTCGGGGCTCAGTGCGCTGGCAGCCACCGGCATCCCGGCCACCATGCGCGGCATCAACAAGGCGGTGATCCTGGCGACCGGCCATGCCGCCGGCACCGATGACGACATCGACTGGGCAGCAATCGCCCGCACCGGCCAGCCTGTCGTCGTTTATATGGGCATGGCCAATTTGCCCCTCATCGCCGCCGCATTGCTCGACGGCGGCTTGGCGCCGTCGACGCCGGCGGCTGTGATCGTCGCCGCGACGACACCGCAGGAGCGGATCGTCGTTGCCACGCTCGCTACCATTGCCGAGGAAGCGGCCGCCGCCGGGCTGACGGCACCCGCGTTGATCGTCGTCGGCGGCATCGTCGCCATGCGCGCGGCACTGGCGGGGGAAGCATGACCGCCCGCGCCATCATCGTCGGCGCGCCGCGCTCCGGTTCGGGCAAGACCAGTGTCACCATCGGCATCTTGCGCGCGCTCACCCGGCGGGGCTTGAAAGTGCGCGGCGCCAAATCCGGTCCCGACTATATCGATCCCGGCTTCCATACAGCTGCGACGGGACTTTCCGGCGTCAATCTCGACAGCTGGGCCATGCCGCCGTCGCTGCTCAATGCGCTCGCCGCGCAAGCGGCCGACGACACCGATTTCGTCATCCTCGAGAGCGCCATGGGGCTGTTCGACGGCATTCCGGCGGCTCCCGGCCGCACCGGCTCCGCAGCCGACCTGGCGCGGCTCTACGGCCTGCCGGTGTTGCTGGTGCTCGACGTGTCCGGCCAGTCGACCACGGCGGCCGCCGTCGCCAAGGGATTTGCCACCTATGATCCGGATGTGCGCATGGCCGGCGTCGTGCTCAACCGGCTGGGCAGCGAGCGGCACCGCCGGCTGTCCGGCGATGCGATCGAAGCGATCGGCCTGCCGGTCGTTGGCGCCATCCTGCGCGATCCCACACTTAACCTGCCCGAGCGCCATCTCGGCCTCGTCCAGGCCGGCGAATATGATGACCTGATGGCGCATCTCGACCGGCTGGCCGACATGGCCGAAAAGTCGCTCGATCTCGACGCCATCATGGCCCTGGCGACACCCTTCACCCCAGCAGCCGGAGGTTTCGACGACGCACTGACGCCGCCTGGCCAGCGGATCGCGCTGGCTGAAGACGCCGCCTTCACCTTCCTCTATCCGCACGTGGCGACCCACTGGCGCAAGGCCGGCGCGGAGATCGTCCCGTTCTCGCCGCTCGCCGACGAAGCACCCGACGAAGACTGCGATATCTGCTGGCTGCCCGGCGGCTATCCCGAGCTTCACGCCGGCCGGCTCGCCGCCGCCGCAAATTTCCGCAAGGGAATGGCAAGATTCGCAGCGACCAAGCCCATCCATGGCGAGTGCGGTGGCTTCATGGTGCTTGGAGAAGCGCTGGAGGACGCGTCGGGCGAAACGCACGGAATGCTCGGCCTGCTCGGCCATTCCACCAGCTTTGCCAAACGCAAGATGAACCTCGGTTACCGCGAGGCGCGGCTGCGCGCCGATTGCCCGTTAGGCGCACAAGGCGCGCTAATCCGTGGCCACGAGTTCCACTATGCGCAGATGCTCGCTGCCGGCAATGACGAGCCGCTGGCCGACCTCGCCGACGGCCAGGGCAACCAGATCGGCGCCTCGGGTTACCGGCGCGGCCACGTGAGCGGCACCTTCTTCCACGCCATTGCGAGGGGCTAGGACATGAAGCTTCGGAACTTGACCCTTTCCCCCCGGCAGGTCCTCGACGACATCGCGCTTTGCCTGGTCTTCTTCACCCGGCTGCCACTGGCCGTCCTCGACTTTCGCGGGCGCAGCCTGGCCGCAGCGATCTGGGCAGCACCCGTTGCCGGTCTTGTCGTCGGCCTGATCGGCGCGATCGTCTTTGCCACGGCGGAACGATTTGGCCTTGGCATGGGCCCGGCGGCAGCCCTTGCGCTTGTTTCAACCGTGCTCACCACCGGCTGCCTGCATGAGGACGGGCTTTCCGATGTCGCCGACGGCTTTGGCGGCGGCAAGTCGCGCGGCCGAAAACTCGACATCATGCGCGACAGCCGCATCGGCGCCTATGGTGCCGCGGCGCTCACTCTGTCGCTGCTGATCCGGTGGAGCGCGCTTTCGGAATTCGTCGAGCCCACGCAGGCCCTGTTCGCCCTGATCGCCGCGCACACAGCCTCGCGCGGCGTGCTGGGCGCCTTCATGCACCTGCTGCCCGCCGCCCGGTCCGAAGGCCTCTCGGCCGACGCCGGCACCGTTTCGTTCGAGACCGCTATCGCCGGCGCCGTGGTCGGCGCGATCCCGCTGCTCCTGCTCGGGCTCGGCGGCGCCGTTTTCGCGCTGATCCTGCTTGGCCTGCTGTTTGCGGCGTTCCGCGCGCTTTGCCTCAACCAGATCGACGGCCAGACCGGCGACACGATCGGCGCCTTGCAGCAGCTGAGCGAAATCGCCGTGCTGCTCGTCGCTTCCGTAGCCCTCTCCTGATTCCCCTTTGACCTGATTCCCTTTCGGAGACTTTGCCCCCATGCCCTTCAAATCGCTCGATGAACTGCGCGCCGCCTGCGTCGATCTACCTGCCGGCAGCGATGCCGCCGCAAGCGCGGTCGCCCGCCGCCAGGACACGCTGACCAAGCCGCAAGGCAGCCTTGGCCGGCTGGAAACCATCGCCGCCTGGCTGGCGCGTTGGCAGGGCCGCGACATGCCCAAGCTTGATCGGGTGAAAGTCTTCGTCTTCGCCGGCAACCACGGTGTCACCGCGCAAGGCGTGTCGGCCTATCCTTCGGAAGTCACGGTGCAGATGGTGGCGAATTTTGCCGGCGGCGGTGCCGCCATCAACCAGCTCGCCCGCATCGCCGGCGCCGAACTCGACGTCATCCCGCTCGACCTCGACCATCCGACCGGCGACTTCACGCAAGGTCCGGCCATGGACGACAAGGCGTTCCTCGCCGCCGTCTCGACCGGCTATGACGCGGTGACGAAGGACCTTGATCTGGTCTGCTTCGGCGAAATGGGCATCGGCAACACCACGCCGGCAGCCGCCATTTCGGCAGCGCTGTTCGGGGGCGGCGCTGAAAAATGGACCGGGCGCGGCACCGGCGTCGACGACGCTGGCCTCAAGCGCAAGGTGGTCGCCATCGAAGCCGGCCTGAAGCGCCACGCCGCAGCCCTTGCCGATCCGCTGGGCGTTGCCGCCGCACTTGGTGGGCGCGAACTCGCCGCCATCTTCGGTGCCACGCTCGCCGCCCGCCATTTGGGCATACCCGTGCTGCTCGACGGCTTCGTCTGCACCGCTGCTGCCGCCCCGCTGGCAAGATTGCACCCGACCGGCCTCGCCCATACGATCGCAGCACACGTCTCGGCCGAATCGGGCCATCGCGGCCTGCTCGAAGCGCTCGGCCTGCCGCCGCTGCTCGATCTCGGCATGCGGCTTGGCGAAGGCTCCGGCGCCTGCCTCGCCGTCAACATCGTCCGCTCGGCGCTGGAGTGCCACACCCGCATGGCAAGTTTTGCCGAGGCGGGAGTATCGGAGAAGTAGGCCCAACGCCCGGACTGCGTTTGATGAACGAGCCCTCACAGATTTTCGGAGACCCCAAACAGGGGCTTCGCGATATTCTTGCTCGGATTATCGGAGATTTCGACAGCAAGAGCGGAGCTTTTGCAGGGCTGAAATACAATTCGCCGTGGATACTGGCGACGGAGGACTGGGCAGAGCGATCGGGCCATACGGTCGAAGAACTGCGCGAGATGATTTCTCAGTGGCGGATTTCAATCTATTCCGGTGCGCAGAAAAATCCAAAAATCATTCAGATTTTCGAAGATCTTCGCAATGCTGCCGAGGAGTGGAGAACCGAAACGGTTTACGTCGATCAGCCATTTCATTTTGATCCTGAAAAGGCAAGATTCCCCAATCGCAAAGAACTGAAAGCCCATACTCTCAAGGTTTGGAGTTCTTTGGGATTGGCGAAGCAATGGCATAGCAACGATGCCAAGGACCTTAGTTTTAGCGGAATTTTCGAAGACAGATTTGGTCACGATGTTAGATTCTCGATGACCTTCAAGCTTGGATATGGCGGCCCAATAAGGCTGTTTATTCAATTTCCTTATTATTCGGATGGCGAACCGAGGTCACTGGACCTCTTTACGCTTTCGGGCAAGTTTGTATGTAAGGACCTTCGTTTACCCGAAGAAGCCGAACTCGAATGGGTCGTCGGCAAAAGCAAGACGAACTTCGAAGCTGTCGACGGCGTCCTCGCCATAACGCGAGCGATCCTCAGCTATCTGCGACCAACTATCCAATAGCGTCGACTGTCGCCAGACGGCGACGAAACATCCCGCTTTCAGGTCTTTCCACCAAGTCTTTGAAGAATTTGGTGGGTGCGCACAGGATTGAACTGTGGACCCGCTGATTAAGAGTCAGCTGCTCTACCAACTGAGCTACGCACCCACTCGGCCGGCAAAAACCGGCGTTGGCGGGCATATAGCCGCCACCATCGGTCCTGTCCAGCCCTGCCGGAATCATTTCCCGACAAATCGCCTGGAGCATCATCCCGAAAAGTGGAATCCGGTTTTCGGAAGAGATCATGCTCATACAAAAAGACCGAGCCCCATCCCGATTTTGTCGGGATGGAACAGGCTCGAAGCGCCGCAGATGATCAGACGAACAGTCTGCCTTCCGCCACCTTGACCGCGTTGCCGCCGATGCGCGCCGAGGCCAGTTTTCCGCCTTGAACGGTCAGTTCGAGGCGGATGCGCGATGGCCGGCCCATCTCCAGCCCCTGCTCGATCCACAACTGCGAAACACCATCGGTCGGCGCGTCGAAATGCATGATGGCGCCGGCGAAAGCCGCCGCTGCCGAGCCAGTCGCCGGATCCTCGTAGGATGGCGTGCCGGGCACGATCATGCGCACATGGAACGCGCTTTCGTGGTTCACCGTCTCGCGGCAATAGACATAGGGGCTGGCGAAGGCCCACTCGCTCTTGCGCGGCGCCAGTTCGGACCAAGCCTGGTTGTCCAGCCGGATTCGGCCCGCCGCTTCGAGATTGGCAACCGGGATGGTCACGTAGGGCACGCCGGCCGACCAGAACGCGACACGGTGATTCTCGAAGCCGATTTCATGCGGCGTCAGGCCAAGGGCAGCACCTATCGCCTCCGGGTCGGCCTCGAGCTTGAGCGGCTCCGGCAGCTTCGCCAGGTCGAATTCGGCGAAAGTGTTGCCATCATGCTTGCTGACGGCGCAACGCACCGGGCCGATGTTTTCTTCCAGTACGAAGATGCCGGCACCGCCCTCTTCCGCCAGTTCGGCCAGCGCGATCGCGGCGCCGACGGTCGGATGGCCGGCGAACGGCATTTCATAGTCGGGGGTGAAGATACGGATGCGGTTTCGGTGCTTGGGATTGTCCGGCGGCAGCACAAAGACCGATTCCGACAGGTTGAACTCGCGCGCGATGGCCTGCATCGCGGCCGTGTCCAGACCTTTGCAATCCAACACCACGGCCAGCGGGTTGCCGGCCAGTCGCTCGGTCGTAAACACATCGTAAAGCAAGTAATTCCGGGTTTGCATTCCTGCCTCAATCCCAACATGGGCGAAATTTAATTTGATATTTGAACCAGTAAGCCTGATCTGTGCACAGATAGGGACATTGCGCATCATAGGGGTCCGACGTGGACCAGATTGTCAATCTGCCAAAGACGGAATCGGATTCCGCCATCGAGACGGCGCTCGGTCTCGACAGACAAGGTCTGCGCAAGACGCGCCGGCGTGGCTGGCTCTATGCGCTGCTGACATTGATCGTGCTCGCCGCCGGGCTTGGCGCCTATCAATGGTACGCCGGCTCGCCCGCCAAGATTGACTACACCACCGTGCCGGCCGCCAAGGCCGATCTCACCGTCGAAGTGTCGGCGACCGGCACGCTGCAGCCGCTCACGCAGGTCGACATTTCCAGCCAGCTCTCCGGCATCATCCGTTCGGTATCCGTCGAGGAAAACCAGCAGGTCAAGAAGGGCGACGTGTTGGCAGCGCTCGACACCGCGAAGCTGCAGGTGCAGATCGAACGGGCCGAGGCGTCCGCCAAGGGCGCGGCTGCCAATGTCGAAGACGCCACGGTAACGCTCGCCGAGAACGAAAAAGCGCTTGTCCGCGCGGCGGCGCTGACCAAGCGCGGCATGGCGACCGACCAGTCGCTGGAGGCGGCAGCCGCGACCCGCGACCGCTCCAAGGCGGCACTCGACAGCGCTCAGGCCAATCTCGCCATCGCCAATGCCGATCTGAAATCGCAGCAGACCGACCTTGCCAACAGCACCATCTATGCGCCGATCGACGGCATCGTGCTGACGCGCTCGGTCGATC
Organism: Mesorhizobium newzealandense; assembly: GCF_042682145.1. Classification (NCBI taxonomy): domain Bacteria; kingdom Pseudomonadati; phylum Pseudomonadota; class Alphaproteobacteria; order Hyphomicrobiales; family Phyllobacteriaceae; genus Mesorhizobium; species Mesorhizobium newzealandense. Next base: position 48,568 of record NZ_JBHUGZ010000007.1, on the reverse strand, counting down.
CCGGCCAGACGGTCGCCTCCTCGCTGCAAGCGCCGGTGCTGTTCATCATCGCCGCCGATCTCAGAAACATGGAACTGGTGGCGGCGGTCGACGAGGCCGACATCGGCGCGGTCAAGACCGGCCAGCATGCCCGTTTCACCGTCGATGCCTTCCCGGACCGGCCGTTCGACGCCGAGATCCGCGACATTTCCTTTGCCTCGGTCACCACCGACGGCGTCGTCACCTACAATGCGCGGCTTGAAGTCGACAACAACGAGCTGTTGCTGCGACCCGGCATGACCGCAACCGTTTCGGTCGTCACAAGGCAGGCCAAGGACGTGCTCACCGTACCCGCCACAGCCTTCCGCTATCGCCCGGCGCAGCAGGCGGTCCGCGGCTGGAGCCTGAGCGACCTGTTTACTGGCCGCATGGGGCGCCCCGGCGGCAACCGCCAGCGCCAGGCCGCGACGGCGCCCACCGACGGCTCGCGCACGCTCTATGTGCTGGAGAATGGGCGGCCGCATCCGGTCAACGTCAAGATCGGTTCCACCGATGGCGAACTGACCGAGATCACCTCGGGCCTCAAGGAAGGCGCTGAGGTCATCACCGCGTCGCAGCAGCGGAGCTGAGGCCGTGGCTGCCGGTGCTGCCCTCATCACCTTCGACAAGGTCTGGAAAAGCTATGGCCAGGGCGAGGCCAAGGTCCATGCGCTGGCCGGTGTCGGCCTTGCCATCCGGCGCGGCGAATTCGTCGCCATCATGGGCCCGTCCGGCTCCGGCAAATCGACGGCGTTGAACATCATCGGCTGCCTCGACACGCCGACGGCCGGCACCTATGCCTTCATGGGCATCGACGCCGGCAGGCTCGACCGCAACCGCCGCGCCATGCTGCGCAACCTCTATGTCGGCTTCGTTTTCCAGGGCTACAATCTGTTGGCGCGCACCACGGCGGCGGAAAATGTCGAACTGCCGCTGATCTATCGCGGCGTTGCCGCCCGCGAGCGCCGCGACCTTGCTATGCAGGCGCTGGCCCAGGTCGGCCTTGTCGGCCGCGAGCACCATACGCCGGCCGAACTGTCCGGCGGCCAGCAGCAGCGCGTGGCGATCGCGCGCGCCATCGTCACCCGCCCGACGCTGCTCGTCGCCGACGAGCCGACCGGCAATCTCGACACCGCGCGCACGCATGAGATCATGGAGTTGCTGACACAGCTCAACACCGAGCTCGGCCTGACCATCGCCATGGTCACCCATGAGGCCGACGTCGCCGGCTATGCCGAGCGCACCATTCACTTCCTCGACGGCCACGTCGCCTCCGATTCCAAGAATCTCGAGGTGGCCTAACCATGATCTGGGAAACCGTCCGCCTCTCGCTCCGCTCGATCCGCCGCAACGTGCTGCGTTCGTTCCTGACATTGCTCGGCATCGTCATCGGCGTTGCCGCCGTCATTGCCATGCTCACCATCGGCTCCGGCACCACCGAAAAGGTCAAGGCCGACATCTCCAAGCTCGGCAGCAATCTGCTGGTCGTCCGTTCCGGCCGCCCGGCCGGTCCCGGCGGCCCGGGCGGGCTCGACCAGGTGGTCCGTCCGCTCGCCGAAAAGGACCTGGCGGCGCTGGTCGCGCATCTGACCGGCGCGCGCGCCATTTCGCCGGCCTCGCAAAAACAGGTCCGCGTCATCTTCGGCACCGAAAGCCTGACCTCGGGCGTCACCGGCACCGACAGCGCCTATCTCGATGCGCGCGATTGGAAGCTGGTGTCCGGCCGGCCGTTCAGCGATTCCGAGACCCGCTCCGGCACCGGCGTCTGCCTGATCGGCGAGACGGTGCGCCAGCAATTCTTCGGCGCCGGCGACCCCGAGGGCGAGATCATCCGCGTCAACCGCACCTCCTGCAAGATCATCGGCCTGCTCGAACCCAAGGGCTATACCGGCTTCGGCCAGGACCAGGACAATGTCGTGCTGATGCCGCTGCATGCCTATCAGCGCCGCATCGCCGGCAACCGCGACATCGACAACATCTACATCGCCGCCGACGATACCACGCCGACCAGCGAACTGCAGCCGCGCGTCGAGGACATCTTGCGCGATGCCCGCCGCATCACCCCCGACCGCGAGAGCGATTTCGCCATCCGCGATATGACCCAGATCGCCGACGCCATGGCCAGCGCCACCACAACCATGACCGGCATGCTGGGTGCCGTCGCCGGCGTCAGCCTGCTGGTCGGCGGCATCGGCATCATGAACATCATGCTGGTCTCGGTCACCGAGCGCACGCGCGAGATCGGCATCCGGCTTGCCATCGGCGCGCAAGAAAAGCACATCCTCATCCAGTTCCTGGTCGAGGCGACGGTGCTGTCGCTGCTCGGCGGCATCATCGGCATCCTGATTGGCCTGGCGCTGGCCGGCCTCGCCGCGGTGGCGCTGACCATCCCCTTCGCGCCAAGCCCCGCGGTCATCCTGCTCGCCGTCGGTTTCTCGGCGCTGATCGGCATGGTGTTCGGCTTCTTCCCGGCTCTGCGCGGCGCCAGGCTCGACCCGATCGACGCGCTGCGGCACGAGTAAGCCCAGGCCAGCTCCCCACGGCTATGTTGCATGCGCGATCTGATGACGTAGTTCCACTCGCCATGAAGCTCTTCGCACTCGAAGGAGCCAGTCGACCAACCGCGAGATCGGCGACTTCATGACCCTCCCAAGTTCGCGCCGAGGATGACGAGAAGCTCGTCCAGCTGTTCGAACTGCTCGGGCATCCCATCCTCCATCCCGGCGATGGCCTCGTCGAGCGCTTCCTTCGAGGGATAGAGTTCGTGCAGCACCAGCAGCGTCTTGCCGCCTTTTTCCTCAAAGGTCACCGTGGTCACGGCGGCGTCCTCACTTTCCTCATTCGTCCAGACGAGGCGCGAGTTAGGTATCACGTCGATGTACTTACCGAAGAATGCCATAGCGCTTGAGGCATCGTGGCCAAACGCAACACGGTACCCGCCTCCGACACGAACATCCATCTCGCAGGAAAGCAGAGGCACGCCCATCGACTTCGGTGCCCACCACCGCATGAACAGCTCGGGCTTGGTCCACGCCTCGTACACGATGCGCGCCGGGCCATTGAACGTTCGCGTAATGACGAGCTCACGCTCGGACTTCCGTTCGATCGTCATGCGGTTGTTCATGGGGGTGGGCTCACTATGTCTTCGTTCGTCCATCGGCTTGCTCCATCCGTTTCAGTTCCTCGACAACCTTGTCCAACTCGTTGAAGCGTGCGTCCCACAGCTGGCGGTACCTCTCGATCCAAGCCGCCTCTGCCTCCAGTTCGCGTAGGCCGAGCTTGCAGGTCCGCACGCGCCCGACCTTCTCCGTGGTGACGAACCCCGCCTGCTCCAAGACGCCGACATGCTTCTTCATGCCCGTGAGGGTCATGTGGAACTTCTCGGCAAGCTCCGTGATCGAAGCGTCTGCACGTCCGAGCTGCTCCAGAACGCCGCGTCGGGTGGCGTCCGAGAGCGCGGCGAACGAGGCATCCAAGTGGGTCCGAGCATACTGAACCATGTGGTTCAGTATCTAACACGCGAATTGGCGGCATGCAAGGAAAGGCCGAGCGCGCTGCGTTGCCGGCCGCCTTCACTCCCAAATCGGCATCATTTCGATGCGGATTCGATCGACTCGGCGATCCTCAGGCCCTAAGGCAAGATATCTCTGGTCGGGGGGAATGACGCATGAGCAAGAAGACACGACTGATCCTGGCGATGGTGATCATCGAGGCCGTCCTTGCAGGCATCTGGTGGTATCTCGCCAGCTACGGCATGGCCAATCCCGATCGCGTCACCGCCGACTTCCAGTCGGTCGTCGGCCAGACCATGGGAATGGCGATGGGCGGCTTGCTGGGTCTCGGCTTTATCTTGTTCTTCGTCGCCGCCAGCAACGATCGCAAGGCAGCGCAGAACAAGACGCGTCGCTAGAGGGATTCATCGTTTCACGGAAACGCAGAGCCGCTCTATCTCTTTGTTTCGACGCAACTCCCCAGGGAAAGCGCTACGCGCTTTTCCCGGGAAAACCGTTTCACACTTTTCCTGGAGTTGCTCTAATCCACCCCGGCAAAATGCCATTCGACCAGCGGCTTCATGCGCGACGCCAGCCCGTCCGGAAGGTCCGCGGCGTGGCGGATGATGACTGGCCCCTCGATCTCCGGGTCGGTCTCGGTGGCAACGAACGCTGATATCCGACGGGCAATCTCGTCGGCCGGCGCCGTCGCGTGAAAACGCCGAAACATCACCGTACCGCTGGCCGTCGACAGGACGTGATAGCGCTTGCCGCGTGGCGCGTCCGACAGATCGAGACCGGTCTCCTCGCGCACCTCGCGGATCATGTTGAAATCGACGTCGACCTGGCCGTCGCGAAAATCGATGGGCTCGAACGAGCCGGCGGCGAAATAGACGCGCCCGGCATTGACCGTGTGTGAACCCATGCGGATCGCCACCAGCGCATTGTCGCCGGCCACCAGCACGGCATGGGCATAGGCATGCTCGGCGCCCGAATTCTCGCGTCGCTTACGCCAGAGCATGAAGGTCGAATAGTCGACCGCATGGCAGCGGCCGACCAGACGGTTGTCGCGGTACGCGAGTTGCGACAGCAGCACCACGGTGCCGTCGAACAGCGCCGGCTTGGCTGCTATCTCGCGCTGCCAGTTCTCGGCGATCGCCTCCGCATTATCCACCGCGAAGGGGTGCGGGCCGGGATCGAGCCGGACGTCGATGGCATCGACCGGCAGGATGACATTGCGCGGCAGGTCGAAACTCATAGCGTATCAGGTCATGTCCAAGGTAATCGCCACCGGGCAGTGGTCGGATGCCTTCGGCCGGTCCCAGCCGGCGCGCGGGAACCGCTCGACCTCCTGGCCGGGCGGGAAAATCGTGCGCCAGGGCTGGCCGTTGCGGATGATGTCGGGAACGGCCGTCGCGTTGCTGGCGGCGAGGCCCTTCGACAACAGGATGTAGTCGAGCTGGCACAGATGCCGCTCTTCCGGTCCACGCGTGTGGTAAAAACTCCAGCGGTTCATCTCCGGCCGCCGCTCGACGACGTTTTCGCAGAAGCCGCCTTCTGTCAGCACGTTGATGCAGGACTGGTTCTCGTTGACCACTTCGAAGCGGTAGCCGTCGATCGTGTCGCCGGCGATCTTCACGCGCTGCCGGTAATCATTCATGTCGCCGCAGATCGCCCAGCGCTTGTCGGCGGCGTGGTCCTTGCCGAAGCGCTCCTCGATGATCCGCCGCACGGCTCGAGCCTCGGCGATGCGCACCGGCATCGTCGCTTCGCGCCCGTCGAGCCCGTTGCGCGGCGGGCCCATCGACTTGAAGTGCACGAGATAAAGAGTCAGCGGCACTCCGCCCACTGTGATGTCGACTTCCAGGCAGTCGCGCCGGAAGATGCGCTCATTGGCCTGGTTGCCGAGTGCCGCCAGTTCGGGCGTCTGCAGCCCGAACTGTTCATAGGTGACGTAGGCATGGCTGGTCATGCGCACGAATTCGATCGGCTGGCCCTGCGCGGTTTCGTTGCGCATCATCACGGCGACGTCGATGCCGCGCGAATCATTGCCCGATGTGGTGTATTTCTGCCGGTAGCCTTGCCCCACCATCTTGAACAGATAGCCGTATTCGAAGGCCTTCAGCGCCTCGATATTGTCGACCTCCTGCATGCAGATGATGTCGGCGCGGGTGGCCGCGATCGCCAGCGCCGTCAGTTGGCGCGTGTCGTCGGACTGGGCGATGGCGCGGGCCTGCTCCAGCATCTTGTATTCCGCCTCGCTCTGGATATCGAACAGCGCCAGCGTGCGATCCTCGTTGAGCTGGTTGCGATAGCCGGAAAAATCGAACCTGTTCATCAGGTTCTCGACATTGAAGGTGGCGAGGCGCAGCGACATGCCAAGACCTTTGCCCGCAAGCGCGGCAGAAAACAAGGTCGCCGGACCAACAGCGGAGACCGATGGTCCTGATGCCGCTCGCGCCATGGTTGACGGAACCTTTCCGTTCATCCGCCGTTCAGATGCAAACGTCCACAGTAGGCCCCTAGAGTAGGCGTGGGGCCTGTGTCTCTTGGAGAGTGCAATGAACTCGCTCTTTTCTTCCACAGTCAAATCCGGGCTTATAGCGCTCGGTATCCTCTCGGGCGTCACGGCGCCGTCCACCGCCGGCCCGATCATGCAGCCGGACCTGTCGATTCCCGCAAGCACGGCAGCGCCGACGGCGGTCCGCGACGGCTGGGCGGGCGGCAATAACAACGGCGGAAACTGGAGATGGCGCCGGTCCGGCAACTGGAACGGAGGCCACGGACACTGGAACGGTGGCGGCGGAAACTGGAACGATGGAGACAATTGGCGTTGGCGCCATGGTCGCCATCACTATCGCGGCGGCCGTTACTACGATGACGGCGCGGCTGCCCTTCTGGGCCTTGGCCTTGGCCTCGGCATCGGCAGCATGTACAACAATTACAACTACTACGACGCGCCGCCGCGCCGCTACTACCGCACTCAGCGGGTTTCGAGCGCCCATGCCCAGTGGTGCTATAACAGGTACCGGTCGTATCGCGCCTGGGATAACACGTTCCAGCCCTACAACGGCCCGCGTCAGCAGTGCTACTCGCCCTATTGATGCGCAGCGCTGATTGACGAATGCCCATGCGGCGCCGCCCATCGCGGCGCCGTTTTTGTCCACGGGAACCGCGAGCACAGTGACGTCAGCACGCCGCCGCGATCGTTCGGCTGACTCCTAGCCCGGATATTTGGAGTGACGGTCCTGCGCCCTCGCGGACAGCTGCTTCAACACGTCAAGGAAGTCGTTGAACCGCTGCTCACCGATCTCCTCCGCCCATTCCGCGTGCAACCGCCGCAGGCAGGTGAAAATCGTCTCGGCAATCGGCCGCCCGCGCGCGCTCAGGTAGATGAGGCGCCGATCGCTGCCCTCGGGAGAGCGCCGCTCGACATAGCCGAGCTCTTCGAGCTGAATGAGGAGGTAGTTGATCGCCTGCCTCGACATGCGTTTCTGGCGAGCCAGTTCCGACGGCCTTACCCCATCCGGAAGGGGATAGGAGAACACGGCGAAGTGAGCGTCCTGAAAGTCGGTGAAGCCGGCATCATGAATGGCCTCGTGCATCTGGGTGCGAACGTGCTGCCAGGTGATGCGCAGGAGAGCCCCGAAGAAGGGCGGGCGCAGCTCTCTGTCGAGCTTCGGAGCATGTCGATGGAAGCGGGTACACAGAGCGTCTTGAGGATCGGTGAGCTGGATTTGCGCTTCCTGGTCACCGACAAGGGTGCAACCGTGTTTGAATTCATTGTCCCGTCCCGCGCCCGCGTACCAGCGCCCCACTACCATCAGGAGGCGGACGAAACGCTGTATGGGCTGGAAGGCATCTTGACGATCACCGTTGATGATCGAAAGCAGGAACTCGGCGCCGGCGATGCCATCTTCATTCCGCGCGGAAGTGTCCACCACCACGAGAACCTGCACGACGGTGTGTCGCGGACTTTGGCCGTGCTGACGCCGGGGTCCATCGGGCGCCGCTACTTCGAGGAAATTGCCGAGGTGATCAATGTCCCCGGCAAGCCCGACGTGGCCAAGGCCAAGGAGGTCATGCTCCGCCACGGGCTCGTGCCCGCGTAGGTTCCCAGCCGAGGCGGCCCCAAGCGGTGCTGGTGTATCGTCACGACAAGCTCGCCGCGACCAACTCGCAGTGAGCCTGATTGAGGTGTGACTGAGTCCGGACCCCAGTTCTTGGCCTTGTCGACCAGCTTGTTCCTGGAAATCCCCCGCGCGCCCGCGGGGCGAAGCCCGAGGACGCGCAAGGCAAGAACGTGGATTTTCGTTCAGTTCTTGGCCTTGTCGACCAGCTTGTTCTTGGAAATCCACGGCATCATCGCACGCAGCTTGGCGCCGACTTCCTCGATCTGGTGGCTGTCATTGTTGCGGCGGATGCCCTTGAAGCGCGACATGCCGGCGCGGTATTCCTGCATCCATTCCGAGGTGAATTTGCCGGTCTGGATGTCCTTCAGCACGCGCTTCATCTCGGCCTTGGTCTCTGCGGTGATGATGCGCGGGCCCGAGACATATTCGCCCCATTCGGCGGTGTTCGAGATCGAGTAGTTCATGTTGGCGATGCCGCCCTCGTAGATCAGGTCGACGATCAGCTTGACCTCGTGCAGGCACTCGAAATACGCCATCTCAGGCGCGTAGCCGGCTTCCACCAGCGTCTCGAAACCGGCGCGGATCAGTTCGACCAGACCGCCGCACAGAACGACCTGCTCGCCGAACAGGTCGGTCTCGCATTCCTCGCGGAAATTGGTCTCGATGATGCCCGAACGGCCGCCGCCGACGCCGCAGGCATAGGACAGCGCCAGGTCGAGCGCATTGCCCGAGGCATCCTGGTTGACCGCGACCAGGCACGGCACGCCGCCGCCCTTCTGGTATTCGCCGCGCACCGTGTGGCCGGGGCCCTTCGGCGCGATCATAACGACATCGACCGAAGCCTTCGGCTCGATCAGGCCGAAATGCACGTTGAGGCCGTGCGCGAAGGCGATTGCAGCGCCGTCACGGATGTTCGGCGCGATCTCGTTCCTGTAGATGTCGGCCTGCAGTTCATCAGGCGTCGCCATCATCATCAGGTCGGCCCATTTGGCAGCGTCCGCCACGGTCATCACCTTGAGCCCATCGGCCTCGACCTTCTTGGCGGTCGCCGAGCCGGCCTTGAGGCCGATGGCGATGTCCTTGACGCCGGAATCCTTGAGATTGAGCGCATGCGCCCTGCCCTGGCTGCCGTAGCCGATGATGGCGACCTTCTTGCCCTTGATCAGGTTGAGATCGGCATCGCGATCGTAATAGACACGCATTTTGTCTTCCTTCCCGTTTTATGAATCAGAGGCCTTGCGACCCGGTTGTTGCTCCGAAAAGAGCGAGAAACTGCTGCGTCGCCCGCGCGGCATCGCCGCCGATCGCCGCCTCAGTCAATTCCAGCCGGTCGCCGAGCAGCAGACGGATCTGCACGTCGCGGGCGACCAGCCCGAAAAAGGTGCGGAACGCCGTTTCGGCGTCCGAAAAATCAAGCAGTCCGGCCTGTCGTCCGGCTTCAAGCACCGGCTTCAGCCGCTTGGCCAGGGCGAAGCGGCCGTTCTCCAGCACCACGGCGCCAAGGTCATCCTTGCCAGAACCGGCATGGCCGACCGCCACGCGGTTGAGCGCGATCGACGTGTCGCTGGAAATCACCTTCAGCCAGTCGAAAGCGAAGCGTTCGAGGCTTGCGGTCAGCGAGGCAAGATCGAGCCCCTTGCCGTCGACCAGTGAGACCCGCACCTTGGATGCCTGCCACTGCACCGTTGCCGTCAGCAGCCCGTCGCGGTCGCCGAACCATTTGTAGAGCGTTTCCTTGGAACAGCTCGCCCGGCGCGCCACGGCGGTCATGGTCAGTTGATCGCCCTCCTTGACCAGCAGCCGCAACGCTGCGTCGAGCACGGCTTTCTGCCGCTCCGTCAGCGCTTCGCTGGTGTCGATCTCGGGCACGATGTGCAACACGCTCTTCTCTCGGCAGGCAAGGCCGCCCGGTCATTCCGGCAAGCCGTACCGTACGTTACGGTTCGCCACTTCTATGACGTATTGTTCTGAGCCTTGCAAGCCCCTATTTCTACTGCACGGCGTCGGTGCCGGACGGCTTGCGCGGGGAAAAATGTTGATCGAATTGCTTGCCCTGACGGTTGCCGCCGCATTTTCCGGCGCCGCGATTTACGTCAGTGTCGCCGAGCAACCGGCGCGGCTTGGTCTCGACGACATGGCGCTGCTGCAGGAATGGCAGCCTTCCTACAAGCGCGGCGCCGCCATGCAGGCGTCAATTGCCATTGTCGCCTGCGTTCTCGGTCTCATTGCCTGGTGGCAGACTGGCGGTTTCGCCTTTCTGGTTGGCGCGGTGCTGATCATCCTGCCCTGGCCGTGGACGCTGATCGCCATGATGCCGACCAACAGGGTACTGGAGGCGATGGACGCGGGCGCCGGCAATCCACAAGCCAGGTCCCTTATCGTCAAATGGGGCAATCTGCACCTGGTTCGCGCAGCCCTTGGCGTGCTGGCGACACTGGCCTTCCTCTGGGGCAGCCATCTGGGCTGACATTGGCCGGATCTTGCGAGGCCTTGCTCTCGGCACAATGGCATCAGTCCGCAACGGGCGGATGGCGCAGCCGGCCAAGCAGTGCCGACACCATGGTCAGTTCATCCGCAGAGAGTTTGGCGCCGACCAGTTCGGTGATCGACCGTCCGTAGACAGCCCACATGTCGCGACGGGTCTCGCGGCCCCTTGCCGTGATGCGGATGGTCTGGCCGCGGCCGTCATCGGCCACCGGCAGTTTCTCCACCAGCCCGTCAGCCTCGAGCCGCGCCAGCAGCCGCGAGATGTTGTATTGCGCAAACAGGGTGCGCTCGATTAGCTGGAACGGCCGCAGCCCGCCCTCACCCGCCTCGGCGAGCTCATGCAGCACGTCATACCAGGCGAGAGGCGGCAGGCCACCGGCCTTCAACGTCTCTTCGGCGCTTTCGACCAGCTGGCGCGAAACGCGCATCAGACGGGCCCAGGCCTTGATGGCTTCGGGCGAAGGCATAGCTTTCTCAATCATGGCCCAGCATAGGCAATAGATGCAATTGCATCAAGCTTGACGATAAATGCATCTGCATCTATATGAATGCAATTGCATCAATATCCGAAGGCGCCCATCCCATGAAACACGAAATCTGCAAGATCGCCGACGACGCGCGTCGAGGACGGCGCGTTGAACTATGTCTGGGGAGAGTGAGATGACCGACAAGCTCATTCTCGTCAGCCACCCTCTCTGCCCCTATGTGCAGCGCGCCGCGATTTCACTGGCCGAAAAGGGCGTGCCGTTCGAGCGCGTCGACATCGACCTCGCCAACAAGCCGGACTGGTTCAAGGCGATCTCGCCGCTCGGCAAGGTGCCGCTGCTGCGCGTGCAGCGACATGGCGAGGAAACGGTGATCTTCGAATCCGGTGTCATTCTCGAGTTCCTCGAGGAGACACAAGCCAATCCCCTCCACCCCGCCGACCCTTATGCCCGCGCCCGGCATCGCGCCTGGATCGAGTTCGGCTCGGCCACACTCAATGCCATCGGCAGGTTCTATTCGGCCCAGACTGAGGCCGGCTTCCTCGCCGAATCCGGCGCACTGTCGGCGATGTTCGATCGTCTCGAGGCGGAGCTGGCGGACACCGAACGGAACGGACCCTGGTTCACCGGCGAACGCTTCTCGCTCGTCGATGCCGTTTACGGCCCGATCTTCCGCTACCTGGACACATTCGACCGGATCGGCGATTTCGGCGTCCTTGACGACAAGCCGCTTGTCCGCGCCTGGCGCAAGGCGCTGAATGAACGCCCATCGATCAGCCAAGCCGTCGCCCCGGACTACCCGCAGCGCCTGCACGCTTTCCTGGAAGCGAAGGGATCTTACCTGTCGAGGTTCATCCACCGAAACGATCCGGCCACAGCGCTTCGGTCAGTCCGATCCGCCTGAACGGATCGATCACCGTGCCGGCCACCATCGAGGCAAGGAACTGCGGCGCCGGTGGGATTTTTGCCACCGTCGCCACCAGCCTGTCGCGGATGAAGGGCAGCGCCACGGAATCCGACTGGTAGAACGGTGTGAACGCCAGCGACAGCGCCTGGAAGACCCGCACATGCCAGCGCCGCGCCTTCGCATAGGCTTCAAGCGCCGCCTCGATGTTTGGCATCCGCGCCAACGCATGGCTGAGCGCCGCCGCGTCGAGCAGCGCCATGTTGGCCCCTTGCCCGAGCTGCGGGCTGGTCGAATGCGCCGCGTCGCCGATGACGGCCAGGCGCCGGCCGGCCGGTAGCTTCATCGTGTGGTGGCCATAGCGTGCCAGCGAGAGCTGGTCGAAATCCTCGATCTGGCTGGTGAATGCCTCGCATTCGGGCCACAGCCGAACCACCCTCTCCTTCCAGGCATCGAGGCCCACCGCCCGCACGCGCTCGACATCGGCCGGCTTCAGGCTCCAGAAGAAGGCGGCCATCTTTTCAGCGCCCGGCTCCGGCCGGCCGATCGGCAGCACGCCGATCATCACGCTGGCCTTGTCGTAAATTTGCAGCAGCGCGTGCTCGTCGAAACCTTCGCCGCGCCAGCCGAGCGACGCCCAGAACGCGCCATAGGTGAGCGGGCGTGGCGCGCTTGCATCGCCCGTGCGCTGCCGCAGCTTCGAGCGCGAGCCGCTGGCGTCCACGACCAGATCGAACGGCCCTGCACTTCGCCCGTTGCCACAGATCAGCGTTGCCCGTTCGCCGGTCTCCAGAGTCTCGATTTCGACACCCGTCTCGATGGCGATCGACTCGCGCTGCACAGCGCGAAAGAGCACGCCGAACAAGGCCGCCCGATGCACCGCCAGCCCGAAGCGATGGCCGCGTTGGGCATCATAGCGAACGTCGAGCACGGTGCGCCCGGTGCTGGCATCGGCGCCATGCAGGCGGTCGATGCGGCTGCCCAGCGCCAGCATGTCGTCGAGCAGGCCAAGATCAGCCAATACCGTCAGCCCGGTCGGCTGCAGGATCAGTCCGGAACCGACCGGCCTCGGCTCGTCGAAGCGCTCGAACACGGTAACTCCATGCCCGGCGCGCTTGAAATAGAGCGCCATGGCGAGCCCTGCCGGGCCGGCCCCGGCAATCGCGATATCGTAGGAAATGCCAATGCCCCCAAAGCCGAACTGGCCGGGACAATCCTTCAGCGGGGGGACTAAATCAAGCCGCAGCCCCGGTCTTTGTCCTGCTCACCCTTGCGCGGCATCAAAACCGGCGCGCGCGTCGCGCACCGCGTCATGGTTGAGCTCGGCCCACAGGATCAGCTGGTGCAAGGCGCCGAACATCGACCGTCCGAGGTCGGTCAGGCTGTATTCAACGCTCGGCGGTTTGGTCGGGAACACTTCGCGATGCACATAGCCGTCGCGCTGCAGATCGTAGAGCGTCTGGGTCAGCATGCGCTGTGAAATGTCGGGCACCAGGCGCCGCAGCTCGCCGAAGCGGTACGGCTGCTCGGCCAGGGCTCCCATCAACAGCGAACTCCATTTGCCGCTGAGACCCTGGATCACGTCGCGGACCGGGCAATCGGCAATGTTGCCGCCATTGCTCATGGATTTGTAGATCTCGAGCTTGGATCTCAGATTGACGATCGTGCTGTCCACGGCTGGTTCCTTGGCTGTGCCTACCTCCCGAAAAACTGCCTTCTTTACGGCCCTGGGTCAATTCCTATTTTAGTGCTGGTCTCTTTTTGAGACCACCAATGCACTCTCCTCTGACCCTTGCCAGGATCGCCCCATGAGCAAAACTCTTCTCGTCACCGGCGCTTCCGGCCAGCTCGGCCGCGGCGTCATCAACCACCTGCTGGACACGTTCAAGGTCCCAGCGGCGCAGATCATTGCCACCACCCGCACGCCGGCCAACCTTGCCGACCTGGCGGCGCGCGGCGTCGGTATCCGGGCGGCCGATTTCAACGATAAGACATCGCTGGAGAACGCGTTCCAGGGTGTCGACAAAGTGCTGATCATCTCAACCAGCGAAATGGACCTGAAGGACGGCCGGCGCCTGAAACAGCATGAGGCGGCGGTTGCCGCGGCGAAAAAGGCCGGCGTCGGCCATCTTCTCTACACCTCGATGCCCAACCCCGAGCCGGTGTCGCCGGTGCTGTTTGCCAATGATCACTACGGCACCGAGCAGGCGATCAAGGCAAGCGGCATTGCCTACACCATCTTCCGCAACGGCTGGTACCAGGAGAACCTGTTCATGGCACTGCCGCAGGCCATCGCCTCGGGACACTGGTATACGTCCGCCGGCGACGGCCGCATTGCCCATGGCGCGCGCGATGATATGGCAGCGGCGATCGCTGCCGGCCTCGCTGCCGTTTCGAACGAAAGCAATACCTACACGCTGACCGGCCCGCATGCCTACACAACGGCCGAGATTGCCGCCCTGGTCAGCGAGGTCACCGGCAAGCCGCTCGATGTTGTGCAGGTTTCGGATGAAGCCCTGACCGAAGGCGTCAAGGCGGCGGGCATTCCCGAGGATTTCGCTCGCGTCATCGCGTCCTTCGACGCCAACACGCGCGCCGGTCGCATCGCCACGGTGACAGACGCAGTCGAGACGCTTTCCGGACGAAAGTCAAAAACGCTGAAGCAGTTCCTGGAGGCCAACAAGGCCGCTCTGGCCGGTTGAAATCCGCGCGGCGGGAAGTCTTGTTCGATTTTCCGCCGCGCTACTTCGCTTTTTTGAGCAGCCCGAGCCGGATCAGGCTTTCGCCGGTGGCCACCAGCGCATCTTCCCGCGATCGCGGTGCCCAGCCGAGCAGGCGAACGGCCCTCGCCTTGGTCGCATTCTTAACCTTGCCCAGTTCCGGCACCAGCTGTGCGGCTTCCGGGTTGAACAGGCCCATGATCCGCACCAGCCAATCGGGAAGCTCCCGCGTCGAGACGCGCGTCCCGGCATCGCCCAGCCGCATTTTCAAAATCTGCGCGATCTCCCGCACGGTCATGAAATCGCCGGCAACCGCCAGGAATCGCTTGCCCCTGGCGGCAGGATTGGTCATGGCACGCACATGCAGGTCCGCCACGTCACGCACGTCGACAACGCCGAACGACAGGCGCGGCAGCCCCGGCATGGCACCGTTCAGCATACGCTGGACAAATTCGGTGGAGGTCGAATGGTCGGGCCCGAGAACCGGTCCGAAGATGCCGACCGGATTGACGACGGCGAGTTCCAGTTTGCCGCCTTCCGCGGCAATGAAATCCCAGGCGGCGCGTTCCGCCAGGGTCTTCGATTTCACATAGGCGCTCACCTTGCCCGCCGGATCGGTCCAGTTCTCCTCGGTGAACGGCTGGCCGCCGGGCGGCGGCTTGCCATAGCCGATAGCCGCGAAGGACGAGGTCAGCACGACGCGCTTCACGCTCGCATCCCGCGCCGCGCGCAACACCCGTAGCGCACCCTCACGGGCCGGGATGATCAGGTCGTCTTCATGCTTCGGCACGCCGGGCGGAAATGGCGAGGCGACATGAAGCACATAGTTGCAACCGGCCACCGCATCCGGCCAGCCGGCATCGGCCATGAGATCTGCCACGGCGAAGGAGAGCGTGCCGCCAGGCTCGGCGCCGCCGGCCTTGAGCATGGCGAGCACGTCGGCCTCGCGCTTGGCCGAGCGCACGGTGGTGCGCACGCGGTAGCCGGCCTTCAGCAGTTCGAGAATACAATGCGCGCCGAGGAAGCCGGAGCCGCCGGTAACAAGCACCCATTCGCCGCTCATTCCGCCTCCTCAGCCAGTCATCGGTAAGAGACCGTCAAATGGCTACCTGCGTACCGATCTCGACCACGCGTCCGGTCGGGATCTGGAAATACTCGGTCGCGTCGGCCGCCGTGCGCGCCAGGCCGATGAACAGCCGATCCTGCCACACTGGCATGCCGGAATTGGGCGATGCCTTGAGCGAACGCCGCGACAGGAAGAATGAGGTCGTCATGATGTCGAACTTCCAGCCCTGCTTGCGGCAGATCGCCAGCGCGCGCGGGATGTTGGGCTGCTCCATATAGCCGAAGGTCAGCGTCACCCGCATGAACAGCTCGTTGACCGTCTCCATCTTGACCCGGTCGCTGTCGGGCACCACCGGCTGCGGCGCCGTCACCACCGAAAGGATGACGTTCTGCTCGTGCAGCACCTTGTAGTGCTTCAGGCTGTGCATCAGCGCGGTTGGCGCACTCAAGGGATCGCTGGTCAGGAACACGGCGGTGCCGGATACCAGCTGCGGCTTCTTCTTCAACAGGTTGCCGGCGAGAAAATCGAGCGGGATCTCGTTGCGGCGGGTCTTGTCGAACAGATAGCGGCTGCCGCGCACCCAGGTCCACATGGCCAGCACGATGGTGAAGGCCACGGCCAGCGAAGCCCAGCCGCCCTCGAACACCTTGACGATGTTGGAGGCAAAGAACCCGACGTCGATAAAGGCAAACAGCGCCGTCAGCGAGACTGCCAGCCACAGCTGCCATTTCCAGATCCGCGTCATGACGACATAGAGCAGCACCGTCGTCACCAGCATGTTGCCGGTCACCGAAATACCATAGGCCGACGCCAGCTTGCTGGACTCGCCGAAGCCGACGACCAGCATCATAACCACCAGCGCCAGCAAGAGGTTGACGCGCGGCATGTAGATCTGGCCGGACTGCTTTTCCGATGTGTGCAGGATTTCCAGGCGCGGCAGCATGTTGAGCTGCACTGCCTGCCTGGTCAGCGAAAAGGCGCCGGAGATCACCGCCTGGCTGGCGATCACCGTCGCCGCCGTTGCCAGCACGACCATCGGGATCAGCGTCCAGCCCTCGTTCATCTCGAAGAACGGGTGACCGACCACGCCATTTTGCGCCAGCACGAATGCGCCCTGTCCGGCATAATTGAGCAGCAGGCAAGGAAACACGATTGCCAGCCAGGCCAGCACAATCGGCTTGCGACCGAAATGGCCGAGATCGGCATAGAGCGCTTCGGCGCCGGTGACGGCGAGGAAGATAGCGCCGATGGTGACGAAAGCGACGTCGGGCGAATTGATCAGAAAGGCGACGATGTAGTGCGGGCTCACCGCCCACAGGATTTCCGGATCGGCGATGATGTGGTTGAGACCGGAAAGGCCAATGGCCATGAACCATACTGCGGTCACCGGGCCGAACACCAATCCCACCCCGCCCGTGCCAAAGCGCTGCACCGCGAACACCATGGCGAGGATGACCAGCGTTAGCGGCACCACATAAGGCTGGAAGGTGGGGGTGACGACATTCATGCCCTCGACCGCCGACAGCACCGAAATCGCCGGCGTGATGACGGCGTCACCGAAAAACAGCGAGGCGCCGACGATGCCGATGCCAAGCATCAGCGCCGAGCGCTTCGGGAAACTGCCGCGCGCCAAAGCCATCAGCGACAGCACGCCGCCCTCGCCGCGGTTGTCGGCACGCAGCACGAACATGATGTATTTGATGGTGACGATGATCGTCAGCGACCAGATGATCAGCGACAGAACGCCGAGAATATCGCCACGCTGGGCGACATTGCCGCCCGACGACGCCACCAGCGCCTCGCGAAAGGCGTAGATCGGGCTGGTGCCGATATCCCCATAGACGACGCCGAGCGCGCCCAGCATCAGAACCTTGGTGCTGTGCTGTTCGACTTCTGAATGGCTCGATTGTTCGACGGGTTCTGCCTCATTACCAGCATTGGCAAGGGCCATGGGCGACACTCCGATAAGCGCGCGGTGCTCTACGCTTGCTGCAATGCAATATCAAGTGCCGTCGCGTGATGGCTGCCATGCTTGCCCTGCGAGGCTGCCATCGCTACCACCCGCAGGCCTTGAGAAATCGCCCCACCGTGCCAGCCATGCCATACTCCAACGCGTCGGCTGTCAACCCATGTCCGATCGAGACCTCCGCCAAGGCGGGAATGCGCCTTGCCAGTGCCGGCAGATTGCTGATCACCAGGTCATGCCCGGCATTGACCTGAAGGCCGGCGGCAAGCGCGGCGTCGGCGGTTTTTCCCAGTCTTTCCAGCTCCTTGGCCGCTCTGGCGGGATCGGAATGATAGCTGCCGTACGGACCCGTATAGAGCTCTATGCGGTCGGCGCCGGTGTCACGCGCGGCCGTCACGCCTTCGAAATCCGCGTCGGAAAACAGCGACACACGGAAGCCCCCCTTCTTCAGACGCTTGACGATCGGTATCAGGAACGCGGCCTCAGCCGCAAAATTCCAGCCGTGGTCCGACGTCGCCTGCGCCGGATCGTCCGGCACCAGCGTCACCTGCTCCGGCTGATGCTTTTCCACAAGCAGTAGGAAATCCTCGGTTGGATAGCCCTCGATGTTGAATTCCGCGTGCGGGAACTCATCGTCGATCAGCGACCTGATCTTAGGCAGATCGGAGTGTCTTGTGTGCCGCTCGTCTGGGCGCGGATGCACTGTCAGCCCATGCGCCCCGGCTGCGAGTGCAATGCGGCCGAGGCCGGTCACGCTGGGCCACGGCAGGTCACGCCGGTTGCGCAGCATGGCGATGGCATTGAGATTGACGGAGAGCTTTGCAGGCATGGAGGCGGCCTCGGAAATCGTTCGACGCGCCACCTATAATGCCTTTGGCGGGAACAGACAGGGGGTTTCGAGTGTTCCAAGCCTGATGAACGATGTCCGTGAAAGGAAGCGCCATGAATTTTCTCGATTCCGTGCCGGCGATCCGTCGTATCGAGACCAGCCGTGACGACCTTCTCGCTATTGATGTCGTCGGGCACATCTCCGCGGCCGATGGCGAAAACCTTTTCGGCTTGATGGAGGCAGCCTATGCCCTTCACCCGCGCATCGATGTTCTGGTGCGCCTTGTCGACCACGATGGCGTCGACTGGGCCAATATCGCGGAGGAAACCCTGAAGCAGGGCACCGCCCATGCGATGGAACATGTTGGCCGTTGCGCGGCGATCGGCGAGCCGGACTGGACCGCGGACGCGCGACACGCCCTGCGCGATTCGCCGTCAATCGAGTTCAAGCATTTCGAGACCGAGGACGAAGCCGCAGCCTGGCTATGGCTCGGCGTTCAGCCGACCGGGAAGCAGCAGGGTCGTGGCTAAAACACGACATTTCCGCAAGGTCCCGGCGAGTGCTTGCTACCTGACGATCGTCAGCCGCTCGGCCGCCCGGGTGATGGCGGTGTAGAGCCAGCGCTGGCGGGTTTCCTTGAAGGCCCAGCTTTCGTCGAACAGCACGATCTCGTTCCACTGCGAGCCCTGTGCCTTGTGCACGGTCAGCGCATAGCCATAGTCGAAATCGTCGAAGCGCTTCTTCTGCTGCCAGGGAATGTCAGCATCCGGATCCTCGAAGGCCGCCTTGAGCAGCTTGATCTTGGCGACGCCGCGATCCGGATCGTCTTCTTCGGGAGAAACCAGCAAGTTGATGCCGGGCTTCACCGTCTCACGCGACGAGGTCATCACCTTCCACAGCGAGCCGTTGAGCAGACCCTTGGCCGGATCGTTGCGCAGGCAGACGAGCTTGTCGCCGGCCTGCGGATAGTCGGCATTGAAGCCTTTGAGCTCACGCAGCCGCTGATTGTAGCGGCGGCGCGTCCGGTTGGTGCCGACCAGCACCTGGTCGGCCTTCAGCACCAGCTCCTGGGTGACGTCTTCCTTGCCGATCACCTGCGCCGTGCCGTAGTCGCCGCGCATGAATTCGCGGCCCTCGCGCACATCGAGCGCCAGCCGCAGGATCGGGTTGTCGCGCGCCTGCCGATGGATTTCGGTGAGCAGGAAGTCCGGCTCGTGGTCGGTGAAGAAGCCGCCACCCGAAATAGGCGGCAGCTGGCCGGGGTCGCCGAGCACCAGGATCGGCGTGCCGAAACTCATCAGGTCGCGGCCGAGCTGCTCGTCGACCATCGAACATTCGTCGATGACGACCAGTTTCGCCCGCGAGATCGGGCTTTGCCGGTTGAGCGAAAAGGTCGGCGACATGGAGGTCTTGCCGGTGACCTCGTCCGATACCGATTCCTCGCCTTTCGGCCGATAGATCAGCGAGTGGATGGTGCGGGCATTGACCGCGCCCTTGGAGCGCAGCACCTGCGCCGCCTTGCCGGTGAAGGCGGCGAACTGCACCTGGCCGTCGACATGCTCGGCGAAATAGCGCGCCAGCGTCGTCTTTCCGGTGCCGGCGTAACCGAACAGCCGGAACAGCTGCGGCCTTCCGGTCTTCAGCCAGCGGGCAACCGCTTGCAGCGCCTCGTCCTGTTGGGGAGAGAATTCCATCAGCGCGAGAGACCGGATTCGCAAGGGAAAGACAAGATAGCTGCCACCACCATCGACGCGTCGGGGACGCGTCAGTGCCGCCGACACATCAGACTATCAGGCGCGAACAAGAACGTAAAGGGAACAGATACCGCACCACCACAACCTATCCGGTCGGGCCGCCACGACCTATGGTCGGGCCGCCACGACCGATATGGTTGGGCTGGGATCGTTGTCCAGCAGGATGGGCTTGCCGTGCGGGGTAGCATGTGCGGCGCGCTCCCAGGCTTCGGCCATCGCGTCGACATCGGCCTTGGCTGCCAGCCCTTTGGAGGCAAGCAGGCTTTCCAGCGCCGCCAGCCAATGTTCGTAATAGTCATGGCCGTCAGCCGCGGCACCTGGCTTCTTCACCTCGGTCGATAGCGCCTGCGCCCATTCGCTCCACGAAAACAGGCCCTTGCCATGCAGCGCCACCGTCATGGCGAACGCTTCGGCCTGCCATGGCTCGGCAAAGACCGGCGCATCGACGCCCGGCGGCAAATCGGCGGCGTGTTCGTCTGCCTCACGCCGGCTCAAGATAGCTCTCCCAGGCATCGATCGACACGCTCAGCGTCGGGTCGGCGCCCTCGCCCCAGATTTCCGGCCCGTCGAAAACCACGGTGTAGACCCATTGCGGATTCTCGCCCTGGCCATGTGCGTTGCTGTCGGGGAACACGAACCCATCGTGCACGGCCTCGACCGTTCCATGCTTGCCGCGTGCATAGCGCGGCAGCCGCGTGTGACCGGTCGAGCTGAAGTTTTTGGTCCGCACGGGATCGCCCGCCTTGAACCGCGCAGGTTGCGCCATCGGCCGGTCGCAAGGACCGCCCTTGGCCAGCACACCAGGCACGTTTTCGGCCTTCAGCACCCGCTTGGGTACCGCTGCCGGATCGACTGCCGTGCCTGCCTTGAGATCGCGCTCGGTGACGAACCCGTGGCGCTTGAGCAGCACTTCCAGCGCCTTGATCCAGATCTGATAGTAGCTGGAGGCATAGTAGTCGGCGGGATGCAGCGATTCCCGCGCATGCCGGCTCTCATCGATGTTCCAGGCACCCATGGCGCCGGCACACAGCGTCACACCGAGCGCCCGCCTTTCCCAGGCTGCATGGAAATACGGCTCGTCCTTTTCGGGTGCGACCGGCCCGAACCCCATCTGCCCACCGAGGTCCTGCGGCCCGTTCATGCCGGCAGCCTCGCCAGTCCGGTGCCGATCATCGCGTCGCGGCTCACCAGATCGGCCAGCCGCTCCTCGCTCCAGCCCTCGGTGCCGTCCGGCCGCATCGGCACGACGAGATAGCGCAACTCGGCGGTCGAATCCCAGACGCGGACCTTTTTGTCGGCCGGCAGCGTCAGTCCGAACTCTTCCAGCACCCCTCGCGGATCGATGACCGCCCGCGAACGATAAGGCGGCGCCTTGTACCAGACCGGAGGCAGGCCGAGCACCGACCACGGATAGCAGGAGCACAGCGTGCAGACGACGAGATTGTGCGTCTCCTCGGTGTTGAAGACCGCCTGCATATGCTCGCCCTGGCGGCCGGTATAGCTGAGCGATTCGATCGCCGCCGTCGCGTCGCGTTTCAGCCAGTCGGCAAATTCCGGGTCGGCCCAGGCCTTGGCCACCACCCTGGCACCATTGCGTGGGCCGATCCTGGTCTCGTAGGTGTCGACGATGACATCGATCGCGGCCGGATCGATCAGCCCCTTGCGGGTGAGGATGGTTTCCAGTGCGCGGACACGTGCGGCAAACGGATCGAGTTCGTTGTCGTGGTCATGATCGTGGGACATGACCGCAAAATACGTTTCCGATCATCCCGCCGCAAGCACGACGGCTTGGGCCAGACCTTTCGCGAACTCGACTTCTATTCGGCGGCCGCCTTCTGCGGCTCGCCCTGCATGTCGTCGCTGGCGTCGAACAGCGACGGCTGGTCCACCGTTTCGACCACGTGCAACTCGGGCTTGCGCTTCGGCATGAGCCCGACCAGCCAGCCAGAGAAATTCTCCATGTAGACATAGATCACCGGTGTGACGAACAGGGTCAACGCCTGCGAGGCAAGCAGACCGCCGACAACGGCAACGCCCAGCGGCTGGCGCAGCTCGGCGCTGGCGCCGGTGCCGAGCGCTATCGGGAATGTGCCCATCAGTGCCGCCAGCGTCGTCATCATGATCGGCCTGAAACGCATCAGGCAGGCCTTGTGGATCGACTCGGTGGCCGACATGCCTTCTCGTCGCAGTTCGAGCGCGACATCGACCATCATGATGCCGTTCTTCTTGACGATGCCGATCAACATCAGGATGCCGATCACAGCGATCACCGACAGATCCATGCCGGCGAAGCGCAAGGCAACAACCGCCCCCAGCACAGCCGACGGCAGGCCGGTGAGGATTGTGAGCGGATGGATGAAGCTCTCGTACAGAATGCCGAGCACGATATAGATCGTCAGGATCGCGCCGCCGACCAGCAGGCCCTGGTTGGCCAGCGAGTCCTGGAAGGTCTTGGCGGTGCCGGCAAAGGTGGTCGAGATCGCCGTCGGCATGCCGATCTGCTCTTTGAGCGCGTCTATGCGCGTTACGCTGTCACCCAGCGCCACGCCCTGCGGCAGGTTGTAGGAGATGGTCACGGCCGGAAGCTGGCCGAGCTGGTTGACAGTCAGGGCGCCGGCCGTGCGATCGACGCGGGCGAAGGCGCCAAGCGGCACCAGACTGCCGCTCGCCGTCCTCATCTGGATGGCGAGCATCCGCTCGGGTGACCATTCGATCTTGGGATCGAGTTCGGTGATGACTTCGTAGCTGTCGGCCGAACCGAAGATTGTCGAAACCTGGTCGGTGCCGAACCCGCCATAGAGGGCGGAGCGCAGCGTGTCGGTATCGATGCCGAGCTGGGCGGCCTTGTCGCGATCAATGACCAGCGATGCCTGCAGGGCGTTGTTCTGCAGGTCACTGGTGACGTCGGTGAAGGTCGCATGGTCGGCCACCATCGCGTCATTCAGTTTTTGCGCCCACGTATCGGTCAGGCCAGTATCGAGGCCCTGAACCACGAGCTGGTAGGCGCTGGCCGACGAGCGCGAGCCCAGCCTCAGGTTCTGCACCGGCTGCATGTAGGTCTCGATGCCCGCCACGCCAGCCAGTTGCTTGCGCAGATCCGAAAGCACCTTCTCGATATCGGGACGCTGGTCCTTGCCCTTGAGCTGGACGAAGAGCTGCCCCTGGTTGAGCGCATTGTTGCCGCTGCCCGCCGACCACGCCACATGGTCGACATAGGGCGAATGCGAGAAGACGCTGGCCACCTGCCCTTGCAGCTTGGCCATGGCGTCGAACGAGATGTCCTGGCGCGCGATTGTGGTCACCGATATCTGACCGATATCCTCCTGCGGGAAGAAGCCCTTCGGCGAGACCTCGATCAGCCACACCGACGCTGCCGCGGTGCCGACAAAGACGAGGAACACCAGGAAGGTGTGCCGCAGGCAGAAGCTCAAGATTCGGTCATAGCCGCGTGTGACGAGGTCCTGCTTATGGCCAGGGCCATGCTTGTCGCGATCGGCCTTCGTGACCGACAGCAAACGCGAGCACAGCATCGGTGTCAGCGTCAGCGACACGAACATCGACGCCAGGATGGCGACCGTGACCACGACGGCGAACTCGTTGAAGATGCGTCCGATGACGCCGCCCATCAAAAGCACGGGGATGAACACCGCCACCAGCGAGATCGAGATCGAGATGATGGTGAAGCCGATTTCGCGCGCGCCCTTCAGCGACGCATCGAAGGCCGACAACCCATCCTCCTCCATATGGCGGAAGATGTTTTCGAGCATGACGATGGCATCGTCGACGACGAGGCCGACGGCCAGCGTCAGTCCCATCAACGAGATGTTGTCGATGGAAAAGCCGAACAGGAACATCGCGCCGAGCGTGGCGATCAGCGAGATCGGCACCGCCACGGCCGGGATGATGGTCGCCGTCACCCGGCGCAGGAACACGAAGATCACCATCACCACCAGCGCGATGGTCAACAGCAGCGTGAACTGTACGTCGTCGACGGCCTGGCGGATCGAGCTCGAACGGTCGTTGAGCAGCTTGATCGAGGCAGCGGCCGGCATCTGGTCCTGGAAGGACGGTAGCATCGCCTTGACCTTGTCGACGACGTCGACCGTGTTGGCGTCGGGCTGGCGCTGCACCGCCATGATGATGGCGCGGGTGCCGTCATACCAACTCGCCGTCGTCGTCGTCTCGACCGAATCGACGACGCGGGTCACCTCGCCCAGCCGTACCGGGTGACCGTCTTTGGTGGCGATGATGATGTTGGCGAAGTCGGCGGCGTTCATCAGCTGCGTGTTGGCGGTGATGGTGAGCTGCTGCTTGTTGTTCTGGAGCACGCCGAGCGGCGTGTTGCTATTGGCCGAGGCAACCGCCGTCTGCAGCTGATCGATCGAGATGCCGCGCGCGGCAAGCGCGGTGGGATCGATCTGGATGCGCACGGCGTATTTCTGCTGGCCGTAGATTGAAACCTGCGCGACGCCGTCGATCGTCGACAGCGACGGCGAGATCACGTTCTCGGCAAAGGCGTCGAGGTCGGTCAGCGGAACCGTGTCGCTGACCAGCGACATCAAAAGGATCGGCGCATCGGCCGGGTTGACCTTGCGATAGCTCGGCGGCGCAGTCATCTGCGGCGGCAGCGATTTCTGGGTGCGCGCAATCGCGGCCTGCACGTCCGCGGCCGCGGCGTCGATGTCGCGGTTGAGCACGAACTGGATGGCGATCGAGGTCTGGCCGAGCGAGTTGGTGGTCGAGATCGAATCGATGCCGGCAATGGTGGCGAACTGCTTGATCAGTGGCGTCGCCACCGAGGTCGCCATCGTTTCCGGCGAGGCGCCGGCGAGCTGCGCCGACACATTGACCACAGGAAATTCGGCGCTCGGCAGTGCTGCCACCGGCAGGAACTTGTAGGCGAACAGCCCGCCCAGCACGAGGGCGAACGACATCAGAAGGGTGGCGACGGGCCTGCGAATGCAGAATTCGGAGATCATTGGGCCGCCTCGGCCACCTTGGGCGCGGCAGCACTCGCCGTGGCCTTGCCCTCATGCACGGCAGCACCGTTCTTCAGCCGCGTCTGCCCTTCGGTGACGACCTTCTCACCGCTTTTCAACCCCTGGCTGATGGCGCTGATCTCACCTTCGGTTAGCGCCACCTGCACCGGCCGCATCTCGACGGTGTTGTCCGGCTTGACCACATAGACGAACGGGCCCTTCTGGCTCGGCTGGACCGCAACGGTGGGAACGGAGGTCATCTGCGGCATGATGCCGGCGTCCAGGATGACGTTCACATACTGGCCCGGCCATAGCGAAAGATCGGCATTCGGAATGCTTGCCCGCGTGGCGATCGTGCCTGACGCGGTATCGACACTGGAATCGACGAAATCGAGCGTACCCTTGCCGATCGGCGTCGGGTCGCCGTCCTTGGTCAGCGTGACCGCCCCTTGCTGCGGATTGATAAGCGCCTTGTGCAGCAGCGCCAGATTGCTTTCCGGCAGATTGAAGTTCACCTGCAGCGGGTCCATCTGGGTGATGGTGACAAGCGGCGTCGCGGTGCTGCTGTTGCCATTGCTGACGGTGACGAGATCGCCAACGGCGACGCTGACTGCGCCCAGCCTGCCGGAAATCGGCGCCGTGATGGTGGCAAAGCCGAGTTGGACATTGTCTGCGTCGATCGTCGCCTTGTCTGCATCGACGGTCGCCGCCGCGGCTTTCTGCGCGGCCACTGCCTGGTCATAGGTTTGCTGCGTGCCGGCCTGCTTGGCGACAAGATCCTTGGCGCGAGCGAGATCTGCCGCCGAACTGGCGAGCATCGCCTGGTCCTTGGCCAGCGTGGCCTGGTCCTTGGCCAGTTGCGCCTTCAACGCGCGGTCGTCCAGCGAAAACAGAACGTCGCCGGTCTTCACCATCTGCCCGTCCTTGACGTCGATCGATACGATCTGGCTGGACACCCGTGCATTGATGCTGACGACGGCCGGCGAGGAGACGAAACCGATCGCATAGCGCCGGATCGGAAAATCTGCCGTCGAGGCGACGGCCGAGAGGATGGATGCCGAGCGCGCCGCATTGGCGGCCTTTTTGTCGGAAGCCGCGGCCGGTTGGTCCGCCGCGGCAGCCTGCTTTTGGCCGATGAGCTGTTGAACCTTGCCCAACGCGTCTGGCGAAAGATAGAGCCAGGCCGCCCCGCCCAGGCAGGCGACGGCAAGCAACGAAAGAACGACTTTTCCACGCATTGTCAAAAGGCCCTCTCCACCCGACACGCCGTGGTCCGATGGTCATATTCTAGCGCAAACTACGGCCCATTGCCGCAGTGTCGCCGAATAGATAGGACACGCCTTTGTCGGAAAAGGGCCAAAACACGGCATTACGAAGATTTAATGTGCACTGCACAATGGCTGTGCAACGCGGTCGTCACTCCGAACGGGACGGCCTGTGACCTAACGCAGCATCGGCCAAAGCGTCGCCGCCAGCAGCACGCCCATGGCGATGTTGAACCATTTCAACCGCACCGGGTCCGACAGAAAACCGCGCAGCGCGGTGCCGAAACCCGCCCACACCGAGACGCTCGGCAAATTGACGACGGTGAAGGCTATCGAGATCAACACCACCGACAGGAACGGACGATCCGGATTGGTGTAGACGGCCATGGCGGTGATCGCCATCACCCATGCCTTGGGGTTGACCCACTGGAACGCCGCCGCATCGATGAAGCGCATTGGCCGCGCTTTCGTCTCGCCCTTGCCAGTCAGGGTGCGCGACATGGCGATCTTCCAGGCGAGGTAGAGCAGATAGGCGCCGCCGGCGACCTTGAGCGCGGTATGCAGCACCGGAAACGCCGTCAGCACGGCGCCAAGGCCAAGGCCCACGGCAACCAGCAGCACCAGAAACCCGATGCTGATGCCCAGCATGTGCGGAACCGTCCTGACGATGCCGAAATTCACCCCAGATGCCAGAAGCATGAGATTGTTCGGCCCGGGCGTGATCGACGTCACGAGGGCGTAGACGAGCAGGGCAAGGAATGCGTCAAGGGACATCGGGACCACAAAGTCAGCAATACTGCCTTAGATAACCGAGGCACCTGGCGCAACAACGATCCGTTGGTCCACCCAAAGCCGCGGGCCGCACCTTGATCATGACTTCAGCCCGCCGGAAGCTGAAACGCGATCATCTGCCGTGAGACTGCGCCGGCAACCGGTTGTTCGCGACAGCTATGGTCTCCTGCCGGTCGCGCAGGCGGCGCAACCCCTTTCGTTTTGGGGTGTTCTCCGGCAGTTTCACGCCGTGGGCGAGACCGAGACCAGCAAGAACCCGGATGAAGATCCAGCCGAGGTCGATCTGTCCCGGTTCCAGGCCCAGCCGGGCGGATTCGGGAAATGCGTGATGGTTGCCATGAAAACTCTCGCCGAACGTCACCAATCCGAAACGCGGCAAATTATAGCCCCATCGACGCACCATCCCTGGTCCCCGCGCCGATGCGCGAAATGCCCGACCAGCCAATGTCCGGTAAGGGATGCGCAAACACGCACCGCGATGCCCCAGACCACCCAGCTCCAGCCGCCAAGCAGCAGGAACAGAATGGCCCATGGCAGCTGCTGCAGCATCCAGGTGCGCTCCAGGAATTTATAGAACCGGTCATTCCTGATCGACGGCTCGATGACGAATACCGGCGGATTGCGCAACGCGACCGCGCAATGCATCTGCCAGAAGGCGTCGATGAAAAATGGCCGGCGGTGGGCGTGCAGGTCGTGGCAGGCCGTCTGACGCTGTGCCCAGTCGCGGATATCGTGCGCATGGATCATTCCAAAAGGGCCAGCCATGCCGACCAGCACGCCGAGATAGACCAGCGCGTGTTCGATCCAGATATGAACCTTGAACGACCGGTGGATGAGCAGGCGATGCATTCCGACCGAGTGCCCGGCGCAGATCGTCACCGCTGTCGTCACGACGAACAGGACAAAGCCGCTCCAGCTGAAGGTGAGCGGGCCGAATATGATAGCGACAATCGTCATCGCACCGATCCAGATCGACTTGGCCGGCATCCAGACGACCGTCCCATCCTGCGCGTCGCTATCTTGTCGAGAAATCATCCTGCCCGTGGATATGGTCTTCATCGGGAACCCTCCTTGCATGAACATTTCCGAACCACAGCCTTGCCTTTTGGCGCGCCGGCCATTATTTAGGTGGTAAGCTAATCATCTATTATTCAAAATTAGGTATTTAGGCAATAGTCTAAATACAAATCGGACGAAGGCGCTTCGCTGGCGCCTGCCCTCAGAGGTACAAAGCAGTGGTCGAGGAAACAGAACAGGCATCGGACGCTGAAAGCGCCATCGGCGCCAGTGGGGCGATCCAGCGCGTGTTCGAGGCGCTGTCGTCAGCGCCCCGGCGCAAGATTCTTGCCTATCTCGCCCACTCTTCGCTGACAGCGGGCGAGATCGCGGCGCGCTTCGATATGTCGAAGCCATCGATCTCGCAGCATCTGAGCATTCTGGAGACGGCCGGCCTCATCGCCAGGGAGCGGCAGGGGCAATTCATCCACTATTCGCTGGTCGAGAACAATCTGGTGAACACCCTGAACGGGTTCGTTCAGGATGTATGCCCCGTGTCGCGTCCGTTAAAAAGGGAAAGCAAGGCACTGGCCGGCGGCAAGATCGAGGTCCAGCCGGCAAAATCTGACGACTAAGGCAGCCCTACATCCCTTGCGGGCCGCGGTTCAGTGCAGCCACGCCAGTGCGGCAGATTTCGACCAGACCGAGCGGCTTCATGATGGCGATGAACTGGTCTATCTTGGTGCCCTTGCCGGTGATCTCGAAGATGAAATGCTCGGTGTTGGCGTCGATGACGCTGGCGCGGAATGCGTCCGCCAGCCGCAGCGCCTCGACGCGGGCCTCGCCGGTGCCGGCAACCTTGACCAGCGCCAGTTCCCGCTCCAGCGGCCGCTCCTGGCCGAACTCGTGCGAGCGCACGGTCAAGTCGACCACGCGGTGAACCGGCACGATACGCTCGAGCTGGTGCTTGATCTGCTCCAGCACATGCGGCGTGCCGCGCGTCACGATGGTGATGCGCGACAGGTGCTTCTCGTGCTCGGTCTCGGAGACGGTCAGGCTCTCGATGTTGTAGCCTCGCCCCGAAAACAGGCCGATGACCCGGGCAAGCACGCCCGGCTCGTTGTCGACCAGCACGGAAAGCGTGTGGTTCTCGGGCTTTTCCGTTTCCTTGGCGATGAAGTAGGCGGAGCCGGTCGGTTGTAGCTGTGCGTTCATGACATGAATCTCGATTTCAAACTCTTGATCTAACTCTCTGTATACGCACGGCTTCTTGCGACAGCCCTGCCTCGGCTGGGCTGACTACACCAGTTCCCTGCCCTTGGCGTCGATGGCGTTGGCCACCGCCTCGTCGGTCGCCTCGTCGGGCAGCAGCATCTCGTTATGCGCCTTGCCCGACGGGATCATCGGGAAGCAGTTGGCAAGCGTCGCCACGCGGCAATCGAACAGCACCGGCTTCTTGACCGCGATCATCTCCTTGATCGCGTCGTCCAGCTCGTCCGGCTTCTCGCAGCGTATGCCGTGGCCGCCATAGGCATCGGCCAGCTTGACGAAGTCCGGCATCGCCTCGGTGTAGGAATGCGACAGCCGGTTGCCATGCAGCAGCTGCTGCCACTGGCGCACCATCCCCATATACTGGTTGTTGAGGATGAAGATCTTGATCGGCGCGTCATGCTGCACGGCAGCGCTCATCTCCTGCATCGTCATCTGCACCGAGGCGTCGCCGGCGATGTCGATGACCAGCGCGTCGGGATGCGCGATCTGCACGCCGAGTGCTGCCGGCAGGCCGTAGCCCATCGTGCCCAGCCCGCCTGACGTCATCCAGCGGTTCGGCTTCTCGAAATGATAGTGCTGCGCCGCCCACATCTGATGTTGGCCGACCTCGGTGGTGATGTAGGTGTCCATGTTCTTGGTCAGTTCGTAGAGCCGCTGGATGGCGTATTGCGGCATGATCACGTCGTTGTTCATCTTGTAGGCGAGCGAGTCGCGCGCACGCCATTTGGCGATCTGCTCCCACCAGGGGTAGAGCGCCTTCTTGTCGGTCTTGGCGGTCGCCCGCCACAACCGCACCATATCCTCCAGCACCCGGCCGACATCGCCAATGATCGGCACCTCGGTGTGAACGTTCTTGTTGATTGACGACGGATCGATGTCGATGTGGATCTTCTTCGAATTCGGCGAAAACGCGGTCAGCCGCCCGGTGATGCGGTCGTCGAAACGCGCGCCGATGCAGATCATCACGTCGCAATCATGCATGGTCATGTTGGCTTCATAGGTGCCGTGCATGCCCAGCATACCCATCCAGTTCTTGCCTGATGCCGGATAGGCGCCGAGCCCCATCAGCGTCGAGGTGATCGGGAAGCCGGTGAGATCGACCAGTTCGCGCAGCAGATGGCTCGCTTCCGGGCCGGAATTGATGACGCCGCCGCCCGAATAGATGATCGGCTTCTTGGCGCCGGCCATCAATTCGACAGCAGCCTTGATCTTCTCCAGGTCGCCCTGGACCTTGGGCTGGTAGCTGGTGCGCGGCGCGATCTGCGGCGACACGTAAAAACCCCTGGCGAACTGGACGTCCTTCGGGATGTCGACCACGACAGGACCGGGGCGGCCCGTGGTGGCGACATGAAAGGCCTCGTGGATGGTCGCGGCGAGCTCGTTGACGTCCTTCACCAGCCAGTTGTGCTTGGTACAGGGTCGCGTGATGCCGACCGTGTCGCACTCCTGGAAAGCGTCGGAGCCGATCAGCGAGGTCGGCACCTGTCCGGTCAGGCAGACCAGCGGGATCGAATCCATCAGCGCGTCCTGCAGCGGCGTCACCGCATTGGTGGCGCCAGGACCGGAGGTCACCAACATGACACCGGCCTTGCCGGTCGAGCGCGCATAGCCTTCCGCCGCATGGCCGGCGCCCTGCTCGTGGCGGACCAGAATGTGCTCGACCTCGTCCTGCTGGAAAATTTCATCGTAGATTGGGAGAACCGCGCCGCCCGGATAGCCGAAGACATGCTTGACGCCATTGTCCTTCAGCGCCTGCACCACCATTTCGGCGCCCGTCATTTCGCGCCGCTCACTTTGTCCGTTGCTCATCGGTCTGGTCCCGTACTGTCCGCCATCTGGCGATTGCTGGTCGTTTAGTCGTGTTTCAGGCAATAAAAAAGGCCCCCGAGGGAGCCTGTGTGTGCGCATGGGGGGTTTTCGCCCGGCGGTTACACCGCCTTGCCCACGCGCTTTCCTACGAGAATGAGTGCCGTTTTCATGGTGGCGGACACTAAGGGCGGGAAAGGCAGCCTGTCAACGGGAAAAATCGCGCCGGCACGTGGAGCGTGCCGGCGCAACTGCGGTGGTCAGCCCGGCGCCTTGCAGCGGGAAACGCGCGGATCGCATTTGGCCGCCTTCTTGGCCTGCATCGTTGCCGGTGGGTGGTGAGGCGCGACTTTCGCCGGACCATGGTGCTGGGACATTGCCAGCGCCTGCTGGTGCGGCTTTTGCGGCCCCGCCCCGCGTCCGAGACGCTGGCCAGAAACCGCCTTGGGTTGAGCCGAGTTGGGCGACGACTTCACCACGACACGCCCATTGCCTGCTGTCTTGTTGGCATGGGCCTTGAGCACATCGACTTTCGAGCCATTGCTGGCGACCATCCGCTTGCGGACACCCGGTGTCGCGACGGCGGGATTGCCCGCCGTCACGGCGCTCTGGGAAATCGCCTTGTTGCCGGTCAGCGTCTTCGGCCCATGACCCGAGACGGTCGGCCCGCTCGCGTTGGCGGCCGTCGCGGCCGGCGCTCCATTGCCGGCCAGCTTCTTGATCTCCGCGCCTCTCGACGTATCGAGCCGCGCACTGGCGATCACCCCTTTGCGGGGCGGAGCCAATTTTGCCGCCTTGATCGAGGCTATGACGGGCTTCGGGAACTGTTGCAGCCTGGGTCCGGCATTAATCGCGACGACCTGGTTGCCGAGCCGCACATGCGGCGCGTTGTTGACCACGACGGTCTGGTTGATGATCGACGTGTTGCGCACGATCACGACATTCTCAGTGGCAGGCCGCACCACTCTGACCAGATCGACCGCGCCGATCGCCGCCACCGGCACGAAACACCACCAGGCGTCGTCGAAGGCGACGTCGACATCGGGCGGCGCCGGAGCCCAGCCGACATCGTCGCCACCCTGGCGCCAGACCACCCAGGCTGGCGCCCATTGGTCGCCGGCGATCCACACCCAGCCGAAATCGGGATCATAGGCCCAGCGGCCGTAGTGGTAGACGACATCGCCGAACGGCTCGGCGGATTCCCAGTACCAGCCGTCGTCGGTCCAGACCCATCGGCCGTCGGTGTAGGGCCGCCACTCGGCACGGACCGTCGGAACCCAGACCTCGCCGAAGCGGCTTGAGGTGCGCCATCCGCCATAACTTGAAAGCCTTTCGCGGATGGTCACGGAGATCTCCGCCGCATGCGCGGACTGGATTCCCGGCAACACCAGCGGGCTGGTCAAGGTGGTGCTCAGGGCCATGACCAGAGCCACTGCAGCGGCGCGTGTGCGCCGGCCGATAGAGAGAAATGAAGACGCTTGCATAACGGGCATGACGGGCTCCAGAGTTCCGCATCCAGAAAATCCCGGGAACCGCCCTGTTGCCCGCCTTCGCTTCCCGGCTTTCCGATCGGTTGTCCTCAGCCGCGGTGACCGCATTGCGGCATATAATCATCACGTTTGCGCGACCGGCACGGCATTGACACCGGCCTGATGATCTCAATTTCCAGACAAACCATTGAAACCACTGGAAACTATGGTGGGGCGTGACGAAGTCTGTCATCTCTGTCGATACTTCATCGTCCGGCCGGCGCGTCGGGCGGAGCCACCATGACGATCTGGATTTCACGGGAGGAAAGCTGATGCTCGACAAGGCCCCAAACAAGAAACTGTCCGACCTGCTCGACCAATTCGGCGCCGCCCTGGCCGACCATGACATCGAGAAAGCGGTCGATTGCTTTCAGGAGGATTGCTACTGGCGCGACCTCGTCACCTTCACCTGGAACATCAAGACCATGGAAGGTCGCGACCAGGTCCGCGACATGCTGAAAAGCCAGTTGTCGAAGACCAGGCCATCCCATTTTGCCATCGCCAAGGGTGAGGATGCGACCGAGAGCGGTGGGCTGATCGACGGCTGGATCAGCTTCGAGACCGAGGTGGCGCGCGGCTTCGGCCATGTCAGGCTGAAGGACGGCAAGATCTGGACGCTGCTGACCACCATGGCCGAGCTGAAGGGCCACGAGGAGCCGGCGGGCTTCGCGCGGCCGATGGGCGCCAAGCATGGCTCGGGCAAGAACCGCCCGACATGGAAAGAGGAGCGCGAGAGGGAAGCCGCCGAACTTGGCTTCAAGACGCAGCCCTATACGGTCATCATCGGTGGCGGTCAGGGCGGCATCGCGCTCGGCGCACGGCTGCGGCAGCTCGGCGTGCCCACGATCATCATCGAGAAGAACGAGCGGGCCGGCGACAGCTGGCGCAAGCGTTACAAGTCGCTCTGCCTGCACGACCCGGTCTGGTACGACCATCTGCCCTATATCGACTTCCCGAAGAACTGGCCGGTCTTCTCGCCCAAGGACAAGATCGGCGACTGGCTGGAAATGTACACCAAGGTGATGGAGCTGAATTACTGGTCCTCGACCGAGGCAAAGAGCGCTTCCTATGACGACAAGACGAAGGAATGGACCGTAATCGTCCACCGCGACGGCAAGGACATCACGCTGAAGCCGAAGCAACTGGTTCTGGCCACGGGACAATCCGGCAAGGCCAATGTGCCGAAATTCAAAGGCATGGAAACCTTCAAGGGCGATCAGCATCACTCCTCGAAGCATCCCGGTCCCGATGCCTATGCCGGCAAGAAAGCCGTTGTCGTCGGCTCGAACAATTCCGCCCACGACATAGCCGCGGCACTTTGGGAAGCAGGCGCCGATGTCACCATGGTGCAACGCTCGACCACGCACATCGTCAAGTCCGACACGTTGATGGAAATCGGGCTGGGGGCCCTCTATTCGGAACAGGCGATTCAGAGCGGCATGACCACGGCCAAGGCCGATCTCGTCTTTGCCTCCCTGCCCTACAAGATCCTGCACGAATTCCAGATTCCGGCGTACGCCGAGATGAAGAAGCGCGATGAAAAATTCTACACGGGTCTCGAGAAGGCCGGCTTCATGCTCGACTGGGGCGATGACGATTCCGGCCTGTTCATGAAGTATCTGCGGCGCGGTTCGGGCTACTACATCGATGTCGGCGCTTCCGACCTGATCATCGATGGCTCGATCAAGCTGAAAAGCGGTGTCGACGTGGCCGAGATCAAGGAGCATTCGGTGCTGCTCAGCGAGGGGTCGGAATTGCCCGCCGATGTCATCGTCTACGCCACGGGCTACGGCTCGATGAATGGCTGGGCGGCCGACCTGATCTCCAGGGATGTCGCCGACAAGGTTGGAAAATGCTGGGGCCTCGGCTCGAACACCACCAAGGATCCGGGTCCATGGGAGGGCGAATTGCGCAACATGTGGAAGCCGACGCAGCAGGAAGCGCTGTGGTTCCATGGCGGCAACCTGCACCAGTCGCGTCACTATTCGCAGTTCCTGTCGCTGCAACTGAAGGCCAGACAGGCGGGCCTGCCGACGCCGGTCTATGGGCTGCAGCAGGTGCACCACAAGGGATAGCCAGCCGCCCTCGTGCAGCCCGCGCGGCGTTTCCGCCGCGCGGGGTCTTTCGTCTCAGGCCATGAGCCGCACGCCCCTCGCCTTGGCCCAACGCTCGATGATCTTGCGCTCTTCCAACGAGTCGAGACGGTTGCCGAAACCGCGCACCTGCACCGCGCGGTCTTGCGGATCGAGTTCGATCGTCAGCAAACGTTCGATCTTGCCGAGCGCCTTGCGCCGCAACACCCAGATCGAGGCGTTGCCGGCAATGCATTTGGCCGCATACATCGAGACGCAATGATGCATCGCCCGGCTCTCGGCAACAAGATCCTCGGCCGTCTTCAGCTGGCGAATGAAGAACCACTCGCTATGCGCTTTCGCCTCCTTGGTCGACGGCTGCCATTCCCAGTCCTCGAGGCGCGAGCCATCCCAGGCACGCCCTTGCGCCTGCTTTTCGGCAGTACGCGGAGCCCGCCCGGCAGCGCGGCGGCGCATTGCCTCGATGCGTTCGATCGCGGCAATGTCGCGATGCCATTCCGACATCTGCCGACGCAGCGAGGCGAGCGTGCGACCGTTCAGGTTGTACGCCGCATTGCGCTGGTGCATGGCGGCGATGTAGTCGCACAGATCGTCGATCTCCTCCTTCGAAGCGGGATGCTGGCAGAAGAAGCGCGCCACCTGACGCCAGAAGGCCACCTCTCCACGCGGCGTGCGGGCGATCTTCGTGCGCGCAAGTCGTGCAGCCAGCCCGCAATCCTCGGTAAAGGACCGCGCGATCGCGAACCAGAACGCCTCGCCGAAGGTCAAATCGCCGGACACGTTGAGGAAACAATGCACCTCCTTACGCGACAGCCAGGCATTGGCGCCTGCCTTGTAGAGCGAATTGCCGCCGGCTGCTGCGATGTACCAAGCCTTGCGCAGCTTGATCTCGCTCGCATCGAGCCCGGAGCTGTCAAGCCAGATCGCTTCGAGCGCAGCCGGGACAGGGTAGAGGGCAAAGAGATGACGCGCTGCCGCCAGCCGCAAACGCGCGCGGTCGCGCGTCTTCAGCTTCGGACGCCATAATTTGCCGTCGCGAACCGCCATGCCGAAGCCGCGGTGTGCTTCCTCGACCGCCCGCTCGAAATCCGGAGCCGGACGCGGCATGGCGGAAACTCGCCGCAGCGATGCTCGATATGCCTCAATGCGTTCGCGCTCGGCGTCCTGCCTGCGCTGGATCATGGACTTTGCCATGGCCGTTCTTCCTGATTGGAACCCTGTCAGCCGCACGCAATTCCAGCGTCGGCACGGAATGTGTCGATCTGGTTTGCCGGGACATTGACAGGTCTCCTTTCAGGATGACGGGTTAGGAATGGCGCGGTCTCTAGGCTCACGAGAAACTCGGCGCAAGTGCCATTCCTTCAATGTTTACAATGGCCTGTCGGAGTGTTGCAAAGCTGCATCTTTGATTTTCAGGCAGCCGCGATCGTCGACGGGGAGCTCTAGGCTTCCCACCGTTTTATGGACAATGCGGCTCAACGCCGTCGCGGGTTTCGCAGCTCGCGTAGACGACAACTGCTGCCGCGCATTGCAGCACGGCGGTCCTCAGTGTGTCAGGAAGTTGGAACCCGCTGTGACGCGGGTCAGCCGACCGTCCGGCGCGGAGGCAAAATGCGTGAACAAGATCTCATCGTCGCCTCCATCAAAAGTGTGGTCGATACGGTGCGGCCAACGAAAAAGCGGGCCGCATGTTGGCGCGGCTAATACAGCGGAACAGGCGCACCGGCAAGATGGCGAGTGTGCTCGGCCTCTGCGAACTCGAACGAACCGGCAGCGGAGTGCTGGCCGGGCTCGCCGCCGAAAGCGATCGGCGACGAGGCGCGAGCGCTTGCGGCAGGCAGGCGCTCGCGGCAGTCATCCGGCCGGTATGCAACCACCGCACTTTCGCCGTCGAAGCTGAAACACATGGCTGTCTCGTCCACGATGATGAGTTGCGGTCAGGCGCGATCGCGAAAGTCGCGAACGACCCGCTGCAGCAGCGGCACATAATCGCGAAACGTCCGCGTCTTCATGTTGGCGATCTTGCCGCTCTCATCCCAGATGCGGACCCGGACCGCTTCTTCATGGAAGGGGTTCTTGCGGAACTCGGCCACCTCATCGGCGCTCATCGGCCCGCCTTGCAGCGACAGCGTATGCACTGAAGCCTGCGAAAGCTTGCCGAAATAGGTTGGGTCGGTGGCGCAGAGATAGCGCTTGGCCGAGACATGCAGCCTGACGCATTCGACGATGACAGGCGGAAAGAACGGCGCCAGCACCTCGCCGCCGGCTTCGTCATGATGCTTGTCCAAGACATCCTCGGGCGAATAGGTGCCGAACTCGCTGGTGTAATGGCCGATGTCATGCAGCAGGGCCGCAGCCACCAGCTCGTCCGGCGCGCCGTCCTGCTCCGCGAACCACGCGCCCTGCAGCATGTGCTCCGACATGGTGACGGGTTCGCCGAGATAGGATTCCGCCCCCCGGCGTTCGAAGATGTCGGCGATGAACTCGACGATGGTGTCCGCGTTCAAATCCTGGCCGCTCATTCCGCAGCCTCCTTGAACCCGTGTTCGATCGCCGCGAGCGTCGACAGCAGACCGTCCTTGTCGGCGTAGCAGCCCTGCAGCCAGCGCTTGCCGGTGCCGGAAAACGCCTTGCGCGCATGCATGACCCGCGTGTTGTCGACGATGAACGCTTGCCCCGCTTCGAGCTTGAAGGTCACTTCGAAGGATGGATCCTCGATCAGCTCGGCAAACCGGCGATAGGCGGCATAGTACGCCTCCATGTCGGCGAACGGCACATCGACAGTCGGCGCCAGCGAACGGTTGTTGAAGCGGATGCAGATCAGCTCGCCATCGGGCCCGAGCTCGATCATCGGCCGCTTCGCCTGCAGCCGCACGCCGGACGAACCGGCATATTCGAAACGAGCCGGGCATGAGCTCAACAGACAGAAGCCTTCGGGGTTCTCGGCCTGCAGCGCCGCCGCGACGGCAAACCCGTCGACGACACTGGACTCGCCACCCTCCACCGTATTTTCGATGCAGGACAGGATCTGCAGCGTCGGCACCGGATCGCGATAGGGATTGTCGGTGTGCGCCTGGAGGCCGAGATTGGTGTAGGCGAGATTGCTGGGATTGACCTCGGCCCGCACTTCGAACCAGCGGCCGTAATTGGTTTCCCTGATATAGCCGAACAGATCGGACACTTTGCAGAGCGCCCCGGATTCGGCCGGCAGATCGTCCATCACCGCGAAGCCATAGGCTTTCACCGCCGTCAGCCATTGCCGCAAGACAGTGCGGTCGCGGCTGGCGGCAGAGTAGCCGGCGCGCGGTACCGAATTCTGCATCGTGGCCTTTGTCCATCGCACGGTGTCCTCGCCTGTCCAGCCAGCTTGGCGGGCCACATTGCGATCATAGGCATTGGCGCTCAGCCATATCGAGGGAAAGCTCACCGTCTTTCCTTCCGGCACGAAGCTGATCTCAAGGGCATCGTCCTTGATCGACGCCGTACCGATCCTCGTCTCGGCGGGGATATCGAGGATGGTGATCAGCCGCTGGCCATTGCCGGCGCTGCGCGTCTTGTCGTCCAGCGCGTTGTCGCGCAGCCACATGGCGTGAAAGCGGGTGCGCGTCCCGTCCTTCCAGCCAAGTTCGATTGTTCTGCCTTCGTCGCCGATCAGCGCGTGGGTGAGCATGGAGATCCGTTCCTGTCCGCTGCGCCTGCGGTCCGATCCGCAGGTTTCGATTGCATGTTGACCGCGCGATAGGCATAACTCAAATTATCATTTTTTGGCCAATGACCATAAATTGCTAATGTCTCGAACGATCCTACCCTTGCCGCCGCTTGACTGGCTGCGCAGCTTCGAAGCCGCGGCGAGGCTGTCGAATTTCACCGCCGCGGCGGCTGAACTCGGCCTGACCCAGGCGGCCGTCAGCCAGCACATCCGGCTACTCGAGGAACGGCTGAAGACGCGCCTGTTCTCCAGGCTTGCGCGCGGTGTCGCGCTGGCGCCGGAAGGTGCCGCCTACCTGCCCCACATCCAGTCGGCCTTCGCCACCATCGGCAACAGCACCGCGGAATTGTTCGAGCCGCGCGCCGTCCAGACCGTGACCGTTCGAGCGCCGATCTCCTTTGCTCTGCTGATGCTCGTCCCGGCACTGCCCGATCTGGCGAAGGCGCTGCCACGCATCCAGCTCGATTTGGTGACGATCCATCGCCCAACCGACTACGACCTGCCGGGCTCGGTGCTCGACATCCGCTTCGGCAACGGATCCTTTCCCGGCCGCGAAGCCGACAGGCTGACCACCGAGCGGTTGGTGCCCGTGGCCGCCCCCGGCCTGGCGAGCGGTGCCGACTGGACCTCCCTGCCGCTGCTTCTGGTCGCCGGCGCGCGCGAGATGTGGGCGGAATGGTTCGCGGCCTCAGGATTGGCTGGCCACCCCAGGCGATCGCATCGCTTCGACAGTTTCGTCGCCGCCATGGAAGCGGCGAGCGCCGGCGCCGGCGTGCTGCTGGGCTCACGGCCTTTGGTCGATGCGGCGCTCGACGCCAGCACGCTGGTCAGGCTTTCCGACTTCGAACTTTCCAGCAGTTCGGGCCATTTTCTGACGAGGGCCTCGACCGCGCGCCTGACCGGCGCCGAGCAGGATTTCCGCCAATGGCTGCTATCGCGTCTCTCCGATTCCGCGCCGGCGTGACTGGTTACAGCATTG
Organism: Mesorhizobium newzealandense; assembly: GCF_042682145.1. Lineage (NCBI taxonomy): Bacteria > Pseudomonadati > Pseudomonadota > Alphaproteobacteria > Hyphomicrobiales > Phyllobacteriaceae > Mesorhizobium > Mesorhizobium newzealandense. The sequence goes on along the minus strand of NZ_JBHUGZ010000007.1, from coordinate 9,295 downwards.
ACCCGATCCGCTTCCAGTAGATGAGCGTGCCGGTCAGCTCGCCATGCGGCTTCAAGGCATAGTCCGGGATCTCGCCCGCCAGCGTGAAACCAAGTTTCTCATAGAGGCCGGAAGCGCCCTCTTCGGTGGCGGTATCCAGAACCAGAAGCGTGCGACCCTGCTGCACGGCGAGGCTCTCGGCCGCCCGCATCAGGCGCGTTCCCACGCCCCTGCCCCGATAATCGACGCGTGTCATCAGCTTGGCGATCTCGGCCCGGTGCGGCTGGTTGGGCGGGCAATCGAGCAGCAAGGTCACGGTGCCGACCAGAACCTTGCCGTCCCAGGCGCCAAGCACCGCCCTTTCCCCTCTTGCCGCCGCAGCCAGCGACTTCTCCCAGAATGCGCTTGCCGCTTCCGGCGCCAGCGGATGCATGAAGCTGACCGATCCTCCGGCCGCTACCGTTGCGACCAGCAGTTCGGCCAGCATGTCCTGCGACTCGGCAGCCGGGTTCAGGGTTCCGATCTCGATCGAGCTCATGTGCAGGATGTCCTGTGATTGCGATGGCACGGCACTGCCGTCAGTCCAGATGGCGCGCGCGGCGACGCTTTCGTGCCGCCTTGATGGCGCTGATGCGTTCGGTGTCTTCTTCCCTGAGATGCCGCCCGCGCTCCAGAATCTCGAGCGTATACTCCTCATAGGTCAGGCCCAGCCTTTCGGCCTTGTCCATGCGCAGCAGCATGATCTCGCGGCTTGGCGCCTTCCACGCCTTGGCATGAGCGGCCTGCCAGGCAAGGAAGATGTAGGGATCGCCCTTGCCCCATGGCGGCCCCTTGTACTCATCGAGAGGCGGCCCCCCATTGTGGGAGCGCTTTGGTCGTCTGGCCATCAGTTCAACCCCTGACCAGCGCGACGAGATAGTCGGCGCCCGGTTCCAGGGCGTTAAAGGTGCAGTCCGATGGTGCGCCGAGCGCCAAGCAGTCGCCCGGCTCCAACCTGTGCACCACATCGCCCTCGGTGAAGTCCAGCCGCCCCGAAATCAGCCATATCTGCTGCTTGATGAAAGCGTAGGAAGCGGCGGGAAAACTGACCCTGGCGCCCGCCGGCAACTGGACCCTGATCAGTTCCAGCGGCATATCCGAGGCGGGCGACAGATGCCGCCTGACATAGCCGGTATCGGGATCGCGCCACACCGGTTGATCGGCTACGCGCAGCAGCCCGCCGCCTTGCAATTCGGCGCGCGCGATGAGCGTCGACAGCGTCATGCCGAAGGCCGCCGCGATACGCACCAGAAGTGCCGCCGTCGCGCTGGTCTTGCCGCGCTCGATCGTGCTCAGCATCGCCTTCGACACAGCCGACCGCTCCGCAAGCTCGGCCAGAGACCAGTCCCGTACGATCCTCTCGGCGTGTATTCTTCTGCCTATGGTCGAGGAAATATCGTTCGCTATATCATCCATACGTCCATTATAACGAAATACCACCGATGGAGAAGAGCGGTCTCGCGACAATTTTCACGGCAACCTTAATCGTCTCTACACCATCCGACCTCACCCCACCTTAACCCCATTCCTGTAGGATCGATGCTCCAGGGGAAATGGGGATTGGCCTGTCCATGTATGTCGAACGCGAAGCCTCCGTTGGAGAACCGACATCGCAGGAGCGCCGCACCGCGGAGCAGAACGACAGGCGCATTCTGGGCAATGTCGTGCAATGCGATGGCGCGCGCGCCACCATCAGCGCCTATGCGGACGATGTTGACGGCGCGGTGACCGGCCTGTGGACGGTCGGCAAGATGATTTCCATCAATCTCGGATCCACGCGAACCGTCGGCCTGGTCTACGGGATCGGCAAGTCGGACCGCGCCTGGAGCAATGAAGGCCAAAACCCGATCGAGGTCAGCATCGAGCTGATCGGCGAAGTCCGCGACGGAGCCGAGCCCGGCGCCAAGCCGATCTTCGACCGCGGCATCACCACCTATCCGCATATCGGCGCCATCGCCCATCGCATCCGCACCCGTGACTTGCAGGCGGTCTATGATCTGGCCGGGCGTCATTCGATCACCATCGGCACGCTCTCCCAGGATGAGACGATCGCCGCCAACATCGCCATCGACGATACGCTGGCGCGTCACTTCGCCATTGTCGGCACCACCGGCGTCGGCAAATCCACCGCCGTCTCGCTGCTGCTGCGCAAGTCGATCGCGGCGCGGCCGGACCTGCGCATTCTGATCCTCGATCCGCACAACGAGTTCGCCGCGTCGCTGCCCGAATATTGCGTCAGGGTCGATTCCAAGACGCTCGACCTTCCGTTCTGGATGTTCAGGCTGGAGGAATTCGCCGAGGTGCTGTTCCGCGGCCGCGAGACCGTGCCGGAAGAGATCGACGCCTTGCGCGACCTTATCCCCGCCGCCAAGAACCTTTACCGCAATCCGAATTCGGGCAGCTACATCAGGCGCGGCAGCGATGCGCTGACCGCCGATACGCCGGTGCCTTACCGTATCGCCGACCTTATCAAGCAGATCGACGAGCGTATGGGCATGCTCGAAAGCAAGACCGATCGCCCGACGCTGAAATCCCTGAAGACGCGCGTCGAATCGGCGGCTGCCGATCCACGCTACCGCTTTATGTTCAACTCGCGCCTGATCGAGGACACCATCCACGAGACGATCGGCAATCTCTTCCGCGTGCCGCATCATGGCCGCCCGGTGACCTGCTTCGAGATGGCCGGCATGCCGTCCGAAGTGGTCAATTCCGTCTGTTCGGTGCTGGCGCGCCTGGCCTTCGACCTTGCTTTGTGGAGCGAGGGCAAGCTGCAGCTTCTGTTTTTGTGCGAAGAAGCGCACCGTTATATGCCGGCCGATCCGCGTCTCGGCTTCGCGCCGACCAGGCACGCGCTGTCGCGCATCGCCAAGGAAGGCCGCAAATATGGCTGCTATCTCGGCGTCGTCACACAGCGCCCGGGTGAGCTCGACCCGACCATCCTGTCGCAATGCTCGACCTTCTTCGCCATGCGGCTTGCCAATGAGCAGGACCAGGCGATCATCCGCTCGGCGATTGCCGACTCCTCCGCCTCGACGCTGGCCTTCCTGTCGTCCATGGGCCAGCGCGAAGCCATTGCCTTTGGCGAAGGCGTGGCGACGACCATGCGGCTGAAGTTCGAAAAACTGTCCTCGGAATTGCTCCCCGGCACAGCCAAGCGCGAAGAGGCCGCATCATCGAAGTCAGGCGACGATATCGATCTGGTGGCGATCGTCGAGCGGCTGCGCAACGTGCCGAAGCCGACACCGCAGGCGATGGCCTTCGCCGAAGTCGTCGATTCCGGCCGCCAGGCCGGCGATCCCGACTACCGCAAGCCGCCGGCCACCACCCGCGTGCAATCGGATGATGATTTCGACATGCGCTACGGTCTCAAGCCCGCGACCTTCGGCCTGCGCCCGCAAAACGATTGAGCCTACAGGCCCACGCCGTTCCTCCGACCGGTTGAGAGCCGCGTCAAGCTTCCAAGGGCTCTGCGTGGTTGGCGAGCTTGGGTAAATCCCGAAAGGGAATTCATCAGGCCGAGTTGAATGACGTGGCTTTCGAGAAACCGGAGCGGAGCGGACATTAGGTCCGTGAGCGCCGGAAGTCGAGAAAGCCGCGTCAGACGACCGGCCTCATGAATTCTTCTTCAGGATTTTAGGCGCAGACGCGGTTGCGGCCTTGCCTCTTCGCCTCATAGAGCTGGCGGTCGGCGCGGCGATAGAACTCTTCCGCGGTTTCCTTGCGGTCCCATACGGCCAGACCGACGCTGGTGGTGATCTTGAGGCGGACATTGCCTGACAGCACCGACATGTTGGCGATCGCCTTGCGGATGCGCTCGGCAAACTTGCCCAGCAGTTCGGCATCCATGTTGGGCGTCACCACGGCGAACTCCTCGCCGCCCAATCGCGCCACCACGTCGTGATAGCGTGTCATGTCCTTGAGGCAGTTCGCGACGGCCTTGAGCACCTCGTCGCCGACGTCATGACCATGGGTGTCGTTGACCTGCTTGAAATGGTCGAGATCGAGGATCATCAGCCCGACGGGCTTTTCGATGCGCCGAAACTCCTCGAGATACTCCTTCAGCGCATCGTCGAAATAGCGCCGGTTCTGCATGCCGGTCAGGCCGTCGGTCAGGGCCGCATGCTCGAGCGTCTCTGAGCGGGCGCTGAGCGACACCGTCATGGCGCGCAGCTTGCCTTCCTCAGTCGCCTGTTTGCGGATCAGCGGATAGATGAAGAAGATGCCGAAGAACAGCGCCGTGGCCAAAAGCACGCCGGTCGCGAACAGCAGCTTGTTGAGATAGATGACCTTGTCCATGCCCGAAGCCGTATGCAGCTCGGTGGCGAAGGATTGCAGAAGCCCAAAGGCATGCAGCGTCACCAGGCCGGCGGCCAGGATCACGAAGATAAAGACGAAAAATGCTGATTCCGCCTTGTGGAAACGCATCTGCTCCCCGTTGGAAAAGTGCCCACTGACCTTATGGCATGGGCGGGCTTACGGAGGGTTAATCCCGACAACCGCAACGCGAACCTTTGCTTGCAAGTCAACTTTTCAGGTTGCAGGGGAAACAAGCGATCAGATCGTGGTTTCCAGATCATCACCGGGGCGCAATCTCAGCCATTCCGGCCCCAATTGATGCCTGAACCAGGTCGTCTGCCGCTTGGCATATTGCCTGGTTGCGATCTTGGCGCGCTCGATCGCCTCGGGAAAGCCAATCTCGCCTGCCATCGCGGCCTGCAGTTCGCGAACGCCGATCGCTTTCATCGCCGGCAGGTCGGGATCGAGGCCAAGCGCCGATAGCCGCCTGACCTCGTCCAGCGCGCCCTTGTCCAGCATCTGGTCGAAGCGTCTTTCGATGCGGTCGACCAGCGCGGCCCGGTCCGGGTCGATCACGAAGAAACGCGCGCTCTGCCTGTCGATGAGCGGCTGGCCGCGCTCCGCCTGCCAGTCCCGGATCGAACGGCCCGACGCGTCGAGCACCTCCAGTGCCCGCACGATGCGCTGGCTGTCGGTCGGCTTCAGCATCATGGCTGACGCCGAATCCTCGCGCAGCAGCAGGCTGTGCAGCTTGACGGCGCCCTGCTCCTTCAACTCATAGCGCCAGCGGTCACGGATCCGCTGCGGAATGTCGGGCATTTCCGAAATGCCCTCGGCAAGCGCACGGAAGTAGAGCCCGGTGCCACCGACAAAAATTACAGGCCGTTCGAAAACCGTGCCGTCAGGTCGCCCGCAGAGCGTACCGTCGTCGATCAGCTTCATCACGTCGCGCAGCCAGGCGCCGGTGGAATAGGCTGTGGCCGGGTGGACATGGCCGTAGAGAAAATGCGGCGCGCGGGCGAGGTCGGCCGCTCCCGGCCGGGCGGTCAGCACGTCGAGCACCGAATAGCCCTGCATGGAATCGGTGTTGACGATAACGGCGCCCTTGCGCTCGGCCAGATCGAGCGCCAGTGCCGACTTGCCGCTGGCGGTCGGTCCGGCTATCAGGATCGCGTTCTTCACGCGGCCCTCGCCCGCCTGTCCGCCGGAATCTTCCATGCCGCTCATCGCCACGCTTGTTTCCCGTCCCGCCGACCGCGCTTTGTCGCTGTCGCTTGCGAATATGGCGTCACGGTCGGTCGGCGCAAGCGCTGTTGTCTGGCTTGCCGACGGGATTGCCTGCGATCTTGCCTTGCCGCGGGAGGCTGACGCCGCCGAGACGAGTGCCGCCTTGCGCACCGCACTCGCTACTGAACCGGTCGACGTGATCGTCCAGCAGGCGGAAACCCGGCGCAAGAAGATCCTCATCGCCGACATGGATTCGACCATGATCGACCAGGAATGCATCGACGAGCTGGCCGACGAGATCGGCGTCAAGGATCGGGTTGCCGCCATCACCGCGCGGTCGATGAATGGCGAGATCGCGTTCGAACCGGCCTTGCGCGAGCGGGTGGCGTTGCTGAAGGGCCTCGATGCCGCCGTGGTCGACCGGATCGTCGCCAATCGCCTGACGCTGGCCTCGGGTGGCCGCACGCTGGTGCGGACCATGCGCGCCAATGGCGCCTGGACGGCACTCGTGTCCGGCGGCTTCGAGGTGTTCACAACGCGCATCGCGGCCATGCTTGGCTTCCAGGAGAACCGCGCCAATCGCCTGCTCGAACAGGACGGCCGCTTCACCGGGCTGGTCGGCGACCCGATCCTCGGCCGCGCCGCCAAGGCCGATGCGCTGCTCGAGATTTCCACACGCCTCGGCCTGACGCCCGCCGACGCCATCGCTGTCGGCGACGGTGCCAATGATCTCGACATGATCCGGCTGGCCGGCACCGGTGTCGCCCTCCATGCCAAGCCGACGGTCGCGGCGCAGGCAAAGGTCCGCATCGACCATGGCGACCTGACCGCATTGCTCTATATACAGGGCTACAGGCAGCAAGAGTTTGTGCAATGAAACCAATGCGTACCGAGCGCCTGATCCTGCGCAACTGGGAGGATCGCGACCGCGAACTGTTCCACCGGATCAACTCCGACGAACAGGTGATGGAGTTCTTTCCGTTCCGCCGCGACCGCGCCGCCGCGGATGCCAAGATGGACGAGGTCCGCGCGTGGATCGATGAGGACGGCCATGGCTTCGCCGCTGCCGAGATTGCGGCGACGGGCGAGTGCATCGGCTTTGTCGGGCTGACCGGGACGGAAGATATCGACGTCCTGCCTGCCGGCACGATAGAGATCGGCTGGCGTCTCGCCCCGGAATTCTGGGGCAAGGGCTACGTCACCGAGGCGGCCGAGGCCTGGCTCGCCTACGGTTTCGAAACGCTCGGCCTGGACGAAATCGTGTCTTTCGCGGTCTACGACAACCATCGCTCCACCGCCGTCATGAAACGCCTCGGCATGAGCGTCGACCCGGCCGGCGATTTCGACCATCCCGACGTCCCGGACAGCCACCCAGCGCTCAAGCGGCATGTCCTCTACAGATTGTCGCGCAAGGACTGGCAGGCAAGAAAAAAGGCGGCTCGATAGCCGCCTTTTTTCTACTCAAAATCAGGGCATTACAAGCTTTTCCCGACTTCAGTCCATCCGGATCGTCACGAACCTGAGCTCGCCGGTCTTCGACGCCAGCATCAGCAGCGCGTTCTTGCGTCCCTGTTCCTTCAAGGCGCCGATCCGGTCCATGACGTCCTTGGGCGTGGCAACCGACTCCTGCGCGATCTCGGTGATCACTTCGCCCGGCTGGATGCCACGTTCGGCGGCGGCCGAGTCCTTGGTGACGTCGGTGATGACGACGCCGGAAACGTCGGCGGCAATGCTGAACTTCTTGCGTGTCTCATCGTTCAGTTCGCCGACGGTCATGCCGAGCACCGAAGCCGTCGAAACCGCCGGAGCCTTGTCGCCCTTGTCCTGGTCGGTGTTGCTGCCGTCCTCGCCGCTGGCGAGCTTCTCGCCGTCCTCGAGCCGGCCGAGCGTCACCTTCACGGTCTGCTCGACGCCCTTGCGCACGATCAGCACATCGACCGCCTTGCCGACCGGGCTTTCGGCGACGACGCGCGGCAGGTCGCGCATTTCATGGATATCCTTGCCGTCGAACTTGATGATGACGTCGCCGGCCTGGATGGTGCCGTTGTCGACAGGGCCGCCCTTGATGACGCCGGCAACCAGCGCGCCCTTGGCGGTCGCCATGCCAAGGCTCTCTGCGATGTCGTCGGTCACCGGCTGGATGCGCACGCCGAGCCAGCCGCGCCGCGTTTCGCCGAACTGACGCAACTGGTCGACGACGCCGGAGGCGAGCTGCGAGGGGATGGAGAAGCCGATACCGATCGAACCGCCGGACGGGGAAATGATCGCGGTGTTGATGCCGATGACCTCACCCGCGCTGTTGAACAGCGGACCGCCGGAATTGCCGCGGTTGATCGCGGCATCGGTCTGGATGAAGTCGTCATAGGGACCGGAATTGATGTCGCGGTTGCGGGCCGAGACAATACCGACCGTCACCGTGCCGCCGAGGCCGAACGGATTGCCGATCGCCATGACCCAGTCGCCGACGCGCATCTTGGTGGAATCGCCGAACTTCACCGCCGTCAACTTGTGGCCTTTCGGGTCGACCTTGAGCACCGCGACATCGGTCTTGGTGTCGGTGCCGACCAACGTCGCCTTCAGCGTGATGCCATCCGAGAAATTGACTTCGATGTCGTCAGCATCTGCGATGACGTGGTTGTTGGTGACGACGATGCCTTGCTCCGCGTCGATGACGAAGCCGGAGCCCAGCGACTGCACCTTCTGCCCGCCATTGTCCTTGTCGCCACCACGGTTCTTGAAGAAATCGTCGAAGAAATCCTGGAAGGGCGAGCCCTCTGGCAACTGCGGCATCGGCACCGCTCCCGGACCTTCGGTACCCTTCACCGTCTGCGAGGTCGAGATGTTGACCACCGCGCCAAGCAGACCTTCCGCCAGATCGGCGACCGAAGCGGGTCCGTCGGCGGCAAATGTCGGCGTCACGAAGGATGGGACAGCGGCGGCGCTGACAAGAAGTGCTGCCGCGCCGGCGATGAACGTCCGCCGTGCCGCGCGCAAAAGGGTGTTGGATGTCATCGAGAAGCCTCCCGGTATTCTTGAAAAGAAAAGCGCTTCGACGAAAACGCCGCGTCGCGCCATGTTGGCAAAAAATACGGCACGTTTGCGGCTATGACTAACGGCAGAGGATAAATCATCCGTTATCCCTTGGATCGAAGCTCGTATCCCTGGATCGAAGCTCGTATCCCTTTGATCGAAGCTCGTATCCCTGGATCGAAGCTCGTATCCCGTGGATCGAAGCTCGTGTCCCGGGATCGAACCTCGTATCCCGGGGACCGAAGCTCGCCGCAGTCACCCGCTTCGCACCAGCCAGACGATGCCGACGCCGATCGCAATTGCCGCCAGCCCGGCAACCCGCAACGCGTTCTCGGGCAGCGACAGAACTTCAGTGGCGAGCTTCCTGGCAAGGCCGGGAAAGCCGCCATAGACCAGACCTTCTATCACAAGGACGAGGCCCATGGCAGCGAGAAAATCCTGCACCGGCCGCTACTGGCCGGTGCTCGGCTGTGCCGCCGGCGCGGCGGGTGCCGTCGCCGGAGCGGTTGGCGCGGGCGAAACCGGCTTCGCCGGTCCCTCCTTGCCGTCGGGATCGCGGAAGAAGCGGAAGAACTCAGAGCTCGGCGACAGCACCATGGTCGTCCCGGTGTTGTCCAGCGCCGTACCATAGGCATTCATCGACCGGTAGAAGTCGAAGAAAGCCGGATCGCGCTGATACGCATTCCGCGAAGGTGGACACAAGCGCGCTATGGGACTATACGCA